>NZ_JBHUSE010000001.1:106099-682222 GCF_042674585.1 Arthrobacter sp. NPDC057013
CGTCGGCGTCCCCCGTCTTTTGGGGTGTTGCTTTTTTTTTTACTATTTGTCCCCCATTCCTGCCACCCAACCTGCCAAAAATTGCACAAAAACTCCCGTCCCGTTGACCGGTTGCCCGCACCGTGTAATCTTTATAGAACGAACGGTCGGTAATTTATTCGCTTCCGACCGCCCAGCTTCTGCGAAAAGGATGTTCTCATGGTCGAGGCTTTTCTGGTTGGCGGTGCCCGCACCCCGGTAGGACGATACGGCGGGGCGCTCTCGGCGGTCCGGCCCGATGATCTGGCCGCCCTGGTGGTGCGCGAGGCCGTGGCCCGGGCGGGCGTTGATCCGGACGCGATCGACGAGGTCATTCTCGGCAACGCCAACGGCGCCGGTGAGGAGAACCGGAACGTGGCGCGCATGGCCACCATCCTGGCCGGCCTTCCGTTGCACATCCCGGGCATCACCGTGAACCGGCTCTGCTCCTCCGGCCTGAGCGCCATCATCATGGCCAGCCAGATGATCAAGTCCGGGGCCGCGGACATCGTTGTGGCCGGCGGCGTGGAGTCCATGAGCCGTGCCCCGTGGGTCCAGGAGAAACCGCGGACGGCCTTCGCGAAGCCCGGAGACATCTTCGACACCTCCATCGGCTGGCGCTTCGTGAACCCGCTGTTCACGAAGGGCGAGCTGTCCCGCGGGGGCAAAATGACGTTCTCCATGCCGGAAACCGCCGAGGAAGTAGGCCGCGTGGACAACATCTCCCGCGAGGACGCCGACGCCTTCGCCGTCCGCTCCCACGAACGGGCGCTCGCAGCCATCGAGGCGGGCCGCTTCAAGGACGAGATCGTTCCGGTGACGGTCAAGACCCGCAAGTCCGAGACGGTGGTGGACACCGATGAGGGGCCCCGCGCGGGAACCTCCATGGACGTGCTGGCAGGCCTCCGCCCCGTCGTGCCCGGCGGCTCGGTGGTCACAGCCGGCAACTCGTCCTCCCTCAACGACGGCGCCTCCGCCATCATCGTGGCCTCCGAAGCCGCAATCCAGCGGCTGGGCCTCACGCCGCGCGCCCGCATCATCGACGGCGCCTCCGCCGGCTGCGAGCCGGAAATCATGGGCATCGGCCCGGTCCCGGCAACCCAGAAAGTCCTCAAGCGGAGCGGGCTCAGCGTCGGTGAAATTGGTGCCGTCGAACTCAATGAAGCGTTTGCCACCCAGTCCCTGGCGAGCGTCCGGCGCCTTGGGCTGGACCCGGACATTGTGAACAACGACGGCGGTGCCATCGCTTTGGGGCATCCGCTGGGTTCCAGCGGCTCCCGGATCGCCATCACCCTGCTGGGCCGGATGGAGCGGGAAGACGCGCGGATCGGCCTGGCCACCATGTGCATCGGCGTGGGCCAGGGCACGGCCATGCTGCTGGAGCGCGTCTAGTGCCGGGGCAGGAGAACGCGAACCAGGACAGCACGAACCAGGACAAAACGGCCCAGGACAGCGCGAACGGACACTTGGGCGCCCAGGAGTTCAGCACCCTCCTGGTCGAGGAGCGCGGGGACAGAGTGGTGGTGCTCCTCAACCGCCCCGAAGTCCGGAATGCGATCGACCAGCAGATGGTGGACGAGCTCCATGCCGTGTGCGCCGAGCTGGAGAAGACCCCGAAAGTCCTGATCATTGCCGGCACGGAGGGAGTTTTTGCCTCCGGCGCGGACATCGCCCAGCTGCGGGAACGGCGCCGCGACGACGCACTGCAGGGCATCAACTCCACCATCTTTGTGCGGATCGCCAAGCTGCCCATGCCGGTGATCGCCGCGCTGGACGGCTACTGCCTGGGCGGCGGCGCCGAGCTGGCGTACGCTGCCGACTTCCGGATCGGCACCCCGGCCATTCGGATCGGCAACCCGGAAACCGGCCTCGGCATCCTGGCCGCCGCCGGTGCCAGCTGGCGGCTGAAGGAACTCGTGGGGGAGCCCGTGGCCAAGGAAATCCTGCTGGCCGGCCGGGTGCTGAAGGCCGAGGAGGCCCTCGCCGTCAATCTGGTCACCGAACTCCACGAGCCTGCCGAGCTCATGGATGCCGCCCACCGGCTGGCCGACCGCATCGCCCGGCAGGACCCGCTGGCCGTCCGGATCACCAAGTCGGTGTTCCACGCCCCGGCGGAGGCGCACCCGCTGATCGACCAGCTGGCGCAGGGACTCCTGTTCGAGTCGCAGGCCAAGTTCGACCGGATGCAGGCCTTCCTGGACAGGAAGAACCCAGGCAAGAAGAACACCATCACAGACGGGACCAAACCATGACCGCCATTCCCCAGCACGTCGGAGTCCTCGGCGGCGGCCGGATGGGCGCAGGAATCGCCCACGCATTCCTCATCAAGGGTGCCACCGTGGTGGTGGTGGAGCGCGACGACGATGCTGCCGCCGGCGCCCGCACCCGGGTCACCGAGGCCGTGGCCAAGTCCGCATCCCGCGGCGCCCTGGACGGAACCCCGGAGGAAGTCCTGGTCCGGTTCAGCACGTCCACCGACTACTCCGCATTCGCCGGCTGCGGCCTCGTGGTGGAGGCCGTTCCGGAGGACTTCGGGCTGAAGGTCAGCGCCCTGAAGGCAGTCGAGGCGCAACTGGCACCTGACGCGTTCCTGGCCTCGAACACGTCCTCGCTCTCGGTCACAGACCTTGCCGCCCAACTGCAGCGGCCGGCCAGCTTCGTTGGGCTGCACTTTTTCAATCCCGTGCCCGCATCCACCCTGATCGAGGTCGTCGTGGCCAAAGAGACGTCGCCCGAGCTGGCGGCCCAGGCGAAAGGCTGGACGGAAGCGCTCGGCAAAACCGCCGTCGTCGTCAATGACGCCCCGGGGTTCGCGTCCTCGCGGCTGGGCGTGGCGATCGCGCTGGAGGCGATGCGCATGGTGGAGGAGGGAGTGGCCTCCGCGGAGGACATCGACGCGGCCATGGTGCTGGGCTACAGGCACCCCACCGGACCGCTGAAGACCACCGACATTGTGGGCCTGGACGTCCGCCTCGGCATCGCCGAATACCTGCACTCGACGCTGGGGGAGCGCTTCGCGCCGCCGCAGATCCTGCGGGACAAGGTGGCCCGCGGCGAACTGGGACGCAAGACCGGCAAGGGCTTCTTCGACTGGGCTGACTGACCCGCGGGGCACGCCTGACTGCCCGCAGGCGAGCCTTCAGCGGACCGGCGCGCTTACAGGAGAGCGTGCTATAGAAGGCCGACGATATAGCCGACGAAGAACAGCAGGCACAGCAGCACCACGATTCCGATGAGGACCAGCACCGCCACCTGGGTCCCACGTGGCGGTCCTCCCTCGTCGTGCCCCTGCGGTCCTCCGGTGGAGCTTTCAGCGGGCGGTGTTTCCCCGGGCGGCACTCCGCCGCCCGGTTCCAGCCCGGTGAGGTGGTCTTCAAGGGGATCGGGGTTCTGGCTGCTCACGGGGTCCTCCTTTGCTGGATTTGCGGCTGGCGGGCTACAGCGACTCGAGTTTCTGCCGCAGCCCGTTCAGGGCAGGGTCGCGCAGCTTCTTGAACTGTGGAGTGAGGAACGGCTGCAGCAGCTTATAGGGCCAGTTGATGCTGAACTGGGCCGTGTACAGGATCTCGGAACCGGAGCTGAGCGACCGCACGTCGATCGAATCAAAGGCCACGAGGTTCCGGTGTTCGCCCCGGAGCTTGATGTGGTTGTCGAACAGTTCGATGACCTCGTACTCGATGGGCTGGCGCCTGCCACGGAACACGGCCTCGGCATGGTAGCGGTGGCCGACGGCGACAGGCCCCTCGGTCAGCTTGTCCATGACCGCTGTGCCAGGGTCCCAGTCGCTGGTGTGCTCGAAGGCAGACAGGTAGGCGAACGCAGTCCGCGCCGGCAGGGATGAAGCGACAGTGCCCGACACTGTGATCATGACACCAGCCTAGCCACGCGCGGCGCCGGGCACACGGTGTTGGCCGCCGCCTAGTCGATCGCCGCCCGGATGGAGGCGGCGTACCCCTTGGCGTAGCCGTCGGCCGTCGGGTGGAAGATATCGGCGGTCTGGCTGCCGCAGGTGGCGGAAGCGGTGCAGATCGGCGGCAGCCCCACGATCCACGGCTCCGCGGACCCAATTCCGTGGCCGGAGAACGCGCGCGCCACATCGACGTATTCGACCTTCGCGCGGCCGCCGTCCGCCTGCCGGGCTGCCTTGGCAATGACCGCGTTCAGCTGCTGCGTCAGCCCGTTGATCGGATCAGCAGCGGGCCCGGCGCCCGGCTCGAACAGCAGGGGATACCCGGTCACGTAGATGTCAGCACGCGGTGCCTTTGACTTGACGTCGTTCAGCATGGCCAGAAGATCCTGGAAGAACGGGCTCGCCGCCGGGTTGGTCAGCGCGGTCTGCAGGACGGCGGCCCGCTGGGCCAGGGCGGCGGTGCACGCCGCGCCGGAGTCCTGCGAACAGATCACCAGCGCGCCGATGGAGTCCAGGTCGTTGCCGCCGGCGGTGACGGTCACCAGGTCCACCTTCTTGCTCAGCGCGGGGATCTGCTCCGCCCGGACGGTGCTGGTGGTGGCTCCACTGCACGCCGCATTCCCGGTCAGGCCGATCTTGCGCGCCGCGTCCAGCAGCACCGGGTAGCTGTGGCCGCTCCGCAGGCAGGCGTCCGCGTACGGTCCGGCGCCCTGGCCGGCGGCGTAGGAATCGCCCAGCGCCACGTAGGAATCGAACCGGTCCGCGGACGCCGGCGCGGCGGTCACGCCGGCGATGGCCAGCGCCGCGAGGACACCGGTGAGGCGGGCAATCCGCTGTCGCAAAGGCTGTCTGGCTGTCATCTGAATCCCCATATTCGCTCAGACCATGGAGCGGCGCCCCTGGTGTCCAAAGGTATTGTCCAAGGGTACGCCCGCCGTCAATGCGTGCGGCTGCAGGGGCAGGTGTGGTTAGCTGGCTCCGTGAACGCGAGGGGACAGGTCAGCTGGGACGGGGCGGTGAACGCGTGGCTCGTGGCTGGCTCCGTTTACCGGATGGGGCGGCGGGAATGGCTCACCGAGGCAGGTTGGAAGGAAGCCTACCGCGACGGCATCCGCACGATTATTGACCTCCGGAACTCCGGCGAACGGCAGCGCCGGCCCAGCGATCCGGACGTGGGCGCGGCACTCGCCGTGTTCGACGTCGTCCTGGCACCCACCGAGGATCGGGAGAACCCTGAGTTCAAGGCCCTGTGCGACCCCTACCTGAACGACCCCGCACACTATGCCGCCAACGCCCGCCTCTTTCCTGACAGGCTCGCCGCCGTGTTCAAGGCCGTGGCCGCCGCACCGGGCGGCGTGGTGATCCACTGCTCGGCAGGCAGGGACCGCAGCGGCATGATCGCCGCCATGCTCCAGGACCTTGCCGGGGCCAGCGACGCCGAGATCGTGGCCAGCTACCAGGCCGCCATGCGCAGCATCAACGAACGCCACCGGACCATGTGGCCGCCCCATCCGCACGAACGCTACCTCGACGAAGAAACCCTTGCCCCGCTCCTGGAGACCCGCGGCGCCAAGGTTCTGGACTTCGTGCGGGGGTTGAACACCCGCGAATACCTGCTCTGCAACGGCGTCACCGAGCCGGAGCTGGAAGCGGTGCTGGCCGCGCTCGGCGCCAGGGTGGCCCTGTGACTTCCCCCGCACCCGCCCGGGCACTCCGGCGCGCACTCGCCCTGTCGGCCGCGGTGGCGCTGGGCGCCCCGCTCGCGTCAGCGCCCGCCTACGCTGCCTTGGAAAGCACGACGACGGCGGAGGCCGGCGGAGCTGTCGCCCCGCCGGCGGTGCCGTCCCCGGCTGCGGATCCGGGAGGCCCGGCTGCAGGCACATCGACGGCTCGCACACCGGCCGCCGGTACAGCGGCCGCCGGCGCAACAGAGGCGGGCCTTGCCGAAGCCGTTTTGCGCGACCTGGGCATGACGCTTGAGGAATTCAACGCGGCAGGGGAGCAGGGCAAGCGTGCGGCGGCCGCCCTGGACACGCTCCGCGAGGTCTCTGGCTTCGACGGAATCATGCTGCACGGCGGCAAGATCGTGGTTTCAGGTACCGGCCCCGGCCTGGCCAGGGCTGTCGATGCACTCAACGCGGCCGACTCCGCGGCCCGCCAGGAGTTTGTGCTCGCTTCCCCGGAGCCCGCGGCCGGAAACACGGCGGCCCGGCAACCCGCGAAGGACCTTCGTGCCGCGAGCGTCCGGCAGCTCTACCAGGCGTACCTCCGCGAAGTGGGGCCGACTGGGCTCCAGGCTGTGGCGGAGGCGGACGGCAAGTTCATCGTCCGAACCGGCGGGGTAAACGAGCCCCAAGCAGACGCTGCCGATCCCACGGCCAGCCAGGCTCCGGCTCCGGCCGGCGTGGTGAGCGGCGGGCGACTGTCGCCGTCGGAATTCGTGGAGCAGTATGCCAACGTGGTCCTCGAATCCGGCGAACCGCTGGCTCCGGAGGAGGACTTTTTCGGCGGACAGGGGTACCGGATCGACGGCGGAGTGGTCTGTTCCGCCGGCTTCAGCGCGTTCAGCCCCGACGGCAAGCCCTTGGTCCTCACCGCTGGCCACTGTGCCGACGACGGCGCCGCACGGCTCGCCGAGGTGACCCTGCCGGCAGGGGATCCCGCTGGCGGATTCGCGGCCGACAATGCGGTCACCGGCGTACTCGGGACTTTCGGCTTCAGCCAGTTCGGCGGGCCCGGGAACTCGACGGTCGCGGACCCGGAGAATCCGGGCACGCCGGGGAACGACATCGCTGTCATCGGGTCCATCCGGCCGGACCTCGATCCGCTGCCGGCCACCACCACCTGGCAGGACCCCGCCAGACTCGGGACAGGTTCCGTGAAGATCGTGGGCATGACGTCGCCATTTGTGGGACAGTCCGTCTGCCGTTCCGGGCGGACCGCCGGTTGGTCGTGCGGCACCGTGGATGAGGTGGGGATTTACATCGTGGGCGGCGGCTCGGGGGACCCGGCCGACCTGCGGTCCTTCAGCGGCTTCCTCTCCACGTCCGTCCAATCCAGCGGTGGTGATTCCGGCGGGCCGTGGATCAGCGGAAACTACGCCGTGGGCACGCACTCAGCGGGCAACTCCAGCGACTCCGCCGAGAACTTCGCTGTCGCGGCCACGCTGCAGGATTCGATGTCAGTCCTCCCGGGCGTGCAGCTCAGGGTCTTCCTGAACAAGCCGGTCCTGGCTGGCTCACTTCCGGCAGGACCGATCGCTTCGGGTCAGCGGATCACCGGCCGGCTGGCCACTGCCCCGGCCACCGATGTTCCGGCCGGAACCCGTGTCCGGATCACGTTCCCGGGCAGCGAACCATTCGACGTGGAGGTCGACGCCGCCGGCAATTGGTCGTTCAGCGCGCCCGGCTCCGCCACGGAGTTCACCGCGCAGACGGTGAACGGGTTCAGCCGCTCGGAACCGGGCACATTCAGCACAGCCCCGGCGCAGACGCCCGGAGATTCCGACGCCGGCACCTCAGACCCCGCCGGCACCCCCGACCCCGCCGGGTCGCCGGCTGCGTCCCCGCCGGCCGCACAGGGCGGGCCCGCGGTGCTGACCCCGGCGCCGGAGCCGTCCGTGGTGGCCGTGCTTCCTGCCGCCGCCGGCCCCGCCGCTGCCGGAGGGCCCGACGGTGCTGCAGCCCCGGACCCGAACACGGTGCCGCCGATGCTTGCCGACACGGGCATATCGGGCCTGACCGTCGCCGTTGCCGGGGCGGGGACAGCTTTGCTGCTCGGTGTCGTATTGCTGGTAGCCGTGCGCCGCCGCGGCAGGCGTTAGGCCCGCGGCGAAGACAGGCTCAGCCGATGGTGGCGGCTTCGTCCAGCGTGTGCGGCTCGAAGTGCTCGATGATGTCACGGATCGACGCCAGGCCCTCGGTGAACGCAGCCGATGACCGCCACTGTTCCACCTGCTCGAGGGACGCCCACGGCCCGGTACTGATGAAGCGGTTGGGGACATCTCGGTCTCGCATCAGGAGGCCCCGGCCGCCCGGATAATCCTTGTGGGTTTTGTCGGCCATGTCCTTCCAGGCCTTCACGAACTCGTCCTCGCGCCCCGGCTTCACGAGCCAGATACCCATTGTGTACACAGACACATCCACCACCTCCATTGGTGTGCAGAGCGGATACCTGATTATCTTCCTGCGCTGCGACGCGCGGAAGGGCTGACCTGCCCCGCGCTAACAGTTGGACGGCTTGTATTCGTAGGCGCCGGCGTCGGACTGTCCGGGCCCGGCGCATTGACCGTTCTGCGGTACGGAGGCCTGGTCCAGGTCCACTCCGGACGGGCTGCTGCCGGCCCGGTCGATTGCCGGGCTGGCGCCGGTGAGGTGGAGGTCGTCAGGGGGATTGACGAGCTCCGCGGGAGCCGTGGTCGAACTGTTGTCCAGCGGGACGTTGCTGGGGCCGTTGACCACGTTGGCCTGTTCGGTCCAGCCCGATCCGTCCAGCCAGAGGGCGTCCCGGACGGCGACGAGGATGTTGGCGCGGATGACGGTGGAGGAGGGGCAGTTCGCGTGGCAGACCACGCCGCGGGAGTGGCTGCCGTCCAGCCACACGGTGTTGAACTCGAAGATCGTGCCGTTCGTGGGGCCGAACTTCGTGTCCGGGCCGCGGATGATCAGGCCTGCGGCTTCGGCGCATTCCGCGCCGCAGGAGGAACGGATGAGGTTGTAGCGGAAGACGTTCCCGTCGGCTGCCCCGTCGGAGCGCCCGATCTCTGAGAACACGTTGTTGTCGATGGCTTTGTTGTGGTGGATGTTGTTGCGGCTGCCGTTGTAGATCTCGAAGGCGCTTCCGTCCCGGCTGAAGTCGTAGGAGGATGCGGTGGAGCCGGTGACGGTGTTGCCGGAGAATTCGTTGTCGTTGCCGTTGATCAGTACGCCGAATGCGCCGGAGTCGTCGGTGCAGTTGGCCGCCTCCGGAGTGCCGCATTTGGTTCCCGGGGTGTTGACGTTCATGACGTTGTTGTCCGTCAGGACATTGTTGGTGTAGTTGCCGAAGTCAGAGCCCGTGCCCACCTTGATTCCGGCGGTGTTGTCCGAGGCCTCGGAATTTTTCACCACCACGTGGTCGCCGTAGACGTTGTAGCCCGCGTACCCGCAGTTGGTGGCCCGCAGCCCGTCCACCTCGATGTAGCTGCCGTCCAGCCGGAAGCAGTTTCCGCCCTCTCCGCTGGTGATGGTGGGCAGGGGCCCGTTTCCGTAGCCGTTCAGTTTGATGGCCGACGTCGGGGTTCCGCTTTCGTCCAAAACGACGTTGCCGATCCACTCGTCACCCCTGCGGAAATTGATGGAATCGCCGGGTTTAAAGGCCGTGTCGTTGATTTTCTGCAGCGACTGCCAGGGCGAATCGGGGGATGTCCCGGAGTTGGTGTCGCTTCCCACCGCGCTCACGTAGTAGTGCGTGGACGGCGTTGTGGGGTTCGCCGCCGAGACGCAGCCCGCCAGCAGCACCGGCAAGAGGACAGCCGCCAGTGCGGCGGCGGCCCTGGTGGAACGTGTGCTCATGATTGCACCTGCCGGGAGGCGGGACAGTAGGGCCCGGCCCAGGAGTGCCGCTGCCTCTGGTCCGGAGCGGCCAGAGTATAAAGCGCCCGGCGTAATGTCAACGGAACGGGTGCCGGGTTCGAAGGCGGGCGGTGGCACCCGGGGGAGGGCCGCCGTCGTACTCAGGAGGGGAGCCGCCTAGGGGAGCGGTGCCGGGCGTAGGCGGACGGGGGCCAGCAGGCTGATGAGCAGGATGGCGGTGACCGATCCCGCGGCCATGATCGAGGCCAGCACCACGATCTGGAACCGGCCCGCCTCCAGGGGTGAAAGGCCGCCGAAGATCGCCCCGACGAAGGCGCCCGGCAGCGTCACCAGGCCCGTCGTCTTGGTCTGGTCTACGGTCGGAATGAGCGCGGAGTACACGGCGCCGCGGGCCATCTCACGGGTGGCCTGCCTCGGAGTGGCGCCCAGCGCGAGCCAGCCCTCCACCTGGTCCCAGCGGTCGATCACGGACTCGTTGAACCTGCGGCCCGCGAGCCCGGCAATCGCCATGGAATTGCCGACGACGATCCCGCCGATCGCCAGCGCGTAGCGGGAGGTGAACTCGATGGCTCCGGTGCCGAACACGATGACCAGTGCGGCGAGGATGCCGGCGGCCATCGAGCCGGCCACAACGGCAAGGTGCCGCCAGGACCAGGCGAGGCGGAGTGCGGCGGTCACGGCGGCCACGGTGAACATGACGCCCAGCGCCACGGCCACCCATTCGGCGCTGGCGATCACAGCGCCGAGGATCAGGCTGACGGCGGCGAGTTGGGCGGCGCCGCGGAGGATGGCGAGGGCCGGCGCGAAAGCGTGCGGAACCCGGAATCCTTTGAGGACGGCGGCCGTCAGCGCCATCAGGAGGCCCACCGCGATCAGGGTGGGCGTCAGGCTGGCAAGCTCGGTCACCAGATCAGCCTAACCGGGGCGGCTGCTGGATGGCGGCTGTCCGGGGAGGCAGTCCGGCGGAAGGCGGTCCGGAGGGCGTCAGGCCCTCGGGGCGAGCAGCATGTTGGTGATCCGCAGCGTGCACAGCCGCTGACCCGCCTCATTGGTGATCAGCACTTCGTGGGTGGTCAGGGTGCCGCCGAGGTGGATGGGTGTGGCCGTGATGGTGATGAGCCCGCTCCGTGCGGACCGGTGGTGCGTGGCGGAGACATCGACGCCGACGGCGGTCTTGCCAAGGGTGCTGGCGTGGATCACCGCGGCCCACGAACCCACCGCCTCCCCCACGGCCAGCGAGGCGCCGCCGTGCAGCAGGCCGAACGACTGCCGGTTCCCCTCCACCGGCATGGTGGCCACGACGCGCTCGACGGACTCCTCGACGATCTTCACGCCCATCTTCTCGTCGAGCTCGCCGAGGGTGATCTTCCACAGGTCCGTCAGTTCTGCGTCGGGGGCGTCGGGCTTCATGGCTCTCCTTGGGTAGTGTGCGGTGCCGCTAGTGTGCAGCGGGGCACATTCATGTACTGTAGACATATTACCGAACGGACGGTCAGTAATGTTCTGGCCGGATCAGATTTGTCCCCCTTTGGAAGGACCCGTCAACGATGACCACCACCGCCACAGCCCCCGAAGCCACCCTGGACACCGTGGAAACCGTCCCCAGTTTCGTGCGGGATTCCTGGTGGACTCCCGACGCCGGCTCGGCAGCTTCCGCTGTCGCGGTCCGGGACGCCAGCACGGGGGAGATCCTGGCCAAGGTGAGCACCGACGGACTGGACCTGGCCGCCGTCGTGGATTACGGCCGCACCACCGGCCAGGCCGAACTCGGCAGGCTGACCTTCCACCAGCGTGCCCTCAAGCTCAAGGAACTCGCGCAGTACCTGAACGCCCGCCGCGAGCATTTCTACGCGTTCTCCGCGCAGACCGGCGCCACCAAGATCGACTCGATGATCGACGTCGACGGGGGCATCGGCGTGCTGTTCACGTTCGGTTCCAAGGGCCGGCGCGAGCTGCCCAACGCCCAGGTGGTGGTGGACGGCCCCATGGAGGTGCTGTCCAAGGACGGATCGTTTGCCGGCGAGCACATCTACACCCGCATCCCCGGCGTCGCCGTGCAGATCAACGCCTTCAACTTCCCGGTCTGGGGCATGCTGGAGAAGCTCGCCCCCGCGTTCCTCGCCGGCGTCCCCACCATCGTCAAGCCGGCCACCCCCACGGGCTACGTCGCGGCGGCCGTGGTCAAGGCCATCATCGAATCCAACATCCTGCCCAAGGGTTCGCTGCAGCTGATTTCCGGCTCGGTCCGCGGTCTGCTGGATGTGCTGGACTACCGCGACCTCGTGGCCTTCACGGGCTCGGCGTCCACCTCGCAGTCCCTCAGGTCGCACCCGAACGTGGTGCTGGGCGGGGTGCGGTTCACGTCCGAGACCGACTCGCTCAACGCAGCCATCCTGGGCCCGGACGCAGTGGACGGTACGCCGGAGTTCGACGCCTTCATCAAGTCCGTCGTCACCGAGATGACGGTCAAGGCCGGTCAGAAGTGCACCGCGATCCGCCGCGCCATTGTGCCGCAGGAGCTGGTGCCCGCCGTCGTTTCCGCCATCGGCGCCCGGGTGGATCAGCGCGTGGTTCTGGGCGATCCCCGGGCCGAGGGCGTCACCATGGGTGCGCTCGCCTCCCTCGAACAGCTCGCCGATGTCCGGGCCGCCGTGCAGTCCATGCTCGACGCCGGCGGCGAGCTCGCGTACGGAACCCTCGATTCGCCGTCGGTCACCAGCGCGGACGGCGCCACTGGCGTTGTCGAGGGCGGCGCCTTCATGTCTCCCGTCGTGCTCAGCTGGGCTGACGCGGAGGCAGAGCCGGTCCACTCGCTGGAGGCGTTCGGCCCGGTGTCCTCGGTGATCGGATACAAGGACATTCCCGACGCCGTCCGGCTCGCCGCCCGCGGCGGCGGCTCCCTGGTCGCCTCCGTCTGCACCAACGATCCCTCCGTGGCACAGGAACTGGTCACCGGCATCGCGGCCCACCACGGCCGGGTGCTCATGCTGAACCGCGAGGACGCGCGTTCGTCGACAGGCCACGGCTCTCCCGTCCCGCACCTGGTCCACGGCGGACCGGGACGTGCCGGCGGCGGCGAGGAACTGGGCGGCATCCGCTCGGTGATGCACCACATGCAGCGCACCGCCATCCAGGGCTCGCCCAACATGCTGACCGCCGTGACCGGGATCTGGCACACCGGGGCCGACCGCAACTTCACCGTGGAGACCGAGGGCACCCACCCGTTCCGCAAGTCGCTGAAAACCCTGCGCATCGGTGACGCCGTCCGCTCGGACCTGCGGCAGGTGACGCTCGAGGACATCTCCGCCTTCGCGAACTCGACCGGCGACACCTTCTACGCCCACACCAACCAGGAGGCCGCCGAGGCCAACCCGTTCTTCCCGGGCATCGTGGCTCACGGCTACCTGCTGCTGAGCTGGGCCGCGGGGCTGTTCGTGGAGCCTGCGCCGGGCCCGGTCCTGGCCAACTACGGCCTGGAGAACCTGCGCTTCATCACCCCCGTGGCCGCCGGCGATTCCATCCGGGTGACGCTGACCGCCAAGAAGATCACCCCGCGCGAAACCGACGAATACGGCGAGGTGGCCTGGGACGCCGTCCTGACCAACCAGAACGACGAAATCGTGGCCACCTACGACGTCCTCACCCTCGTGGAGAAGTAACCCGGACCCTCTCTCACTTTTCGCTGCCCAAGACCAAACCCTCTCTCACTTCCTGCCGGGTTTCCCCGGACCCTCTCTCACTTCCTGCCGGGTTTCCCCGGACCCTCTCTCACCTTTCGCTGCCCAAGACCAACCCTCTCTCACCGAGGTGAGGGAGGGTTTGGAACCTGCGACGATGCGATGGATCAGAGCTGATATTCAGCCTGGGTCCCGAGCGACTCGTGAACGCAGAGAATGTTGTTTTCGGTGTCCATGAACCAGGCGCATTTCTCGGCGTCGGTTGTACAGATGTGGTGATCGGTCTTCAAATTAGGGAGGTCGTAGTCCTGGAAACGGACGCCCTTGGACTCCATGTCCTGGACGGTCCGTTCGATGTCCGTAACCTCGAAACTCAATGTGGTGTGCTCGGAGTGCTTTCCGTCTTTCACAGGCATCAGCTGCAGCATCGGGCCGTCAGCGTTGCCGAATAAATCGCTTCCATCCTCTGCCTTGCCACGGTGTGGGAGGCCCAACGTTTCCGCGTAGAACCCGCGGGCGCGGTCCGGATCATCGACAGGCAGGATGGTTGTGGCTGTTCTTAGTGCTAGGGTCATTTCGCCACCTCCTACGGGGGTCATTTTACGCCCGGAAATCCCCGAAAGATCGGGGGAAATTCCCCGCTGCCCGGCACCATGAGGACGCGTTTCAGGAAACCCGGCAGGGTGTGATGACGCATTGCCAAATACCCTGCGGAAGGTGAGAGAGGGTCTTGGGGAACCCGGCGGAAGGTGAGAGAGGGTCTTGGGAAACCCTGCGGAAGGTGAGAGAGGGTCTTGGGGAATCGGTGAAAGGCGAGATACGCGTCAGGACCAGGGGGAGACCGGGTGCTCCTGCGGCTCGCCGTCCACAATCACGTCGGCGCGCTCGTTGAAGAAGCAGACCAGCCCGTGGATCTGCCGGGCATCGATGAACCGCGAGTCGTAGGCCCAGGCGATGTTCCTGCCCTTGGCGGACTCAGGGTAACTCCAGTACCTGGCCTCACCCTTGTAGGGGCAGACGGTCCGGTGCGGGCTCGCCTCCAGCAGGTCCAGCCGGACGTCCTCGGGCGGGATGTAGTACCGCACGGGAAGCAGCGTCTCGTACAGCAGGTGGGCGCCGACGGTGTCGGCCAGCCGCACGCCGTCGAGCTTTACTTCGATGTGCCGGAGCGTGGCGCGGATGTCCACGCGGTGGAACGGGTCCCGCGGGTGGCCGATGATTTCCTCGTGGTCCTCAAGCCAGTGGAACGCGCCGAAGTCCAGGATGACGTACCCCTCGAGATCCGGATCGGAGGGCCGGAACGCCGCCCGCGGCACGGTGAACGCAGACGCCACGACGTCGAGCTCCTCGCCGTCGGCCGTATGCCGCCGGAACCCGGTCCGCGGGTCCAGCGACTGCGGGGCGTCGGCCGACAGCCGGACGGGAAGCTCATCCGGCCTGCCGTCCCCGCCGGGCGCGGGCGGCTCCAGCCGTGCCAGCAGGTCCTTCTCGGGGACGGCGTACACCGGGGTGACGCGTTTCGGTTCCCAGACCAGGAGGGCTTCCTGGGTGTCGACGACGGGACTTCCGTCGATGCCTGCCCGGATCCTCTTGGAGGTGGGCTGATACCGCAGATCGGGAAATGCGCCGAACAGCAGCTCCGACAGTTTCGTGGCCATGCCTTCAGCGTGGGCACGCGGACGCCCGGCGTCAACGCCCAATTGTTGAGGGGCCCGGGGGGCCTGGCTCAGGGCTTGGCGTGCAGGCCGTCGAACGCCATGGTGATGACGTCGTCGGCCAGCTTTTCCGGCGAGAGCGAACCGCCCGGCTTGTACCACTCAACGATCGAGTTGATGGTTCCGAACAGGAGCCGGGTGACGGTGCGGGGGTCGATGTCCTGGCGCAGCGATCCCTCGTCGCGGGCGGCGGAGATCAGCCCGGCAACCTTGTGGTCGAAGGCGCGGCGGCGTTCCATGGCGTTGCGCTCGATGTCCGTGTTGCCGCGCAGCCGCAGCAGCAGCGTGACGAAGGGCAGCCGCTCCACCAGCACGGCGATGGTCTGGCGGAGCACGAACTCCAGCCGCGCGTCCGCCGCACCCGAGGTGGCCCCCGGCTGGTCCAGGATGGCCTCCAGCCCGCCGAGGGCATGGTCCAGGGCGAGCTTCAGCAGGTCCCCCTTGGACGGCACGTGATGGTAGATGGCCGACTTGGAGATGCCCAGGTTTTCGGCGAGGATGCCCATGGACGTGGCATCGTAGCCGTGGCGGTTGAAGACGTCGACGGCGATCAGCAGCACGGACTGCTGGTCGTAGCCCGGACGGCCGCGTTTGGTGGGGGCTGCTGTGCTGGCTGCTGTACTCGGCATACGGGCTATTTTCTCATGAACGTTCGGTAATCCCGGCACAGGCGAAAACAACACGCCCCGGAGTGCCAGCTCGTGACGCGGACCTGGGCATTCAGGACGGCGCCAGACCGCCTATTCGGAGGGTTTGCACGCTTGGCCATCAGTATTTTCCCAAGGTACGGACCCCACAGTTTTCGCCAGGGGAGTAGCGGCAGGAAAAGCGGCTCACGGGACAACGAGGTCCCGCGGCCAGGATTCGGTCTCATAACCAAACATATTGGGTTGACGACCGGGGCAGTGGAGTTGGCACATGCCCCATGCCAAGGAGGCGCGGACTATGTCTGAGGAACCTGAAAACACCAAGGGGCTGAGACGCCGGGCGCTGATACGCCTGGGTGCGGCCGGTGGAGCCGGCGCGGCGCTTGCGGCAGCACACACGTGGGCCAGCCCGCTGCTGGCCCGAAGAGGACTCCTGTCGCCCGACGGAGCATTCGCCGCCACGTCAACGGCCCTGAGTGATGAGCTCTTCTACATTGAAAAATACCCGACCAGCCCGTTGATCATTTCGCCGTTCAGCGACCCGCTGCCGATCCCGAAGGCGCTGGCCCCGGTGCCGAAATCAGTGGTGGACACGTGGAACAATCCACCCGGACCCGGACCGGGCCAGCAGAACTCGCTGCGCAATGAGCAGCACCAGCTCTGGCCAAGTCGGATCGGCTTTCCGGACCCCGTTGTCTACAAGATCAACGTGCTGCTCCGGACCCATAAATTCACCACGTCGCAGGTGCTGCCGATCGACTCAGACGGCAATCCGACGCGGTCTTTCGACTCCTTCGGCAGAAGGATCGAGGCGGGCATCAAGCGCACGCTTCCGCTCAGCACCATCTACGGCTTCAACGGCACGTTTCCCGGGCCCATGATCAACGCTGAGTACGGCAAGCCGGTGCTGGTCCGGTTCGAAAACCATCTGGACGAGAATCCGATGAATCTGGACCGCCAGGACTTCGGGTCGCCGGACCTGTCCTTCCTGACCCACCTGCACAATGGCCACACGGCGCCGGAGAGCGACGGCAATCCGCATTACTCGATGGTGGCCGGGCCGAAGCATCCTGGCTTCCGGCCGGGGATGTTCGTCGACAACCTGTACCTGAACTGGCCCGCCGGCGGCGACGAGCGGGAGAAGCAGAGCTTCTTCTGGTTCCACGACCACACCATGGACCACACCGGCTCGAACGTTTACAAGGGCATGGTGGGCATCTATCCAATCTATGACCCGAAGAACGGCACGGACATGGGCGACGAACGCCAGGGCCTCCGGCTGCCGGGTGTCCGGACAAACAATCCGGACGGGTCATTCGACGTGAAGTACGACGTCCCGCTGGTCTTCTACGACTGCCGGCTGGATGACGGCGTGACCATCCACAAGGACATCCACGACGTCCAGGGCGAATTTCCGGCGGCCAAAAACCCGGCCACGCATCCGGAATGGTGGGGTAAGACGTTCTACAAGCACTTCCCCAGCCACGGGTTCGTGGGCGATATCTTCACGGTGAACGGCACAGCTTCTCCGGTCATGGAGGTGAAGCGGCGCAAATACCGCTTCCGGTTCCTGGATGCCTCGGTGTCCAGGATCTACGAGTTCAAGCTGATGAGCTCCACCCAGGGCCCCAAATCGTCCGCGTCGCTCGGCTATCAGGATGACGAGCTGGAGGGCCAGTACCGTATCCCGGACGGGCAGCAGTGCATGCAGTTCACCCAGATAGCGTCCGACGGCGGGCTGTTGCCCGTTCCGATCAAACGCGACTCCTTTGAGCTGTGGCCGGCCAAGCGACGCGAGGTGATCATCGACTTCACGAAGTACCAGGACGGAACACCCACCACCAAGGGCGACGTCGTCTACCTCACCAACGTGATGAAGATGCCCAACGGCCGCATGTGGAGCAACTCGTCCCGGTTCTTCCCTGATCCGAAGTACAGAGTCCCGGTGCTCAAGTTCGTGATCGGGGATACGGCGCCGGACGACAGCAAGATCCCCACGGCGCTCCGCCCCCTGCCGCCGCTGCCGGGCAACTGGCAGAGCATGCTGGACAACCGGCTGATCTTCGAGGTGAAGCGCGGCAGCGCGGGCGGGGAGACCGAATGGCTGATCAACGGCAAGCCCTTTGATCCGGCGAAGGTGCCGGCGAGCCTCCCAAACCGGGCCGGCCGTACGCCGTTGGCCCAGCAGAAGACGGGCAGCTTCAACCTTTGGGAGCTCCGCAACGGCGGTGGTGGCTGGGTGCATCCCTTCCACCTGCACATGGAGGAGCACCGGACCGTCATGCGCAATGGCAGGGACGTGACCCGCGCCGCGGATTCGGGGCACCCGGACGACGTCTCCAAGGAAGACCTGGCAGCGCTGGATCCGGGTGAGTCGGTGATCGTCTACCGCGGCTTCCGGGACTTCGTGGGCCCGTATGTGGCGCACTGCCACAACCTGGCCCACGAGGACCACGCCATGATGTTCGGTTGGTCGATCACGCCGTGACCGGCCCCTGAACCCAGAGCGCCCATGAAAGTGCAGGCCGGGACCCGTCTTGGGACGGATCCCGGCCTGCAGTGCCCGGAGGAGGGCGGCCTATCCCTTCGGGCGCAGGTCGTAGATCCGGCGCAGCTTGCCGTTGGAACGCTCGAGCGAGCCGGGCTCCACCACATCCACGGTGCACGAAGAACCCACGTGGATCTTGATCTGCTCGCGCAGGGTCCGGGCCGCCGTCGTGCTGTCCTGGGCCGTGACATTGTCACGGCGCTCGATCTTTACGGTCAGCTGGTCCATCCGCTGGCCCTCGGGCCGGGTGAGCTCGAGCTGGAAGTGCGGGCTGAGCTCCGGGATGCGAAGGGCGATTTCCTCGATCTGGGACGGGAAGAGGTTGACGCCGCGGAGGATGATCATGTCGTCGCTGCGGCCGGTGATGCGTCCCATCCGGCGGTGTGCCGGGCGGGCGGTGCCCGGAAGCAGGCGGGTAAGGTCCTTGGTGCGGTAGCGGATGATTGGCAGGGCTTCCTTGGTGAGCGAGGTGAACACCAGTTCGCCGTGCTCGCCGTCGCCCAGCACGTTCTCCTGGCCCGGCGCCGGGTTGAAGGGGTCGATGATCTCCGGCCGGAAGTGGTCCTCCCAGATGTGGCTGCCGTCCTGGGTCTCCACGCATTCGCCCGCGACGCCGGGGCCCATGACCTCGGAGAGCCCGTAGATGTCACAGGCCTTGATGTCCATGGTCACCTCGAGCTCGTGGCGCATCTCCTGCGTCCAGGGCTCGGCGCCAAGCACCGCGTACCTCAGCGAGGTGGACGTGGGGTCGATGCCCATGTGGGCCATGGCATCGGCGATGGTCAGCAGGTACGTGGGGGTGGCCAGGATGGCGTCCGGCTGGAAGTCCTGGATCAGCTGGATTTGGCGCTCGGTCTGGCCGCCGGACATCGGAATCACGGTGCAGCCCAGGGCCTCGGCGCCGGCGTGGGCACCCAGCCCGCCGGTGAACAGTCCGTAGCCGTAGGCGTTGTGGACCTTCATGCCGGGGCGGACGCCGGACGCGCGCAGGCAGCGCGCCACCAGTTTGGCCCAGTCGGCCAGGTCCTGCTTGGTGTAGCCGACGACGGTGGGCCGGCCCGTGGTGCCCGAACTCGCGTGCACGCGCGCCACCTCGCTCTGCGGGACGGCGAACATCCCGAACGGATACTCCTGGCGCAGGTCCTCCTTGGTGGTGAAGGGGAAGTTGCCGAGGTCGGCGAGTTCACGCAGGTCCGAGGGGTGGATGCCGGCGTCGTCGAACTTGCGCTTGTACAGCGGAACGCGGTCGTAGGCGTAAGCGACGGTGTGCTGGAGCCGGCGGAGCTGCAGCGCCTCCAGCTCGTCCCGGGACATGGTCTCTTCGGGGTCGAGCACAGCATCGGCGGGTGTGGCGGCGGGAGCGGCGACAGCGGGTTCTGAGGCGTGGAGGGTCATGATCTGCTTCCTACTTCTTGGGGATGGTACGGCTGCGTCCGCGGAACTCTGCGATGAGTTCGCCGGGCTTGCCCGAGGTGAGCTCGGCTCCGGGATCGGCAGCGAAGATCTGGATGTCGTAGAGGCCGCTGCGGCCCGCACTTGAGCGGCGGTCGGCGACGGCGGTGATCACCTGGCCCTGATAGGCCGGCTTGAGGAAGTTGATGTCGACGCCGGCAGCAACGGTGATGCTGTCAGGGTCGGCGGGCGACGCGGGGTTGCAGGCGAGTGCGAAGGCGGAGTCGGCGAAGGCGAAGATCATTCCGCCGTGGGCCATGCCGAAGCCGTTGAGCATTTCCTGCCGGAGGGTCATCCGGACGGTTGCATGGCCGTCGCTGAGTGCAAGGACTTCTATGCCCATCCACTCCGAGGCGTAGTCGTTCTCAAGGATGGGGTGGGCTACCCGGGGAACTGCCGTTTCAGCCATGCGTCATTGCCTCCAGCTTTATTTACCGAATGTTCATTAGGTAATCCCATCGGAGGGGGTCGTGTCAAGGGTGCGTGCCAGCCTGGCGGGCCCGGCGACGGCGATGACCGCCAGTGCTGCCAGGACATGCAGGAGCGCCACGGTCCACCACAGAGTGAGGTAGTCGGGCCCCAGCAGGGCGGGAAAGACCAGGGCCCCGGAGGTGTTGAACGCGGCGTGGAAGACCATGCAGACGGGGATGCTGCCACTGCTGTTGTAGAGCCAGGCCAGCAGAACGGACTGCGCCAGGACCATCAGCAGGAACGGCAGCGCCGGCCGCTGCCCGGTGGGATCCGACAGCAGCTCGGGCAGGTGCCATGCCGCCCACACCAGCCCGAGGAGCAGTGCCCCCGACAGCGCCGGGCGGTTCTGCTGCAGCAGCGGAAGAGCGTAGCCGCGCCAGCCCAGCTCCTCGAAGAGGCCCACGGTCACCAGCGTGAACGCGAAGGTGCCGAGCAGCATGAACCAGCCCGGGTTCGGGCCGAGCTCCGGTGCGGGCGCGCCGCCGGACACCGTGAGGCCCGTCGCCACCGCCACCAGGAGGCAGGGCAGTCCCGCGGCGGCCAAGTACCAGCGGCCGGCCACGCGCCAGCGCGCCAGTTGCCGGAGCAGGTGCAGCAGCTCGGCCTTGCCGCCGGCGAGGAAGGCGGTGATCGCCGCGGCCACGGCGGGCCCGAACGGGATCAGGGGCGAGCTGTTCGGGTTCAGGAGCGTCAGCGGCCACACCAGCCATGAAATCGCGAAGGCCAGAACGAAGAACAGCGTGAGCCTGTGGCCGGCGGGCCAGGCCATGGCCTTGCGCGGCCCCACGGTCCGGCGCCGTGCTCCGGTTCCGCGCGGCGATACGGTCCGGTGCCGCGCCCCTTCCTTCCGGGACCGACGACGGTCCCCGCCGCCAGCGTGCAATGCACGTCTGGCAGGCACTGGCTGCTCAGCCGGTGACGGCTGCGCCATGACCCGCCTCCGCCGTCAGTGTGCGGAATTTCCGGAGCAGCGCCAGGACCGCCAGCAAAACGGTGGCCGCGGCAATCTGCTGCCACGCGCCGTCGAACACTGCCAGTTTCGACTGCTCCGAGGCGTTGAACGAGGCGTGGAGGAGGGCCACGATCAGCAGGCTCTGGCCCGTTCCAAGGTAGGCGATGCCCACAAGCAGCCGGAACAGCGGCGCGAAGACCAGCAGCACACCCCACGAGACCGCCGCGTCGGGCCACGCGGTGGCGCCGAAGCCCTTGTCCGCAAAGGCCAGCGGGAGGTGGATGAGTGCGAAGGGAATGGCGGTGAGCAGGCTGCCGGTCACCAGGCCGTGCCGCTCCATCAGCTGGCGCTGGACCACCCCCGTCCATGCCAGCTCCTCCCAGATGTTCCCCAGCAGGGCGCCAACGACCAGCGTGTTCAACAGGTATGACCCCGCCACCGTGGCCCACCCGTCCGCGGGCTGATGGAACGTGCCGGTGGCGGCCGCGACGAGCACGCTCAGTGCGGGCAGGGCCAGGACCGCCGCCACGTACCAGCCCGCTCCGACGCGCCAGCGCATGGTTTGGCGGAACAGGTGCCGAACAGCGGGCTTGCCGTCGGCTGCCCGGGTCACCAGGACGGCCGTTCCCAGGAGGATGAGCAGCTCAGCGAGGATGCCGGGCACCGCATTGCCGAGCACCGCGATGGACAGGATGAGCGCCGCCCATGTCAGGCTGATCGCAATGACGAGGAATGCGGCCACCGGGCGGGCGGCAATGGGCCCGCGCAGCGGACGGGCGGACGAAGCGGCGGATGGATCGGAAGCGCGGCCAGCGGAGTTCATCGGGACCACCATCGTTCAGGAACGATGCAGCTCGGGAGGTTGCAGCTCGGGAGGCTGCAGCTCGGGAGGCTTGCTGCGGATGGGCCGGTCCCGGGGCGCTGGCCCACTCCGGGTCCGGGACGGCGAATGTGCGCCGACGTGGCAATCAACACCATTGTGTGCTCCCGGAAGCGCGGCAACAAGTGAAAGTATGGGGGAGGGCCGCCGCGGCGCGTCCAGTCAGAACACCGGCACGTCCAATGCAGCACGTTCCACGCAGGAGCTTCCAACCAGAGGACAGATCATGGCCAAAGGGATTTACGTCAGCGCGACCACTCCGGGTTCGGGGAAGTCGCTCATAGCGCTGGGCCTGGCGGACACGCTCCACCGGCACGCGGACCGGATCGGATTCTTCAAACCCGTGGTCCATGGCGACGACGCCGGCGCGGATCCCATGGTGGCACTCATGAAGTCCCGCTTCGACCTGGACGACCAGCGCTGCCGCGGCGGGCTGACGTTCACCGAGGTCCGCGGCCTGCTCGCCGAGGGCCGGCGCGAGGACATCGACTCCCGCTGCGTGGAGATCTTCGCCGAGATGGGCCGGCACTGCGATGTCATCATCGTGGAGGGGACGGACCTCACCGGCCACGACGCGGCCGTCGAATTCGATCTCAACGCCCGGCTGGCGAACAACCTCGCCGCGCCGATCGTCGCGGTGGTGGGCGCCAAGGGGCGCAGCGTGGCGGAAGCCGCGGCCGCCGTCGACGTCGCCCGCAAGGAACTCGCCGCCGAGAAGTGCTCGCTGCTGGCCATGATGGTGAACCGCGCCGACCCGGCGGACGTGGGGGCCATCATTGCCGCCGTGAAGCCGGGCGCGTCCGGCCGGCCGGTGTACGTCTTCCCGGAGCTGGAGGACATCGCCCGGCCCACCACCGGCGAGGTGTGCACGGCGCTGGCGTTGCGCCAGATCGCCGGCCGCGCGGACATGGAGCGCGACGTCCGTGACGTCAAAGTCGCCGCCATGAATGTGGGCAACTTTCTAAACGTGCTCGACGACGGCGCGCTGGTGATCGTGCCGGGCGACCGGGCGGATGTGATGGTGGCCTGCCTGGCGTCGTCGTTCTCGCCCGAGTTCCCTGTGCCGTCCGGGCTGATCCTCACCGGCGGCCTGGCCCCGGACGCCAACATCTATCCGCTGCTGGCCTCAGCGCCGTTTCCGGTGTTCGCCACGGAGGATGACACGTACACCACGGCGCGGCGCGTGTCCGAGGTGCGCAGCGAAATCTGGAGCGGCCACCGGCGCAAGGTGGCCTCCGCGCTGGGCCTGTGGTCGCGGCAGGTGGACGAGGCCGAGATGCTCGAGCGCCTGCACCTGCCCCGCGCCGAACGGATGACCCCGCTGCGGTTCCTGCACGACCTCATCGAACGGGCCCGCTCGCAGCGGCGGCACATCGTGCTGCCGGAGGGCAAAGACATCCGGATCCTGAAGGCTGCCGAGATCCTGCACCGCCGGGACGTCTGCGACCTGACGCTGCTGGGGCGGGAAGCGGACGTCCGGGAACTCGCAGCCGGCCGGGGCATCGACCTTTCCGGCATCAACATCGTGGACCCGGCCACCTCCGGGCTGGGCCAGGACTTCGCCGCCAGGTACGCCGAGTTCCGCGCCCACAAGGGCGTGGATCTGGCCCGGGCGCTGGAGGTCATGCAGGACGAAAGTTACTTCGGCACCATGATGGTCCAGCTGGGCGTGGTGGACGGCATGGTGTCCGGTGCCGCGCACACCACGGCCCACACCATCCGCCCGGCCCTGGAGTTCGTGAAGACCCGGCAGGGCGTCAAGATCGTCTCCTCGGTGTTCCTGATGCTCATGCCGGACCGGGTGTTGGTTTACGGCGACTGCGCGGTGAACCCGGACCCGAATGTGGAGCAGCTCGCGGACATCGCGCTGGCCTCGGCGGAGACCGCTTCCCAGTTTGGGGTGGAGCCCCGCGTGGCCATGCTGTCCTACTCCACCGGTGGTTCCGGCTCGGGGTCTGCGGTGGAGGAGGTCCGGCAGGCCACCGACCTGGTGCGTGAGCGCCGCCCGGGTCTCGCCGTCGAAGGCCCGATCCAGTACGACGCCGCCGTGGACGCCTCCATCGCCGAGTCCAAGATGCCGGGCTCGTCCGTGGCCGGGCAGGCGACGGTGTTCATCTTCCCGGACCTGAACACCGGCAACAACACGTACAAGGCGGTGCAGCAGAGTTCCGGGGCGGTCGCCGTCGGGCCTGTCCTGCAGGGCCTGCGGAAGCCCGTCAACGACCTCTCCCGCGGCTGCACCGTGGAGGACATCGTGAACACTGTCGCCATCACCGCCATCCAGGCGCAGAGCCTGGCCGCCCCGGTGGAACCGTCCACCGCCGAACCGTCCGCCGTTTCTTCAGCCAAGGCTTAGGAGGCCCCATGCTCGTGCTCGTCATCAACTCCGGCTCGTCCTCGCTCAAGTACCAGGTGCGCGACGTCGCCGAAGGCAGTGTCCTGACCGAGGGGCTGATCGAGCGGATCGGCGTGTCCAACGGCGGCCAGGGCGACGGCGAGGTGGTGGGCCCGGCGGACCATGCCGAGGCGCTTGAGCAGGTGGACGCGGCCATCCACGAGGTGCTGGGCGAGAGGCAACTGGACGCGGTGGGGCACCGGGTGGTGCACGGCGGCGAGCGGTTCGGCGAGCCCGTGCTGATCGACAACGAGATCACCCGCGCCATCGAGCGGCTGAACCCGCTGGCGCCGCTGCACAACCCCGCGAACGTGCTGGGCATCCGGGCCATCACCAGGAAGTGGCCGAACATGCCGCAGGTTGCCGTGTTCGACACCGCCTTTCACCGCAGCCTGCCGGAGCACGCCTGGCGCTACGCCGTTCCCGACGAGCTCTATACCAACCACGGGATCCGCCGGTACGGCTTCCACGGGACGTCGCACGAATACGTCACCAACCGGGCAGCCGCGCTGCTGGATATTCCGGTGGAGGAGTTCGACGGTGTGATCGCCCACCTCGGCAACGGCGCCTCCGTCACGGCGATCCTGGGCGGCAGATCCGTGGACACGTCGATGGGTTTCACGCCTTTGGAGGGGCTGGTCATGGGGACGCGCTCGGGCGACCTGGACCCGTCCATCCTGGTGTTCCTGGCCCGCACCGGCTGGAACGCCGAGGACCTCGATTCGATGCTGAACCGTGAGTCCGGGCTCAAGGGGCTCGCTGGCAACAACGACATGCGCTCTGTGGTGGAGGCGGCCGAGTCCGGCGATTCCCGCGCGGCCACCGCCCTCGCGGTGGCCTCCTACCGGCTGGCGAAGTACATCGGCGGCTACCACGTGGCAGTTGGCGGGGCTCAGGCGCTGGTGTTCACGGCCGGGATCGGTGAGAACTCGCACCAGTTCCGCGCCTTGGTGGGGGAGCGGCTGGGTGCGCTGGGCATCGAGCTCGACGCCGGCCTGAACAGTGGGCGGTCCGGGGAACCGCGCGTGATTTCCACGGACGGTTCCGCCATCCCGGTGCTGGTGGTGCCCACGGACGAAGAGCGCGCCATCGCCGAGGCAACTGCGGCCGTCGTCGGGGGTTAAGCCTGCCGAATGCTCCGTAGATGCCCTTATCAGCCCGGAAAACGGCAGCTACGGAGCAACCGATGGGTATCAGCCGGGCCAGATGTCCTGCCAGGCGAGGCGTTCGGTGAAGTCGGCCGCGGGGAGGGGGCGGCTGAAGTAGTAGCCCTGCCCGCTGATGCAGCCGGTGTTTCGCAGGTGCTCGGCCTGCTCGGCGTTTTCCACGCCCTCCCATACGGCCTCGAGCCCGCAGGCCCGGATGAGCTGCAGGATGGCCGCGATCAGGGCAGGCTGCGCTGGGTCGCTGCCGAGGGCCGTGAGGAGTGTCCGGTCCACCTTGACCCGGTCCACGGGCAGCCGCCGCAGGTAGCTGATGGACGAGTACCCGGTGCCGAAGTCGTCGATCTCCAGTCCCACTCCGAGCTTGCGCAGGCTGGCGAGCGTGTACCGGTCGAGCTCGTTGCCCTTGATGATGTCGCTCTCCGTCAGCTCGAGGACCAGGAGCGCCGGCTCGAGGTCGGCGGCGGTGAGCGCATCCCGCACGTCCTCGATGAACTCGAGCCGCTGCAGGTCTGCCGCGGAAACATTGATGCGCATGTCGAAGTTGTGGCGGCCCGTTTCGGGAGAGCTCCGCCAGCGCCGCAGCTGCTCCACGGAATTCTTGAGCACCCAGTTGCCGAGCTCCGAGATGAGGCCCGTCTCCTCGGCGATGGGGATGAATTCGTCCGGCATGATCAGCCCGCGGTTGGGGTGTTTCCAGCGGACCAGGGCCTCCACGCCCTCGATTTTTCCTGAGGCGAGCTCGATGACCGGCTGGTAGTACAGCACCAGCTGGTCGGTGGCGATGGCCTCGCGCAGTTCCCCCACGAGCTGGTTCCGGAGCTGCCGTGCGTGCAGCATGGCCGGTTCGAACACGCGCAGCTTGTTGCGGGCGTCGGCCTTGGAGGCGTACATCGCGATGTCCGCTTCCATGAGCAGATCTTCGGACGTCTCGCCGGGATCGGCAATCCGAAGCCCCAGGCTGGCCCCGCAGCGGATGGTCTTGCCGTCCACCTCCAGGGTCGCGTTGAGGGCGTCCAATATCCGGTTTCCGACGGCGGCCGCCTTGGCCGGCGTCGTGGCGGGGAGCAAAACGGCGAACTCGTCGCCGCCCAGCCGGGCCACCATGTCGCCGTCGCGCACGCAGGAGCGGATCCGTTCGCCCACCGTCGCCAGCACCTGGTCGCCCATGGAGTGGCCCAGTGAATCGTTGATGCTCTTGAAGGCGTCCAGGTCCAGCAGCAGCAGCGCCGGCGGCAGCCCGCCGTCGGACGCCTCCGCCTGGGCATCATTGACGGCACTGACCAGCGCCGACCGGTTGTAGAGACCGGTCAGGGAATCGGTGAGCGCCATCTGCTGCAGCTCTTTGTGCGCCGCGTTGAGCATGCGCGTGCGGGATTCCACGCGCTCCTCGAGCTCCTGGTAGATGATCTGCAGGTCCTCGGCGAGCAGGTTGGTGCCCATGATCACCGCGTCCAGCTCGTCCCTGGCCTCGGAAATTTCAATGCGGGAGTGGAGTTCCCCGGCGGCCAGACGGACGATGCCGTCCAGCAGCTTTCCGAGCCGGGGATCGTCGTTAGAAAACATCGTCAAGGCGGCTCAACCAGTCGAGAGCGTCGTTTTCGGCGGTGAAATAGCGGGCGGGCACCGAGCTGAATTCGCCGCCGAGCAGAAAATGCCCCAGCAGCCTGTCCACGGGTGTTTCGCCGAGGATCGCCCAGGCGGACACCGAGGGGATCGCCGCGTAGGCGGCCCGAGCGGCGCGGTTTACGGATTTCACTCCGGACAGTTCAAGGACGACGGCGACCCTCCCGTCCCCGGCCAGCTCACCCAGGCGGCGGTACAGTTGGGCGGCGGCGGTCTCATTCAAGTCGGCGCCGCGGGGGAGGACCGCCTTGACAGCGAGGTCGGGCAGCACGGTGAAGGTGACGACCGGCGCGGGTGCAGGGCGTGTCGATGACTCCGGCTGCAGCGGTGCGGCACCTGGAAACACTGTCGCTTCTGGCATTTACCCCCCCTGGAGAAATTGCTGTTGGCGCCGGTCCGAAGACTCCGTTGAGGCGATGAAACCACGGACGGTGGCGCTACGCTCCGGTGCAGCAGCTGTATCGAACAGCGTAGCGGCCTCGTCAAGCATCTGCAGCGATTCCGCTTCGTGTCCCTGCGCCATCAGTGCCCTGCCCAGAACGAAGGTGGCCTCGGCCGCGGTCTGGGTGGCGAGGATGGGGAACTTGCTGCGCAGCGGCGTCAGGAGGCTGATCGCCGTCTCCATGTCCCCGGTGAGGTAATACCAGTGGGCGCGGACCAGGGACATCTCCAGGATGTCCCGTTCGCTGCCGCCCACCACCTCGGTGGCGAGCTCGGCGCGCTCGATGCAGCGCAGCGTTGCGGCGTCGCCCAGCTTGGCCTGCAGGCGCATTTCCGCGGAGGCACGGTTGAAGCGTGCCCACAGGTCGACGTCCTGCGAGGGGGAGAGTTTGCCCGCGGCAAGGTCGTGGTAGTGGCCGCCCTCGTTGACCCGGTTGCTGAGGAACGCGACGTTCCCGATCACCCAATAGGCCTTGCCTGCGGTGTCCTCGTCCACGTGGTCGGAGAGCAGCGACTCCAGGTCCAGGCACTCCTGCCAGGCGTCCTCGTGCCGGCCGCTTTCCGCGAGGGCGGCGATGAGGGCCTGCTGGGCCTGGATGTGCAGGTACACATTCTCAGAGTCCCCGGCCACGAGCCGGGCCGCGGTTGAGGCGGCTTCAACCGCCTCGGGCAGACGGCCCAGGCCCTGCAGTGAGTGGGCCAGCAGGGTTGCCGCCCGGGCGCCAAGATCGGGGGATGAGGCGGCAACGGGATGGGCAGCCAGGTCGGCCGCGAGTTCCTGGCACTCCTGGATGGACCCCTGGTTCCGCAGGCATTCGGCCTGCAGCAGGACCATCTTCCACCAGCGAACCTCGTCCCCGGCCTCCTGCGCCAGTTCCGCGGCGTGCCCGGCTCCGGCGTACGCGGCGGCGTAGTCCCTCCGCTTCCAGCTTTCACGCGCAGCCAACTCCGCGATCACGAAGGGTGACAAGTCGCGCTGCATAGGCATGCTCCCAATTATCCATAATCCTGCCCTTGGTAGGCCGTGCAGGAGGACTGAACTCTGCTTATTACGGCGATTGCAAGACGCCAGCGGAAAAACGTGGTTAATCCTGTGGAATTGACAGGAAATGACTTGACCAAACCTTGATCCAGTGACCGTATACTGTCGCCCGTAATGTGCAATTCGGTTCACGGCTACAAACGACGAAAGGGACAGCGGATGAAGAAACTTGCCGCAACACTTGTTATGACCGGCATCCTTGCAGTGGCAGGTTTCGCTGCTCCCGCAAACGCGGCACCGAAGGAGAAGGACACCACCACGTCCTCCACTTCGAACAGCGAGGTCAACTACGCCACCATCGGCTGGTGGCCCAACTAGGGTCCGCAGAAGCTGGCCAGAATTGTGAAAACCGCCCCGGACCTGATGGTCCGGGGCGGTTGTCGTTTTGGGCCGGACGGATGACGGCGACCGGGCGGTTGGGCGCGCAGGGTCAGTCGGTTTGGGGTGCGCTGGCCGCCGCCGCCGCTTCGCCGCCGTCGGCCTCGTCGTCGTCCGTTTCATCGGCCGCGTCTTCCCTCTGCGGGCCGTCGACCGGGAGGTTCACGGAAACGGTGGTTCCCTGGCCCAGCACGGAGGACAGGTCCAGCGAACCGCCATGGCGGCGGACGATGTCGTGCGCGATGGCCAGGCCGAGTCCGCTGCCCGGGATGGCTGCGGAGGAGGCGTTGGACGCCCGGTAGAAACGGGTGAAAACCTGGGCGATTTCCTGTTCCGGAATGCCGACGCCGGTGTCCACGACGTTGACGATGGCGCATGGGCTGCCGGCCTCGGAGGCTGCCGACATGAAGCTGATGCTGATCCGGCCGCCTTTCGGGGTGAACTTGATGGCGTTGGCCACGAGGTTGGTGAAGACCTGCTCCAGCTGGGCCTCATCGGCCTGGACCTTCACGTCCTCGTGCGAATCGGCTCCGGTGATGGTGACGTTCCGCGAATCCGCGAGCGGGCGCAGTGCGGCCACGACAATCCGCAGGACCTGGCCAAGCTCCACCTGCTTGAGGTTCAGGTTGCCGGAAGTGTCCTGCTGGGAGACCGTGAGCATGTCCTCGATCAGCCTCCGGAGGCGGTCCGAGTTCCGCGAGATGACGTCCATCATGGACAGGATGCCCGGCGGAACGGGGCCGCCCGCGCCGTCGCGGATCATGTCGAGGTAGGCGGTGATGGAGGTGAGGGGCGTGCGGAGCTCGTGGTTGACCGTGGCCAGGAAGTCCGTCTTGGCCTTGTCCAGCTCGCGGAGCTGCTGCAGCACCTGGAGCTGCGCGCTGATCAGGTGGCCCTGGATGAGGCTGTGCGCCAGGTTGCCGGCCACATGCTGGATGAGCGCGATCTCTGCCCTGGTCCAGTCGCGCCTGCCGTCGAGCTGCGCGATCCAGATGATCCCCAGCGCCGACTCGCCCTCTCCCACCGGCAAGGCAACCGACGCGCGGACGGAGGCCAGGCCGGACCACTCCCGCAATCCCTCGGCCAGCGGCGCGGACTGGTCCGTTCGGTGATCCGGAACTGCCAGGGCCTCGGCGGCCGACCACAGCGACGTGGTCTGTTCCCGGGCCTCGTCCTCAAACGCACCGAGCGTGTCCGGCAGCTTGGCACGGCCGGGAAGGGACCACTGGGAACTGATTCGGGGGACGCGTGAATCCTGGAAGGTAGTGAACCAGACGTGGTCCACGCCGAGGGATTCGCCAAAGCCGCGGACCAGGTGGCCGGCCATCTGCTTCGGGCTGTTGGTGCCGCGGATGGCGGCGGAGACGTTGCGCAGGCTTTCGCGCAGGAACTCGGCTTTGGCCCGGATCCGGCGGCGTTCCCTCGCCCGGCCGATCAGGGTCTCCACCCGGCGCGTGAGTTCGCGGGCGGAGGCGTCCCGGGAGATGTAGTCGGCGATGCCCCAGGACTCAAGCCGGGCAAGATCGAAGTCGCCGCCGAGGTCCACCAGGAGCAGCACGGGCGTGCCCTCCCACCGGTAGCCGTCCGTGAGCACCGCGTCAAGAAGTACGACGGCGGCCCGGTCGCCTTCCAGCTCGCGGGCGAGGGATCCGGCGTCGGAGGCTTTACGGACGGTGAAATCCGCATGGGTGAGCACAGACGCCACGGCGTCGAGACGGGCGGCATCGGTGAGCGCGACCACCGCCTCGCGAGGTGCGGAGGCGTACTCCGCCGGTGCCTGGACCATGTGCCCCCTGTGTTGCGAGTGCCTTTTGAGGCTACCGTGATTTTGGACTCACATTATCAGTAGGCGGGCCCGTGGCTGCGTCCCGGCGGGATGTACCTTGTTAGTTGTCCACATTTAGCCACCGCGGAGGATTAAATTTGAATTCCAACAGCACCGGACGGAGTGCGCTGTTTAACCTGGAGTTGGATGCCGACGGCCTGCTGCGGCTGACCTGGGCCAGGGGCGCCAGCATCACCGAGGGGGACGCCGAGGCTGCGATGGGGCAGGTCAACGCGCTTTGCGGGGACAGCCGTCACCCCATGCTCGTGGACATGGCAACCACTTCGGATGTGAGCCGCGGAGCCCGTGCCGTGTTCGGCCGTCCCTGCCAGGCCTCACGGATCGCGCTGCTCGGGGCGTCGCCGGTGGACCGGGTGATCGCCAACTTCTTCCTGGGCCTCAACAAGCTCCCGTGCCCCACGAAGTTCTTCACGTCCGAGGCCGAGGCGCTCACCTGGCTGAAGGTCGGCTAGTTACCCTCCCCTGCCGTTTTGCCAAATGTGGCCGCCTGCGCACCCGCCAGGCGGCCACATTTGGTAAACCGGAACGTCGGAAGGCAGATCGACGTCCGCGGCACCGCTGAACGCGGACGTGTCCCAGGCAACATATATTTGAAGGATGCTCTCGGCGCTCAAGAAATACCTGCTGCTTCCCAAACTGGTGAAGCTGTCCTCCAACGCGCCCAAGGACCCCAGCGTGGCCTGGGACCAGTACTGGGGGAGGGTCGGGGCCACCGGTGCGCGCGGCGACGTCCTCTGGGATTCGGGCAGCGACCATGAACTGCAGGCATATCTGGAGCACCTGACGCGGCAGCTGGACCCCAGCCTTCCTGTCGTCGACGTCGGGTGTGGCACTGGCGTCTTTAGCCGCGCGCTGGCTGCCCACTTTCCGCATGTCCTGGGAGTGGATGTGTCAGCCAACGCCATCGCCCGAGCAGCCGCCGAATCCGAAGGGCTGGAACGGGTCTCCTACGTCGCGGCCGACATGACAGCGCCCGCGGGCACCCGCGCTGTGACCGAAGCCCTGGCAGCAGCCGGGTTCCCCGATGAAGCCAACATCTTCATCCGGGGCGTCCTGCACGTACTCAAGAAACCCGCGCAGGCAGCGCTGGCCGCGCAGCTGCACCCGCTCGTAGGCAAGCGGGGCCGAGTGTTCCTGGCAGAGACGGACTTCCGCGGGAATCCGATCCAGTACGTCAGCCACCTCGGAGCCACGGTCCACTCGATTCCCGCACCACTCGAGAAGGCCATCCGGGGGCTGCCCATGCCCGGCCGGTTCGGTACCGAGCAGCGACGGCGGGCGTTTCCCGCGGCAAGTTGGGACGTGGTGGAGGACGGGGCGGTGACCATTGAAACCCGGCCCCTCACATCAGCTGACCGCCCGGAACAGATCCCGGGCTACTTCGCGGTGCTCCAGGCGCGCTGAACCGGAAACCCGCTGCGGGCGTTGAAACTCTCCGGTCGGGGCGCCGCGGGGGACGGAGCGCCCGTCGCCAGGCCCGGTCCGTAACGTCAGTCCCGCCGCCGTCGGGTGGGGTTTGCGCCGGCGTCGTCCCGCCCTTCCAAGTGCCGATGTACCAAGAATGGCCGCCTGGCGGGTTCCAGAGCGGCCACTTTCGGTGAAACGGCGACCCAGCCACCGCTATGGGGCGGCCGCCTCCGGGGTCGGCGACGCAGAGTCTGCGCCCCCGGTACCCGGAGTGGCGGGAGCCGGGGCGGCACCTGTGGGAGCCGGGGCAGGACCGGCGGGGACCGGCGTTGTTCCCGTTCCTGGCGTCGGGGCCGCGGGGTCCGGCGTCGTTCCCGGCGAGGGGACGCCAGTCGAAGGCCCCGCCGGCGGCGGTGCACTTGGCGACTGCACACCCGGCGACTGCCCAGCGGGCGACTGCCCAGCGGGCGACGGCGAACCCGGCCGGGAACCCGGGCCCGGGTCAGCCCCGCCACTGGCCCCGGGCGACGGGGAGGCGCCCGGCGACGGACTTCCGGTCCCGGGCGCGGCACTGGGATCGGTCCGGACGATCTCCATGAGCCGTTCCTTGTAGGCGGTCAGCCGTCCCTCGATCTCGGAGAGTGGAACGCCCTGCAGCGTGCGTCCGAACTCGGCGATCTCCTGCCACAGCGCATTGAGCCGGGCCATGCCGTCCGCGCTGAGCGGTCCGTCCAGTGTGAGCACCAGTTGGCTGGCGAGGGCGTAGGTCAGGCACCGGAGGCAGTTGTAGTTCGCGGCGGCGGAGAGGTTCTCGGGCACCACAACGTCCGCGTGGCCCACGATCAGCACCACCTGGAACCCGACGGCCACCGCCGCGCAGTCCGCGCAGCTGGCGAATGCGTAGGCCTCGTTGCGGGTGTCCACCGGTCCGTCCTCGGCCCACACCAGCGCGAACGCGACGTCATAGGTGACGGATCCGTCAGTGGTGTTCACCGCCAGTGCCTGGTTGCCGTCCTCTTCCGCCGCCGGTGGCTTGTCGAACGGAAAGACCCACGACGGCGGGGTGCCGCCGGCTGCCGAAGCCTCGCCCTGGGCTTGGCCCGGGTCCCTCGGGTTCGGGTCCGGCTGGCCGGGAACGGAGGCGGGTTCCGCCCCTTCCCTCGGCACTAGGACCATGCTGAGCTGCGGCTGCTCCCGGGTGGGCAGTGGCGTGCCGTCCGGCCAGAGTGCCACGGTCTGACCCGTCCGGCCTTCCCGCAGGGTGCCTCCGCCACCAGCCAGGTCGGGCAGGACGGCGGCCGTGGCGTCGGCGAGTGTCCCGCGTTCGTAGGGCTGCACCGGGCGGTAGGTGTCTGGCTGCGGCCACCAGGCCCAGGCCAGCCCCGCGGCGACGGCGCCGACCGCCGCGATTGCGGTGGCGCGCTGCAGTGGCTTGCCCTTGGTTTTGGTCCAGAGCCCGGTGATGAGCTGCCGCGCCAGCCGGAGCAGCATGTACACGACGCCCACCACGGGAAGGACGACGGCGGCAATCGCCAGGAGGCGCACGGCACCGTCTGCGAAGTTTCCCTCCCCGAGGCTGCTGGAGAGCAGGGCCTGCTGGTGCTGCAGGCTCGCCCACGCCGTGCCCAGGAGCCGCGGGAATGAGATGACCATGAGCATCAGGCTCACCAGCAGCAGAGGGACGGTAACCAGGACCCAAACCGTGATGACGGCGCGCGCCCACGGCTTGAGGGCCTGGGCCTCGGGTTCGGGCTTACCCCAGCGCCACGGCAGGAGCCCGAGCAGCGTGGGCCGGATCCGCTGGAAGAGGTCGGGCACGCCCGTGGCATCCGCCAGGATGTGGTAGCCGTCGAATCGGACCAGGGGAAGGAGCTGGCGCACCATCTGCAGGATCTGCGTGAGCACCACCAGGAGCAGCGCGTCGAAACCCGTGGCCCACCAGACGCCCATGGTGGTGATGGCAACGATGGCGTTGAAATACAGGCCGCCGGTATCCGTGCGCAGCCGGCCGCCACGGCCCAGCCGGTAGGAATCGGTGACGTCCGTGTAGAAGGCGGGCCAAACGAGGTAGAGCCCTGCGCCCATCGCGCCGGGCGTGGCACCGCCGCGGCGGGCGGCTGCCGCATGGCCGAACTCGTGGAAGCCGGCCGACAGGACCGTGACGGCGAAAATCAGCAAGAGCAGCCACGGGTTCGCGAAGGCGTCGTGCGTGGCGGAGGCCAGGCCTTTGACCATCAGGACCCACCAGCACGAGGCCAGGAACCCCGCGGCCACCACGGCCACGATGAGCGGGTTGAACAGCACGGCGAAGGGTGCCGTCAGCCTCCGGGTACGCTCGGGGTCCGTGACGGTGTACCGGAACCGCATGCCGAGCAGCGGATTCGCCCTGCGCACTTCCGGCTGCGACCCGTCCGCCAGCTGCAGGAGCCCGAGCGGCAGCAGCTGCCCCTCAATCAGCGTCCTGACGTTGTCGCCGCTGATAAACCGGCCGGAACGCGAACTGGCCGCCTCGGCGATCCCATCGATATTCCGCACGCCATCGATGGAGTCCAGGACATGGAACAGCAGCCGCGTGAGCTGGATGGTCTGGCCGTCGGCGCGACGGACCAGCGAAGGTGCCTCCCGGTAGCCGGACCCTTTGGCCTCGCCAATGAGCTGGATTCCCTCCGCCCTCACCGGCACCTCGCCGCGCTTGGTGTCAGGGCCGATTACGACGGCGGCCCGGGAGCTTTGGGTGGGGAACGGGCCTGCCGCCGTCGGGCCTCGTGTCGGGCTTGGTTCCGGAGACGGACCGGAAGAGGGTGTGGGGGAGACCGGCGGGCCGTCCATGCCGGACGGCCCGCTGTGTTTGGCGCTCATTCAGGATCTACTGCTGCAGATCCGACTGCTGATCTGCTGATGCGGTGGCCTCGCCGTCGATGTCCTGCGTGATGATGGCGTCCTGCTGGGCCACGGCGAAGGCGTCGCTGTCGATCGAGCCGATGTTGGCTGCAACGGCGGCGTCGATCGGAGCGGCAACGTTGGCGTTGGCAGCCACCGCGCCGTTGATCGGGGCCGCGATGTCGGCGTCGGCCGCAAGGTCCACATTGACGTTGAGCAGGTCGCCGTCGAGGGCTGTGGACGGATCGACGGGAACCGCACCGACACCTGATCCGTCGGGGAGGGTCCCGTCGGGGAGGGTGCCGTCCGGGATCGTGCCGTCCGGCACGGCGGTGGCGTCAGGAACCGCGGTGGCATCGGCAGTACCAGCCCCGGCCGAGTCGGTTCCGGTTGCCGCGGTACCAGCGCCGGCGGCGCTGTCAGGCGTCCCGCCGTCGACGGTTCCGGCGTCAGCGCCCTGGGTGATGGTGCTGTCCTGTACGGAGTCGGCCGTGGCATCCGCGGTGATGCCTTGGTCGATGATGACACCCTGATCCGCGAGGGCCTGCGACTCCGAACCGAAGGACAGGACGTTCGCCGAGGCCGCGGCATCGATGGGTGCTGCAACGTTGGCGTTGGCGGCCACCGCGAGGTCGATCGGCGCGGCGGCGCTGATGCCCAGGTCGAGGTCGGCGTTGAGGTCGAGTACGGACGCGACTTCCTTGTCCGGCAGGGCGGTGCCTGCCTGCGCATTCAGTTCGTCGTCGGAAAGCGGGGTCAATCCCTGTTCATTGCTCACGCTATGCTCCAGTTCCGGCGTCGGATTCCCAGCCCCCAGCGGACAGGTGCACCGAGCCCGTATGCCCGTCAATAGTAAGCAGGATTACTATTTTCCGGAAACACCGGACCCGTCCAGCCCGGACCCGCAGGGGCGTCAGATCTGCCCGCGCGTTCGACGCCGCGGCCTTCGTTCTCGGCCGATTTACCAAAAGTGGCCGCCTGCGCGTGTGGCGGGCGGCCATTTTTGGCATAACGTGGGCTCGCGGAGCCGGTGGCTACTTCAGCCCGGCGCCCGGCAGCAGCTCGGTGGCCCCGAGTGAGTCCGCGATGAAGCCGTAGTCCCAGGCCCGCTCGCGCCATTGGACGTAGCGGCCGGACGCCCCGCCGTGGCCGCCGTCCATTTCGATCTTCATGAGGATCGGCTCGCTGCCCTTGGTCTTGTTGCGCAGCTCCTGCACCCACTTGGCCGGCTCCACGTAGAGCACCCTGGTGTCATTGAAGGACGTCACAGCGGCGATTTTGGGATACGCCACCTCGCGGACGTTCTCGTAGGGCGTGTACGACTTCATGTAGTCATACACGGCGGGATCGGTGATGGGGTTGCCCCATTCCTCCCACTCAAGGGCCGACAGCGGCAGCTCGGGGTCCAGGATGCTGGTGAGGGGGTCCACGAACGGAACCTGTGCCACGATGGCGGCGTACTTCTCCGGGGCGAGGTTGGCGACGGCGCCCATGAGCAGCCCGCCGGCCGACCCGCCCAGCGCGGCGATCCGGTCCGGGGCCACCCAGCCGGATTGCGCCAGCCAGTCGGTGGCCGCGATGAAGTCCGTGAACGTGTTTTTCTTGCTGAGCTTCTTGCCGTCCTCGTACCAGTGCCGGCCGAGTTCGCCGCCGCCGCGGATGTGGGCGATGACGAACACCACCCCGCGGTCCAGCAGCGAAAGCCGGGCGATGCCGAAGCCGGGGTCCATGCTCAGCTCATACGAGCCGTAGCCGTAAACCAGGCCGGCCGCCGTCGAGTCCTGCTTGACGGCCTTGTGCCGCAGCACCGAAAGCGGAATGCGGGTGCCGTCGGCTGCCTCGGCCCACTCGCGGGTGGCCACGTAGTCCGAGCCGTCGTAACCTCCCAGGACGGGGCTTTCCTTGCGCAGCAGCAGTTCGCCCGCCGGCTGCTCCTCGGTGGGCAGCACGAAGTCGTACACCCGCGACGGTGTGAAGTAGGACGTGTAGACCAGCCGGATCACGGGCGCCTCGTAATCGGAACCGCCGACCCCGGCGGTGTACAGCTCCTCGTCAAACGCCGGTTCCACCGGAGCCTGCTGGGCGGCGGTTCCCAGGCCGGTCAGCGGCATCACCTGGACCCGCTCGATGGTGTCCTTCCGGATCGAGACCACAAGGTGGGTGGCGGTGACCCCCGCCCCGTTGACCCGGACGTCGTCGGAATGCCCGACGACGGTGGTCCAGTGCTGCTCGGCCAGCGGCTTGGACAGTTCGGCCGGGTCCGCCAGCGAGACCATTGAGTTCACCGCGTTGCGGTTGTGGGTGATGAGGATACGTTCGGTTTTCTGCCCGTCAGGGCCCTCGAGCAGGAACGGCTCGGCCTCGTAAAGCACGCGTTCGTTGCGGGAAATGACGGTGGACAGGCCGGCGCCGGGATCGTCGAAGCGCAGCAACCGGGTCTCGCTGTACTCGGAGCAGCCAATGCCGAGCACGAGGTGGCGCCGGTCCGCGGAGAGCTCGAAGCCGAGCCACATGGCGGCGTCATCCTCCTGGTAAATCACCTCATCGTCGGTGACAGGCGTGCCCAGGACGTGGGACTTGACCTGGTACGGCCGCCAGGAGTCATCCACCACGGTGTAAAAGATGCGCGTTCCGTCCGGCGAGAACGACACTCCGTAGAAGACGTTCTCGATGACATCCGGCAGCAATTCGCCGGTCCGCAGGTCCTTGATCCGCAGGGTGAACCGCTCGTCGCCGGCGTTATCCACGGCGTAGGCGTAAAGGTTCCCGTCGATGGTCACAGCCGTGCCACCCACCGAGAAGAAAGGCTTGCCTTCCGCTTCGACATTGCCGTCCAGCAGGACTTCCTCGCCGGGGATTTCGACGCCGGCCTCCACCGCCGGGGGAGTCCAGTCCGCCACGGGGTTTCCGGTGTCCTGGGCGCGGACCCGGCACTGGATGCCGTACTCCTTGCCCTCGACGGACCGGCTGAAGTACCACCAGCCGTCCTTCCGGTTGGGAACGGACAAGTCTGTCTCCTTGGTCCGGCCCTTGATCTCCTGGAAGATGGCCTCGCGCAGCGGTTCCTGGTGCGCCGTCAGGGCTTCCTGGTAGGCGTTCTCCGCCTTCAGGTGCGCCACGACCTCCTCGGATTCCTTGTCCCGCAGCCACTCGTACTGGTCCACGAAGGTGTCCCCGTGGTGCGTGCGCTCGGTGGGCACCCTCTTGGCGATGGGCGGCCGGGGCGTGGCAACGGCGGAGGAGCGTTCGGGTTGCTGCAGCGGAGTGTGGGTCATTCCCTCAATATATAGAGCCGCTCTGACATTTGGGCCGGCGTTCGCTACCGGGGGAGAGGACGGCATTTTGATGCGCCCCGGCGCCGGCCGGGGCCCTCTCCCTGCTGCGGCCGGGGCCCTGTCCCCGCTCCGGCGCCGGGCGTATCCTGAACTCGCGTCAGCAAAAAGGAACCCACACGAGCCTTCGAGGGGGAAGCATGACCATCCCGCCAGTGCACGAACCAGAGCCGTTCCCGCCGGAGCCCGGGCCCGATCCCATGCGGCCGGACCCGTCCCGCCCCGCACCGCCGAATCCCGTTCCCACCCCCGAGCCGCCCGGCCCGCTTCCGGTGCCCGATCCAGGGCCCGCGCCGCTGCGACCGGACCCCACCCGCAGCTGAGCTGCCCGCCCGACCGTCCGCCGCCGTCGTCGAACATGTGGCGCGCACGTGGTCGGGGGATGCATCCATGCATCCCCCGACCATTTGTGTGTCCGGGCCAGGCGGGTGGCCGGGTCCCAGCCTTGAAATGTCCCATTTCTGCAACATTCAAAATTTTCCTGTTACCTGAGTCACATGCAGGCTAGGGTTAGACCCGGTCGCAGCGTCGCGGCCGCGCATGAGGGGAGAAGTTTTGAACCAGAAGCTCAAGGTACTGGTCCGCGTGGACCTCGACTGCGGTGAAGCTCAGGTCGCCGCCCAGGGACACGTAACCGCCCAAAGCATCCAAGCTCTTTACGTCGTTATGAAGCGCGCCAACCACCTCCGTGAGGGCCTCCAGCTCGTCGTTGATGTCAGCCACGCCCGAGTCGAACCGGTCGCACTTGAACAGCTCCGGGAATGCTCCAAAACGCACCACCTGCCGCGTTCCATCGATCCGCAGCAGTCCGAATGCAACCTCCGCGTCCTGGCCCCCGCCGACGGCGGCATGGGTGCCGCAACCGGCCGCTTCCCGGTGGCCGTGGCTGCCTGAGGCTAATTAAGAGAAGTGAACACGCTGAGGCCCCGGACTCCCAAGGAGTCCGGGGCCTCATTTTCATGCCGGAGATGCCTCCGGGAGCCAGCAAGGACTGTGCCGGGCTACCTGTCCGGGTTCGGGTCGCGAACGTCGCGCTCGCCGATGTCCGCCGCGCCCAGAACCTCGGCAGCCGGCGAGTGCACGGCCTCGTGTTCGCGGACGCGCAGCTCAGGATGGTGCAGGTCCAGGGCCGGGCGTTCGGAGCGGATGCGCGGCAGCGAGGTGAAGTTGTGCCGGGGCGGCGGGCAGGATGTGGCCCATTCCAGGGAAGCCCCGAAACCCCAGGGATCGTCGACCTCAACCTTTTCCTTGCTGCGGGCCGTGATAAAGACGTTCCAGAAGAAGGGAATGAGCGAGGCACCCAGCAGGAACGAACCAAAGGTGGAGAACTGGTTCATGGCTGTGAAGTTGTCCTCCACCAGGTAGTCCGCGTAACGGCGGGGCATGCCTTCAACGCCGAGCCAGTGCTGAATCAGGAAGGTGGCGTGGAAGCCCACAAGCAGCATCCAGAAGTGGATCTTGCCGAGGCGCTCGTTCAGCATCTTGCCCGTCCACTTCGGCCACCAGAAATAGAAGCCGGCGAACATCGCGAACACCACGGTGCCGAACACCACGTAGTGGAAGTGGGCCACCACAAAGTAGGAGTCGGAGACGTGGAAGTCCAGCGGCGGGGAGGCCAGGATGATGCCGGTCAGGCCGCCGAAGAGGAACGTGATGAGGAAGCCGATGGCCCACAGCATCGGCGTCTCGAAGGTCAGTGAGCCGCCCCACATGGTGCCGATCCAGTTGAAGAACTTCACGCCCGTCGGGACCGCAATGAACATGGTCATGAGCGCAAAGAACGGCAGCAGCACCGAACCGGTGACGTACATGTGGTGCGCCCAGACCGTGGCTGACAGGGCGGCGATGGCGATGGTGGCGTACACCAGGCCCTTGTAGCCGAAGATCGGCTTGCGGCTAAAGACCGGGAAGATCTCGGACACGATGCCGAAGAACGGCAGCGCGATGATGTATACCTCCGGATGCCCGAAGAACCAGAACAGGTGCTGGAACAGGATGGCCCCGCCGTTTTCGGGGTCGTAAATGTGGGCGCCGAAACGCCGGTCCGCGCCGATGGCGAAGAGGGCCGCGGCCAGGGGCGGGAAGGCCATGATTACCAGGACGGAGGTGATGAAGACGTTCCAGGTGAAGATCGGCATGCGCCACATGGTCATGCCGGGGGCGCGCATGCAGACCACGGTGGTGATGAAGTTGACCGCGCCCAGGATGGTGCCGAAGCCGGACAGCGCCAGGCCGAAGACCCACAGGTCACCGCCAATGCCGGGCGTGAACGTGGTGTTGTTGAGGGGCGCGTAGACCGTCCAGCCGAAGGAAGCGGATCCCTGCGGGGTGATGAAGCCCGATACTGCAATCGTTGAGCCGAACAGGAAGAACCAGAAGGCCAGCGCGTTCAATCGCGGGAACGCGACGTCCGGCGCACCGATCTGCAGGGGCATGATCACGTTGGTGAAGCCGGCGAACAGCGGGGTGGCGAACATCAGCAGCATGACGGTGCCGTGCATCGTGAACAGCTGGTTGTACTGCTCCTTCGTCACCAGCACCTGCAGGCCCGGTTCGAAGAGCTCGGCGCGGATCAGCAAAGCCATCACGCCGCCGAGGCAGAAGAAGACGAAGGACGCAATCAGGTACATGTACCCGATGGTCTTGTGGTCGGTGGAGGTGATCCACTTGACCACCATGTTGCCTTTTTTGCGGGGCACCACCATGGGAGCCTCAGTGGCGGTGGTGGTTGCTGGTTGCTGATATGCGGTCATCGTCTGCCACTCCCCGGCATCGCGCTTCGACGCCCCGTATGGGGCGAGGGTGCCGGCCGGACCGTGAGCGGTTCACAGAACCGACGGCATCAGGATAGCGCCTGCGGCACACCTGCAAAAGGTTTACCGGAACGAAGTTCGCGGCGTTCTGGCGGTCCGGCGGCATCTTCGCAGGGCCGGATGGATCTGTTAGACCACGGTTTTGTTCCCGCGGCGGCGTCGCCAGATAACGACGATCAGGATCGTGATGATCAGTACCGCCGCGATGACGTATGGGGCGTATTCCAGGCGGTTGGACTCCGACGAAGCAGGCTCCCCAGTGCCCGGATTGGCAGGGGGTTCGGACGGAGTGGAGGACGGCGACGACGTTCCCGTGGGTGCCGGCGTCCCGGCCGTGCTGGACGTGCCCGTCTGCGCGGGCGCATGGCCTAGCGTCGCGGCGGAGGCCGCTGCGTACGACGGCGCAGCCGCGTAAGACGGTGCTGCGAGGAACAGGATACCTGCGAGGGCAACAAGGGCGGTAAACGTAGCAGACAGTCTGCGCATGGATTCTCCTGTGGTTGTCCGGAGCGGGCCTGAATATAGTAAGCATGATTAGTATCTCAGGATAAGTCCACTTTGTGACTTGTTGTGCCAGTTCAAAAGGCGGTTTCGTGGGAAACGGAAACGGAAACGGACAGGAAGTCCACGTTGGAGATCTGCAGGAGCTGATCTTTGCCCTGACGCAGGACCAGTGGCAGCCGTCAGAGGCCAAGTACCGCATCAACATCGCCTACCGGGGACTGTCGTCGGACGACTATCCGCTGGAAACCGGGCTGGCCAGGTTGCAGACCGAGGCCGCCGGCGGCCTTGAGCAGCACCTGCTGCGAAACTTCAAGAAGTACGCCCACAGGAATGCCACCCCCGGGGATTCGCTCTGGAACTGGCTGAGTGTCGCCCAGCACCACGGACTGCCCACGCGCCTGCTGGACTGGACGTTTTCGCCGTACGTCGCGCTGCACTTTGCCACGTCTAATCCGCGGGGCTACAGCCGTCCGGGGGTGGTCTGGTGCGTCGACTATGTGGCGGCGCATGAGATGCTTCCGGAGGGCCTGCGGGCGCATGTGGAGCCGTTGGCCCATGGCTTGTTTACGACCGAGATCCTCACCGCTGCCGCCGGCTCACTGGAGGATTTTGATGAATACAGGTCCGACGACGGCGGCGGCGTGCCGCTGTTCTTCGAACCGCCGTCGCTGGATGACAGGATCGTCAACCAGTCCGCCGTGTTCTCGGTCATGACAGATCCGGAGGCGTCGCTGGCAGATTGGCTTGCCCGGCACCCGGAGCTTTACCGCAAGGTGGTGTTTCCGGCGGAACTGAAATGGGCGATCCGGAATCACCTGGACCAGGCCAACGTCACGGAGCGGGTACTGTTCCCTGGCCTGGACGGCCTTTGCCGCTGGCTCGCCCGGTACTACGGGGACCGGCCCGAGGAGGTGTATCCGGATGCACAGATCTCACCCACCGAGGCTGCCGAACCGGACGCTCCAGATGTTCGGCCGGAGGATGCTCAATAAGAGATGAACTCCACCAGTTCGCCCACCCGGTCCTCCGGGTAGTTCCGGGCGATGTCGGCCTGGCTGAGCATTCCGATCAGGTCGTGCCCGTCGATCACTGGCAGCCTCCTGACCTGGTGCTGCTGCATGGTCCTGATGGCTTCCTCGACGGTGTCATCGGCGCCGATGGTGACAGGTTTGCCCTGGGCCAGATCGCCGGCCTTGGTGCTCTTGGGATCGCCGCCGTCGGCCAGGCAGCGGACCACGATGTCCCGGTCGGTGAGCATGCCCTTGAGCCGGTTGTCCTCGCCGCAGATCGGGAGGGAGCCGACGTCGAGATCCTTCATCTTTCTGGCCGCCTGCTCAAGGGTTTCATTGACGCCGATGCACTCTGCGCCGCCGGTCATGATGTCGCGTGCCAGGATGGACATTGCCGCTCTCCTCACCTTTAGTGCTCGTACGACGGCGGGCTGCCGCCGCTCCCTGCCACCCCGCCCTCCTCCCGAGTTTTTGTCCAGATAATGCTCCCAAAGTGGCCTCGAAAGCCGATTATCTGGACAAAAACTCGGGGGTCCCGTTCAGCCAGCGGGGTCTTGTTCAGTCGGGCACTTCCATTTGGAATCCGCAGCCGCAGCGCAGGAGCCGGGTGGGCAGGTGTACGTCGTGGATGGTGCGGCGCCGGCCGAGCTCTGTGCCGTAGATGCTGCTGGTTCCCGAGCTGACCGAGGCCATCGGTGTGCCGCAGTGGAAATACTCGCCGCCGAACTGCAGGACTCCCAGCACCTGGCCGTGGCGGTTCAGTACGCCTGCGACGTCGTGCACCCCGGCGGGGTGGGCGTAGAAATGGTCACATTCGACGCAGGTGTAGGACACGTCCACCATGCCGTTCTGAGGGGGATGAAGGGCCTCGATCGATTCGACGATCAGGTGCTCATCAGTCTGGCACTGGGAACACCACAACGGGGCGCCGGAGGGGCGCTGCGCTTCCCCGGACAGGTGGGCGTTGGAGATGGTCGTCATTGACGTGCTCCTGGTTAGGGGGCATCGGCGCCCGCTGCTTGAGCTCAATCCCACGCTTAAAATACTCCCGGCCCGCCGGGGCGGGCAATAGCACCCCAAGCACGCCGGAACGCCGTCTGGATACCCGGCCTGGCCGCCGTCGCACGTTCTGAGATCGAGGCCTTGGCGGACCAAAATCCGGCGGAAAAAGCGTGTCGGAGACCCTTGTGGCGGGGCCGGGCGGGTGCTATAAAACATCTACAGCCAGCCGATGCGGCTGGCGGTGAACGGGAGGACCCGGGGCTTCAATATGGCTGCCAGAAGGGGCGGTTAGCCCGGGAGCACGCCACCGCGCCAAACAGCGCACGGCAGCAGCATCCGGATCCTCTCGCGGACGGTCTCCGGCTCAACGAGCGGAGGCCGTTCCTTCGTGTTCCCCTCTTTCGCGGCGATACCGGGGGCGAGCGGGCCGGCCCTGCAGTCAACGCCGCCTACTGACAGCCCGGCACCAATTAGTTACGCTGTGTTCCACAGGTCTTCTAGTTGTGCGCGGGTACTCCGTACTGCGGACACGGTATGGCAGGAGCGCCAGGTGAATAGGACCAGAGGCCAGGTCAGGGCGGGCGTTCTGGCGGCGGTGTCACTGGCGGTGGCCTTCCTGGTGTCCTGCACGCCCGGCAATGGCCAGCCGCCCGCGCCCACACAGGACATTGACCATCACAACATCACCGTCTGGACGACGGAGACGCTCCCGGACCGGATGGCCAGGCTTCGCCTCATCATCGAGGATTTCACCGCTGCCACCGGAATTAGGGCCGACGTGGTGGGTGTTCCTCCGCACCGCTTCAACCAGGTCATGACGTCGTCAGCTGCCTCCGGAGATCTTCCCGACGTGATGGCTTCCTTATCGCTGGCGCAGGTCCGGACCATGGCTACCTCCAATCACATCGACTACAAGACAAACGCGGCCATTGTGCAAAGCCTGGGGGAGCAAACGTGGGCCGCCCGGTCACTCGAACTGACGCGCGGCAACGGCCAGCAGTTGGCCGTGCCGGGGTCCGCGTGGCACCAGCTGATCTACTACCGAAAGGACCTCTTCGCCCAAGCAGGGTTGAAGGCGCCCCGGACGTATGCGGACATCGTTGCCGCGGCCAGGAAGCTGGATTCACCTGAGCTGGCGGGAATTGTCGCGGCCAACAAGACCGGCCAGGCATTCACGCAGCAGTCCTTTGAGCACGTTGCGCTGGGAAACGGCTGCGAGATGGTGGATGCCAAGGGCGTCGTCGTGTTCGACAGTCCCCAGTGCGTTGCGGCGCTCGGTTTCTACCGCGACCTGCTCAAGAACTATTCCGTGCCGGGCATACAGGACATTGATACGGTGCGCTCGGCCTACTTCGCAGGGAAGGCCGCTATGGCCATTTGGCCGACGAACATGCTGGACGAGCTGGCCGGCACCCGTACCGATGCGCGGCCCAGCTGCCCGGAATGCACCAACGACCCGCTGTTCCTGGCGCGGAATACCGGAGTGGTGGCCGGTCTTCAAGGGCCGGACGGGCAACGGCCGGCGCACTTCGGCGAAGTGATCTCGTGGACGGTGACGGCTGATTCCGACGCCGAACCTGCCCGCCGCTTCGTGGAGTACTTCCTGACCGACGGCTATCCCGACTGGCTCGCGATTGCCCCGGAGGAGCGCGTGCCGGTGCGCTCGGGCAGCACCGCGAAGCCAGCCGAATATGCGGATGCCTGGATGTCCGCCCCCGTGGCCAACGGCAGGACAGAGCAGCTCAACAGCGTCTATGCCAAGGACGATCTCTCCATCCTGCTGCAGGCATCCCACGACCTGAAGCACTGGGGGATTGCCCAGGGCCTCGGCGACCTTGCCGGAGCTGCGCTGGCTGAACTGCCCATCGCCAGGGCGGTCAGCGACGTCGCAGCGGGCCGCGCCCAGCCGGAGGCTGCAGCCGCGAAGGCCGCCGCGTCGCTGCGTTCCATCCTGAAATCGCTGAAGTGAGCCTTAAGTGCCCAGTTCCATCATGAGCGGCGGCAGTTCATCGGCCAGTTCCCGTGCCAGGTAGCCGAGGCTGCCCACCCGGCTTGCGAGCCTGTCGCCCGCCGCAGCGTGAAGGTGTGTGCCCCAGCAGGCGGCCTGGGCATCGCTGGTTCCCCGTGCCCGGAGTCCAGCGATCGCGCCGGCAAGAATGTCGCCGCTGCCGGAAGTTCCCAGCCCGCCGTTGCCCGTGGTGATTTCCCAGCGGTCTCCGGTGTCCGGGAAATCGGCGGCGGGGGAGCCTCCGTCGGAAGAACCGCCGTCGGGATTGCCGACGCCGGGTGGCCCGGCAATCACGCCCTGGCAGCTCACGACGGCGCGGTATTTTGCGGCGAGTTCGACGACGTCGGCCGCCAAATCCCCGGTGTCCCGTCCTAGCAGGATCGCTGCCTCGGTGGGGTTCGGCGTGAGGATCAGCCGGGAGGCCCACGGCTCCAGCTCATCAGCCAGCCGGGGGAGGGCGCCCAGTGCATAGGCATCGAGCACCACAGTCGGACCGGCACCCTGGCCCGGATCCCGCGTGGACTCATGCTGTAGCAATCCACGGAGCAGCGCCTCGGTCTGCCCGATGTCGTCCAGACCGGGGCCGACCAGCACGGAATCTGCTGCATCGAAGTCCGGCAGCAGCGTCTCGAGCCCGGCGTCACCCACGGATCCGCCCGCGGATTGGGGCAACCCGATCACCCCCGCCTCCGGCAGCGTCACGGCCAGCTGAACAGCCACCGATTCCGCGACGGCCAGGGTCACCCGGCCCGCTCCGGCACGAAGTGCGGCTGTGCCGGCGAGCAGCGCGGCACCCGGTGTGCGGCGGCCGCCCCCAATCACCAGAACCGCACCGCGGGAGTATTTGTCGGACCCCGCAGAGGGCAACGGCCAGCCCCGCAGGAGCGTCGGCGTGATCAGGGTGGCGGCAGTCTTGGCGGAGTCCTCGGCGGCAGTGTCAGTGGGCTCAGCGCGGGTGGACATTGGCGTCCCCGGCATGTTCGGTCACTTCGACGCCCTGCTCCATGAGGTGCTCGGCCACGTTGAAGCTCTCCAGCGTCCACGGACCGACACCCTCCGGCCGCACATACCGTGTCAGCGAGGCGTTCAGGACCGGTGTGCTGGCCGCCACGTCCAGGAGCTCCCGTTCCGACATGCCTTCGAGGATGTAGCGGAACAGCATGACGACGGCGTCGTGGCACACCAGCATCACCCGGTGTCCGCTGCCCAGCGCATTCAGTTCGCCGATCACCGAGCGGAGCCGCAGCGCCACGTCCGCCCACGATTCCCCGCCCGGCGGACGGTAATAGAACTTGCCCAGCCATCGCCGTCGTTCTGCCTCCTGGGGAAGCCGGGTTTCCACGCCAAAGGCCGTGAGCATGTCCAGGATGCCCAGCTCACGGTCGCGGAGACGCTCGTCCGAGCGGACAGGGACGGGCCAGCCCGCGGTCTCCACGGCGATCTCTGCCGTCTGGTAGGCGCGCATGTAGGGGGAGGAGATCACGACGTCGGGCCGCCGGTCCTCCGGTACCGCCGCCAGGGCGCGGCCCAGCGCCGTCACCTGCTCCCGGCCTGTGGAGGAAAGCTCGACGTCGGCATCACGGGCCGGGACCGCGATCACCTCGGCGCCGGAAACCGTGGCGTCGGTGGCGGCCACGTTGCCCTGGCTCTCGCCGTGCCGGATGAGGATGAGTTCGACGGCGCCGGCGGTCCAGGCAGCGGGCACCGGAGCGTCCTTGTGCGTTCCGTCAGCGGAGGTTCCGTTCTTTCCCACGATTGCGCTCCCGTTCAGCCTAGGCCTGCGAATTTTCCACGTTACTAGTGCCGTACCCGGAATGTCAGCAGAGTAATCACCCGGCGAGGAACCCCACACGCTTCCTCAGATTTCGTCGCCTTTCTGGCACGCTCCTCAGGTCCCGTCGCCTTTGTTCGAACGCTCTCGCACTTCCTGCCGGTTTAAAGGAAATGCTCTCTCACCGGGTGATAGAGCGTCGGCCCGAAACCTGCAGGAGGTGATAGAGCGTCGGCCCGAAACCTGCAGGAGGTGATAGAGCGTCGGCCCGAGACCTGCAGGAGGTGAGAGTGCGTTGAGGGTTAGGGGATGCGTTTGCCGCCCGAGCGGTTGAGGAAGAACACCAGCACGGCAGCCAGCAGGAGGAACGGCGCCACCCACAGCAGGAAGGCCACCGCCTTGATGACGGCGCCCATGATGAAAAACACCACGGCGACCGCAAGGATGGTCCATAAAAGTTTCTTCATCACTTTCCCCTCAATTTTCGGGCATCACTTCCCCAGCGTCGCTGCGTACTGCCCCACCCGGTCCTTCCCCAGGGCAGCGCCCACAGCGGCGGCGGCACCGTAGTCCGGCAGGATGATCGACTGACCGTCCGTGCTGGTCCCGAATCCCGCCGTCGGAAGCGTGAAGAACACCGCGTCCTGCATCCGGACATTCCGCAGGCTGTACACGAGGCTGGCCAGGGCGGTCGCGTTCAGCCCCTTGTCCACCGTGATGTACTTCGACGCCGTATTGACCAGCTTGTACAGCGTCACCGGGTTGGTCAGTGTGCGGGCGGACAGCAGCTTGGCCAGGGTGGAGCGCAGGAACAGCTGCTGGTTCGCGACGCGGTGAAAGTCGCCGTCGGCGAACGCGTAGCGCTCGCGGACGAACTCAAGGGCACGCTGGCCCTCCAGTTTGTTCACGCCGGCGGGGAAGTGCTGGTGCGTGTCGAAACTGGCCGTGAACTCCACCGGATTGTTGACGTCCACGCCGCCGAGCGCCTCGGTGATGCCCCTGAAGCCTTCGAAATCGATCATGACGGCGTGCTGGATCCTCTGCCCGAACAGGGATTCCACGGTCCTCACCGCCAGCGGCATGCCGCCCTGCTCGAGCGAGGAATTGATCTTGGCTTCGCCGTATCCGGGGATCGTAACCCAGAGGTCGCGCATGAGCGAGATGCCGTAGGCGTGCTTCCCGTCGGCCGCCAGATGCACCAGCATGAGGACGTCCGCGCGCTGGTTTGGCAGGCCGCTCGGCGCCGGGGCGTCGCCCTTGCGGTGGTCGCTGCCGATCAGCAGGATGTTCATGGGCAGCGTGGGCGGCGGTGGCGGTTTCACCGGTTTGGGCGCCGGCTTCCTGGTGGGCGGGGGCTTGGTGGTTGCCGTCTGTGCGGGGCTTTCGGGGGCCGCGCTGATTTCCGTCTTGGCGGTCTGGGTATTCCAGATCTGGGCCAGGCTGAAGAGGAAGCCACCGGCCGCCAGGGCTATCCCGAGCAGCGCTGCCAAAACTATGTTGCGAATGGTCCGCTTGGGTTTGGCGCCGCCATTGGCGCCTGGAGCGGGGTCGCCGTTGCCCCCGGCTCCCGGACTGTTCCGGGATTTCATGATCGGACCGTACCACCAAAAGTTGCCCGTGAGAACGACGGCGGTCGGGCCAGTTTATGAGGGCGTGTTCAGCCGGGCGAAACGAAGGATGGAGATGATTGCAGGGGCCAGTTCGTCCTCCATTTGCCGGTAATATTCCTCGCTGCGGCGGTAGGGGTCAACGACGTCGTTGTCCGCGGCATCAGGGGCCAGCGCGAGGTGGCGCACCGATGCTGCCCGGGCGGGAAGCTTGCGCCAGAGCCTGGTGTTGGCCGCGAGCCGTTCGCCGTTGAGGCCGCCGCTCATGGGCGCCTTGCCTCCACGCTCCTCCAGGACGTCGAGCATCCGGGCAAACTCGCGGATGGTGAACGTGCGCTTTAGCAGCGAGGCATCCAGCTGCAGCACTTCTCCCCGGTGGCCGGAGGTCATGGTGAGGACCAGGTCCACGTTCCGGAGGATCTTGCCTGACAGCTGCCGTGCCGCGAAGCCGTCCGCCGTGCCGCCGAAGGTATGGATGATGTCCGCAGAGAGCGGCTGGACGGGCTCGCCCACCAGGGCCCGGGTTCCGGCGCTGCGCACCTCGAAGCCGCCGGGAAGCACCTGGTCCAGGCCGGCCTGGAGGAGGCGTTCCGCCACGGGGGAACGGCAGATGTTGCCCGTGCAGACGGTCAGGATTCGGACTGGCGAAGGCGATTCCACGTATTGGCTCTCTCAGGCTGGTGCGCAGGACAGGTCTGTCCCACCGATTCAACTTAACATGTGAGCCACCCTGCGTTCCGGAAGAGCTTCGTGCGCCCTCCCAACCAACTCCCAGCTTTCCTTCATGCTGCTGCCGGGCTAGTGGTGCCAGCATGGAGCCTGGACCCCTGGAGCCTGGCTTATTGAACCGGGACCGCGAACCGACATTGCTGCAGAAGGCAGGATCCAATGAGAGCTGCTCCGATTCAAAGGTGGCACTGGCATGGGTTACCCCGGCACGGCTCCCGTCAGCGCAGGCCCGCGGGAGGGAGACTCCTGCGGGCCGCGCTCCCCGCCGCGATGCTGGCGGTGGCCCTCACCGGGCTTGCTGCCTGCGGAACTGGCGCGCCGCCGTCGCCCTCGCCTTCACCGGCCGCGGCAACAAGACCGGGGCACATCTTTGTCATCAATTTGGAGAACAAGTCCTTCCGCGACGTCTGGAACGACCAATCCGACGCGGAGTACTTGTCCCAGACCCTGCGTCCGCAGGGCGTGCTGCTGAGCCGGTACTACGCCGTCGGCCACGCCTCCCTTCCCAACTACATTGCCCAGATCTCCGGGCAGGCCCCCAACACCGCCACCGAAGGCGACTGCCCGGTGTATAAGGCGTTCGACTCGGCAGGCACGGGGCCGCTGGGGCAGGAGCAGGGCAGCGGCTGCGTGTACCCCGAGTCGGTGCAGACAGTTGCCGGCCAGTTGGCTGCGGCCGGCAAGACTTGGAAGGCGTACATGGAGGACATGGGCGATCCCTGCCGCCATCCGGACCCCGGCACCGAGGATCCGGACCACGCTGCAGTAGAAGGCGACCAGTACGCCACGCGGCACAACCCGTTCGTGTACTTCGCCGGGATCACGTCCTCACCCGAGTGCCAGCGCAACGACGTCGACTTCTCCCATCTCGCCGCTGATCTCAAGAGCGTGGCAACAACACCGAACCTCTCCTACATCAGCCCCAACCTGTGCAACGACGGGCACGACAGTCCATGTGTTGACGGGCGGGAGGGTGGACTGGTCTCGGCCGATGTATGGCTCCGCAAGCATGCTCCGGAGATCATGGCCTCCCCGGCATACAGGCAGGACGGGATGCTGGTCATCACCTTCGACGAGGCGGAAGGGAAGGAAAGTGCGGATGCGGCACTGCCCGGGGGAGCGGCGGGCGGACTGATCGGGACTCTGGTGCTGTCACCGCTGGCCAGGGCGGGCACAACCTCGGACCGTCTGTACAACCACTACAGCCTGCTGGCCAGCATCGAGGATGCCTTTGGGCTGCCCTATCTGGGGAACGCCGCCGCGCCCGGGCTCAACCGCTTCGGGGCCGATGTTTTCAGCCGCTGAATCAGCAGAAATACCAGCAGCGCGGCCGCAACGTGCGCGTACAGCAGCACGTGCAGCGGCTGGGTTGGCACTCCTGCCAGCAGCAGGCCGGGGCCGGTGAACTGGACGGGGTCCGCGTGTCCGTGGCCGCCCACGTTGGCGGCCGGCGTGGTGGCCAGCGGGTCGGAGAAGAAGGCAAAAGCCCAGTGAATGGCCTGCTGTTCCACGCCGGCCAGCACCAGCAGCGCCCAGTTCGGCACACCGATGCGGAGGACCACCGTGCCGGCCAGGCTCAGCAGCGCGGTGGTGGCGACGACGATCGGTGCCGCAGGCACGGGATGCCCGGACACCCCGTGGATCAGCAGGCCCAGGACAACACTCGCGGACCCGAAGAGCCAGCCGGCAACGGAAAACTGCGTGCGACCTCCACGTTCCGCCATGCGCCTATCCTCCACCAGGTTGCCCGCCGGTGCCAGAGGCTCCTAGTAGGCTGGCCATGAGAGTTCTCCCGATCTGCCGTAAGGACAGCGTGGAATGGCAGCACTCATGAACGAGCCAGCGAAGAAGGCCGGGTTCCCGGGCGGGGAGGGCGAATTCGTCCCGCAGCGGATTGCCGGCCCGGTGGTGGCAGGCGTCGTGCCCGGGCAACCGCCCGCCGTCGTGCAAAGCGCCGCCCGGCTGGCCTACTCCCTGAACGTCAAGCTCATCTGTGCCTATGTGGACATCACCTCCTACCTCAGCAACGAGCGCGACGACCAGGACCTGCTGCAAACGGCAGGGCAGGAGGGAGCCGTTGACGACGTCGAGCAAACCAGCGCCCATCTGAGGGAGCACCTGCAGGCTGTCCTCGGCAAGGCCGGGATCCGCTGGTCGCTGCTGACCCTTGTGGGCGAACCCGCGCGGGCGCTGGCCCAACTGGCCGATTCGGCGGATGCCTCCGTCATTGTGGTGGGCACGCGCGAAGGCAGCGTGGGTGCCCGGCTGGAGCAGCTGCTGCTCGGCTCGGTGGCCGGCCACCTGACACACTGGCAGACGCGGCCGGTGGTTGTTGTTCCGCTCGCCCCGCAGCGACGGCACCGACCGAAGGAGGACGTCTGACGCCTTTTCGACGGGACTGAGCCGACGCGACACGACTGACGGTCCAGACCACCGACACCATCCACCCACCAAGATGAATGCGAGGGACTCCACATGGCCGACCTGATCGATTTTCTGGAAGCGCGGATCACTGAGGACGAGGCGGATGCCCGGCGCGGACTGGAGACGGAGGGATCGGCGGGACCCGCGGTCGGCTGGTTCCATCCCGGGCGCGTGCTTTCAGAATGCGCGGCCAAGCGGAAGATCCTGGGCAACGTCCCGCTGGTCACCGATGTTCCCGCCGCCATCGGTGCCACGAGCGAGTATGTCCTGATGTCCCTCGCCGCCGTTTACAAGGACCATCCGGACTACCAGGAAGGCTGGGCCGTTGACGGGCTGTAGGCCCTAGCCGGTAGTGCCTGTGTCGTCGTGCGCGGAACCCACGGGCTTGGACTCGGGTGAGCCGCGCTGACGGAGATAGATCGACAGGACCACCATGGAACCGACAGCGAGAAACTCGGACTGCCAGTTCTGCAGGGTGCGGTTCCAGAACTCAGGCGAGACGATGTACTCCGCCCAGCTGACGGGCTGCTGGAAATTCTTGATCTGCTCCTGGTTGTAGTTGCTGCTTCCGGCGATGGACTGGGCCAGCCACGACAGGAGGAAGATGAGCCCCATCGTCACCCCCAGCGAGTTGGAGTAGAGGGTGCGCCGCCATCCGGACACGCGTGCCCACTTGGGTGACTTGGCGTTGCTGAACTCGCCTACGAGCTGTTCCCTGTCCGACTCGGGGCCGGGCTTGTTCAGTTCCTTGGACTCGGGGGATCCCTTCTGCACGAGCCAGATGGTCGCGAAGATGTACAGCAGGAACTGCAGGTATTCGGACTGCCAGTTTTCCGAGACGTCCACTGCGAAGTTCGACGACGCCAGGTACTGTCCGAGGCTGATCTCCTCCAGTCCGGAGGCCACCTGCTCCTGGTTGAACAGGGCATGGCCGGTGAGTGCCTGACCCAGCAGGGCCAGGAGGAAAATCAGGCCGAAGAAGAGGCTGAGGCCGTTGTTTCTGAGTGCCTTTTTCACGGTCCGCCTATCCCCGGGCAAGCCCGACAGCGACCATATAGGCCAGTCCGCCGAAGATCAGGACGAGATACAGCGCAAAACTCCAGCGCATGCTATTTGCCTCCTACTTCGCAGATGTACGGCGCTTCTTCCCCATTGGGGGTGCAGCCTGCGCCCGTGACTTGCCAGCCGCCAGCGGATTGGGCCAGGAAGACGGTATCGTGCTCGAACTCAACGAACGCGACGCGGCCGTACTGCTCCGTGCTCAGCAGCTTTCCCGGGTCCGGGATCTTCGCCTTCTCCAGCTGGCTCTCGCAGGTGCCGGCGTCACTGGACCGTGCCGTCTCCTTCCGCGTTTCGGACTGCAGCAGCGAGCAGGCCGCCGTCATGTTGGAGCCGGCCATGTCCCGGTGGAACGCTTCGGCCGCCTCGGTGGCCTGCGTTCCGTCCGCGGCGGCGCACCCGGAAAGCACGCAGCCTGAAAGCGCGAGCAGGCCAAACCGGAGGCCTCTGCGGGCCCTAGGCGTCTTCACGTTCCGGGTTTTCTAACCGGAAAAAGTTGGACTGCGTTCCGTCCGTGCGTTGTTCCTGGTAGATGAAGTTGAGGCGGCGGCCGTCAAACGTCTTGAACCATTCCTCCCAGCTGACGCGGCGCAGGTTGCTGTCGTCGCGGCCAAAGTCGATCCGCAGCACGCCCAGGTGGTCCCCGTGTTCGGTGCCTTCAACAGTGGCGGGGGTTCCCCCGCGTTCCTCGGCCCATTGCCTGATGACCTCGTGATGGGTCGTGGCCAGGCTGCGGCCTTCGCGTTCGGGTTCATCCTCGGTGGAGGTGACTTCCTGTGAATACTTGAGCGAGCTGGACGAAGCGTCCCCGTGCCTGATCTTGCCGCCCTCGGGGCCGGCGCCCAGATCGTCAGCGTCAGCTCCGCCGCCGTTGTTGCCTCCGCCTTCGGAACGGGCCTTGGCAACTTCCTTCACTAGCTCCTCCTTGCGCATGCCGGAAGTTCCGCCGATGTTCTCGTCCTTCGCCTCCTGCCGGAGTTCATCGACCTTCATTTCCCGGAGCTCGGTCTCGCTGACCTCTGGCGTGTTAGGGGTTTGGTTCCCTGGCTGATCACTCACGGCATTTCCTCCTCCTGTACCGACACCGACAATAATAAGGTTACTTATTGTTTAGTCCGTGCCGGGAGTGCCGTCAAGGTGGCACGCCTGCTGAGCTGGTGGAATAGGGGCTGGCGAAGTCCAGCGGCGGGCGTGGCCACTTTTGGGGCGTAGGGAATCCATGGGTGCCGGCAATGCCCGACGGCGGGTGGTTGGGTCAGCGACGAGCGCGCCGTCCCGAATGACGCGTCACTCCCCGAATGGATTGCCCAGTTCGTAGATGGCGTGGTCCAGCAGGTCCCGCTGGATGGGGCGCAGCATGTAAGAGCCGTGGAGGTAGGCCTCGATCTCCATGGCGCCCGCGTCACCGCCGATGCTGAAGTAGTGCATCCAGAGCTTTTCCATATCGAGTTGGGCCTGCCGGAAGGCCCGGGCGGTCCGGTTTCTTTGCGCCTCTCCGTCCTGGTCAGCGTTCATGGCGTCCGGCGTCGGATTCCGCGGTGGGTTCCAGTATCCGCTGCGCCACCGCGCTCAGGAGGATGCCCTCTGCCCGGGCGCGGCTGATCATCGCCTGCAGTGCCGCCCGCTCGCCCACCCGCAGCCGCTCCATGAGCACGCCCTTGGCCATATCGATCAGGCTCCTGCTGTGCAGGGCGTCCTTGAGGACGTCGCTGACGTGCGCGGCGCGTTCCCGCGCCTGCAGGTTGGACAGGACGAGCGCCGCGGGACCAGCCAGGAGAGCCAGGACCTGCTCGCTGTGTTCGTCGAAGGCCCCGGGCTGGTCGGCATAGACCTTGAGGGCCCCGATGGCCCCGGGCCGGCTGCGTCCGCCCAGGTCCGGCACCAGGAGAGGCACGCTGATGCAGGACAGCATCCCCATGCCGGTGCTTGCCTGGCTCCACGCCGGCCAGCGTTGTTCGGTGCGTACGTCCTCCACCAGCACGGTCCGGGCGCTGGCCCAGGCCGTGAGGCAGGGACCTTCACCGAGGCGATACTGCAGCCGGTCGGCTTCTTGGACGAGGCTGTTGGTGGAGGCAGTGCTGGTGGGCCGGCCCTGGGCATCGATGAGCGTGCCGCCAGCGCCGACACTGCCGGCCAGGCTTTCGTGCGCGGCCTGGGCGAGGCTGCCCACCGCCTGGTCGACCACCGGTTCCGTGAGGAGCAGGCCCGAAACCCAGGCGAAGATCTCAGGCAGTTCCGCTGCCATTGGTTGCTTCCGCGTCACGGGGTGGCCTCACATCTCATCGGGGTCGGGAACATCCCTCTGGGCGGTACGTCCGGCAGGTGCTCTCCATCATAGTCACGGGCTTCCGGGCTGCTGGCCCGCTCACTCCGGCGTCGTGTCGTCACGGTATGCCCGCTGTGGAAGCTGTGCACCGTTGAGGATGTCCGTTGCAATCTGCTTCAGCTGTTGTTTGTTGGATTGCGCCATTTTGTGGAGTACCGCGGCCGCCTCCTCGCGGCTGCCGCGGGTCTGGGCCATGACCAGGCTGAGGGCTGCGTCAATGACCGCCCGGGACTGCAGGGCGCCGTGCAGGCCTTCGGGGAGGACCGCCAGGCGGTGGACGCGGAGCGCAAGGCGTAGAACACGGGACAGGGACCCGGCGTAGGTTTCGGCCGCGGTGATGGTGGCCGCATCGAAGGCCGAGGTTGTCCGGGCGTAGCAATTCAGCGCCGCAGCAGCGCCCGGACCGGCGTCAATGGGAACGGCGAGGATGGACGCCACGACGTGGTCCGTGACCGAGTCCGAGTACCCGCGCCATCTGGCGGAGGCCCTGAGGTCCTCCACCAGCACCGTGCGGCCTTCACGCAGGGCGGTCAGGCATGGCCCGTCGTCGAACCCGTACTGCTTCTCATCCATCCGCCTGGCACTTTCGCTGCTGCTGGCCACGGTGATCGCCCGTCCGTCCCGTTCAACGGAGATTGCACACATCAGTGGTTCCGGCGCGGCGAACTGGGAAGCAGAGAAGACCGCCAGCTCGAGGAGGAAATCATCAAACCCCGGGCTCTCCAGCAGCAGGTCCTGCAGTTGCTCCAGCGTCGGCGGGGGAGTGGGCGCCGGCTGCTGGCCTGAGTCGTCGTTGGCGGCCATAACCTGCCTCGGTTCACGCGGAGCCGGGTCCTCCGATCCACTGTATGCAACCGGACTCCAAGTCCGGGAATGATCGCGGACTCGCGCCCGCGGCTCGTTGTGCTCGCACGGTCTTCAGCGCCCCGGGACTCCCGGCGCGCCGGGGCGTGGCACGCAGGAACCCGTCTGTTTGATGGGCGCTTCGCCTTCATTTCGAGCCTACTCCCTCTGGGTCACGCGAGATACAACGCCGGTGAAACGGCGCCTGGCCGCTGCTGTCTGCCGGGCACCTCTACCGGGCCCGGACGCGCTGGAACGCTGCATCCGGAGATCGGCGGATGCAGCGTTCCAGGTCTCAGTGTTTCCAGGCTTTGCGCCGGGACCTACGTGTTTTGGACGTGGTCTTTGGCGTCGGTGGCGGTTGCTTTGACGTCCTGGGCGGCGGTTTGGCCTTCGTCCTTGACGTGTTGGGCGGCGTCGGTGGCGGTGGCTTTGACGTTTTCCACGGCTTCCTGGGCGGGTTCCTTCCAGCCCTGGGCCATGTCCTTGGCGGCTTCGGTGAGTTGGGTGGTGACCGGTTCGGCCGCGGTCTTGAGGGCGTCGGCGGCTTCGCGTTCCTTTTCGCTCGGGGGGATGAGGGAGGAGACGAGGAGCCCGGCGCCGAACGCGATCAGGCCGGCGGCGAGGGGGTTGCCCTGGGTTTTGGCGGCGACCTGGTGGGGTGCGTCGGCGATCGCTTCGCCGGCGTCGTGGAGGGCGTTGCCGGCGGCGTCGGTGGCCTGGTGCACTCCGCTGGTGGTGGAGTGGGCGGCGTGGTGGAGGCTGCCGGTGGCGTTGTGGGTGGTGTGCTCGGCGGTGCCCATGACTTTCTCCTTGACTCCGAAGACGGCGTCCTTCACTTTGCTGGTTTGGCGGTGGACGATGTTGGAGGGGGTGACTTTGTCGGCGACGGCGTCCACGTTGGTGCCGAGGCGGGCGCGGGTGGCTTCGATGTCGGCGCGGATGGCGTCCGGGTTCTCACTCATCGGTGGTCTCCGTTCGGTTTGAGGGTGGGCGGGATTTCCCGTGCTGTTTCGACGGTCTGGGGCATGCCTTGGATGGTTTTGAGTTCCTTGCGTCCGAGGGAGGCGAGGATCGCGGCGATGATGCCCCAGATGATGGCGACGACGACGGCGGACCAGCCCAGGCCCATGAGTTCGCCGAGGGCGTACCAGAGGGCGATGGAGAGGAACAGGAGCACGAAGTGGCCGGCGACGCCGGCGCCGGCGAGCATGCCTCCGCCTTTGCCGGCGCGGGTGCCGGATTGTTTGAGTTCGGCTTTGGCGAGTTCGATTTCCTGCCGGATCAGGGTGGACAGGTCCCGGGTGACCTCGCCGAGGAGGTCACCGAGGGAGGTGGTGTCGGCCTTGGCGTGCGCGGTCGTCTGCGGGGTATCGGGTATCTGGCTGCTCACAGGGGACGCCCCCCACCCTCGGTATACGGGTCCTCGGGGTCGCGCAGCGGAACGCCTGCCGAGCCGGGTGCATCAAAGCCGGGGCGGGCGGGCTCGCCGTACACGGTCTCGGCGTAGGTGGTCGGAGTCGCCTGCGGTGCGTCATACAGGGGAGCGGCCGGTGCTGCTGTCAGGCTGCTTTCCGTCACCGGCGGCTGGACGGGGTACTGGGGCAGGGTGCCGCCGGCGGATCCGTAGCCTGCCGCGGTTCCGGTTCCGGTTTCCGGGGCGCCGGCCTGCAGGCTGCGGCCAAGGCGTCCGGCGAGGAGGCCGGCGCCTGCCGCGAGGAGCAGGAAGGTGCCCGGGCGCTGGCGGGCGAAGGACTTGACCTCGTTCAGGAGCGAACCCGGATCCCGGGCGTCCAGCCAGGATGCGACAGATTCGGAGCGGTCGGCGGCCTGGCGGATGAGGTCCGCGGCCACGCCCTGTTGGTCCGGTGCGTCGGCCATGGTGCGCAGCTGTGAGGAGATGTTGCGGATGCCTTCGGCGGCCTTGGTCTGCTGGGTGCCGGCCTGGTCGGTGAGGTCCGACTTCGCCTGGTGCAGCAGGTCCCGGGCGCTGTTCTTGGCCTCAGAGGCAACGTTCTTCGCCTCGGTCTTGGCCGTTTCGGCCACGTTCTGCGCGGCCCCGGCGGCGTGGCCCGCCACGTTCGCGGCCTCATCCTTCGCGACGTCCTTCTTCGAGGAGCCGTCATCCTGGTAGCCGGTAGTACCCGTGTAGTCTGCGGTGCCCGCGCCGGTGGTGCCGTGGCCATTGGTGCCCGCTCCGGTTGTGCCGTAGCCCGTGGTGCCCGAGCCGGCGGTGCCCAGGCCCGTGGTTTCGGTGCCGAATGGGTTCTCGGTCATCATTGCTCTCTTTCCTTTGAGGGTTAGCTGCTGCTGATGAACCAGCACTCAGCAATAGTAAGCATGATTAGTATCTAATAGTAAGTAGACTTCCTACATGAGTTGAAAAATTACGGAAGGCCCCGTGACCGGTCCCGATCCCCTCTCACTTCCTGCAGGTAAATTCCCAACCCCTCCTCACTCTCTGATAGAGCGTTCGGGTGAAGGCGGCAGGATCTGATAGAGCGTTCGGGTGAAGGCGGCAGGATCTGATGGAGCGTTCGGGTGAAGGCGGCAGGATCTGATGGAGCGTTCGGGTGAAGGCGGCAGGATCTGATAGAGCGTTCGGGTGAAGGCGGCAGGATCTGATAGAGCGTTCGGGTGCCGGCGTCGAACGTATGCTTGAAAGATGAGCGCTGCAGCCGCATCAACCGTCACCTTTGAACGCCGCTTCGCCACGGAGCTGGCGGAGATGGCCATTCCCTGGAAGGCGGAGGAGGTCCCTGCCCCGAGGCTGCTCGTCCTGAACAAGCCGCTGGCCGCCGAGCTGGGCCTGGACCCGGAGTTCCTGCGGAGCCCGGAGGGGCTCGCGCTGCTTATCGGCAATGCAGTGCCCGACGGCGCCACTCCCGTTGCGCAGGCATACTCCGGCCACCAGTTCGGCTGGTTTGCGCCACGGCTGGGTGACGGCCGCGCGCTCCTGCTCGGTGAGATTTCCGACGTCGAAGGACGCCTCCGGGACATCCACCTGAAGGGCTCCGGCCGTACGCCCTTTGCCCGGGGCGGCGACGGTTTTGCTGTTGTGGGGCCGATGCTGCGTGAATACATCGTCAGCGAAGCGATGCACGCCCTGCGTATCCCTACCACACGGTCGCTCGCCGTCGTAGCCACCGACCGTTCCGTCCAGCGGGAGACGGTGCTGCCGGGTGCGGTGCTCACACGCGTCGCAAGCAGCCATCTGCGCGTGGGAAGTTTCCAGTATGCCCGGGTCGCCGGTGATAACGGGCTCCTGCGGCGCCTTGCGGACTATGCCATCGCCAGGCACTATCCCGATGCGGCGGGGGCGGAGAACCCGTATCTCGCCCTGTTCGACGCGGTGATCAGCGCGCAGGCGTCACTGCTGGCCCAGTGGATGCTGGTGGGCTTCATCCATGGCGTCATGAACACGGACAACATGGCCATCTCGGGGGAGACCATCGACTATGGCCCGTGCGCCTTCATGGACGCCTTTGACCCTGCCACCGTCTACAGTTCGATCGACGAGACCGGACGCTACGCCTACGCCAATCAGCCGCTCATTGCAGAGTGGAACCTGACGCGCCTGGCGGAGGCAATCCTGCCGCTGTTCGACGAGGACGAGGAGCGTGCGGTCGAGCTTGCCCAGGAGTCGCTGGGTGCTTTCCGCGAGCAGTACAGCGCCGCGTGGCTGGCCGGCATGAAGGCGAAGCTGGGCCTGGGCAGCAGCATCGCTGAGGAGACCGCCTCGCCAGTCATTGACGACCTCCTCGCACTGCTTAAAGAGGGGCGCGTCGACTACACGTCGTTCTTCCGGCGTCTCGGGACCACCGCCCGCGGCAAGGACGGTCCGGCGCGGGAGCTGTTCCCGGAACCGGGTGCCTTCCTTGCCTGGGCCGAACGCTGGCGGGCCCTGAGTCCGGACGCCGCCATGATGGACCGGGTCAACCCGGCGTATGTGCCCCGCAACCACCTCGTTGAGGAAGCACTCAGTTCTGCGACCGGCGGTGACCTGGACCCGCTCCGGCGATTGCTGGAAGCGGTGACGGACCCCTATAACGAGCGTCCCGGCGTCGAACGTTACGCAGAGGCTGCGCCGGAAAGCTTTGGCCCCTACCGGACCTTCTGCGGAACCTGACCTGTTACGGGCCGGGGTGGACGAGCGTGTCCGGCTCCAGCTCGCTGGCCGGTGCGTCGGCGAGTCCCTGCGGGGTGAGGTCCAGCTCATCCAGAGCGGCCATGGCTGCGGTCGGGGCGGCGTCCAGCCCGGCACCCGGGGCAATGTTGTTCGTCATGGTTCTCTGTCTCCTGAAGTAAGCGGGACGTGCATTGTGTGCTAACTGGCTATTTTCCTTGGAACTGGCCAGCGCGCCAAAATTGCGCGGCGGCGGAAAATGCTGTAGCCGGGGTCGGTCTAACCGGCCCAAGCCTACGGAGTGAGGCAATTCCCGACGGTGGCAGCCACCTTCCGCGCAGACCGTCACGGCCCGCAACCAGGCAGTTTTGTGACGGCTGGTTACACCTCTCCGCCGCCGATGATGTCCAGGGAGAGCTGGTGCAGTGGTTGCTCCCGCCGCCGGGATGCGCTGATGAGGGTGGCGAGGGCCTGGTCGCGGCTGACGTGGAGGCGCTCCATGATGATCCCGGTGGCCGTTCCGATCGCATCCCGGGCGCCGAGGGCACCGATGAGCCCGTCGCTGAGGCGCTGGGCGGTGTCGCGGGCCTGGGAATTGGCGAGCATGAGTGCGGCGGGCCGGGCCAGAAGCTCGATCAGGCGGATGGCCCTGGAATCGAATCCGTTTGGAATGGGGGAGTACACCTTCAGTGCCCCGATGGCGCCGTCCGGAGTTGATAGCGGCGTGCTGATCACCGAGCGAAGGGGCAGGTCGGCGATGGCGCGGCTCCAGGCTGGCCAGCGGTGGTCGGTGCGGCAGTCCTCAACCACGACTGTTGCCTGCTGGGCCCAGGCGGTCAGGCATGGCCCCTGGCCAAGGTCGTACTGGAACTGGTCTGCCTGCAGGATATCGGGATCAGTGAAGGCCGTGCTGGTGCGCCGGCCGCGCGTGTCCATCAGGCTGACTCCTGCGCCCAGGGTCCCGGGGATGGCTTCCTTCAGGGCCTGGGCAAGCGCGGAGACGGCTTCGTCGACGGTTTCGTGGGTTAGCAAAAGGTCGGCGATCCGGGCGGTGAGTGCCGCGAGCTCGTCAGCGAGGGGCAGATGCGCTGTCATTTCATGGCCTGGCTGGGATGTGGCGGCACGGCCGCCGGGGATCTGGCGGGCCGCAGGGGCGGATCGCGGGCCGTGCAAAAGTGGCTGCTGAGACAGGCATGCGCTGTCATTCCTCTCCTGAGTGCACAGAGTGCCGTCCCGGTGGCAGACTGCCGCGTGGAAATCGATTAAGACAATTATTTCAGTGCACGGCGCCTGCCGCGAGGGGGTAATTGCCCTTGAATGGCAACGAATTCGTGCCTGACAGCTCCGGCTGGAAAATGCCGCAGCCATTGCGTCTGCGCCGGTCTTGTCAGGGGATAATCGGTTAAGAACACGTGTGTATCTGTCGGATTGGGGCAAAGGTGACGGAACGTGGAGGAATCGGAGAACGGGTCGCAGCGGGTGAGGCGGAGCTGTTCAAGGTGCTGGCCCATCCTGCCCGGGTCCGCGTTCTGGCTGTACTCGCATCGGGCCCGGCTTCGGTGCCGGAGCTGTGTTCGGCCACGGGGTTGAAGGCGTCACATCTGGCCGGTCAGCTCGCTCAGCTGCGGGCCCAGCATCTGGTGGCCGGCCGCCGGGCAAACGGGCGGCTGCAGTACTGGCTCGCCTATCCGGAGATCGCCGACCTGCTCGCCGCCGCCGAGTCCGTGCTGACTGCCCGTGCGGCTGCCGACGCTGGTGGTCTGGCCGGTCTTGGAGCATTCCGTTCGGGATCCGCCCTGGGCGGATCCAACGGCGCAGGCATCGGTCCGGGCAGCGACGCCACCCTGACGGACGAGTCCGCCGCTGTATTGGAGCAGTCCCTCGGCAGGCGCGCCCTGATAACCGACGCCGTCCGATCCGTCAGTGCGAGGACCGGCCGCAGTCCGGAGCAGGCCCTGGCCGGACTGTTGACCGAGGCCCGGGAGCGCCGCCTCACGCTCGCCGAGGTTTCCACCGAAGCGGTGGCGGAACGGGGAACCGAATAGCGCCGGACCGTCCGGAACGGGATCCTGCAGGTCCCGAAAAATTTCGGTTTGGGCACTAAGGGTTTGTCTATTGACGGCGTGGCGGCCCTGGGCGAGACTCGTTATTGAGGAATTGATGAATTGATCGTTTTTTCAATCCTCTCCATTGGGGGCCCTCTGCTCCGGCAGGCGCAGAGGGACCGGAGCATCGCGGAGCGGGTGGAACATTCACCGTCCGGGGGCCGCGAAACAGGCGGAAAGGGGCCGGAACAGCGTGGTTCCGTCCCCTTTCCGATTCCCGCGCGAACCCGGAACAGCCCGGGTCCGGAACTAAGCGGATCCGAAACTACTGGCGTTCGAAGAGGCTCAAAATATTGCCTTCGCTGTCCAGGAACCAGGCGGCCTTCCCGCCGTCGGTCGCAGCAATCCCGTTCTCGGTTTTCAGCCCCGGAAAATCGTATTCCTCGAACACGACGCCGCGGCTCCGCAATTCCTGAACGTCCCGCTCGACGTCGTCCGTTACCCAGCCCATCTGGGTGTTCTTTGCGGTGCCGGCGTTGTCAGTTTGGTAGACCAGGAACCTGGTGCCGTTGCCGCATTCGTACATGACGTTGTCATCCGCAGGTTCCACCGGTTCCAGTCCCAGCTTGTCCCGGTAGAAAGCCTTCGCCCTACCCACATCCTTCGCCGGAAGCACGGCCGCGATTGCTATGTCCTTGAGCATGACAGTTCACTCCTCGTTGAGTCGATGGCGCTGTTGAGTTGTTGGCGAGGGTTCCCCTGATCGGTGCCGGAAACGGACTGGCCGTCCGTGCCCGCGCCGCGTCGCCGCCGGTTTCGCCGACAACCGGGCGGCCACCTGGGACCCCGGGGCGCCCGGCCTGCACCGCCGGGGGCGGGGTCCCCGAAGTTTATGGGGACATTATGGAACCGAAGTGCCACCTGCGGATATAGGACGCGGAGACAGGAAAGCACGACGGCGGCTGGCCGGGTGCAGTGCGGCGCCCGGCAACGTCCGCGAAGGTGCTAGGCGCGCGACTCAAGGCCGTGCGCGGTCAGCGGACCCACGGGGCAGAGCTTGTTGACGGTCTCCGTGAGTTGCCGCGGACGGAAAGGCTTGACCAGGTAGGCGGCGGCCCCCGACGCCATGCCGGCCATCTCGTCGTCGAGCTCCGCCCGGGCGGTGATGAACAGCATCGGCGCGTCGGAGCGGGCGCGGATATGCTGCGCCACCTCCAGGCCGTCCATGTCGGGCAGGTTGAGGTCCACTGTCACCAGGACAGGGTGGTGTTCCCATGCCGCGGCGACCCCGTCAGCACCATTGCCCACGGCATGAACATCAAATCCGATCCGCGTCAGAATCAGTGTGAGCAGATCGCGAATATCCCGGTCATCCTCGATGACCAGGCAGAGCCCCCGTGAACCCAACGTGCCCCCCGGCCGGTAGTAGGTGTGCACAGTCTATGGCGGAAACCTCAAGAAGTGCACGCCCGCACGAAAAAGCCCCGCACCATTGTGAAGGCGGTGCGGGGCTTTCCGGGGACGACCATCCGCATGGGGGAATAGGATGGGGCCCCGCACAAAGTTACCCGTGCGTAGGTTTGTCCTTCAACTGTACGATTCCCGTTATTCGGGCAGTTCCATCTGGAAACCGCATGTACACCTGAGGACCCGTGTAGACAGGTAAACATCCAGCGTGTCGTCACCTGTGCCTTCTGTGGACAGCGGCGCGGACAGCCTGCGGACCTCCGATTCTGCCTTGGTCATCGGCTGCCCGCAGTGCATGTAATGGCCGCCGAAGATCAGCACGTCCCCCTTCTGCTCGCGGCGGCCCAGGACTGCGGACAGCTCGGCCACCTGCGCGGGATGTTCGCTGAAGCGCCGGCACCGGCTGCAGGTGTAGGCAACCAGGACGACGTCGGTGGGACAGTCCGGGATATTCATCACCGATCTGATGGTTAGGTAGCGGTCGGTGCCGCAGTTGGTGCACCTCACCGGCAAAACGCGGGCCCGGTCGGCGTCGTCTGCGCCGTCGGAGCGGAAGTCGGGGGATCTGAGTGACATGGTCAGCTCGCTAGCGGATAGCTGGCCAGGATGTAATCTGCTGCGGCGCGTCCCTTCATCCGCCGCCGGGTGCCGCGGGGGTTGACCCTGCACCGGCGCATGCCGGCCCGGAAGGACGAGTCGGACTTGGGCGTCAGTCCCTGGATCAGGCACCAGCTCGTGTACAGCCCGTACAGGCAGTCAGGCCCCAGCGGGCTGTCAGTGTCCGGAGCGGGGGAGGTGGCGTCGGAAAGGAATTTTTGGAAATGCGAGGGGGCCATGTCAGGCTCTTTCCTCAGGTGCAGGGTGGCCGCCGTGAGGCTGCAGCGGCAAAACCTTCGGGCGCTGCACAACGCCGGAAGGGGTCCCCAGCGGAAAAGTCGCGGGGGTTCCTCAAATGAACTTACCCCCCAGTAGCTCAGTTGTACATAGGAGCGGTCAGGACCCCGGCGTGCAGTCCTCGCGCTCCGGGGCGAACCGGAACCAGTCGGGAAGGTCTGCGGTATAGGCCTTGGTGATGGCGGGAGTTCCCGCGGAGCGCCAGTCCACCACGGCCCTGACCTCCACCTCGTTCTTGTTCCATTCGAACCAGTTGATCATCTTCAGCTGGGGGTAATCCTTCGGGATCTGCGCGTCGAACAGCTGCCGCCACCAGGCCTGCTTGATGGCCAGCTCGGCGGCGCCCTTGCGGCTGGGGACACTCAGGGCGGCGGTTTCTGGGATCGCCACGGGCTTGCCGCGGCGCTTGCCGTATTCGCCGTAGAAGTCGGGGACGGCGAGGTCGTTGCCGCCGTCGCCCTGGTATTTTCCGGTCAGCTGCTGCAGGAACTTGCCGGGCTCGGGAACCACGTTGGCGCCCCATGGGTAGGTGTTGCCCCAGTGGTACAGCGACATTCCCACCCAGTCCACGGCGTCGTCGCCCGGGTAGTAGGGCGCGTAGGGGTCGTCCGCCCCGGTCACCTCACCGTTCCTGTCGGTGTCCAGTGCTGTGTGCGCCGCCGTTCCGGCCACCGCCTGGTGCGCGCCGCCGGTGAAGGGGTAGCCGCCGCCGTAGTTCGGCGCCCACATGGTGGCGCTGCCGGGCGCGAGCCTGTGGATGGAGCCGGCGACCCGCCGGAACGCTGCCTTGTACTCGGCCGGCTTTTGGCCCCATTCGTACCAGGAACCGTTCATCTCGTGCGCGAACCGAGCGATCACCGGAACCCCGGCCTTGTTGAACCGGTCCAGCGTGCCGGCCAGCTTGTCCGTCACCGCCTCGGTCACAGCGGCGAGGCCCTTCCGCGGCTCCAGCGTCAGCAGCAGGATCCCGCCCTCGGCCCGCACCTGTTCGTACGCGGCCTCCACGTTCGTTGCGTCGGCGGCCGTGAACGGGAACTGGGTAAAGCTGACCACCACGGCCGGCCGGCGGCCCAGGCCGTCGGTGTACTGCTGCAGCGTCCCGTGCTCCCAGTCCAGATTCACTCCGGACAGAATGCCCGACGACGGCGCCAGCTCGGTCCCGCGGGTCACCGTGCACCGGGCTGCGGTCGGGGTTGATGGCTCTTGCGCCTGTGGAGCGGGTGAGCAGGCCGCCAGCACCAGGCCCGCCACTGCAGTTGCCGCCATCCATCCCCAGCTGATGTTCACCCGCACCAATCTATGCCACCCCATCAGAAGTCCCTGGATCAGAAGTCCCTGAATCAGAAGTCCTGTCCAGCGTGCCGGTTTCCTCTACCGGTGCTGTCGAGGAGTGACGACGGTCCCCGGGACGCCGTTGACCGTGACCGCGGGACCTATGCTCCGGGTTGCGGGCGCGTCCGGAGCCAGTTGAGTGCTTCTTCGGTGTCCGTGAAGTATTGGTTTGGGCATTTCGGCAAAGTGAGCCCGACGAGCCGGTGGGCCACGAGCCGGTCCACCGGGGATTGTCCCACGAGGGCAAGAGCGGTCACCATGACCGCCTGGGCGTACTGGACCATGGCGTCCCTGTCGATCATGGCGACTCCGGCCAGGCGGAGCAGTACGCCCGCAGGCTGTCCGTCGAAGACCGTGATCAGCCGGTTTCTGACGATCGAACTGTGTGCGGCGGTAATCCGCACCCCCGGCTGGAGCGTGATCCCTACCAGCCCGTCGTCGATCCGCTCAACGGCGGCGCTCAGTGGACGCACGAACCCATCTCCCCCCGGACGCAACCACACTATGGGCCCCTTGCCACGACGGAACTACTGTGCGGCCTCACGTGCGTACGAGAATAGCAAACATGGGCTGGCTGTTGTGGGGCCGGCGGCGGACTGGGTTAGGCAGCCAGGTCCCGGAGGGTGGACCAGGGGCCACCGCCGCCGGCCTGCTTAGAGTTTCCGCTTTCGTCCTTGTAAGAACTTTGGAGTTCCCTTGGACCGGCACGGGGGAGCGGGGGGGTTTCGCGGGGATCGCTCCAAGGTGTCCCAGCTATTTCCCCATGTCAGCGGGCAATAGTGGCAGTGTCCTGAAGGGAACGGAATCCGCGCCCCGAACCTTCAGAACTGCCGGGTCCGGACGCACTCCCCCTCACGCGCCGGACCCGGCAACACCCTCCGTGGCGGCGTGGAAAATGACGGGCGTGTTGCACAGCCCACGTTCACAGGCTGTTCACCCCGAGCTGGTTCCATAGATACATGGACACGAACGCTGGCAACGATCACGACGCCGATCTTCCGGCGCTGTGGGGAATGATGACCCCGGGGGCGGAGACGGAGATCCGGAAGCCGGGCCGCCCCGCCCGAACCGGTCTTGCCGGTAGCGTGCCAGTTGACGGCTCGGTCGTCTTCGCCTGGCTCGACGGGCAGGCGACCCGCAGGCTGCATTTTGCTGGAGATCCGCTGGTGGTCCTGCGGGAACTGGAGCACGCGGAGGCCTTCTAGTGCCGCATCATGGGGGTCCGGGCGCGGCGCCAGTCCACACACCAGTGCCGCCGACCCGTGAAGTTGTGCCTCGGGCGGGTTTTTGTCAGAGGGGTCTGGAAGAGTGCTGCCTGGGACGGATCGGACGTCCCGCGAGTACCATCGGAAACATTCAGAGCCCGCAGGGTTCTGGAGACTGGAGCAGCACATGCAACTTGGCGCTTTCTCACTCAGCCTTGCCGTCAAGGACATCGCGGTCTCCGCGGCGTTCTACGAGAAGCTGGGATTCACCAGGTCCGGGGGCGACATCGGCCAGAACTGGCTGGTCCTGCGGAACGGGCAGACGGTGATCGGCCTCTTTCAGGGCATGTTTGAGAAGAACTCCCTGACCTTCAACCCGGGCTGGAACCAGGACGCGCAGCAGCTCGACTCGTTCACCGACGTGCGCGACCTCCAACGCCAGCTGAAGGACCGGGGCATCCCCTTCGTTGCCGAAGCCGGCGACGGTGCGGGCCCGGGCAGCTTCATCGTGGTGGACCCCGACGGCAACCCCGTCATCGTGGATCAGCACGTCTAACCCGGTTTTCGTCTTAAGAGGAGAAGGGAAAATGTCCACTAACCCTGAGGATCTGGCCAGCGTTAAGGACTTTGTCAGCGTCCGGTACATGGTGGACGACGTCGACGCCGCCGTCGGGTTCTACACGAAGCACCTCGGCTTCACCGTAAGAACGAACGCGGCACCGGCGTTTGCCGACGTCGTGCGTGGCCAGTTGCGCCTGCTGCTCAGCGGACCCACCAGTTCGGCGGGCAGGCCAATGCCCGACGGCGCGGTCCCGGCACCGGGCGGATGGAACCGCATCCATCTCGTCGTGGGCGACATTGCCGCCGAGGTGGACAGGCTGCGGTCCGCGGGCGTTCCGTTCCGGAACGAGATTGTGAAGGGCCCGGGCGGCCAGCAGATCCTGCTGGCGGATCCGGCCGGCAACGTCGTCGAGCTGTTTCAGCCCGCAGGCGCCTAAGCGCCGACAGCGCACAGCCCCGTCCGCCGGATTCGGGCGAATCCAGGTGACGGGGCTGTGCGGCCAGAGGCTCGGGGCGGCTGTAGCGCCCGGCGAAGCAGGGAGCTGTTAGTGGGCTGCCGTGGCCGGGATCTTGTGGACCAGGTAGATGGCGCCGGTGGTGACGTCCTCCTCGAGTGCCTCGAGGGTGCGGCCCCGCGTTTCCGGGACCTGGGTGTAGATGAAGATCAGGGCCAGGATGCCCACCACGCCGAACATGAAGAACGTTCCGGTAATGCCCACCGATGCCACGAGGGTCGGGAAGAACAGTCCCAGGAAGGCGTTGGCGATCCAGAGGCAGAAGATGGAGACGCCGATCGCGAAGCCGCGGATGTGCAGCGGGAAGATCTCCGAGAGCATCACCCAGACGGCGATGTTGAGGAACGTCTGCATGGAGCCGACGAAGGCAACCACAAGGAAGAGGATCACGAAGGGCCGTGCCGGGTTGCCGACGGGCAGGGCGATGGAGGCGATGCCAATCAGGAAGTGGCAGATGGTGGTCAGCGTGAAGCCGAGGAGCAGGGTGGTGCGGCGGTTGACGCGCTGCATCATGGTGAGCGCAATGACGCCACCGACGACGGCGATGACACCGGGAGCGATGTTGGCAATGAGGGCGGCGCGGGAGTCGAAGCCGGCCTCAACCAGCACGGACTGGCCGTAGTACATGATCGAGTTGATGCCGGTCAGCTGCTGCGCCACGCCCAGCCCGATGCCGACGAGCAGGATGCGCAGGATCCACTTGTTCTTCAGGGCGCCCCAGCCGGACAGGTTCATTTCCTTTTCCTCGTCGGCCAGGTGCTTGACGTCTGCCATCTCCGCTTCAGCGCGGTCGGATGAGCGGATGGTCTTGAGTACGGCCAGGGCTTCCTGGGTGTGGCCCCGGGAGATGAGCCAGCGGGGGGACTCCGGCATGCGGAGCATGCCGAGGAACAGGGCGACGGCCGGCACTGCGGCGACAGCGAGCATGATGCGCCAGACGCCGCCGAACTCGCCCCAGAGGTTGCCGATGATGGCGTTGACCACGAATGCCGCCAGCTGGCCGATGACGATCATGAGTTCGTTGCGGCCGGCAAGCGAGCCGCGGATCTCGTAGGGAGCCAGTTCGGCGAGGTACACGGGCACCACCGAGGAGGCGCCGCCGACGGCGAGGCCGAGGATGACACGGCCGGCCACCATGACCTCGAAGTTCGGCGCGAACACGCAGGACAGGGCGCCGAGGAGGAACAGGACGGCGAGCAGGATGATCGTCTTCCGGCGGCCCCAGGTGTCGGAGAGCCGGCCGCCGCCCACGGCGCCGGCCGCGGCGCCGAACAGCAGGGAGCTGGTGACGATGCCCTCGGTGATCGGGGTGAGGCCGAGATCGGCGGTCATCGGCCGGAGTGCGCCGTTGATGACACCCGTGTCGTAGCCGAACAGCAGGCCGCCGAAGGTTGCCACCATGGCGACCATGCCGAGGCGCTTGCGGTGCGGGCCGTTTGTGAGCGGCGGCAGCGAGGGCGTATGCGCGCCGTCGCGCTGGGCTTGGGTAGCAGACATAAGGACTCCTTTGTCTCAAGTTTGCGGGACGTGTGCCCGCTGTCACATCTAGACTAACGCGCGAAAGGCTCAAATGTAAGGTCAAACTTACAAATGAGCCAATTTTCTGCTGTTTCCTGCCATGGGAGGATGGCGGTATGACGATTCAGCGCCAGCATCGCCCGGCCACGCAGGCCGATGTTGCGCGCGCAGTCGGGGTCTCCCGGACGCTCGTTTCCTTTGCCTTCCGCGGCGCCGGCGGCGTGAGTGATGAGACCAAACAGGCGATTTTCGACGCTGCCAAGCGTCTGGGGTACCGGCACAACGCGGCAGCCGCCGCCCTGGCAAGCAAGCAGCGCACCGCCGTCGGGCTTTACCTCCTGGACCTCCGGAACGAGGTCTTTTCGGATGTCCTCAACGGCGTGAGCCTGGCGCTGCCGCAGGCGCGCAACCGGCTCATCCTCAGCGTCTCCCGCTCGATCGGCGGCGAGGACCGGGGGGCCGTTGACTCGCTGATCGAGGCGCGGGTGGGGATCATCATCGCCGCGACGCTGCTGGACCCCGACGAAAGAGTGAGGGAGCTGGCGCAGCTGGTCCCGGTGGTCAGCGTGACGCGCCGGGTGGAGGGCGTGGACAGCGTGTACCCGGACGACCGTGCGGGTGCGCGGGCCGCCGTCGACCATCTTCTTGGACTGGGGCACACGCGGATCGCGCATCTGGCCGGGCCGCGTATTGACGGGCATACTGTCCGCCGCGAAACCTACGAGCAGATGATGCTGGCCGCCGGCCTGGCCCCGCAGACCGTGGCGGCCGATGATTTCACCCAGGAGGCCGCGGAGCGGGTGGCGGGGGAGCTGCTGGGCAGGCCGGACCGTCCGACGGCCGTGTTCACGCACAACGACCAGTTCGCGCTGGGTGTGCGGGAAGCCGCCTACGCGATCGGCCTGACGATTCCCGGGGACCTGTCGCTGGTGGGCTATGACGACTCGCGGACCGCCCGGCTCCACGGCATCGACCTGACCTCCGTGGACCTTCACGCCGTGGAGCTCGGGAAGATCGCCGGAACCGTCGCGCTGGAGCGGCTCGACGACCCCGGCGCCCCCGTCGCGGACAGGTGCGTGACGCCGGAGCTGGTGGTCCGCGGTTCAACGGCCCCTCTCCGCTAACTCCCTTTGAGTTTTTGTCCAGATATCACGAGTTGAACCCCCTCCAAGTCGCGACAAGTGGACAAAAACTCCACCGCCTCGGTCGGTTGGGTCGCCTCGGTCGGTTGGGTTGCCTCGGGTGGGCCGTCAGCTGCCGCCGATTACCGTGGACCTCGGCACCTGGCGGCCCGGATCCAGCAGCGCGGCAATGGCCCCGGCGATTTTGGCCCCGCCCTGCACGGAGGGTTCGAGCGCGTTTGCGTAGTCGCCGTCGTCCGTGCAGATGATCCGGAGGTCGAGCACGCTGAGGCCGCGGGAAAACGCTGCCCTGGTGACGCAATCGTTGAAAACCGTGAGAGCGGTCCGGATGATGCGGTAGAAAGGACCGGCGGAGGGCGTGTCGTAGATGGTGCAGACCGCTGCGGGCAGCCCGGCCGCTGAAAGGGCCGTGGCCATGAGCTCATAGTCGGCGGCGAACTGCTCCTGGGCATCGGCGAACAAGGTCACCGACTCCGCCACGGATCGTGCGGGTGCTTCGAGGAGGTGGGCGAACCCGAGCGCATCGTTGCCGCCGGCGCTGACTATGAGGTGGGTGGCATCCTCGGGAAGGGCAAGCAGCTGGCGGTTGACCCCGGCGATGAGGTCGCCGTCGAGCGCCAGCAGCGTAGCCTTCCAGCCGGGCGGCAGCTCATCACGCAACTGCTGGGCGACGTCGGGCCCGCCGCCGACGTAGGCCTTGTTGTCGAAAATCGAGTCCCCGAGCAGGACGATGTGGCCGCCGTTGCTGCTGTCCATGCCGCATCGTCCCACGAAAGGCGCGGCGCTGACGAGGGGGTGGGACCGGCTCAGCGCTCGATCCTTACCGCCTCCACCACATCTTCCACGTGCAGCCTGTGCATCGTGCCCTGCCAGGTTTCATACCTGCCGTAGTTTGCCGGATCGAGCGCAAACTCCCAGCTCTGCTCAGCTTCGGCCCTCAGGTCTTCGGGCCAGCCCGCGATGCCGGCGTCTCTGGCGCCGGCCGCCTTGAGCCGGTCATCGAAATCCTCAAGCACTTGGTCGATACGGGCACTGAAGGCGTCGTCGCTCTCGCCCGGGAGGTCCGGGACAAACGGGCAAGCGTTCAGCACCGAATGCCAGTCCGCAAAGTTCGAGAGCAGAACCCGCCGACAATTTCCCGGGCACCGCGAAGAAACCGAAGGACAGCCGTTCCAGCCGGCGATTCCGGTGCGGCGGACGCGCCGGGGGAACACGAGTTTTTGTCCAGATGTCGCGGGTTGGACGCCCTCGAAGTCGCGACAAATGGACAAAAACTCCAGCCCCTCCAGGCCTGGAGGCCGCAACGCCTCTTGATGAAAGTGCCCGGTCTTGTTGCACTTGAGTACGCAGGTCTGTGGGCGCGCACGCTTCCTCCGGCGACTCCGGGCTCCGACCGCCAACCTCAGGAGACCGCCATGACCGCCGACCCCGCCAAGAAGCCTTCCGTCCTCTTCGTCTGCGTGCACAATGCCGGCCGGTCCCAGATGGCTGCCGGGTTCCTCACCAGCCTGGCCCGGGGAGCGATCGAGGTCCGGTCGGCCGGCACCCAGCCGTCGCACGAGGTGAGCCCGTCCGTGGTCGAGGCCATGGCCGACGTCGGCATTGATATCTCCGGCGAGGTCCCCAAGGAGCTCACCACCGGTGCCGTCCAGGAGGCCGACGTCGTGATCACCATGGGCTGCGGCGATGAGTGCCCGGTGTTCCCCGGCAAGCGCTACGAAGACTGGGAGCTCGCCGATCCCGCGGGCAAGGGCATCGAGTCGGTCCGCCCGATCCGCGACGACATCCGGACGCGTGTCGAGGCCCTGGTCACCGAGCTGCTGCCCGCCCGGCACGCCGACGCCCAGTGACAATTTCCGGAAAGAAGCCCGAAGAGAAGCCTGAAGAGAAGGAGCCAGCAGTGAGCAAGAACGCCAAGTCCGAGGACACCGGCACAGGGGTGGCCGGCGCCAGCGAAGCCAGCAGTGCAGAAGCCGGCAGTGCAAAGGTCACCAGCGAACAGCTGATCATCGTCGGCTCCGGGCCTGCCGGCTACACCGCCGCGATCTACGCAGCCCGGGCCGGCCTGAAGCCGCTGGTCCTGGCCGGCTCGGTCACGGCCGGCGGGGCGCTGATGAACACCACCGAGGTGGAGAACTTCCCCGGCTTCCCGGGCGGGATCCAGGGGCCCGAGCTGATGGACGGCCTGCAGCAGCAGGCGGAAAAGTTCGGTGCCCAGGTGGTGTTCGACGACGCCACGTCCGTTCAGCTCAAGGGTCACCTCAAGCGCGTGGTCACCGGCGCCGGCGAGACGTATGAGGCCCCGGCGGTCATCCTGGCCACCGGCTCCGCGTACAAGGAACTGGGCCTGGCGGAGGAGAAGCAGTTCAGCGGCCACGGCGTCTCCTGGTGCGCCACCTGCGACGGGTTCTTCTTCCGCGACCAGGACATCATCGTGGTGGGCGGAGGCGATTCCGCGATGGAGGAGGCCACCTTCCTGACCCGCTTCGGGAAGTCCGTGACCGTCGTCGTCCGCAAGGGCGAGCTGCGCGCCTCACGCATCATGGCGCAGCGGGCCAAGGACAACCCCAAGATCAGGTTCGCGTGGAACTCGGCCGTCACCGCGATCCACGGCAACGGCAAGGTCAGCGGCGTCACCCTGACCGACACCCGGACGGGCGAAACCCGGCACCAGCCCGCCACCGGGCTGTTCGTGGCGATCGGGCACGTGCCGCGCACCGAGCTGGTGGCCGGGCAGGTGGAGCTCGACGGCGAGGGGTACATCAAGGTGGATTCGCCCACCACCTGCACCAACCTGAGTGGCGTATTCGCCTGCGGGGACGCCGTGGACCACCGCTACCGCCAGGCGATCACCGCCGCCGGCACCGGCTGCGCCGCCGCCCTCGACGCCGAGCGCTACCTGGCCGCGCTGGAGGACGCGGACAGCATCGCCACAGCACTGGTCGAGGAACCCACGCACGCCTGACGCCGCTGAGCACGGCAGCAGGTCAGCTCAGCCCTGCGGGTCGGCCGGGGTCTGCCCGGACAGGGAATGCACCGCCGACTGGATGCTTTCGTCGTTGTTTTCGACGTTCTCCATGTAGAGCCGGCCTGCCGTTATCAGGCCGCCGGTGATTTCAAAGAGGGTTACCCCGCGGGCCCGGAACCGCTGCCCATCGGTGCGGTTTCCGGTCCAGGACCATTCGCTCCACGTGAGGTTTCCGTCGTCGACTGAGCGGAGCAGGTCAGCGTGGAAGTCGGGAATTCCGGCGAACATCGCCTGCCAGTTCGCGTGCATCTGGGCGCGGCCGACGAAGGCCCTGCCGGGGTGGGCAGGCTGCTCGCTGCGGTAGTCCTGATGGAAGAGCGCCGCGGCGCCCTCGAGGTCGTGGGCATTCATCGCCGCCGCCAGTCGGTCCACAACACCGCTCATCAGTCCGCCGTTTCGCCCTCTTCGGCCGGTTGGGTTTCCGTGGGCTCCTTGAGGCGTTCCTCGTCGGTATTTTCGGGTGCAATGACGGGGGAAAGCGCGTCGGCCAGCAGATCCGGGGTGCCTTCGTCGCGGTCCGGATCCGGAGCATCATCGGAGGGAACATCGCTCATGCCCTCACGATAGGACTCGCCTTCAGGCCTGTCGAGGCATGCGGGCGTTTGGGCGCGTGGAAGCGGTCGAAAGAGAAGGGGGCCGTGCTGAATTCAGGCGACCGCGGCATCTAAGGGACGGCGGCGGCTGGGGGGGGCCGCCCTGGTCTCAGACAGGCGACACCGCCGCCGGCCCAGCCCCGGTGGTCGACTTAATTATCATCCCCGCTTGATCCAAAAAGAAGTGGGAGCTGGCGCTTGGCTATCAAAACTCCACACCCCCCAAACTGGTGGCCCGGGGCAACAGTAAGGCAACGGTTCGGTAGCGGGGACCAGCTTTTCCCAAGTCCGTGCGCCGAGAATCAGGGGGTCCCGACGGCGGACAGCGCCTATCCAACGCCGGGCATGGCAGCCGGACCCGCCAGCATTCCCCCCAGCCGGATCCGGCTGCCGCTCGCACCATGCACCCGGGCGCCTCCCGGCCAGAATCACGCGGCCTAGATAAATTTCCGCACCCGCCCCCAGCCGGGATCGTGCGTGTGGGCCACCTCCACGTCGTTCCGCGTCCGGGCAAAACGGTCGAAGCTGTCCCGTCCGTTCTGGTCCTCAGAGTCGCTGTAGTAGTGCAGCACGCGGAGTCCGTTGGACGTTTCCGAAGCCACGACCCTGCCTCGGGGTCCGAGCGCCGACTCCAGGTCCTTTTCGAGATGGAGGAGTCCCATCAGCGCCTCTCCGTCCGGCAGTCCATCGTCCGGCAGGCCGTCATTCCCGGTCCGCCGGTAGCTGATCCGGACAGCGGTGTGCAGGTCCAGCAACGGGTGGTCGACCCACCGCAATGGCCGCAGTGCACAGACAATCACCCGGTGCCCCGAGGAAGTCTTGGCCTCCCGCATCGTCCAGCGGGGGTCCGGGTTTCGGGTTGCCACCGCCTGGAAGAATTCGGGAACGACGGCGGCGGGCTGGCTGTCGCGGGGATCAGTGCGGGTCACTTTGATGGCGCCGACCCACCGTTGGACATCGTCTTCGCCGAGCATCCAGTCCACCAGCAGGCGCGCCGCGTGGCGGCAGTCGTTCGTGCCCATACCCCTGAACGCCGGGTGGAAAACGGTGAGCGCTGCCAACGCGCTTCGGTCGTCCCAGTCCACCGCAATCCGCGCCAGCCCCAGGTCCACGTCCTCGCCCAGGCCTTCGAGGGTGCCGGTCAGCATGTCCGGCTGCGCCTGCCTGGCTGCGGCGAATTCCCACGTCTCGGTGGGCGGGGGAGCAGCCCGCCGCCACCGCTCGGCCAGGACCCGCAGTCGGGGATCACCTCCGCCTGAGACGCAAAGCCGGTTCCGCGAACGGGCGCCCGGGCCGGTCTCCCAGCGCAGATCCGGGTGAATCGCCATCACCATGGCGCCGATCATTTCCGGGAGGTCGCCGTAGACGCCGGTCATGACGGCTGCCGTGATGAGACCGGCTCCCGCCACAGACCACCACCGCCAGAAAGCGCCCACGGCTTCCGTCTCCGCTGCATTGTTCCGCTGCCGCACCAACTCCATCGGACCTCCTCGTCGTTCCGGTGTTCGCGCCAACCAATCCTGTTGAAGGATGATGCAGCCGCAGACTCAAGAAGAAGGCAACGTAGCCGCAGGTTCAGCGCAAGAGTTATTTGGGTGCACGGGAGAGCCGAACCTCGCGGGGACCGGCCGGGTACCCACGGTGGCGGCTGGCGACCATGATGACCAGCGCCACGGCCAGGGGAACAGCCGCGGCCAGCGGAACGTAAAGCGCGCCGACCGTGCTGAGGGCCAGCGCCCCGTAGGCGGCACCGACGGCGATGCCCAGCTGGATGGTCACCACGGCCAGCCCGTTGGCGGCGTCCTTGTGCTCGCCGCCCGCGCGGAGGATCGCGGCCTGGTTGTAGATGCCGGCGGCGCCGAAGGTGATGCCCCAGAGGGTCAGGAGTGCGAGGCTGCCGGTCCACGTGCCGCCGAGCGCGGGCAGCAGGGCGAAGCTGGTCAAGAGCAGTGCCACCCCGGCCAGGATGGAGCTCCGCGGCCGCGCGTCCGCCGTGAGGCCGGCGATCCAGATGCCCACCAGGCTGGCGGCGCCGATGACAGACAGCGAGATGCCGGTGGCGTTATCGGGCAGGCCCGCGGCCAGGAGGAAGGGGGCGATGTAGGTGAACAGGGCGAAGTGGCCCAGGAGCAGCAGCGGCCAGGCGGTGGCGACGGCGATGACGCCGGGCAGCGCCATGGCTGCCCGCAGCGACGGTGCCCCGTCCCGGTCGGCGTCGGATGCCGGGGGCAGCAAACGGATGGCCAGCAGTGCGAGGAGCGCGGCGATCCCGGCCAAGACAACGAAGGACGTGCGCCAGGACAGCACGGACCCCATCATGGTGCCGAGCGGGGCGCCGACGGCCAGGGCGATGCTGTTGCCGCTGAACACGATCGCCATCGCCTTGCCCACAGAATGCGCCGGCACGATCCTCGCGACGTACGGGGCCATGCCGGACCAGAGCAGGCCGTGGGCCACGCCGCCGAGGAGCCGGGCGGCAACTGCCAGGCCCAGGGTGGGGCTGGCGGCCAGCAGCACGTTGCTCAGCGCGAAGGCAAGCACGGTGGCGATCAGCAGCGTCTTGCGCGGCATCCGCGCGCCGAGCAGCCTGGACAGGGGGAGCGCCGTGATGACAATGACGGCGGCGTAGGCAGCGGTCAGCGAGCCGACGGCCGATTGGGCCACGCCCAGATCGCGGCTGATCTGTGGCAACAGCCCCGATGGCAGGAGCTCGGTGGTGACGGCGGTGAACCCGGCCATGGCCAGGATGAGCAGGCCTGCCCGCGGGATCCTGGCGGTGCGGGCCGGCAGGTCGGAGGGGGCGGAGGGTTGGCCCGATGGGGCCTGGGGCGGGGTGCCGGGTCCGGAGAGTTCTTGGGTCACGTATCTTCCTGCAAGTTTCGTAATGGGTTCGCTTATCCGTCGCCCCGGCTGGAACAGCCGACGGCGGGCCGGCCCCTTAAGGGACCGGCCCGCCGTCGGGCGTTTATCGCCTTAGAAGGTGGCGGAGTCAATCACGAAGCGGTAGCGCACGTCCGAGGCGAGGACGCGCTCGTAGGCTTCGTTGATCTTCCCCGCGGGGATGACCTCGATCTCCGCGCCGATGCCGTGCTCGGCGCAGAAGTCGAGCATCTCCTGGGTTTCGCGGATGCCGCCGATCATGGAACCGGCGAAGGAACGGCGTCCGCCGATGAGCGCGAACGCGTTAACCGGGAGCGGCTCGGCCGGTGCGCCGACGTTGACCAGGGCGCCGTCGAGGGACAGCAGCTGCAGGTAGGAGCTGATGTCGATCGAGGCGCTGACCGTGTTGATGATCAGGTCGAAGCTGCCCGCGAGGGCTTCGAACGTGCCGGCGTCGCTCGTGGCGTAGTAGTGGTCCGCGCCGAGGCGCAGGCCGTCTTCCTGCTTCTTCAGCGACTGGGACAGGACCGTCACCTCGGCGCCCAGGGCGTGGGCGAGCTTGACGGCCATATGGCCCAGCCCGCCGAGTCCGACAACGGCGACCTTCTTGCCGGGGCCGGCACCCCAGCGCTTCAGCGGGGAAAAGGTGGTGATGCCGGCGCACAAAAGGGGAGCGGCGACGTCGAGCTCGATGCCCTCCGGAATGGTGACGACGAAGTCCTCGACCACCACCACATGGGTGGAGTAGCCGCCCTGGGTGATGGTGCCGTCGCGGTCGACGGCGCCGTACGTGCCGACCATTCCCTTCAGGCAGTACTGCTCCTCCCCGGCGAGGCAGTTGGCGCACTCCTTGCAGGAGTTGACCATGCAGCCGACGCCCACCCTGTCGCCGACCTTGTGGCGGGTCACCTCGGAGCCCACCTCGGTGACGATGCCGGCGATCTCGTGGCCGGGTGCGAGCGGGTACTGCTGCGGGCCCCAGTCGCCGCGGACGGTGTGGATGTCGGAGTGGCAGATGCCGGCGTACTTGATTTCGATGAGAACGTCGCGCGGGCCGACGTCGCGGCGTTCGATGGTGGTGGGGATGAGGTCTTCGGAAGCGGAGGGCGCGGCGTAGGCGTTGACGGTAGGCATGGTTCTCCTAGGTGTCGGTGTGGGTGGAACGGGCCGCAGATGAAAGCGTTCGGCCGTCTCTTCATCTACTGAACCCCATCGCGGTGGCGTGAGGCAGACCCTGCTGTTAGGGGTAACCACAGGAACCCCCAAGTCTCTTCCCTGTTTCACGCAGCAATTTCATTTACCGCGCAGCGGAGGTGACTTGTTGATATCTACCCTAGGGACACCGCCGTGAAACGTGGGAGTCCCTGTCAGTGCCTGTCACGCGCCGGAGTGTCGCCTTTACTGTGGGAGTAGGCCTTACGGCGCGGTCAACGAGCAGGAATGGAGCAACCGGAGTGGCGAGAATATTCATCACCGGTTCTGCCGGCGGACTCGGCCTGAACGCCGCACGGGCCCTGATTCAGCGGGGCCATGACGTGGTGCTGCACGCACGTCACGAGTCGCGTTTCTCCGATGCCGGCGCGGTCCGGGACCAGGCCGCGGGGACCGTCGTCGGGGACCTGGCCGACCTCGCCGAGACGGTGCGTGTGGCAGAACGGGCAGGCGAGTACGGCCCGTACGATGCCGTCATCCATAACGCCGGCGTGTACAGCGGCAGTGAGATCTTTTCGGTGAACACCGTTGCGCCGTACGTGCTGACCGCGCTCATGGACCGGCCACGCCGCATGGTGTACATCAGCAGCGGCATGCACCGGTGGGGCACCCCTGACCTGCAGGGAATCGACTGGAGGAACGCGGGCCGGAGGGCGGCGGCCTACTCGGACAGCAAGCTGTACGTCACGGTGCTCTCGGCCACCGTGGCCAGGCGCTGGCCGGACACCGAAAGCAACGCGGTGGATCCCGGCTGGGTTCCCACGCGGATGGGCGGCCGCAGCGCACCCGATGACCTGGAGCTGGGGCACGTCACGCAGGTATGGCTCGCCACCCGGGATTCTGCAGGGGACCGCGTGTCCGGAGGCTACTGGTTCCACCAGCAGCGCCGCGAGCCGCATCCGGCCGTGAATGACGAGGCGTTCCAGGCTGAACTGCTCGAGGCGCTGGAGCGGTACACGGGCTTCGCGCTTCCATAGCCCCTCGGCCGCACAACCGGCCCTCCGCCGCTCGGCCGGCCGCACAACCGGCCCTCGGCCGCTCGGCCGGCCGCGGCCCGGGCCGGTCGAGAGGGGCAGGGCCGGTTGTGCGGGAAGGGCGCGTCAGCGGCGGGTGAGGAGGCCGCGCACCAGGGTCAGGCCCTGGCCCAGGTTGATCGAGGGCAGGTACGCGCGGGTGATGGCGTTCGCGATCGCGGGCAGGGCTGCCGCGTCCGGATAGAGCAGGTACATGGGCTCGTAGTCGGGCTTGAACTTTGCCTTGAACGCCAGCAGGGACCTGAACCCGTACACCGGTTCGAGCGCCGCGCCGAGCCAGTCGAGCATCCGGTCCAGTCCGCCGTTCGCGTCGGGCCCGCCACCGGAGGCCCCGCCGGCGGAATCCCTATCAGCACCCGATGCAGAAGGCACCCGCGCCAGCGGTGCCCCGGACAGGCTCATGAACTCGCACCCCTCGTCCTGCAGGCTCAGCGCGGCCGACGCGATGAGGAAGTCGATGCTCGCGCGGAAGCCGTCGCCGCGCCGGCGCATGAAGTCGAGCGTCCAGCCCACCACGTACCCGTTGCGGTATACCGGAAGCCAGGACGCCACTGCGTGGACGGTGTGGTCGGCGTCGATCGCCAGCAGGCAGCGGACTTCGGGGTCGTCCAGCTCATCCAGGCTGCCCAGCGTGAAGCCCATCTCCGGGACCTTCTTGTCCGCCACCCACTCCTCGGAAATCGCCTCGATCTGCGCCTGGACAGCAAGGGGCGCACGGGCGAACGTGGTCCATTCGGCGCGGATGCCGGCCTTGGCCGCCCGGTTCAGCGCGGTGCGGATGTCCTGGAATTTCTTGCCCCGGAAGGACACCTCGTCCAGCCGCAGCACGGTTTCCTGCGCCACCTGCACCGAGCCCCAGCCCAGGGATCCGGCCACGCCGCGAAGTTCCTCGGCCACGAAGTAGAAGCACGGCGTCCATCCGCTGAACCGGCAATGCCGGGCGAACTCTGCGAACGCCGCTTCCCGCTCGGAGCGCGGCCCCACGGGCGGCCCGAGCGCCACGGCCACCCCGCTGCGCACCCGGTAGGCGATGAAGCTCGAGCCGGAGAACCAGTAGCTGTTCCCGTCCCACGTGGTCATCCAGGAGAGCGAGCCGCCGCCGTGCGACTTGAGGATCCTCCGCGCCCGCTCCTCGTCCGCGCTGTGCCGGCCGTGGGCCGGACGCAGGAATGTCCGGAGCAGCAGTGCTCCGGTCCAGGCCCAGAACACGACGCCGATACTTTCGTAAAGCACGACGGCGGCGGTGCTTTCCGGGAAGAACGCCGGTGAGCGGTCCACCAGGAAACCGAGGGGCAGGAACCTGTCCGGGACGTCCGCCAGCAGTTGGACCAGTCCGGGCACAGGCGTGAATCCGGCGGCCAGGAGAAGGCCCAGGCCCACATACACAGCGCTTAGCAGAACCAGGGCAACCACAACCCGGCGCGCCAGCCGCAGGTACGTTCCGCGGGGTGCTCGCACCGGGAAAAGGTTCCGGCCGGCCAGCAGGAGCACGGTCAGGAAGACTGGCAGGAGCATGGGCAGCACCAGGCTGAGCGGGTGCGAATATCCGGACAGCTCGATCCCGCCCACACCCTCGCGCGACGGCAGCCCCGGACCCGGCGGCGGCAGGAGCACCCCGGCAATCGTGACGGCCGCCAGCAGCGACAGCGAGGCCTGGATCAGGAGCGCGCCGGCCCAGGCGAACCGCCGGCCGCGCCGCAGGCCGTCCGCGAACAGGAGCAGCAGGAACGAGGGCAGGATGGCCATGAAGATGCCGCCCGCCCCGGCCCGCAGCTGCAGCTGGGCGGCGGCGCAGTCCCGGAGGCCGGCGGGGCGGGAACAGGACGCCTGCAGCGCCGCGGGGTCCACGGGCTGGATGTTCGTGAACAGGAACTTGAGCACGGAAAGAGGCCCGACGGCGTGCGGGGCCAGCCCCGCGACCACGGGCCCGACTGCCGCGACGGTCAGGAGCAGTGCCATCAGGATCCGGGCCTCGTGCCGGGAGACGGCCGGCCGGCCGAAGCGCGGCCGGCGGCCCACCAGCACCGGACCAAGTAACCCTCCTGCCGCGGCGGCGCCGAGCCGGACCAGGTCCTCGAAGCCGCCGGCATACATCGCGAACAGCAGCACCACGGCCAGAATCACCACACGGATCCGCCGCCGCCACAGCGTGGAAAGCGAAGCCGTGGCAGCCATCGCGGCCGCACAGGCCAGTGCACTCGGCCCCAGGAAGAAGTGCCCGCTCAGATCCCGGATCCAGCTGCCCATCAGCCCCCGGGCCACAGGGAGGAACCCGAGCGTCGCCCCGATCCCCAGTACGTGCCCGGCCAGCGCCGCCGAGGCTAATTTCAGGGATCCAAAGCGGCGTTCCAGCGGGAGCCCGGCGAGCAGCACCACGAGTGTGCCCACGATGTACCCAGCCAGGTCCCGCTCCCAGAAGGCGGAGAGCAGCAGGGCATACCAATGGTCCGGCACCGAACGTGAAGTCACTTCGACGTGCGGCAGCAGAAACGGCAGGCCGGAGCGGATGCCCGCGGACAGGGCGCCAGTCGCCCAGAAAAGGACAACGAAGGTGAGGGTAGCTGGCGAGCCGCGCAGCACCCTGGCCCATCCCGCGGGTGTCCGGTAGCCGGGGGGTGCCTGTCGTCCCGGGTCCGGCTGGCGCATGGGTGAATGGTCCTTTCAAAGGGCTATTCGATTGTTCCACACGCGAAGCCAGGAGAAAGCGGACGCCTAGTGCCCGGCCGTGTGCGTCGCGGCGGACCCGGCAGCGGCGGACTCGGTCACAGCGCCCCCGGTGCCGTCGGCGTTGAGGACCCGGTAGCGGGTCATCATGCCCGCGCTGATGTGGTCGTTGACATGGCAGTGGAACAGCCAGGTTCCCACGTCATCCGGCACCATGTCCGCCACCACCATGCTCGCCGGCAGGAGATTGACCACGTCGGTGCGCATGCCGAGCGCCGTCACCGTGTTGCCGTGCCAGTGCGGGGTGTGCAGGTCCACCTCGGTGCCCATGCCCATCAGGTACCAGCGCACGTGCTCGCCCTTCTTCATGGTCATGGTTTCGACCGGCTGGTTACCGAAGACGTAGCCGTTGATCGAGTGCATCATATTGCTCTCCTGGAACCCCTCATCGTCAGTCTTCACGGTGGAGGGCTTGCCCGTGAACTTGTCGATGTTCTCCTGCAGGTACGGGCTGTTGTTCTCGTTGCTGACCTTGAACTGCAGGAAGAACTCGCGGTCCACGTCGTTCGGGGTACCGTCCGGGCGGGCGTTGCTGGCCCTGGTGATCACCATCGGTCCCACGAGTCCGGAGTAGTCGTCCGACACCTCGTCGGTGTGCGAGTGGTACATCCACATCACGGAGCTGCCGTCCATCGGACCCGGGCCCGCCCGCTCCGGCACCTCGTAGCTGTAGGTGTAAGTGACACCCGGGGCCACGCCGTCGTCGTTCTTCGCCGCGCCGGACGTGCCGTCCGCGTAGGGGGCGCCCTCGCTGCTCTTGTCGTAGAACACGCCGTGCACATGGACCGACGCCGGCCGGTCCAGGTTGTTCTTGAAGACCACCTTGATGGTGTCCCCGACGACGCCGCGGATCACCGGGCCCTGGAAGCCCAGGTGCTCCTCGGCGGCCGTGCGCTGCTTGAGGGTCTTGAAGGTGGCATCGGTGTAGGCCCGGTAAAGGGACTTCATGTACGTACTGCCGATCCGGTCCGGCCCCTGCTTGGTGAACACCGACGCTTCCTCGTCGAAGGGTTCACCGGTGATCTGGTTCTTGCCGGTGGGCGCGTAGTTCCACTCCACCTTGTCCGCGGCGATGTAGTACGTGCGGGTCTGCGGCACGTACGGTGCGGCGGTGCTGACCCGGGCGGTGGCACCGGATGCAAAGAACAGCGGCGCCAGCGCGGCCAGGATCCCCATCAGAATCGTCCCGATGACCCAGACCGGCGGCACCGCATGAGACCGCCGCCGCACCCTGAATAGTCCATGGTTCTCCATGGCGTTTCCTCCCCTGATTAGTTGCCCGCCGCAACGGCAGGCTCGATGCACAGGAAGCTAGGAGGGCGCGCTTGTGAATTTCTTGGGGGACTCAAGTAGGTGGGTGGACCACCACCCAGCTGGGGGAAGGGCCAGGAATCCGAGCAGGCTTTTTCCAACCGGTGGAGTAGAAGGTTGGCCTCGGCAACCAAATGTTGCCTTTGCTGCCCCGGCAAAGAAGAACCTACGACGCCGGTCCGCCCCACACGCGGGCCGCGCACCCGAGCCTGTCACCACCGCACGCCACGCACCCTCATGAGCGCAGGAACCCTGTTCCTGCATGTCCCGCACAGGAACAGTTCCGCTTAGGAACCGTTCCGCCCAGGAACACCGGCACCTCCGAAAGGACCAGCCATGAGGACCACCAACGTTCGGCCCAAAACGCTTCGAAATGCCACCATTCTCTGCGCCGCCGCCGGCCTGATTGCCACCGGCGGGGTCGGCGCCGCCCTGGCGAAGGGAGGCGGCGGCGGAACAGCCAAGCCGCCCAAGGGGATCGTGTCACCGTGGGTAGTGCCCACGCTGCCCACCCCGCCCTTATCCGTCCCCGCAGCGCAGCTGCACGGCTTCGACGACACCGGCCTGGCCCGCAATGCCACCGTCGACGGCAGCGCCTGCCCTACGGCGGACCCGTCCGACTTCGGCGGCACTGTGACCATCAACGGTGTCGTCGTCACCATTCCCTGCAACCTCATCGTCCAGATGCCCGCCAACACGCTGACCTGGGCAGACTTCGTCCACGGCACCGGCGGCAGCGCCCCGCTGGCCGTGGACGGCCTGGAGCTGAGGGCGGTGGGCAACATGGTTGGTGCGAAGCACATCGCCGGCCTGGCCTTCGTCTCCCAGCAGTCGGCGAACACCGGCCGCGGTGAAATCGCCGGCATCGACTACGCCAACGGCGCCCTGAAGATCGCCAACGCGGCCGGCGGCACCGTGACCGTGCAGCTGAACGACCCCAAGATCGCCGGCCTGCACGACAGCGCGGGCGCGGACACGGGCCGGTTCAGCAACGGCCAGTCGCCCGACAACCGCTTCAGCGTGGACCAGGACAACCCAACCGTGCACGCCGCCACCGGCTACCCGATGTGCATCCCGCGCACGGATCCCAGCGTGAAGGACGATCCGCTGTGCCCGCAGAAGAACCGCCCGCTCGCCCCGGGCTGCCGCAACTTCAGCATTGCGGGCGTCGCCCTGCCGGCCAGCGGCGAGCTCAGCGCCCCGGCGCCAGGGCAGAAGTACTGCTCGCAGTATGTGATGCCGGCCTTCACCGGCCTTCCGACGACGGGCCCGGACCCGTCGCAGCAGGCACCGTTTGAGATCGGCGACTACGTGGACTACTCGGGCACGCTCTTCCACGGCACCGAGGACTACATCTCCGCACACACCATCGAGGCCAACCTGGGCATCTACACCCAGCCGGGCACCCAGCCCAGCTACCTGGCGATCGGCGCGTTCGGCGTCGGCACCGCGGATCCGCTGGCAACGGCGGTCAACGGTGCAGCGCAGGAAACCCAGGACCGCATCTTCCTCGAGGCCGAAACGACGGACGTGAAGACCGCCGTCGACATCTACTACGAGGACCACAACGCGGACGGCTCGGTCCGCAACCGCTGGATCACGCCGTTTGAAATGACCGGCGAGAACGGTGTTCCCATCAGCGGCCCCACCGGCGGTATCACCACCCAGAACACCGGGGCCCAGCCGCAGCGGGCACGCCTGCGGGCCACCAAGGCGCCGAACGGGCTGCTGAGCCAGCCGGGACGGACCGTCCGGGTGGGCGTGCGCAGCCTCTGCCTGCCGACGCCGGTGAACGTCACCACCACCACGATCAACCAGGCCGCACTCGACGCGTGCTTCAAGAACGCGCCCACCCGGGCCAACGGGCTCCAGCCGGGGCAGTACATCGCGCCGGTGTTCGAGTACATCTTCCCGGAGAACGTGATGCCGGGCGCTCAGATTGTGCCGAACGACCTCTGGCACCTGCCGTTCCTCGTGAACGGCGAGGGTACCGGCAACACCGCGGCCCTGGTTCCGTCGCCGTGGTGACCGGCACGCTCTCATGAACCATCGGTCGGTTCTGTGGCGGGGACTCGCTTCGGCGGTCCTCGCCACTGCCGCGCTCGCAGGATGCAGTGCGGCGCCACAGGTAGTGCCGCCCGTCACCGCCTCTGTGGGGACTGCGCCGGCGGCAGCGAGCCGGGCACCGGCTGCTGTTCCGCCGTCGTCCTCTATTCCCGGGAGCACGACGGCGGGTGCGGCTTCCGCTCAGGCCGGCGGCCGGCGTCGTGGTTCTGACGGTGACGGTGAGGGCGGGGAAGGTGCCCGCACACTGCCGGCCCTGCCCGCGGACTGGCCGGCTGACGTTCCCGTTCCGCCCGGCCAGCTGCAGGGGTCGGGCGGGACCGCCGGCGCGTGGACGGTGCTGCTGACAATGTCTGGTGGCGCCGATGACGTGCTCGCGTCGGCCGAGGCGTTCTACGAGTCGAACGGATTCAGCCGCACCGGCAGCGGTCAGTTGCAGAGGGCGCCGTACTCGGTGGTGATGGTGGCCAGGAACCGGGACCACTCGGCGGCGCAGACGGACCTGACCATCTCTTTGGAGTTTTTGTCCAGATAATCGGACTTCGGGGGCCTTTAGCGACGAATATCTGGACAAAAACTCCGGGTCAGTGCGTGACGAGGGCCCCCTGGACTGCCGTGACGAGGGCCCCCTGGACTGCTGCGGGGACCGGGGCGGGCACCTTGTTCGGGGCGCCGAGGGCGCGGTAGTCCCAGCCGGCGGCGCGGTAGGCGTCGGCGTCCAGGGCGTGCCGGCCGTCCACGATGTTCCGCAGCTGCACGAGGGAGCCAAGCTTGGCGGGGTCTGCGTGGCGGAAGATGTCCCATTCGGTGAGGAGGGCCACGATCTCGGCTCCGGTCACGGCGGCTTCGAGGCTTTCCGCGTAGGAGAGGTCGGGGTAGCTTCGCTTGGCGTTGTCCATGGCTTTGGGGTCGTAGACGGTGACGTTGGCGCCGGCCTGGTGGAGCATGCGGGCGACGTCGAGGGCGGGGGCGTCGCGGATGTCGTCGGAGTCGGGTTTGAAGGCTGCGCCGAGGACGGTGACGTGGACGCCGGTGAGGTCTCCGCAGGCCATTTCGGTGATGAGGTCCACGGTGCGCTGGCGGCGGCGCTGGTTGATGGCGTCAACTTCCTGGAGGAAGCCGACGGCCTGCCCGACGCCGAGTTCTTTGGCGCGGTGGGTGAAGGCGCGGATGTCTTTGGGCAGGCAGCCGCCGCCGAAACCGAGGCCGGGTTTGAGGAAGCGGCCGCCGATCCGGTTGTCGTAGGAGAGGGCCGTGGCGAGCTGGTTGACGTCGGCGCCGGTGGCTTCGCAGACTTCGGCCATCGCGTTGATGTAGGAGATTTTGGTGGCCAGGAACGAGTTCGCCGCGGCCTTGACGAGTTCGGCGGTGGCGAGGTCAGTCTCCACCACCGGGGTGCCGTCCGCGATGACCGGCGCGTAGCAGGCGGCCAGTAATGCGCGGGCGTTGTCTGAGGCGACGCCGAACACCAGCCGGTCCGGGTGCAGGGTATCCTCCACCGCATGCCCTTCACGCAGGAACTCCGGGTTCCACGCGAGTTCCGCCCGGCCGGCCGCGGGGGCGTTCAGCTGGAGGAAAGCGGTCAGCCGTTCCGCCGTGCCCACCGGAACCGTGGACTTGCCGACAACGAGGCAGCCCCTGTCCAGGTGCGGCGCCAGCCGGGCAAGCGCCGAGTCCAGGAAGCGGAGGTCGGCGGCAGGCGAATCGGGCATCTGCGGGGTGCCGACGCACAGGAAATGGATATCGGCGCCGGCCGCGGCCGAGAAGTCGGTGGTGAAGCTCAGCCGGCCGCTGTCCAGCATCCGGCGGAGGAGTTTGTCCAGTCCGGGCTCGTAGAACGGCGGCTGCCCGGTGGACAGGGAACGGATCTTGTTCTCGTCGACGTCGATCCCCACCACGCGGTGGCCCAGCAGGGCCATGCAGACGGCGTGCGTGGCGCCGAGGTATCCGGTGCCGATGACGGAAAGGGAAAGGCCGGCTGTGGGTAATCCAGCTGCGGTTGGCGGGTTGTCCATGTCAGGCTCCTATCGGGATTCGTGCGGGCAGGGCCGGGCCCTGGGTGAGGAGAAGACCGGCCGGCAGGTTGCAGGCGGGCAGATGGCCGGAGGCGAGGTAGCCCGCGGCCTCGGCGCCCCACGGCGGGCGGAACGAGTAGAGGCAGGCCAGCCGGAGCCGGGTTGACGCTGCGTAGGCGCCGAAGCGGTCCGGGCTGACATGCAGGTGTTCGGCCGCCGACTTGACCGCCGCGTGGGCGATGGCATACCGGCGGCTGGTGAGCAGCTTTTGCCGCCACCGCAGTTCCAGGTGCACGTCGAGGTTGGCCAGGTCCAGGGCAGCTTCCGCCCGGCAGGACTCATCGAAATCCAGAAGTGCCGGAGCGGCGCGCAGGACGGTCTGCCCGCCGAGTGCCTGCCCGCCGAGCTCCTGGCCCCCGAGCATTTGCTTGTCGTGCAGGTCTCCGTGGGCCCAACCGACAGGGTCCGGGTGTGCGCCGAGCAGGCTGACGGTGACCGCCTGCGCACGGGCGAGGAGCACGGCGCGGGCGGGAGCAGCCGCGGCGATGCCGTCGCTGTGCCGAAGCCAGTGACCCACCCAGCGCTGCAGGCTCGCGGCCTCCTTTTCGGCATCACGGAGCGGAAGCCGGTGGAGACTGTCCTGGAAGGAAGGACTGCCGGCGGCGGTCACGGACCTTACCCAGGCCTCAGACCACCGCTTCCACAGCGCGGCATAGGCAGCGTCGCTGATTCCGGCCTGGCCTGTCATTCCAGCCTGATCGGTGATGCCGGCCCGGCTTTGCCCCAGCTCGAAGAATGACCGCCCGGCCAGCCGGCTGAAAGCCAGGACATCGGGGCCCACACTGACCAGCCGTGGCGTGTCGAAGCCGCCCTCGATCAGGGCAGCTGCGGTGATGTTGTGGCTGGCGGCTGCGGCCAGTGCCCGGCCGGGGCGGAAGACCTTGATGTATGTCCCGGGAGCCCGGACAACGGCGCGCTTGTGGGCGCGGTGCACCACCATCTCGCCCTTGGCCGACTCTGCCGCGAGGGCGGGAAGCCGGTGATCATCCACGGTGATGGCCTCGAAGGCGCCGCCGCTGAAATGCCCTGCCAGAACACCGTTCCGGTCCGGGCAGCGCACTTCCATGTCGTAGGAACCCGGTGATGTGCCGGGCCAGGCGCGCTGGACGGACCAGACCGTGCCCGCGGCGTCGGTTATCCGGCGGGGGACAGGCGGATGCCAGGTCATGCGATCAGCTCCTTTGCCCGGCCGAGGTGCCAGGTCATGCCGGCGGCCCACTCGGGGAACCGGTCGCGGAAGGGGTCAACACTGCTGTTGAAGAGCCGGTACGCGACCCAGGCATCGACAGCGGCTTGCGAAAACCGACCCCCGGCGTCCAGGTAGCCCTCGGCGAGCAGGGCCGTTTTGCGTCCCCCGGCAGGAGCGCCGGCGCGAGCTCCGCCGGCGCGAGTTCCGCCGTCGGGAACGTCGCTGGAGGGCGAACCGCCCTCCAACACGCCACCGAAAGCCTCTTCGGCGGCGGCGAACGATCCTAGGTCGGCCTCCGCCGCCCCGGTGCCCGCCCGGTCGAAATCGATCAGGCGCACCTCGGAATCTCCCACCAGCACCTGGTCGGGCGAGAAGTCCCCGTGGACCAGGACCGGTGCCCTCCGGGTCCGCTCAAGGACGGCAGTGAGCCTGCTTTCAAGGTCTCTGGCCAGCGGTTCGAGCTCCGGGAGCAGGGCCGAAACCATGCTCCGCGTGGCCTTCAGTTGCGCCGCGGGGCCCGGGTTTTCCGGGCCGGGACGGGTGCCCGGACCATGAGTACCGCCGACTGGAATGGCGTGGAGTGCGGCCAGCGCCTGTCCCGCCGTGTACGCGGCGGCGCGCGCATCGGCGGTGTCGCCGCCCGCGGCGAGGTCCCCTGTACCCCACGCAGTGCTGGCGCTGATTCCGTTGGCGAGGCATTCGGCGTCGGCAATCTGCGGCAGGATGGGGACGCCGTGGCGACGGAGCCGGTTCAGGAATTGGGTTTCGTGCCCGGGGCCGGCGGGCTTGGCCGCCGTTTTAATCACGACGGCGGTGCTCGCCTTGCGGGCTAAAAGGACCAGCCGCCGTTCCGGCTTGTAGCGCAGCACGCTGCTGCCGGTCAGCAGGGCCGGGTATGGCGCGTAGCGGAGGCCCAACCTGTCGATACCGTCCTTCCTCAGCCAGCTGAGGTTCCTGTGCAGGGCCCAGTCGTCCTCGACGCCGCCCACCGCCACCAGGGTGTCCGGGTGCCCGGGGTCCGGCCTGAGGATGCGCATGTCCCCGCCGCGGCTGCGGGCGGTGTGTTCGCGTTCCAGGAGTTTGCCGCTGCTGGCGGGGGAGCGGGTCATGGCCCAGCCGTAGTCGAAGCTGCCGTTGCGCACGCGGCGGAACGCCACCAGCAGGGAGGTGCCCGGCTTGTAGCGGACGCGCGTGACCCGGACGGCTTCGCCGAGCAGCTCGGAGAGGCGGCCGTTGTCCAGCAGGTAGGGGAGGCCGGCAAGCGCGGCATCGCGGCGGGCGAGGGAACGTTCGGCGTGCGCCACGCGGGGTGCCAGGGTGATCATGGCACGTCCACCCTGACGGCGTCCGAAGCACCAACAGCGACGGCCGCGGGACCAGCGCCGTCGAGCCGGTCACGTTCATCCACCCGTGCACCAAGCCCCTGCTCCTCCATCCACTGCGCGAACCGTGAGCCGGTGTCCAGGAGCAGGTCCTCGGGGCGGCCGGCCTCGATGACGCGGCCGTGCTCCAGCCAGATGATCCTGTCGCAGGAGCGCGCAGAGTGGGCGTCGTGGGTGATGGTGATGGACGTGCGCTCGCGGGTCAACGCCGCGAGCGCCTGCAGCACGGAGTTCCGCGACACGGGATCCAGCCCGGCGGTGGCCTCGTCCAGGATGACGATGGGCGCCTGCCGGAGGATGGCCCGGGCAATCGCGATCCGCTGCCGCTGGCCGCCCGAGAGATCCTTCGCCGCCTCGCCCAGCACGGTGTCGTAGCCGTTGGGCAGGGCGCGGATGAAACCGTCGGCCTGGGCCAGGACGGCGGCCTCCTCGATCTCTGCGTCCGTCGCGTCCAGCCGGCCGAAGCGGATGTTGTCCCGCACCGAGGTTCCGAAGAGGACGGAGTCCTGCAGCAGGATGGACACGTGCGAGCGGACCGACGCGATCCGAAGGTCGCGCAGGTCCTCGCCGCCCACCCGGACGGACCCGGTGCTGGGGTCAATCATGCGCAGGATCAGTGAAGCCAGCGTGGACTTGCCGGCGCCGGAGGGGCCCAGGATGGCGACATGCTCGCCCGCCGGAATCCGAAGGGTGATCCCGTGCAGCACGGTTCCCTCGCCGTGCCCTGCGGAGACGTTGTCCAGCACGATGTCCGGGGCGGCGGACCGGAGGGGCCGGGCGTGCGGAGCCTCGGGCAGGTCCGTCTGGGCTTCGAGCAGGTCCGCGACGCGCTCGCCGGAGGCGGTGGCGCGCGCGATCCTGCCGGTCTGCTTGGCCAGATCCTTCAGCGGCTTCATCCCGGTCTTCAGGTACATCAGGAACACCACCAGGTCGCCGGGGGTGATCGCGTGCTCCAACACCCGCCAGCCGCCGCCGGCCAGGACAACCGCCGTCGCAACGCCGATCAGCACATCGGTGCGCCGCTCCAGCCCGGCCGCCAGCCGTAGCGCCGCAACGCCTGTGCCCAAGGTGGCCTGGTTGCTCTTGCGGAAGCCGGAGCTGATGGTGTCCTCGAGCCCGTAGGCCTGGACTTCGCGGATGGCGCCGAGGGTCTGCGCAGCGGTGGTGGCGAGGTTTCCCTCACCCTTCCGGGAATTGCCAGCCGCAGCGGTGATCCGCCCGGAACTCGAACGGGACAGGAGCGCGAACACCCCGCCGGCCAGGAAAACCACCAGCGCCAGCAGCGGGTCGAGCCACAGCAGGATTCCGGTCATCAGCAGAAGGGTGAGCATGTTGCCCAGCAGCGGCAGCCCGGCGGTCACGGCCACCTCCTGCAGCCGGGACACGTCGCCCACCAGGCGCTGGACCGTGTCCCCGGTGGACGCGCGGGTGTGGTGGCGCATGGACAGACTCTGCACGTGGCGGAACGCGCGGGCCCGCAGGTCCGACGCCACCCGGGACCCGACCAGCGCGAAACAGATCGCGGACCAGTAGTTGGCCACCGCCCGCCCGATGGCGATCGCCACCACAAAGGCGCCGCACAGCAGCAGGGTCTCAAGGCCCGCTTCCATGGAGGGTCCGGGCTTCCGCAGCGTCGCGCCCAAGGCGCGGGAGACGGCGTCCACCACCATCTTCACCGGCCATGGCTCGATGAGGCGGAAGACGACGTCGAACGCCAGGGCGGAGAATCCGCCCGCCATCAGCCAGCGGTGGCCCTGCAGGTGCGGACGGACGCAGCGCAGCGTCCGCCGCAGCCCCGACTCCGGCCTGGTCGGGACGTTGTTCCGTGCAGCTCTTGACCCCATGGTCAGGCCACGCTCCTCTCGGACGTCAGTGCTTGGCGGATGGTTGCCAGGACGCTGTCCCAGCTGTAAAGCCCGACGGCGGCATTCCTCGCCCGGGCGCCCAGGCCCTGCCGCAGGGCTGCGTCGGCCCCGAGACGCCCCAGGGCGGCGGCAATCGCACCCCGGTCGCCCGGTTTCACCAGCAGACCGGTGCGTTCGTGCTGCAGGATGGACGGAATCTGCCCGACGCTGGACGCGACCACGGGCAGGCCCGCGGCCAGGTATTCGTAGACCTTCAGCGGTGAGAAGTAGTCGTCCCGGCCGGGCTCCGGTGCCGGGTAGGGTGCGGCGGCTGCGTCGCATTCATGCAGCAGCCCGGGCACGGAGCCCGGAGCCACCGCGCCGGTGAACTCGGCGTCCACGCCCAGCTGCCCGGCGGTCCACTCCAGCTCCTGCCGGCACGGTCCGTCGCCAATGATCTTTGCGCGCCAGGAGGGTCCGACCCGGCGGAGGTTGGCCTGGGCCACCGCCGCAAGCAGATAGGCCACGCCGTGCCAGGGCTTCAGCGTTCCCACGAACGCTACGGTGAGGGGGCCGGAATGGTCCCGGCCGAGAAGCCGCGGCGTGATGCGTTCGGTGTTGACGCCGTTGGGCGCCAGAACCGTCCGCGCCCCGGTAACGCGGCCCTCAACCCACCGCACCACGGGCTCCGAAACGCAGGCCACCACGCTGGCCGCGGCGGCGTTCGTCCGCAGCATCCGTTCCGCCAGTCCGGCGTCGTGGAGTTCGCGGTACTGCCGCTGTTCCTCGATCAGCGGGGCGTTGACCTCCAGCACGGCAGGGATCCGCAGGGGCCCGGCGAAGCTAACCATGGCCAGGGCAGGGCTGAAGAGCGAATAGCGCTCGTAGACCACGTCGCAGCCGTCCCGGATAACGGCCATGGCCAGGGCAACTGCCGCTTCGCGGACGGCGTGCTCCGGCTCCGCCCCGGAAGCGCGGCGAGGCAAAATTTCGACGACGGGCAGCCCGGCCAGGTCTGCCGGCCGGTCAGTGCCGGCGCGGGTGCAGTAGACAGTGACGTCTGCCCCGGCCCGGCGCCAGGCCCGCACGATTTCCTGGACGTGGACCGAGGAACCCTTGGTCCCGAAGACGGGGACGCCGCGGTCCGCACAGATGTAGGCGACGCGCATCAGGCCACCGCCTCCGTTTGCGGGGACGGGACATCCATCGCAGCTCCGGTGAGCGCGAGGGGACATTTGCTGCCCTCAGCGCCGGGGCCGCAAGTGTCCGTTCGCGCTTCCGGTGGTGCAACAGGCCGTTGCACAGCTGTCTGGAACGAGAGGCGCCGCAAGGCAGCGGCCTGCCGCCCGGCGTCGTACTCGCGTTCGATGAGCGCCCGCGCATTCCGGGCCAGCAGCGTCCTGTCCGTCCCGGGGGACGTGATCCGCCTGATCGCCCGGGCAAGCAGAACGGGGTCGCCGGGTTCGATGAGGAGGCCGGTGTGGCCGTCGCGGACCACCTCTGGGATGCCGGTGACGGCGGTGGAGACGCAGGGTGTGCCGGTGGCCATGGCCTCGAGCAGGACGGTGGGGATGCCGTCGGCGTTGCCGTCCGCCCCCACCACGCACGGTGCCACGAAAACGTCGGCCCAGTCCAGCAGTTCGTGGATCTGGTCCTGGGTCTGCGGGCCGAGCATCCGGACCTGGCGGCTCAGCCCGAGCCCGTCGATCCCCGACTGCAGTTCCTCGGCCATTAGGCCGCTGCCGGCGATGCGCACGTCCAGACGGACACCGGAAGCGATGAGTGAGGCCAGTGCCGGGAGCAGGTGCTGGAAACCCTTCTTCTCCACGAGCCGTCCGACGGCGGCCACCCGCACCGTGCTGCCGACCGGCCGCGGGTCCCGGTAGGGGAAACGGGCCAGTTCCAGGCCGTTCCGCACCAGGCGGAGCCGCTCGGCCTGCTGCGGAAAGTGGCGGCGCAGGTACTGGAGGTTGTAGTCGCTGATGGTCACCACGTGATGGGCGCCGGCCAGCTTCGCCCGCAGCCCGTCCGGGCTCACGCTGTCGCGGAAAATGTCCGCCGCGTGCGCCGTGAACGAATAGGGGATGCCGGTGATCAGGGAGGCGAGCCGGGTGACGGCGGTCGCGGCCGAGGCAAAGTGCGCATGCAGGTGGCGGGCTTCGCGGCGCTGCAGCTCGGCGGCCAGGTTGATGGCCTGGACGGCGTCGTCCGGGTCGGCTGCGGCGAGGTCCCCGAAAGCCCGGGCCACGTCGCCGGTCAGGCCGGCCGAGGCGGCTTTGCGGAAGCTTTCCCACACCCCGCTGGTGGACTGCGGCCGGCCAACATAGGTGACCGGGGCTTTGATGCGCGCCAGTTCTGGGTGGAACCTGGCGTCGGTGGTGGGGCGGAGGGCGAAGATTTCGATCCGTTCGCCGGCGGCCTCACGGGCAAGGATTTCCGAGACGATGAACGTTTCGGAGAAGCGGGGATACATCTTCAGGACGTAGGCGGTGACCGGCTCAGACTGCAGCACGTGCCGCACCTCCCCGCAGGCTCTGGGCCAGGCTGCCGAGCTGGGCGCCGACCAGCGGCTCGCTGGTGATCTGCTGACTGAGGGGCCGGAGCGGTGCCGGAAGTCCGGACGCCTTGAGAAGCTCGGCGGCCAGCCCCGGAACCCGGGACAGCCCGTTGAGCTGCGCGCCCCGGCGGTCTACCTTGGCCCCTGCCCGGCTCGCGAGCCAGCCTGCCAGGGCGTCCGGCGTCAGCGTGGCCAGTTCATGCTGTTCGAGGTATCCGGCGGCGGCGAGGGACGCAGCCCGGATCCTCTGCTCGCTGCGGGAATGGTCCCGCGGCACGATCAGCGCGGGAACCGCCGTGCTGAGGATTTCGCAAACGGAGTTGTAGCCGCCCATGGAAACCAGCGCGTCGGCGTTGCTGATGTGCGCCAGCATGTCCTCCAGTGCCTTCACAATTACGACGCCGGGACCCGCCGTGCGGCGCAGGTCGCGCCTTTGCGCTTCGGGCATCTGGGGTCCGGCCACAATGAGGTGCCCGAGGCCGGCGGGCAGCGGGGCGGCCGCTGCCAGCTTTGCCAGCGCGTAGCCGTCTGCGCCGCCGCCGACGGTGGTCATGACGTACCTGCCGGGCATCTTCAACTTTCCCGAACCCTTCGGCCGGCCGGCTGCCAGGTACCCGGTGTAGCTGACCATCCGCCGCAGTGAGAAGGGGATTTCGCCGGTAGCCACGGGATCATGGACGGAGCGGTCGCCGTAAATCCAGACTGCGTCAAAGAGCTCCTGCACCCGGCGGGGACCGCCGATGCCGTCCCATTCGGCGATGGCCGCCGCGGGGGAGTCCAGCACTTCGCGCAGCCCCAGCACCACCCGGGCTTTCCCGCGGGCACGGAGCTTGCGCAGGGCTGCCTCGAGTTCCAGATGGACGCCTGTCGCGTGCCGGTCCACGATCACCAGGTCCGGGTTGAAGCCCTGCAGCAGCGAGTCCAGCAGCTTGCCTCGCAGGGAGACGAGGTCCTGCATGGGGACGGAGAGGTTCCGGGGCTCGTAGCCGTCCGCGCCTTTCATGACGCCGGGCAGTATCACCCAGTCCCACCCTTTGGGGATGCGGAACCCCGGCGCGAGGGCAGTTCCGGCCACCAGCACACCGGTGACCGGCCGGCCGGTCAGGCCGGGCAGCTGGCTGCTCAGGGCGCCGGCCAGCGCGAGGTTTCGCCGCACATGTCCCAGCCCGAGAGAGTCGTGCGAATACAAAATAATTCTTAAGTGCTTCATTCCTGGACCCCACAGCCTGCCGGAAACTTCTACTGGAAAATTGACTTACCTGGGAGCCAGGAAAATGCCCTGGCGCCCTGAAAAATGTGCCGCGCGCAACAGGGTCTGTCCGTCTGTGCGGCGCCGCCTGTCTGACGCTTCGAATGAAGTATCCAGGTGCGCGATTTAGAAAATCCTGTGCACGGGTTGGCCCTGAAGGGTGGGCCGTGTCCCCCTCAACCCCTCACTGGTCCCCCTATAAAACAGGAGGTCAGGACGGGGTTTGGGGGATTCGGCTGCGTCGGCCGATGCGGACAGTGGCTGGCGGCGCACATATTTTTCCCTGCGCCCAGATAACTCCCGGGGCATTAGGAATTTTGCGCCGCGCCCATCCTCGCAGCGCCCATTACGGCGGGATTTCCGTTGAGGGGATTCCCCTGGCGGACGCTGTGGGGATGGCTGTTGGCTGCATGGCTCAACGCTAGGGATAACCCGTCGAGGATAGGTGCAGGGATAATCCAAGAATTGTCAAAGATTTCTCAGGGAGCTGCCTGCAAATTCCCAGAAACGCAGGGCCACCCGTGCCGGCGAGGCCGCGGTCAGCGCTCCAAGCGGCGGCCACCCTGTCATGGCCGTCCTGCGGAAAACTTGGAGGCCCCGCGGCTGGCCGGGTCGCCGTCCCTGAATGCGGCCCCCTGATTTCCCGCGCCCGGTCTGGCGCCCCCAGGATGGATAGGGCACCGCCCCTCATCTCTTCTGAACGTTTACCGGCTGATTCCACGACTGCCCGGCAAGGATCGGAGGCACCAAGAAGGGAGCGTGAGGCATGCCGAACCATGCATTGCCGGCACCGACACCGGGTCAGGACAGCGCCGAACAGGGCAGCGGCTCCCGGGGACTGCAGGATCCGACGCCGGCCGCGCTGCCTGTTACGGAACGCCGGGTGGTTGGACTGGCGCTTCGCCCGGTAATGGAGGCGGCGGGCGCACCGGACGCAGCACCGAGCGGAGGTGTTATTTCCCGCCAAATCCAGCGCTTGATCCTGGAAATTCTGACTGACGCCAACACGGATGAGCAGGTCCGGCTGGGGCTGCTGCGGCAGATGGCGGCGCACCCGGGCGACACTCCGGGCGCCATGCTCGCACACCTGCGCGACGTGGCGGACCGCAGTCCGCAGACAGGGCCGTGACACCCCGACTGCCTAGGAAAACCCTATGACGGCACCCCCGAAACGGGTTGGCCGGCAACGAATGGGGGTCCGTTTCCGTGCCCTTTTCCCATGGTGCAACCGCGAAGGTGGGAGTCAGAATTGGAGATTCAAGGGCGAGCGGAGGGCGGTGCGTGGTGAGGAAGATGCTGCTGCTGCTGCTGTTGATTCCGGTGCTTGCCGTGGCTGGCGGGCAGGTCTGCCGTCAGGTCTACGGCGGACCGGGGGACACCACATTGCCCGGTGTCGTTGTCAACCAGGGACCGGGGGCCGACCTGGATCTGGGACCAACCGCCCCTTCGACGACCGATGCACCGCTGCCGCTTCCGCCTCTTCCACCGCTTCCGTCCTCGGGGCTCGCCGTCAACAGGTAGGGGTGTGCCGTGCCGCTTGGATCGTTCCCGGGTGGCCCTCTTCGGCAGAACGGCGAGCGGACACAGGGCGACACGCCGGACTTACAACATGCGGTGGAGAAATTAGCGAACATTTTGTTTGCCTAATTGCAAGCGCGGGCTGTAATCTGCCGATTTAGGTTGTCCTAACTACGGACCATCCCTCTCCCCTCGCATGGCCCCGTGCACCGCAGCACGGGCGCACCCGCCGGCTGTCCGCCGGCGACCTTGAAAGGCAGCAGCATGTCCCCAGCAGCACCTGCTCCGGCACCGCCCGGCGCACCGCAGTCCCTTCGCAAGCCACAGACCGGCCATGTGTTGAAAGGTCCGAAAAGCCCGCGGCTCCGGCTGGTTCTGCTCGGAGTGTTGTGCACGGCGGGGTGGGCGGCCTCACTGCTGGTGGGGCACTTCATCGACTGCGGGCCTGAACTTCACCGGATCGGCTTGGCCGTCCACATCCTTGCCCTCGTGCTGTCCTTCGGCACCATCCTGGTGGTCGACTGGCTGGGCCTGCTGTGGCTGCTGGGCAAGGTGCAGATGCACGAGTCCGGGAGGCTGGAAGCCGCCGCGAAGCCGCTGATCTGGGGCGGACTTGCCCTGCTCCTGGTCTCGGGCTCCCTCATCGACCCCGACCTGACCAACCCGGTCACCGTCATCAAGCTCGCCTGTGTCCTCGCGCTCATGCTCAACGGCCTGAGTATCGCGCCGGCCATGCACCAGCTGCTGGCCCTGCCCGCGTGCACGCGCTTCGGGGAACTCGGCCGCAGGCTGCGGCTTCGTCTCATGGTGGCGCTCAGCATCTCGCAGGCCTGCTGGTGGACAGCTGTCCTCATTGGCCTGGTCAACAGCACACTCCGCCGCTGGGCCGGGGCCTAAGTCGCGCACATCGCTGCTGTCAAGGCACCGGGCCCGGGGAGGGCTCCGCCGTTCCCGGTGCCACCCGGTTGTCGCGCGGCAGACGAGTGTCCGGCAAGCAAAATTCTCGGGGGCATACCTTGGAAAAACCTTTGGCGCGCCAACTCACGGGCGGTACCCCGGCATTCGCCCGGGGGCCTTTCCGCCGGGCCCGGAAAGCATGGGGAACATTCCGGGCCCGGCGAATCAACCTGCCATCATTGCCCGTGATAGCCGGCCTGTTCGGCGTATGACAAATCTGTCTTGCCAGGCTTGGAGAAAGCTGGGAGTAGCTTGGGGGCCTCACGTAGCTTAAGCGCCGGCCCCGGAACCTTCAGCGGCAAATTCACGGCGGAGCCGCGTCTTCGCGCCCTTTTCAACCAGGGTGGGGATGAACGTTCTGATCCGGCCGGAGTCGAGCGCGTCATATTCCTCGGAAACGATCCCGGCAATCCGTCCCCGGTCGGCTTCCGGGAACCGCCCGGCAAGCCGTTCCACCACCTGCTCGACGGTGGACTCTTTCTCATCATCGCTGTCGCTCATCGACCCAGTGTCGGTTACCTCCACGGAACCGTCAACGGAAAACTGGCAGTCGCGGGGCGCCGCCGTCCGCCCGCTGCCCCGACTATCCGGCCACAATCCAACCAGGGGGCGTAATCTGAAAGAGGCCGGCGGCGGACCGGCCCGATGGTCCCCATGCCAGAGGGCACACCCAGCCCGTCGTCGGTCCCGTGGCTGGCACCACCCGTGGCCGACATTCCGGGGGAGACTGCGGAACTACCCGCCCCACACCGAGAACGAGCCGGAATGCCCGGTGATCACGCTTTGGTAGATGACGAAGAGGCCGGCTAGCACGCCCAGGGCCAGTGCCCCGATGCGGGCGGGACGGGAGCGCTGGAATGCGGCCAGCGCGGGAATGGTCTCGGCCAGGGGCGTGAACGTTGCGGCGAGCATCAGCAGCACCAGGAAGAAAAACACGACGGCGGTGATCTTGAGGATATCGCCCTGCCGGGCGTGGGCCTGGATGGCGTCGGTGGCGCCCCGGGTTGCCTGCAGCTGCTCGCCCGCCGAGGCCGTGACGAGCGCCAGCGGGGCCAGGATCAGTGCCAGCACGCCCAGCGGCCAGGCGAGATACCGGCGGGTGGGGCGGGCCAGGCCGTAGACGACGGCGCCCAGGCCGGCGAGCGGCCCGAAGACCACGACACCGTGGACCAGGAGAATGTGGGCCGGAAGGCCGCCGATCAGCAACACTGGAAGCTCCTTGCAGGTCAGAGGGGCGCAGGCACCTTGAATCTAACACCGGGAGAGCCGGTGACCTATGGGATGGGACCGAACGGATTGCCAGTCGGACTGCCCAAGCGTCGGCGTGCGGCCAGGGCCCGGACACCCAGCCCGGCCAGCCCGGCCGAGCAGGAACGCCACGAGGCTCGCAGTGATGCACGCAATGACGCCGGCCAGCAGCCCGGCAGGCTCACGGTGGCTCCTTGCGTGCATCGGCGGTTGGGACGGCGCGCAGCGTGCGGGCAGGAAGAATAATACACCAAATGGATTAATTGCCCGGCGAGGAAATTTTTCACAAACGGGGGAACTTTTCAGGAATTTCCCGCAGCGTTCGAACGTTCCTTGGATAACGCCGCAGGCGTACCGCGCCAGGGGCGTAAGGGAGAGGACGAGGCGATGAAACACATCGGCCGATTTGGACCCCGAAACTCCGCTGCGGACGCAACGGCTTCACACCCTTGGAGCCGGTATGTGGCAATGGGAGATTCGTTTACCGAGGGTGTCGGCGACCCCGAGGAACGCTGCGCCGGAGGGCTCCGGGGCTGGGCGGACCGGGTGGCAGAGGAGCTCAGCGCTGAGCGGAAGGACTTTGCGTACGCCAACCTGGCCATCCGTGGCCTGCTCTTGGACCAGATTCTTGACAGGCAGACCGAACCGGCGCTGGAGCTGAAGCCGGACCTGATAACGCTGTCCGCCGGCGGCAATGACATGGTGTTCCACCGCACCGACCCGGACAAGTTGGCGGCCAAATTGGAGGCCGGCGTCGAACGGCTGAGTGGCACCGGTGCCACGATCATGCTGTTCGCCGGGCCGGACTGGCGGCACACGCCGTTCCTGGGACGGAGCCGTTCCAGGGTGGCCATCTTCAACGAGAACATCCGGATTGTCGCCGCCGCGCATGACTGCCTGCTGGTGGATCTGTGGACCCTGCCGGGGCTCCGGGATCCCCGGATGTGGGACCCGGACCGGCTGCATTTCTCACCACTGGGCCACCACACCATCGCCATGCAGGTCCTGAACACGCTGCAGGTGCAGCACTCGCTCCAGCCGCTGGAGCCGAAGGCGCTGCCGAACAGCAACTGGCGCGACGCCCGTGCCGGGGACCTCGCCTGGGCGCGTAACTACTTCCTGCCGTGGGCATGGCAGCGGATCGCTATGCAGCGCGCCGCCCTGCCGCTCGTCCACGACCCGGCGCCGGCACCCCTGATGCCCAAGCGGCCGGTGTTCGCCCCGGTGTATGCCGTGCGGACGGTTGCGGTTAAGGCCGCGGCTGAGTTCCTGGCGTAACAGCCGGAACCAGGGGAGCAAGCAGGTGAACGGACGACGGCGGGTGGCCACCCGCCGTCGTCCGCTCACCTTTGCCTTGCGCCCGCTAGAACCCGCCCAATCCGGCAAACACGGACAGGAACAGGGCGAGGACGAGCCACAGCAATGCGTTAGCCGACGACGGCGGAAGCGAACTTGATCTGGCTGAACTCGGCTCCCGTGCTGGCCTTGATCCAGTCGATCACGTCCTGCCGGTCCGTGCGGTAGGAGAAGTTCGTCCCCTTGCAGTACCGGTTGTGGTTGAACGACGTGATGCCGGTGATGATGTTCGACTCGGAGGTGCCGTAGAACAGCGGGCCGCCGGAGTCAGCGTTGCAGGTGCCGCCCAGGCCGTTGCCGTTGCCGTTGGTCTGGACGTTGTAGCCGTCGGCGCTGGCGCTGTTGAGGTTCGTCAGCTTGGACTCTGCCATGAGCCGTTCCCGGAAGGAGGTCTCGCCTGCGGACGGACTGGCCGCGGAGATTCCGAAGCCGCTGGACGTGAACGTGGTTTCCTGCTGCCCGCGTTTGGAGCCCAGCGAGTCGAGGGTTCCCGCCGCGGCGAGGCGGCCGTATTCGCTGAGCTCGATGGGCTGGTCCAGGATCACCAGCCCGGCGTCCTTGGTTTCGGGCACCGCGTCCATGCTGGTGTAGCCGTAGTTGTACATCTTGAGGGAGGTGGCGCACAGGGTCCCCTCGGTTCCCGCCGCGCAGGTGCTCGGGTAGCCGGTGTCGGGATCAATCCCGGTCTGCGGGCTCCAGTCCACGCCGGCGTCCTGCTGGAAGTAGACGCGTGCCGAGGAGGCGCCTGCCGTGCAGTGCCCCGCGGTGAGGAACACCGTCGGCGTCAGCAGTGAGCCCGAGCACCTGTGGTTGAACCCGCCATTGGAATCGTAGAAAACGATCAGCCCCACGAAGGGGTGCTCGGTGTCCTTGACGTAGTCCCCGGTGATCGCACCTGCCGGAACCGCCGTCGTCATGGCCAGCATTGCGGCAACGGCCAGCGCGCCGCTTGCGGCGCGCAACTTTTTCAAAATGCGCATAAAAGCCCCAGCTTCCTTTTGCACAGCGCCCGGAAGCGCACATCAGTGTACGCGGCGGCCGCCAAAGTGTTGTCACCGCCCAAATGGGACGGTGACTCAAGATACCACCTGTAAGCAGGGGGTTTTCCTCCCTCACCACCACGCCACTCAACTACGCAGGGCCCCCAAGGTGCAGCTTGAGCAAACCTTGAGGCAGGGCGGAAATATCTTGATCGAGTATTGACCCGTCGCCGCCAGAATCCTTGAGGTTCCCGGCACAAAGTGGTCATCACCGGCACCGAAGACCGGTCCCACTCAGTCCGCAGGTCGGACTCCACCAAGAAACGGATGTTCGCCATCATGGGTCTCAACCTGAACTCCACCACCGGCAAGGTCGTCGCCTCCCTGGCACTGGTCGGCAGCGCAGCCGCCGTCGCAGGACTCGGCACATACGGTGCCTTCACCTCCACCACCTCGGCGTCCACTGACGTCTCGTCCGGCACCGTGGCTATCGCCCTGGGCACCGGTGCCGCCAGCCGCCTTACCGTAGCCGCCACCGGGCTGGTCCCGGGCGACACCGTCCAGCGGGCAGTCACCCTGAGCAACGCCGCCGGCAATCAGGCACTGGCCGGCATCAAGCTGACCACCGCTGCGGCCGCTGGCGCCACCTCGGTGCTGAACACCGACCCGACCAGTGGCCTGCAGCTGAACATCGACAACTGCTCCGTGCCGTGGACGGAAGCAGGCACCGCACCGGCCTACACCTACACGTGCACCGGCGGCACCACGACCAGTGTCCTGGCTTCCCGCGCGGTCATCGGCACCGACCTGCCGCTGTCCAACCTCACCAGTGTCGCGGCCAACAAGACAGACTACCTCCGGGTTACCCTGACCCTGCCCACGGGTGCCGACAACGGCTTCCAGGCCAAGAGCAGCACCATCGACCTGACCTTCACCGGCACGCAGCGCTCCGGCACCGACAAGTAACCCCCGAACGTCCCCTCCGCCGACTGACCCCCAACAGCGGCGGAGGGGGCCCTCACGGAAGGCAGACAGCCATGACAGCTGCAACGGGAGCCCCCGCATCAGGCACGGCTAACCCAGCGGTTCCGGCCGCCGGCGCATTGCGCACGGTGGGCCGCGTCGTGGTGAGCACGGTGACAACCGTGCTCATGGTTGTCGCTCTTGCGGCCTTCCTTTTCCTGGCCGTTGGCCCCCGGTTCCTGGGGTATCAGACATCCACCATGCTCACCGGTTCCATGGCCCCGCTGATCAACCCGGGCGATGTTGTGGTCTCGGTCCCGTCCCCGGTCGGCTCCCTGAAGGCCGGGGACATCATCACCTACAAGATCCCGGTGGAAGATCGGCGCGTCGAGACGCACCGGATCGTCGAACTCAAACGCAACAGCAACGGGACCACAACGGTGCGCACCAAAGGCGACGCCAACAACGGCGCAGACCCCTGGCAGGCCACCATCCAGGGTGACACCGTGGACGTTCAAGCCGCCACAGTACCCTACCTTGGAACAGTGATCCGGTCCCTGCGCGAACCGGCGGTCCTGATGGTTCTGACGTACGCGGCGCCGGGCATTCTGGTGCTGATGCTTCTGGCCAGGATCTGGCGAAAGGGACCCGACACTGTAAAGGGGTCCCGGGATGGGGCGGACGGTGCGCCGGCGCAAGCCGCAGCCCGTGTCCGGTAGCCGTCAGCCCGCCGACACGAAGAACGTGTCCCGGGTCCGGCGTGCCGTCTGCGTCACCGGAATCGCAATGCTGCTGGTGGGTGCACCGGCCATCGCCCAGGCGGCGTTCACCGGCAAGGCTTCTGGCCAGGTCACAGCGGCCACTCTGGTCCTCCCCGCACCAGTCAACGCTAGCGTGACGGCCACCTGCGGCAGCGGCCGCGCCCTGAACGTCACCGTTAATAACTACGGAACGGTGCCGCGGGCAACCTCGTACCAGTTCATCCTGCTCGACCCGAGCGGAACCGCAGTTCAAACCACCAACGGGTCATACTCAGCTCACCCAGCAACCAAAGGCACCTGGACGTACCAGGTCCGCGGCAACTACACGGCAGCTCCCGGCAACGTCTGGACCGGAACCCCCTACCAGGGCACTGTCACTTGCTGACTCTCCCACAGTCTTGTCCTGCTGGGCGGCTGCTTCTAACGTTTGTGGTTATGGGCACCGGAGATCAGTCGGACGACTTCGAGCAGCTTCACGCCCTGATCACCAATTCCGAGGACATCAAGGGCTTCCTGGACCGAATGGCCAGTTTCGCGGCCACAGCGCTGACGCGGTCCGCGGGCGCCCCGATCCAGTGCGCCGTGACGCTTCACCGGCGAAAGCGCAGCGCAACGATTGCGGGCAGCAGCGATGAAGCGGTGATGCTGGACGGAATCGAAGACCGCCTGGGAGAAGGGCCCTGCGAGGAGGCGCTTCAGACCGGGAACCCGGTGCTCCTTGGTGATGTTGCCACGGACGGGCGCTGGCCGCGGTACCGCAAGACTCTCGAAGCCGCGGGATGCAAGAGCGTTCTGGGCATGCCCCTTGATCTGGGGCCGAACGCGGCAGGGGTCCTGAACTTTTTCGCTCCGGCCACCGGCCTGTTCACTGAGGACGCCGTCTCCGATGCCGAGGTTTTCGCTGTCATGGCCGCGCAGGCCCTGCGTCTGGCGCTGAGGATCGCGGCCGCGGACCAGCTCGCGGAAGACCTGAGGGCCGCCATGGAAAGCCGGACGGCGATCGACCTGGCCCGCGGCATCATCATGGCACAGAACCGCTGCTCCCACGAGGAAGCCTTCGAGATCCTTCGGCGCAGCTCCAGTACGCGGAACCAGAAGCTGCATGACCTCGCCGAGGAGATCGTGGCAGGTTTTTCGGGCACGCCGGCGGCAGCGACCCATTTCGAGGACTGAACTGATCATTCCGGTGCCACACCGCCCTGAAAATCTTGAGTGAATCCTGATCATTTAGCGCATATTGTCCTGAGGCCTGCCCGGCATTGTTCTGTGCAGAAGGAAACCATCCGTACAAATTTTGAAGGGTCTCATCATGAAGAACAGCGCACTCATCAAGGGAACCGCCGCCATCGCCGTTGGCGCTGCACTGCTGCTGGGCGGCGGCGGCACCCTGGCCTCCTGGAACGCCTCGGCCTCCGGCGCCCCCGGTACCGTCATCGCCGGTGACCTGAACGTCGCCGCTGCCACCGGCACCTGGACTGACCGCAACGGTGCCACCATCGATATCTCCACCTACAAGGTGGTTCCGGGCGACAAGTTGACCTACACCCAGGCCCTGACCGTGACACTGACCGGTGACAAGATGGCCGCGAACGTTACGGCGACGGGCACCGGCGCCGTCAACGGCTTTACGCCGGCGAACGTGGTGGTTTCCGCGCCCGCCCTGACGATCGGCAGCACCCCGGTCGCCAACCCGCTGAAGACCTCGCAGACTGTCACCGCCACCATCACCTTTGAATTCCTGTCCAGCACCACGGGCCGTTCGGACGTGACCAAGGCCTACAACTTCGGCAGCGTCGGTTTCGCCCTGAACCAGGTCACCCAGTCCGGCCTGTCCTAGTCTGATACCGGCGGGTTGTGCGGCCGCGCGGCCGCACGACCCAGACGAACGTGATCGGCAGGCCGGGAGGAGGAACCATGCGCGTCCCGCGTGCTTTGCGGGCAGCGGCGCTGATTGCCACTGCGGTGCTCCTGGGCCTGCTGGCCGTTCAGGGCACGTACGCGCTGTGGAATGCCGCCACCACCGCCGCGCCCGGAACAGTGCAAGCCGCGTCGTTCACCGTTAACCTCACCGGGTCCCCTTCCGGGGCGAGCAGCCCGATGACGCTCGCCAATGGGCAGGCCGCCATTCTGTCGCTCAACTCCACTGCCGCTTCCCTGACGCCGGGGACCTCGGCCTACGCCAGTGCAACGGTGGTGAACGCCTCCGACGCCGGCGGAACCTTCAGCATCAGCGTCACCGCCGAAAGCGCGAATGTGGCCAACGTGGGAACTGGCACGCTCGCGGCATCCCTGACCGTCAACGCCAAGATCGGCGCGACCACGGCCGAGTGCTCAGTCACCACCGGCTACAACACGGCGCTGACGGCCACCACCGGCCTGAGCTCAGCCGCTGTTCCCAAGGGCGGCAGCACCGTGGTCTGCTTCCAGGTCACGCTCGCCGCCAACGCTCCGGCCGCGGTGAAGGGGCAGTCCGCGACTATCACGGTTCCCCTCACCGCGCGCCAACTTTGCGGTGTGCCCACGGGCTGTCCTTGATAGTCGCGGTGACGGTGCTGCTGGGCGCAGGCGGCGGCATCGCCTTCGGACCGTGGCAGCAAACGGCCACCACCATGGCGATTAACGCCGCCACCGTTTGGCCCGGCGACCAGGCGGTCCTGAGTTGCAGCTACGCCGGCAAGGGAAAGGCCACCTGCACAGCGTAGGGCCCGCCAGGGTACGCCGCGCTGGGCCGCCGGTGCCAGCCGGGGTGCTGGCTATAAAGCGGCCAGCAGGTCCTTCATCTCCTGGATTTCCTTCTGCTGCGCGGTGCTGATGTTCTTGGCCAGGGCAACAGCGTCGGGGTTCTGTCCGCCGTCCTTCTCGACGTTTGCCATCATGATGGCGCCCTGGTGGTGCGTGATCATCTGGGCCAGGAACAGCTTCGCGGCCTCGGCGCCCTGGGCGGCGTCGAGTTTCTTCATGTCGTCGGCGCTCATCATGCCGCCCATGGCCCCGTGGCTGGACATGTCATGCCCGCCGGGCGCCGCCGTGGATTCATTCCAGCTCTTCAGCCAGCCCGTCATAGTTTCAATCTCGGGGGACTGGGCCGCCTTGATCTTTTCTGCGAGGGCGGTGACCTTGGCTGGCACGTTCTGCTTCTTGAGGATCACGTCACTCATCTCCACGGCCTGTGCGTGGTGCGGGATCATCATCTGGGCGAACATCGTGTCGGCGGAATTGTGGGCGGCAGCGGATGCGCTGGCACTGCCGGACGTCGCGGTGGCCGGCGCGGTTCCGGTTGTAGTGGTGCCGCCGCCGGACCCACTGCCGCAGCCGGCCAGGGTGATTGCCGCAGCGACGGCGGCGGTGGAAAGGGTCAGAAACTTCTTGTTCATTTGGATCAGGTCCTTCAGCGTTCAATCGGCGCTGGGGCGCCGGAAAGGAGGATGGCGCGCTTCAATCCGCGCGCGAACACGCGGACATCGCCGCGCCTCTGGGGCTTGCGCCGGAGCGGTCCCGGCAGTGTCCTGTTTTACGTCCGGCTGATGGACAGTTGACACGGCGAAGGCGTTCCGGGGAGATAGGCATAGCCTCTCCTCGCCGGTCCTGCCGGGCCGGCACCGACCAGCGCTGCCAATATGGAAGTACCCGGCGCCGGCACGGCCAATGTGCCGGTCTTGCCCGCGGGGATGCATGAGAAGGTCATTGACTGGGTTCCGATGCAGTCCCCGTCGGGACATCCTGCCGCAGCCGAGACCGCATGACCCGTGGCCGCGGGAACAGCATCAGGACTCATGCCGTGGGTGGCCTCGTCTGCGGGGTGCGGGTGCCCGTGGGATTCCGCGGCCGCCATCGCGACGGTCGGGCCGTGCGTGAGGTGGTGGCCGTTCATGACATGCATGCCGAAGATCCCGGCAATAATGGCGAGCACCAGGGAAAAGAGTCCGGCACTGCGCAGGAACGTCGCCGCATTGCTGCGGTATGCAGGCATGACAATTCCTCCTTCCGTGCCGACCAGTGTGGTTTTAGGCTACCGGGCCGCGGGCTCCGGCATGGATGGTTGCGTCCGCAGGTTCAGCGCACCTGCGCCGGATTCAGCTTGACCCGGCGCAGCAATTGGGCGTTAAGTGCGACGACGATCGTGGACACTGACATGAGCACGGCACCGGCCGCCGGGGAGAGTGTGACTCCGGCGAAGGCCAGCACCCCCGCTGCCAGCGGGACGGAGATGACGTTGTAGCCCTGGCCCACACCAGGTTCTGCCACATCTTGCGGTAGCTGGCGCGGGACAGGTCCACCAGGGAAAGCACTGCCCGGGGATCGTTGCCGGCCAGTACCACGCCGGCCGATTCCACGGCGACGTCGGTTCCGGCGCCGATTGCGATGCCAACCTCGGCCCGGGCCAGGGCGGGGGAGTCGTTGACGCCGTCGCCCACCATCGCCACCTTGAGGCCCCGGTTCTGGAGTTCGCTGACCTTCTTGTCCTTGTCCGCGGGCAGGACCTCGGCGAAGACCTCATCGATGTTCAGTTCGTCCGCGACGGCCTGCGCCACCTGCCGGGCGTCGCCGGTGATCATGGCCACCTTGATGCCGCGGTCCTGCAAGGCCGCGACGGCCTGCCGGGACTCGGCCCGGACGGCGTCTTCTAGGCTAACGGCGCCCAGTACCCTTCCGTCGGCCAGGACGTGGAGCACGGCGGCGCCGCGGTCCATCCAGGCCCCGGTGGTCGCGGCCAGCTCAGCGGGTTCGGTGACGGCGAGTTCCCGCAGCAGGGATGGCCCGCCCACATGAACAGCACGGCTGTCCACGTGGGCGCTCACGCCACGGCCTGTCATGGACCTGAAGCCGGTTGCCTGGGGAACGGAAAGGCCCTCTTCCCGCGCCGCCCGGACGATTGCACGCGCCACAGGGTGTTCGCTGTCCGCTTCCACCGCGGCGGCGAGGGTCAGCAGCTCATCCCGGGTTACGCCGTCGGCGGCTACAGCCTCCCGTAGCTCCGGCTCACCTTTGGTCAGCGTGCCGGTCTTGTCGAACAGCACGACGCCGACGGTGCGCATACGCTCCAGTGCCATCCGGTTTTTGATCAGTACCCCGGCGCGGGCCGCCTGCTCGGTGGAGATCGCGATCACCAGCGGAATGGCCAGGCCGAGGGCGTGCGGGCAGGCGATCACCAGGACGGTGACCGTGCGGGTCACCGCTTCCGGGACACTGCCCAGTAGGGTCCAGGCGATGAAGGTGATGACGCCGGCGCCCGCGGCGAAGTAGAAGAGGAACGCCGCGGCCCGGTCGGCAAGGGCCTGCGCCCTTGATGATGAGGCCTGTGCTTCGGCCACGAGGCGTTGGATGCCGGCCAGCGCGGTGTCCTCGCCGACGGCGGTGATGCGGACCCTGACCGTGTTGTCCGTGGCCACGGTGCCGGCGATGACTGCGTCGCCGGGGGAGCGGGGGACCGTTTTGGATTCGCCGGTGATCATCGATTCGTCGAATTCAGCCCGCCCCTCGGTCACCGTTCCATCCGCGGGCATCCGCGCCCCGGACCGGATCAGCACGAGGTCCCCGGCCCGGAGCTCGGAGACAGTGACTGTCTCGGTGCCGGCAGCGGTGATTCGTTCCGCTTCGTCGGGCAGCAGTGCTGCGAGCGCCTCCAGGGCTCCCTGGGCCGAGCCGAGTGCGCGCATCTCGATCCAGTGGCCCAGGAGCATGATGGCCACGAGCAGGGCAAGCTCCCACCAGAAGTCGAGGTCAAAGCCGCCGATGCCCAGGGTGGTCACCCAGGAGGCAACGAATGCGACGCTGATGGCCATGGCGATCAGCAGCATCATGCCCGGGCGGCGTGCCCGGAGTTCATTCAGGCCGCCCTTGAGGAACGGCTGGCCGCCGTATAGAAAGACGACGGTGCCCAGCACAGGCGGGATCCATGCGGACCCCGGGAACTCGGGCGGCATGTAGCCGAGCAGGTCCCCGAACATCGGGCTGAAGAACACTACGGGAACGGACAAAGCCAAAGTCAGCCAGAACCGGTTCTTGAACATCGCGGTGCTGTGCCCGGCGTGCTGGCCGTGGGTGTGCACCACGTGGTCGTCATGCGCGTCATGGCCGGTATGCAGACCAAGTCCGACGCCGGCAGCTGGGTCAGGCGCCGGGTCCACCGGTGCGTTGTGTTTCGCGTGTCCGGCGACGGCCGTCCGCGGTGATCGGTGCAGGGTGTGTTCTTCCATGATTTGTCAGTTCCATTCCACTGTGACGGATGGGTGCGCTGGGGTTGAACGGCTGTGACGGGGACGCCCCCTGGACAAACCACTCACTGACAACGCTGACAATATACCCCCTAGGGGTATTCGGGTCAAGGATGCAGGTGCCTTTTTGGGGCCCCCGGTGGAGGTGCCATCTTGACGCAGACATAGATGGATGTGAATATTCAGATGTGTCTATGTCTATGGAACTGACCCCCGTTCAAACGGTGGCGTGCTGCTCCCCGCTGGCCCGCGAGCCGCTCTCCGCATCCGAGGCGGAGGGCATCGCCCCGCTGCTGAAGGCGCTGGCTGATCCGGTGCGGCTCCGGCTGATGTCGCTCGTCGCCTCCCATGAGGGCGGCGAGGCCTCCGTCTGCGACCTGAACGACGCATTCGAGCTGTCGCAGCCGACCATCAGCCACCACCTGAAGCTGCTGCATGAGGTGGGCCTGCTGGACCGCGAGAAGCGGGGTGTCTGGGTCTACTACCGGGCGCGAACCGAGGCGCTGGAAAACCTGGCCGCCCTGATCGGGGGCCAGGCGAAGTGACAGTACTGATGCGCAGGGCCGGTGCGGAATTCGTTGGCACGGCGTTCCTGGTCATGGCCGTCGTCGGCTCCGGCGTGATGGCGTCCCGGCTTTCCCCGGACGACGTCGGCCTGCAGCTTTTGCAGAACAGCCTCGCCACGGGTGCCGCCCTGGTGACGCTGATCCTGGCGCTGCAGCCCGTCTCGGCGTCGTTCAATCCGGTGGTGACGCTGGTCGAGCGCGCCCTGGGCATGATCGACACCGGCGCTGCCCTGGGCCTGATCGCCGCGCAGTTCCTCGGCGGCCTGGCCGGGACGGTGCTGGCGAACCTGATGTTCGGCGTCGGCCCCGTCACGTTCGCCAGCCACGAGCGCTCCGGCGCCGGTCTTTGGCTCGGCGAGGTCATTGCCACAGCCGGGCTGCTGCTCATCGTGTTCGGCACGGTCCGCTCCGGCAGGGCGGACCGGGTGGCATTCGCCGTCGGCGGATACATCACCGCCGCGTACTGGTTCACCAGCTCCACCAGCTTCGCCAACCCGGCCGTGACGGTCGCCCGGACCATCACCGATACCTTCGCCGGGATCGCGCCGGCCTCCGCGCCCGGCTTCATCCTGGCCCAGCTCCTCGGCGGCGCCGTCGGTTACGTCCTGGTCCGCCTTCTCTACCCGACACTTGTCCCAGCCACCGCCACGTCCGCCGCGGAAGCGGCCAACCGAAAGGTCCTCTCATGACCGGAAAGCCCTCCGTCCTGTTCGTCTGCGTCCACAACGCCGGCCGGTCCCAGATGGCCGCCGCGTTCCTCACCACGCTGTCGCACGGCGGCATCGAGGTCCGCTCCGCCGGATCCCAGCCGGCGGAGAAGGTCAACCCGTCCGCTGTCGAGGCCATGGCCGAGGTCGGCATCGACATGTCCGCGGAGATACCGAAAGTCCTCACCACCGAGGCCGTCAAGGAGTCCGACGTCGTCATCACCATGGGCTGCGGCGATGAATGCCCGTACTTCCCCGGCAAGCGCTACGAGGACTGGGTCCTGGAAGATCCGGCCGGCAAGGGCGTGGACTCCGTCCGCCCTATCCGGGACGAGATCAAGACCCGTGTGGAGGCCCTGATCGCCTCCCTGATCCCGGCCTCCGCATAAGCAAAACCGTAAGGGGAGGGGGTGACATTGATGAACACAGGCTGCTGCGACGACAACTGCTGCGACGACGATCAGGACTGCTGCTGACCTCCCACTCCGTATCCAACCTGCCCGCCCACCCGGCGGGCAGGTTGGACAGCCGGCCTCGCCCGAACAAGGAAGAATCACCCTCATGACGGCGAATACCCCAAGCCGGTCACCGACGACGTTATCGGCGGCGTGGATGTCGTCGTCGTCCTCGGCACCGAAGCCAGGATCGAACCGCGGGATGGCACCCGGCTTGAACTCTGGGTGCCGGACGAACCCTCAGAACGCGGCATCGACGGCATGGAACGGCGTTGCCGATCCCACTCAGCGCGGCGGCGGGAGTTCAGCTCCGGACCGGACCGGTCCGGCAGTGAGCGCGCCGAGCTGGATGGCGCCCATCTGTAAGGCGCTGGCAACCACGATGAGGAAGATGCCCATGGCCAGCAGCGGCCAGTCGACGGGCAGGAACGGGATGGTCAGGGTTTCCCGGACGTCGGACTGCTCCGGGCCGGGCAGGCCCAGTTCCTGGGCGGTGGTGACCGTGGCGACGGATTCCAGGATCCCGGGGAGCATCCCCGCCAGGAAAACCGCGACGCCGGCCCCCGCCACCGCGTACATGCCGGCCTTTGCCAGGGGCCGGTAGCGGAGCAGTTGACGGCAGAGGAGCGCCATCACCAGGCAGACGGCCACCACGGGCAGGTGGCGCAGCAGCGCGGCGACGGTCAGCATCAGCCGGGCCGGGAGCGGAATGTAGCTGAGGGTCAGGGACGCGGTTTCGTACTGGCCGGCCAGGACGCCGCGGCTGCCCTCGCCAATATCAGGAAAGAAGCTGTTCAGCAGGGAGACGGAGAGGACCGGATCGCCCACCCAGATCCCGTAGATCTGCACTCCGGCCAGGCACCACGCAATAACTGCCACGGTCAGGGCACCCCACAAAATGCCGTGCAGCATCCCGCGTTCGGCCCCGGACAGCCTGCCGGTCGACGTCAGTCCGGCCATGAAATTCCCCCGATAGTCCCGTAGCGTGCGCGGTCGCGCGTACCCACGGGGAAGCATATCCGTTGGGCGGCCGAAAAGTTCGACGGCGGGGCGGTGCCGGCGGCTTTGGGTGCACCACCGCGAATCAGACGGCCGCGGCTCTATCCCCGGACCCGCACAGGCCATAGGCTCCGAGCATGTCATCAGTCATCGTTTGCAGCGGCCCCCACGACGGCCACGTATCGCCCATGCTCGGAGTCGCTGGCCACCTGATTGACTGCGGTCACCGGGTGCGGTTCCTCACCGGCCCCGACTACGAGGCCGCGGTGAAGGCCGTCGGAGCCGAGTTCCTGCCGCTGGGGCCGGGCGCCGAGTACTCGGCCGAGCCCAGCTCGGCCACCGGCGTGCAGGCGATCCGCGAGGGCATCCGCGGGCTGGTGATCGAGCCGGCCCGCGGCCAGTACCTGCCGCTCGAGGCCGCCATCGCCGCGGAGCACACGGACGCCGTCCTGGCAGAAGTCACCTTCATGGGCGCCGCCACGCTGTCCCGGCTTCCGCGCAGCCAGCGCCCCGCCGTCATCGCCTGCGGGATCCTGCCGCTGACGCTGTCCAGTCCGGACTGCGCGCCCTATGGTTCGGGCCTGGCCCCGGGCAAGGGGAAAGCAGCGCGCCTGCGGAACCGCGTGCTGAACTGGATGGTTGAGGATGTGGTGCTGAAGGACAGCCAGCAGCAGGTGGACGACCTCACCCGCGAACTCGTGGGCGTGGGGCTGGACGGGCTGTTCATCCTCGACTGGGCCCGCCGCGCCGAACTCATCGCCCAGTTCACTGTGGAGGAATTCGAGTACCCGCGCTCGGACGCGCCGGACAACCTGCGCTTCTTCGGGCCGATGTCCCGGCACGCCGCGTCCGCCTCCGTGACGCCGAAGCCCGACTGGTGGGGCGAGCTGGATGGCTCCCGCCCGGTGGTCTACGTGACGCAGGGGACCGTCTCCAACGAGGACTTCACCGCGCTGGTGGGTCCCACCCTCGAAGGCCTTGCGGAGGAGGACGTCACCGTCGTCGTCAGCACCGGCCGCCGCCCGCTGTCGGCGCTGCCGCCGCTCCCGGCCAACGCCCGCGCCGCCGAATTCCTCCCGGACGCGGAGCTCCTGCCGAAGGTGGCCGTCTACGTCACCAATGGCGGCTACGGCGGCCTCCACTACGCCATGGAAAACGGCGTGCCCATCGTGGTGGCGGGGGACACCGAGGATAAACCGGAGGGAGCCGCCCGGGTTGCCTGGGCCGGCGTCGGAATCAATCTCAAAACCGGACGGCCCAAGCCGGCGGCCATCCGCCACGCCGTCAAAAAGGTGCTGAGTGACGGCCACTACTGCGACGGGAGCCAGCGGATCGGCAGGGCGATCGCCGCATCGCCGGGCGTGGCCGGCCTCATCGACGAGATGGAAGCGATGCTGCGTAAGGAGTGAACGGTATGGACAGCGGTGCGGACCAGGGCGGCGCCCAGGCGCTGACGCACCTCCAGCATCCGCGCTTCGCCCGTGCCTACGCACGTGCGGTCGGGCGGATGAACAGCCGCGGCGCCACCGAACACCGCCGCCGCCTGCTGGCCGGACTGTCCGGGGCGGTCATCGAGATCGGCGCGGGGGACGGATCGGCCTTCGCGCTCTACCCGCTGGCGGTCACCCACGTCCTGGCCCTGGAGCCCGACGACTACCTCAGAGGCCTCGCCGCGAAACGTGCCGCCACGTCCGCCGTGCCGGTGACCGTGAAGGCTGCCGCCGCCGAACGCATCCCGGCCGACGACGGCAGTGCGGATGCCGTCGTCGCCAGCCTCGTACTGTGCAGCGTCGCGGACCAGGCTGCCGCGCTCGCGGAAATCCGCCGCGTCCTCCGCCCCGGCGGCACCCTTGCCTACTACGAGCACGTCCGCTCCGGCCGCCCCGTCCTGGCCGCCGTCGAAGACCTGCTCACCCCCGCTTGGCAGCGCCTGGCCGGCGGATGCCACCCCAACCGCGACACCCTCGGCGCCATCACCAAGGCAGGGTTCACTGTCCGGGACAACCAGCGTTTCGGCTTTGCCGTCCAGTCGTTGACCCCGCCCGTGGCGCACATCCTGGGCCACGCCACCAGCCCGGGACCGCCCGGGGATTGACGACGGCGGCCGTGGGTTAGGCGCCGCCGCCGGGGTGTCCGTCACTTGTCAGGTGTCAGCGCCAGGAGTGAAGTAGTTGTGCACTTCGTGATAGGTAATTTTCGGTTGCTCCGGTATCCCGGCCTCTGCACTGTAGGGACCGATCTGGTCCCGCGCGAAGGCCTCGTACTGCTCGCGGGATTGCCAGAGGTCCGTGACGAGCAGCCCATCGTCCGTTGCCGCCACCCAGTGCCCAAGGGCGCCGGCCGGACCGGGGCCGCCCTTGGTCAGGTTCATTTTTTCGATGACCTGATCGTATTGCGCCAGCGTGGCGCCCTTGAATTCCATAATGACCGCGACTGCCATCTCCTGCTCCTCATACACCTCGTTGTGCAACGGCCCGCATCTGGACCGATACGGCTGGTTGTACGCGCAGGAGGTAGCCCCGTCAAGAAGCAGTAAGAAGGGGTCAGCCCAGGTTTTCCTTCAGCAGCGCGCGGTGTTCGACGGCGGCTGCCTGGTGGAGCTTGCGGCCCGCCGCCGTGAGCTTGAGGTACAGCGACCGGCGGTCGTCGGCACAGGACTCGCGGGTCAGCAGCCCGGCCTTCTCCAGCCGGTCCACCACCTTGGAGACGGCGCTCTGGCTCATGGGGGTCCGCTCGCCGAGTTCCTTCATCCGGCACGAGGACTTGCTGTTCTCGGCCACCAGGTCCAGGATCTCGAACTCGTTCAGGCCAATGTCGAACTTGGCGTCCAGCGCCCGGTCGAGGGCGCACGAAGTGCGGAAGTACGCGTCCTGGATGCTGCGCCATTGCTCAACCAGCAGGCGGTCCGTCGTCGAAGCCATGCCCCGATTTTACCCGACAGACAAACTCAAGTCCACGTCATAATATTCCGTGTCATATTCCTTGTCATTGAATGACGCGTCATATAGATTTTCAACCATGACATCACCCACCACCCTCGAACGATCTGCCGGCCCCATCGCCACGGCTGTCCGCTGGACCCGCGCCCAGTGGCTCCTGCTCATGGTTGTCTGCACCGTGCTGGCCCTGGACGGCCTGGACGTGTCCATGGTGGGCGTGGCCCTGCCGTCCATCGGGCGCGAACTGAACCTCGGCACGGACGCCCTGCAGTGGATTGTCTCCGCCTACGTCCTCGGCTACGGCAGCCTGCTGCTGCTGGGCGGCCGGCTCGCCGACCTCCTGGGCCGCCGCCGGATCTTCCTCATCGCCCTCTCGGTCTTCGCCGCCGCCTCCCTGCTGGGCGGACTCGTGGACGACCCCGCCATCCTCATCGCCACCCGGTTCGTGAAGGGCCTTGCCGCCGCCTTCACCGCGCCCACCGGCTTTTCCATCATCACCACCAACTTCGCCGAGGGCCGCCACCGCAACAAGGCCCTCTCGATCTTCACCACGTTCGGTGCCAGCGGCTTCTCCCTGGGGCTCGTCGTCGGCGGTCTCATGACCAGCCTCAGCTGGCGCTGGACCTTCCTGGTTTCCGTGCCGATCGCCATCGCGGTGGTCATCCTGGGCGCCCGCTTCATCCCGCGGGACAGGCCCGACGCCGCGGACAGCGGCCATGACATCTGGGGTGCCGTCACCCTGGCGCTGGGCATGCTGGGACTCGTGTACACGCTGGTGTCCGCGCCGGAACGGGGCTGGGGATCTGTGGCAACAATCGCCGGATTCATCATCTCCGCCGCGGTGCTGGCGGCCTTCGCCGTCATCGAAAACAAGGTCAGGCACCCGCTCATCCGCTTCGGCATCCTGCGCGAGGGCTGGGTGGCGCGGGCCAACCTCAGCGCGGTGGGGCTGTTCGGCTCCTACCTCAGCTTCCAGTTCATCGTGACGCTGTTCCTGCAGACCGCCCTGGGCTGGAGCCCGCTGGCCATGGCCCTGGCCCTGCTGCCGACGGGACTGATCGTGGCCACCAGCGCGCCGTTCGCCGACCGCCTGATCAACGTGTTCGGTGCCACCCGGCTGATTCTGGCCGGCCTGGTCTCCATGGGCCTCGGCTACGTCCTGTTCCTCCGGGTGGGCACCATGCCCAACTACGCCCTGGACATCCTGCCCTCGATCATCCTGCTGGGCATCGGCTTCGCCCTGGCCTTCCCGTCCATCAACGTCCAGGCCACCGCGGGCATCAGGGACTCCGAGCAGGGCCTGGCCGCCGGGCTCATCCAGACCAGCACCCAGGTGGGGGCCGCGCTGGTTCTGGCGGTTACCACGGCAATGGTCAGCGGCGGGCATTCCGACGGCGGTACCGTCCGAAGTGCGGCCGCCATGCTTGAGCAGTACCGGCCGGGGCTGGTGCTGAGTGCCGCCGTCGCCATCGCCGCGCTGCTGGTTGCGGCTCTGCCGGCACGACGGCGGGCGGCCGCCCTGCCTGCGTAGGCCACTCAGGCCTGGGCTGACGGGCGCTCATGCCGCCGGCTCCGTGTGGTTCGGCGCATACGCGTCCGGAACCCACGGTGATGCCGGCGGCCTGAGTCGGGGCCTCAACACTATCCGCCCACATACACTCAACACCCTGTGCGCCGTTTTGAAACGAGTGGCCGCTACCTGTTTTTCGCCAGCCGCGGCCACCCGTCTGCACAGGCGAATCAGTTTCGGCGCACCCCCAAAACTGGTGGCCTAGGGCAACTTAAATAGGGAAGTCCGAGGTTTTTCCAAGGGCTGACTATCAGTATTGAAATGTCCCGGTGGTGAGGCCCCGCCAAACCGAACCCCGGGACGGCCGGGCCCGGCAGCTCCCCCTCCAGAAAGCGCCGGGCCCGGCTATCCGCAGGACGGGAACAGGTACCGTCAGCGAACGCGCAGGGTTTGCACAGGATCGCCCTGAGACACCACCGCGGCGGGGCCTTGGACCCTAGCCTTGAAATGTGCCCAGAACACCCGCCACCGCTGCCACTGAGGAACCGGCCCCCAAGGGGGAGGAGCCACACCTTTTCCGTCTGCCCGGACGCCCGGCCGACGTGGCCGGCGGCAGCCGCGCGCCTGGTCCCGTGGTGTGGGTGGACGCGGAGGTACTGCGGGACCTCGAGGAGCAGCTCGCCGGACCCGCGGTTGTCCAGCGCTTCATTCATGACTACGTCTCGCTGTGGCCGCGGCGCCATGAGACCCTGGCTGACGCCATCGAACGGCAGGATGCCGAGGCCGCGCTGGATGCGGCCATCAGCCTGAAAGTCTCGTCGTCCATGGTAGGAGGCACCCCCTTGGCACACCTCGCGCAGACGCTGCAGGAAACCATCCAGGCAGGAAACTTTCCGGCCGGCGGGGAACTGCTGACCGCCGTCGGTGTCTGCGGGCGCGCGACAGTCAACGAGCTCGTCGCCGGCCACGCGAGGCCGGGGGCGATTCGGTCAGCTACACCGCATGGTGAACCGGCCCCGCGGTTCCGGCGGCCAGCATCGCCTCGATCCGGGTCCGCAGCTCACGGGGACGGAACGGCTTCGTGATGTACTCGTCGGCCCCGCAGTGCAGCGCTTCCTCGATGTCCGCTTCGTCGGCGCGACCCGTGAGCATCACGGCCCGGGCGGCGCTGAAGGGCCGGATGCGCCGCAGGACTTCGAAACCGTCGATGTCCGGAAGCCCGACGTCGACAGTCACCACACGGGGAAGCCGGCGCCGCACGAGGTCCACCCCCTCAAGCCCGCTGGCCGCGGTGTAGACGGCAAATCCCGTCTGTTCCAGGACTGCCCGCAGCAGATTGCGCATATCGGCGTCGTCCTCAATGACGACTGCCACTCCCAATCCGGTCATGGTCAAACTCCACGTCTGGCGGGTGCTTGAGCCGGCCCAGCACCAACTCCAAGTTCACCGCCCACACCACACGCTACAAGTCTTGGGGCCGTTTTTCAGCATAAAATTTGCTGGATTCAAGAGAGCGGCCAAATGACGGGTCAGGACAGCACCAGCAACACGCCCAGTGCGCCGAGCGCAACGCAGGCGCCGGCGGTCCAGAAGACGGCCGCGATGTCCGGTGACAGTTGCCCCGCCCGGATGCCTCTAACGCTGCGCCGGTAGCGCCGCCGCTGGGTGGCGTAGATGCCGGTTCCGGCGGCGACGGTGAGGCCGAACATCGCCAGCACGAACGGTCCCTGGTCCGGCAGCCAGCGCAGGCACACTGCGCTGGCGGCGATCAGTGTCAGGACCGTCCGGCCCCATGCCAACGCGGTGCGTTCGGGCTGCAGCCCGGGGTCGCCGTCGAGCGGTCCATGGATTTGCTGGGGGCCGTCGCCGGGCAGGGGAGCGGTGGCCGGGTTTTCGTCCATGGTTCAGGCCAGGACGACGACGGCGATCACCACCGCCGCCGCGACGGCGCAGCCGGCGGCGAGCAGCGGGCCGATCAACGGCAGGGGCAGCGGCCGGTTGGACCGCAGGCTGGCTTCAACCCGCAGCCAGCGGATGGCGGATCCGGCGCTCAGCAGCATTCCCAGGAGAAGGAGCAGGACTGACAGCGCGCGGCGGATGGGCTCGGGAAAGACGTCGGTGGTGAAGGCCTCCACCGCGATGCCGCCGGCGAGCAGCGCCAGGGATGTGCGGATCCAGGCCAGGAACGTCCGCTCATTGGCCAGGGTGAAGCGCGGATCAGGCTCGGTGCCGCCGGGCAGGAGCTTCTCGGCGAACCGGCTTCTGCGGGAGTCGGGGCCGGGCGGCGGGGTGGGGGTGGACGGCACCGTCACAGTCTAGCCAGTGCCGCTGTTAACAGGTTTGTGAAATTCCTGTCACAGACGTGTCAAGACGGCTCAGCTGCGTTTATGATGCATCCGAAGGCAGGAAGTCCAGCCAGCGGCCAGCTGCCCGGAACCAGAGGAGTGCCCCTTGGACAACACCCGGTTCCCTGATGACGACAGCTGGCCGGAGGATGACGGGGCCGCTGCCGAAATACCGCTGGTGCGCGAGCAGGCCTACGAGATTATCGACGCGGTCCTGTCCGGCACGGATCCGGAAGGGGCCGAGATCCGGGACCGGCTGCGGGAGCACGTGGCAGCGCATCCCGGCAACCCGGAAGCAGCGCTCCATGAGCACCTGGTCTTCACCCGCTCCCTGGCCCGGCAAGCCGACAACGGGCCCAACCCCGGAAACCAGGATGTGCACCGGCATCCGGCCGAGGGGCAGATCAGTGTCCCCGGCCACGGCCAGGCGGCCATCGAGGCGGTCCTGCACGGCGGCATGCTGGTCACGGCTTACCAGCCGATCCACGATCTGCGCCGCGGCGGCGTCATCGGCGCTGAAGCCCTGACGCGTTTTTTGTGGGAGCCGGACGGCGACGGTGCGGGTTCCTGGTTCAAGAATGCCGCCGCCGTCGGGCTGGGCGCTGACCTGGAGTTCTCAGCGCTGCAGGCGGCTGTGGCCGCGGCGCAGGATTTGCCGCCCGGGCTGGTTGTGGCGTTGAACCTCTCCCCGGCCGTGTGCCTGGATCCCCGGCTGCCGGGGTTCCTGGCACGCGCGTCCCTGGAACCCTCGGGGATCATGCTGGAACTCACCGAACCGCTCCAGCCCGAGCAACTGGGTCCGCTGCTGGACGTCCTGACGCCGCTGCGCAGTTCCGGCATGGGGCTGGCGGTCGATGAGGCGGGCACGGACGCAGCCTCGATGCGCCACATCCGGTCCCTCCGGCCTGATGTCATCAAGATCGGGCGCTGCCTGGTCACAGGGATCGAGGCCGATCCCAGCCGCCAGTACCTGGTCGCGGACCTGGTTGAATTCGGACGCCAGACCGGGGCCGCGCTGGCCGCCGTCGGAATCGAAACCCCCGACGAACTTGCGGTTCTGACCCGGCTGGCAGTGGCCGCCGGCCAAGGCCATTTCCTGGGCCAGCCCACGGTCGATGTGAAGGAATGGGCCACCTGGGCCGGTCCCGCCTCGGCGAACGGCCAAAGCGGACACGGGCGCCACACGGCAGCCGGGCCGGAACAGCTGAACGGACGTTGACGCTTCCCGGATAGCCGCGGGCCTGGCATGTCCTGCCGGGTCCTGCTGGTGCCGTATGTCAGGACATGCCGCCTTACAGATGGAACCCCAAGATTTCCCTAGGCTGCCCCCGGCACCATCAATGCCTGTCTGAAAATCGCAATTGGGGGCGACATGGACCTGTGTTTCTCATCTAATCCCGGTCTCCAATACACAGGAGGCCGGCAATGGCAGTACTAGACGTGCACATCAACGACGGATTCGTTCCGATGGTGGACGGTTCACTCGTTTACCACCGGGGATTCGGGGACCGCCGCACTGCGGTCAATGATCCGACCCCGGCGCTGGCACTGAGCCCGCGGGTCATCACCGCCAACGGCCGCGTTGTGGCCAGCCGGACCTATCCGCTGGGAGCTCCTGTACCGCCGCACGGCAGGCCCCAGCCGCTGCGGCCGGATCCTGCAATAACCCGGAACGTCCTCGCCCGGCGTGGTTACTGGGCCAGCTTTTTCCCGCCGCGGACGCTGATCGCGGAAACCGGCAGCACCATCGAGATCATGGTGCACAACAACGTCGCCCAGCCGCACGAGATCCGGTTCCACCGTGCCGGACCGGGCGGTGCGGACATCGGCTCCGGTCCGGTGGCACCGGGAAAAACGAAACTGCTGCGCTTTCCGGCACCGCGGCCGGGGACCTACGTGTATACGGACCCGGGCAACCAGCCCGTGGAGCGAACCCTCGGCCTGTACGGCGGCCTGGTGGTGATCGATCCCCGCAACGCGTGGCGGCTTGCCCCGGGCGCGGCGGAGTTCGAACGCCAGTGGCTGTGGCTGTGCCACGACGTGGACTCCAACTGGGCCCGGATCGCATCGAGGGGGCAGACGGTCGATCCCCTCGCCGTCCCGGCGGTGCCGAACTATTTCACGATCAACGGGTTCTCCGGTTTCCAGTCCCTGGCGGTCACCACTGACCCGGCGTTCAACGACCGGCGGCACGAGGACACGCTGCCCTCCGGCCATCCGCGCGAGACGGATGTGCGCAATTTCAGCGCCACGCCTTCCGCCGGGGCCATCCGTACCGGGCACCTCATGCGGATGCTCAACGCAGGCATCGTGGACCACCAGCTCCACTACCATGGCAACCACGTCTGGACGGTCCGGGCGAACGGCATTGACTTTCCCCGCTCCAACGGCCGCGTTTCTCCCCAGGGCGACGTGCAGTTGCAGCAGTGGGAGGACACCATCCAGCTGCAGCCGCTGGAGCGGAAGGAGGCGATGCTTCCGGTCAGGCGGCCGCCGGAAACCGTTGACCAGGTGTGGAACGCAAGGAACGAGGACTGGACTTATCCCATGCACTGCCACGCGGAGCCGTCCCAGACAGCCCGCGGCGGGCTGTACCCGGGCGGGCTCGTGGCGGACTGGGTGCTGGCAGCCCAGCCGGCCCCTGCGGAGGGGACGCCGCCGACGGCCGCTGATCCGCACCACACGTTCCGGAGCCAGGTGGACTTCTCGTCCGACCAGCCGCATGAGGGCAGTCCTAAAACCGAGTTCCCGCTGAAGCCGGACGTCTTCCTCCTGATGGACTTCTTCAACAGGAAGTTCGTGTACCCGGACGGCTCCGAGCATGAGATGTGGAGCTTCGAGGGCAACAAGTTCGGCCGCCAGATCCCCGGAACCACTGTGCGGATGCAGGAGGGGCAGCTGTTCCAGGCCACGATCAAGCCCAGCAAGAGGGTTCACACCATCCACTGGCATGGCATTGAACCGGACCCGAGGAACGACGGCGTGGGCCACACGTCCTTCGAAGTCACGGGGCACTACACATACCAGTGGAGGCCGGACGTCGCCGAGCGGGGCAACCCCAACAGGGGCGCGGCGGGCACCTACTTCTACCACTGCCACGTCAACACCCCGCTCCACGTTCAGATGGGCATGTTCGGCGCGATCGTCGTCGATCCCCGGCCCAATCCCGCTTTGCCGGCGCCCGCCGGAACCCGGCGTCACTCGTTTGAAGGTCCGCTGTATGACGCCGCCACCGAAACGCTGATTGCGCCGTACTCCCTGGATCCGCGGTGGCACGAACTGAACCACGCCGCGGGACTCAACGGTGAGGATGTGGGGCTGAACCGATTCGAGCCCAAGCACTTTTTCCTCCTCGGCGGCAACATCCCCAACCGTCCGCGGGGCGACGACATAGTCTGGGCCGTCTCCCAGATGCGGGCCAACGTTGCTGGAAACGGCAGGTACCCCACGCTGGTGCGCATGGTGAACGTGGACTACTTTCCCACGCTGACCAGGATCACGGATGCAGCGGGAAGGCCGGCCAAGATCGCAGAGTTGATCGCCCATGACGGGCGGCCGTTCTGGACCACGCCGAACCCGACAGGCCCGGCGGTACAGCCGTCCATGGCCGGCCAGCCGCTCCTGACCGACATCATCAAGTCCGGCGCGGCGGAGAAGTTCGACTTCCTGCTGCGTCCGCCGGCGCCGGGGAAGTACACCATCAGCATCAGCTTCCTGCATTGGGTCACTTCGGAGGTGCTCGCCACCCGCACCGTGACAGTCAACGCCGCCTGACCAATACCCGCCGGCCGGCCCGAAAGGGCCGGCCTGGCGGGCCTCTTACCTCGGTGCGGGACGCGAGCCTGCATCCTTGCCGGGCCCGGACGTTGGAACGAAGCCCCAGACAAACGAGCCGTCGTCCCGGAGTGTCATCCGAAGGAAACCATGCGTGTCACTGAACCGCTTCACGATGTACGTCGGACTGCTGGTGAAGGAACGGAGCCCTATGCCTCCGGTGGAAACCTGGAATGCTGTTATCCCGTCGCTGACGCACTGGTCAGCGTTATTCACCGGACATGAGCGTTCGTAGTTGTGTTGTGACCCGGACAGGGTGAACCGCACCCGGTGCTTCCACATCACGTCGATCCACGGCTTGAGTTCGGTGGACCGTCCATGTTCGCTGGTGTCCGACGTGAAGTACGGGTCATGGTGCACCACCGCCAGGTGCCTGCCCGCTGCCTTGGCGGCAGCTAGGTCCCTGTCCAGCCAGGCCGTCAAGGCCCGGGCCTGTGCCGGGTTGTACTGCCACTGCGCGGAGGACAGGAACGCGATGTGCCACTTCCCGAAGTCCTTCGAGTACGGTGTCCCGTTCCCGATTAACCCGCGCTGCTGGTTGATCGCCGCCTTCGCGGGGGCACCCGGGCATTGGCCGTTCATAAAGTTGTCGAGGTCTTCGTTCCGTCCGGGTTGCCAGTCATGGTTGGGCGCGGACACCCAGTACAGCTTGGGCTTCGTGCCGCCCCAAAGCCGCGTCCAGTACTTCACGTAGTCATCGCAGTACCCGGTGTCGTACTGGAAATCCCCGAGCCCCAGGAACGCGTCAACCTGGTTGTTCCGCACCAGCGCGGAAATGGCCGCGCCGTTGCGCCCGGAGTGGCTGTCGGCTGCCAGGTTCGCCGGGCCGTTCATGTCGCCTACAGCCGCGATCCTCACGCCACCCCCACGTGACGTGATGTCGCCGGATGACAGCGTGCGTGACGGAGCCACAGCCGCGGTCGGTTCCGGGACCTCCGCAGCGCTGTTCCCGCCGCTGGCGGCGAGGGTGAAGGCCCAGAGGCCGGCGACGCCCAGGAGGACCGAAGACGTTCCGGCGACAAGACGGTTGCGGCGCATGGGGTGCAGGTCTCCCTTCGCGGGGTGCGGTGTTCCTGCTTCGGGCCAACCGGGGGTCGACGGCCACGGCCGGCCCCATCCAATCGTCGGTCTTCGTCCTTGGAATAAGTATGAAGCAGGGGAGGCTCCCGCGTCAGGGCAGAGTTCAGGGGATTACCCCTGCTGCGCCGCCCACTCCTCGACGCGGCGGTTGCTTTCCTCCTCGGAGAGGTCTTCCACCCGGGTCATGATGGACCATCGGACGCCGAAGGGATCCCGGATGCTGGCGTACCGGTCGCCGGAGACGAAGGTGGTCGGCGGCTCGCGGATGGTGGCTCCGGCCTGTTCGGCGCGGTGCACGAGGGCGTCCACATCCGCGCAGTAGAGGCCGAGGGAGTAGCAGTCGTTTTCACCCTCCGGCGCCGGAACCAGGTGGTACTCGGGGCTGGGTTCGCCGAGCTGGAGGTGGCCGTTGCCGAAGTCGAGTTCGGCGTGGACCACCACTCCGCGCATCTCTGTGGCACCGACAACGCGGGCGCCGAACACGTCCTTGTAGAAGGCGATCGCTTCCCGGGCGCCGGTCACGGCAAGGAACGGCGTGAGGCTCGTCAGGCCGTTCGGAATCCCGTGGGTGGTGTGCTTTCCGTGGGCAGCGGTGGTCGATTGGGTGCTTGTAGTATCTGTCATGTCTATGACGCTACGTGCCCGGCCGGCGGCGGCGCTTGGAGATTCGCGACAGTCTGAGGGGACCGATGGAGAGTTCGTTCAAGGGGATTCTGTACCCCGCCAGGCTTCCCACTTTCCACCGCCTTCCGGCGCCGGCGTCCGTGGCGGACCTGGTCCAGTGGTTCTGGATTCCCGAGTGGGACATCGAGCCCGGCCGCACCTCCCGCCAGCACCTGATCGCGTACCCGGGCTCCAACCTCGTGGTGCAGCCAGGCGGCGTGGTCTTCTCCGGCCCGACCACCCGGGCCGCCCATCAGGACCTGGCCGGACGGGGCTGGGCCGTCGGTGCACTGCTGCGGCCGGCCGCCGTGCGGCTGTTCACAGACAGTCCGGCCAGCCTGCAGGACACGGAAACGCCTGTGGCCGCGGAAGCACTGCACTGTTCCGTCGCGGAGGCCATGAACGCGTACGACGGCGATACCCGCCGTGGGCGGGCAGCGGACGCCTTTGCGGGGTGGCTGGCGTGCCTTGGAGGGCAGGGGGTGTCCGGGGAAGCGCTGCTGGCCAACCGGCTGATGGACGTCATCGGTTCGGACGCCTCGGTGGTCCAAGTGGAGGATGCGGCGTCTCTTCTGGCGGTTTCGCAGCGGACCCTGCAGCGTGTGGCAAAGAAGTACATCGGCCTTAGCCCTGCCGCGCTGATCCGCCGTCGAAGGCTTCAGGACGCTGCCGAACGGACCCGCCTGGACCCGACGGCGGACCTGGCAGCTCTAGCTGCCGAGCTAGGGTACGCCGACCACGCGCACCTGACGAATGACTTTCAGAAGTACCTGGGTTTCACACCGAGCACATACCGGCGGGCGGTTGCCGGGGACGGATCCTAGAATGGGCGCCATGAGTTCCCCTGGTCCCGCCGAAAACCGCAAGCCCAAAACACTGCTGGGCCGCGCCGTTCAGGTGGTGCTGGCCGTTGTCCTGGTCTTGGTGGGGCCGGTGATGATCGGTGTCGGTTCCCGCATGGCTGATGCGCACGAGGACCTCGCGCGGACGGGTGTGCACACCACCGGAACCATTGTTGACTTCAACGACGGGAGGAGGGCTTCGCAGCGGGACATCAGGGTCAGGTATACGTCCGCGGACGGGACGGAGCGCGTCACTTCCGCCACTGTGGGCCATGGCCAGCAACCTGCGGGCGGCACTGAAGTTACGGTGGTGTACCGCGAGGAGGAGCCCGGCAAGGCTATGGTGCTGGGGTATGAGAGTGACGGCGTCACCGTCCGGGGAATTGGCACTGTCCTGACGATGATTTTCATCCCCATCGTTCTCCTCGTCGTATTTTCGAAGCGAGGGAAGGGACCCGGAAACCGGCGTGGCTAGGTTCCTGCTCCGGTGCTGGTGCCGGCGGGGCCGCGATCGCCTGACAACCCTCCAAACGAAGGCGCCGGGTCCGGGGAGAACCCCTCCGGACCCGGCGCCATACCGGCTTCAGCGCTGGCAGGTGCATTAACCGGCAAATCCATTGTCAGCGGAGCAGCTTGAGAAAACCTTGGAAGAGCCGGGGCATGCAGGCGTGAGCGGTGGGATGGGGGGAACGACGGCCCCAAGCAACTCTGGGAATTTCCTAGGAGGCGCCTGTCAGTATGCCGGTACCTGGCCGGGGTTTCCGGCCAAGCCGCCGGTGCCAAGCAACAAGGTAGCCCCTGTTGCAGCGGCAAGGCGGACTGACGGGTGAAGAAGGTAGGTAACTCGCATGCCCATTACAGGCAGCGTGGCGTGGGACGGGCGCCTCGTGTCCTTCAAAGGCAGGGACACCACGCAATACGTCACCAGTGCAGCAGACTTCGCCAAGACGTGCGGTGCTTGCCGGCGCCCGCTGGCAGCGGGTGATCCTCGTTCCCTCATCGTGGAAATCACGCAGAGCATCTCACCCGATGGGGGCGAGCACCTCACCTTCACCGACTACGTCTGCCACCGCCAGTGCAGTGCTCCAGCCCTGACGGTCCAGCAGACACCATGGACGCCGGACGAGTTCCATCCGGTTGCCGCCCGCGTGGTCTTTGCCCGGAAATCCGCCGCCGGCCGTACGCGGGTTGTCCCCGTGCTGGCCTACACCCTGGACCAGGTGGTCAGCTTCCAGGAAGACGGAGGCGAACCGGTCTCGGCCCTGGTCTCACTCCTGCTGACCCATGGCTTCCAACTGGCCATGAGTCCTGACTGCTCCGACATCCTGCACCAGGCCCGGCAAACCCCAGCCCACTGTCAGTTCACCGTCGCAGCCAAGGGTCTACTCCAACTCAGCATTGCCGGCGAAGTCCTCTACCGTGAACAGCTCGACCCCAGCAACGACGACGATGCGGAATGGCTGCACCTGGCAGCCCACAGCGGCCGGATCCTCGTGATCAGCGGAGACAACCTGGAGATCACGCCCGCAGGCCTCGACTTCCGCACTGCCGCCAAGCAAGGCACGCTGGTCGTGGGCACCGTCCCGCTCACCGCCGTCGGGCAGTCATGAGCTGAAACGTTGATCTGCCCGCAGATTCGGTCCAGGGCCTCGTTGAGTGTGGACTCGATCTGGCCGTTCAGGAGCTCCCGTTTGTTCTGGGCGGACTCGTCCTCGAACTCGGTGGGCAGCGGTGGCGTGGTGACGGTCATCGCGGCCTGGTAGCGCCCGTCGCCGCTGCTGACGGCAACGGTCTGGTAGTCCCAGAAGCTGCCGCGGGCCTCGTGCCGCGACTGGACCGAGCATCCGTCCGCGTGCTCCCACAGGCCCAGCCCGTAGGGGGCGAAACCGGGACTCGTCTTCATCTCCCGCAGCGTCGCCGCAGAGAGCGCCCGCCCCTGGAAGAGGCCGGCCATGAAGCGGTTCATGTCCGCCACTGTCGACACGGCCCCGCCCGCCGGATTGCCGACACCGGAGATATTGTCTGTGGTGTCGATGCGTTCACCGCGGAGGGTGACGTAGCCATGCAAAAGACCGGTCTCGTGCAGGTCGATGCGGTCCAGGCTGGTGTTCTTCAGACCGAGCGGCTCGAAGACCTGCTCCTGCATGACTTGGACGAAGGGCTTGTGCCGCAGTGTCTGGACCAGGAGGCCGAGCGCGAGGTAATTCGTGTTCGAGTACTTGAAGGACCCAACACTGAACGCGGTCCAGGGGAGGGTCCCGGCCAACTGCAACCCCCGCTCCATCGTCATCGGCCGGGAGAGAACGGGACGGAAATCAATATCGTGGGGCAGGGCATCATTGACCTCGGGCATCCCGGACGTGTGGCTTAGCAGCTGCCTTACGGTGACCGGCCCCGGAGGCTTGAGCGCGGCTTTGAACCCGGGGATGACGTCGTTGACGGGGTCGTCGAGGCCGATGAGGTGGTCGTCGACGAGCTTCAGCACCGCCACGGCTGTCATCGTTTTGGTGACGCTTGCGATCTGCACCCGGTCAGTCGTTTGCGCCGGGGTTCTTGACTCGAGGTCGCGCACACCGTAAGCCTTGGACCACTCGCCCTGCGGCCACCGGATTTGTACGACGGCGGCCACCGCGCCTTCGTCCATGAACAGCCGGACCTGCGTCTCCAAGGGTGCCAGGGGATCCGGTGAGACTGGCGACGGGGAGGGTTCGTCTGTGGTGTAGGTGCAGCCGGTGGCAGCGAGGACGACGGCGAAGGCCGCTCGCCTCCAGACGTGGTTCTTCGTGCTCATTGCGGGCCGCCCGCTCGGGACGAGATGACAGATGCTTGGCCGCGTGCGGCACCACGTGCGGCCAGACCTGCGACGGCGCCGTCGCCCCAGCACCTCAATGGTAAGGCGGGCTCACCCGGCGGGGAAGGAGCCTGACGGACCTTCCGCAACAGGTGTACTCTGCACCAGAGCGTGGCACTGACCTGCCCCACGTGTGAAAGGAACAGCATGTCTGTTGTGAAGATCAACGCCATCCACGTCCCCGAAGGCAAGGGCGCCGAGCTTGAGAAGCGCTTCGCGGCCCGGGCGCGCGCCGTCGATGGGCACCCCGGATTCGAGGGGTTCCAGCTGCTCCGCCCGGTCAAGGGCGAGAGCCGTTACTTCGTGGTCACCACCTGGGCCACCGAGGAGGATTTCCAGAACTGGCGGAGCGGCCAGGCCCGCGAAGCACACGGCGGCGACCGCCAGCCGGTCGCCACCGGTGCGGACCTCCTCGAATTCGAAGTCGTGGAACTCTGATGCACGCTTCTTAGAGATTTCTTGGCAGTCCCCTTCCACACTGGGATGGCAGGCATAAGGCCTGCCAGGCGACAGAAGGGGCGGCCAATGGGCGGGGCGGAAACAACCAGGGCGGAAACAAGTGGGATAACGGCGGAACGCACGCGGTTGGCGAGGCTGCCGCAGCTGCGCCACTGGATTGCGCTGCCGCTGGTTTTCGCCGTCCTGATTGTGGCCGCGGGGCTGACCATGCGGTCCCAGCCCGCCTTCACGGCAACCGATTTCTCCGTCGATGCCGTGCTAAGCCACCACCACACGCCCCCGCGGACCGCGATCGCGCTCTTCGTCAACGTCGTGTTCAGCCCCGTGGGCGGGGTGGTGATGATCGCCGGGATCTGCCTGTTCCTGCTGCTGGTGCGCCGGAGCCCGGTGAACGCCGTCGCCACGGGGCTGGTGGCGGCCGGCTCGTGGGTCAGCAGTGAACTGTTCAAACTGGTTGTCGCGCGGCACCGGCCCGACGCCGCCGCACTCTTTGATCCAATTACGCCCGAGCCCGGCACGGACAGCTTCCCGAGCGGGCATACAGCCCTCGCCGTTGCCCTGGCCATCGCCCTGTTCCTGCTGGCGCGGGGTACGCGCTGGCAATGGCCCGTCGCGGTGGTGGGAGCGGCCGTGGCCGTAACGGTGGCCCTGTCCCGCATCTACCTGGGCGTTCATTACCCGACTGACGTGGCGGCGTCGTTCCTTACCTCCCTGACCGGGGCCTCCTTCATCACGGGGCTGTGGAACAAAGTGGGGCTGGCGGTGCTGGCACGCCTGCCGTTCCTGGCCCGGCTGGGACCGGTTCCGGCCCAGGCCCCCTGACGCCGCATCCGGAACAGCGCCGCCCTAGACGGATTGGGACAGAATGGCAGTCATGGAGGCGAACCTGAAGAAGCGCGTGCTGCTGGTGGAGGACGACCGGCAGCTCGGACCCCTCATCGCCGAACTCATCGGGGACGACTTCGACGTGACCCTGGCCCGGGACGGCCAGCAGGGACTGCACCTGGGGCTCACGCGGGAGTGGGATGCCCTGGTGGTGGACCGCGGGATTCCTCTTCTCGACGGCGCGGCGCTGGTCACCGCGCTGCGGGACAAGGGCGTTGCCGCGCCGGTGCTGATGCTCACAGCGCTCGGCACCGTCCAGGACAAGGTGGACGGCCTGGACGCCGGCGCCAACGACTACCTGGTAAAACCGTTCGACGCCGCCGAGCTCGCCGCCCGGCTCCGCGCCCTGACCCGGACCTTCCGTCCGCCGCTGCGGACCCTGCCGCTTGGGGATTGGACGTACGACGCCGGCACCCGGCTCCTGCTCTCGCCTTACGGTGAGCGCGTGTCGCTGTCCCCGAGGGAGGGGTCGCTGCTCGAGGTCCTGGCCGCCGAGCCCGAGAGGGTCTTCTCCCGCGCTGAACTCCTTGACAGGGTGTTCTCGGCAGCGGACCAGCCGGGCGCCGTGGACACCTATGTCCACTACCTCCGCCGGAAGGCGGGCCGCGACATCATCCGCACCGTGCACGGCGCCGGCTACCAGTTGGGAGACCCATCGTGAATGCCCCGGACGCCGACCGGCTGATCCTTCGGACCGCCGCCCGGAAGGTGAGCACCCAGATCGCGCTCGTGTGCGCCGCGAGCCTCGCCGTCGTGATCCTGGCGCTGGTGCTGTTTGCGCTCTACCGTTCCCAGCCCGCCGAACTCGTGCAGCACCCCGCCGGGGCCGGTCGGATCTACATTGACGAAGCCGACGGCCTGCTGGCCCTGATCCTTGGCGGCGCCCTTGCCGTCGTGCTGGCCGCAGCCGCCGGCCTGGTCAGCGCCAGGAGCGCCGTGAAGCCGCTGGGCGAGGCACTGGCCGTCCAGCGGCGCTTCGTCCAGGATGCCAGCCACGAGCTGCGGACCCCGCTGGCAGTGCTCGACGCCCGGCTGCAGCTCGCCCAGCGCAAAGCCGGCCCGGACTGCCCCGCCGCCCCGACCCTGGCCCGGCTGCGCCAGGACAGCGCCGGGCTCGCAGAACTGGTGGACGACCTCCTGCTCATGTCCGCGCCGGCATCGGCCGAAAAACTGGACCAGACGGATGTTGCCGCGCTGGTCCCGGCCGTGACGGACGATCTTCGGCTCCTCGCAGCGGATGCCGGCATCGGCCTGGAGTGCTCGGTTGCCGGCGGGGCCGCGCGACCGCCGCGCGTGCGCATTCCCGCGCACCTGCTGCGGCGGATGGTCACGGCGCTCGTGGAGAATGCCATCTCGCACACTCCCGAAGCCGGCCGGATCGACGTCACCGTCTCGGCCGCCGGCCGGAAAGTCCGGATCATGGTCCGGGACACGGGCCCCGGCATCATTGGCATCGATCCCCACCGGGTCTTCGAGCGGTTTGCGCGCGGAGGGGCTGCCGGGGACAACCCGGCACGGACCAGCTACGGAATCGGCCTGGCCCTGGTCAAGGATGCCGCCCTGCGCCACGGCGGGGACGTGACCGTGGCCGAAACCGGGGCCGAAGGAACAGTGCTCAGCCTGGAACTCCCGGCTGCCTGAAAGACCCAGCCGGAACGGAGCCAGGCACATGAGCGGACTCATCGACGGCATTCTGGGCGTCAGCCCGGCACTGGCCTACACCCTGGTGGCCCTTCTCGTGTTCGCCGAGGATGCCCTTTTTATCGGGTTCGTCATTCCGGGCGAAACGGCCGCGGTGCTCGGCGGCGTGGTGGCCAGCCGGGGCCAGGTGCAGCTGGGGCCCATGGTCGGCCTGGTGGTCCTGGCCGCAGTCGTCGGCGACACCGTCGGGTACGAAGTGGGCAAACACGCCGGACCGAAACTGCTGGACACCAAAGGACTGAAGCGCCACCGCGACAAGCTGGGCAAGGCACAGGACTTCCTGCGCCGGCGCGGCGGTTCGGCCGTTTTTCTTGGCCGCTTCATCGCCTTCTTCCGCGCCGTGATGCCAGCTCTGGCCGGCATGTCCCGCATGCATTATCCGCGGTTCCTGGCCTTTAATGCCGCCGGCGGGCTGGCCTGGGGTGTGGGGTTTGTGCTTCTTGGCTACGTGGCCGGCAATTCCTACGAGGCCGTGGCCAAAACCGTTGGCAGGGACATCACCGCCGCCGTGGTGGTCGTCGCGATTATCGGTGCAGCCGTGTGGCACGTCCGGACGGCGCGAAGAAAACGGAGAGCGGCCGCGGACTGATTCCCCGTGAGACGATGTCAACTGTGCGGGTCCTGCTTGTGGAAGACGAGGTCCTGCTGGCTGAGACCATCCGGCAGGGGCTGAAAGCCGCGGGTTTCGTGGTGGACGTTGCCCATGACGGTGTTGATGGGCTCTGGGCGGCGACCGAGAACCCGTATGACGTCGTCGTGCTGGACGTGATGCTGCCGGGCATGCACGGCTACGCGGTGCTGCAACAGCTGCGCGAGCGGCGGAACTGGGTGCCGGTGATCATGCTGACGGCCAAGGACGGCGAATATGACCAGACGGACGCCTTCGACCTGGGGGCGGACGACTACCTGACCAAGCCGTTCAGCTTCCCGGTGCTGATCGCGAGGCTGCGGGCACTTATCAGGCGGGGAGCCCCGGAGCGGCCGGTGGTCCTGACCGTCGGTTCGCTCAGCCTGGACCCGGCAAACCGGCAGGTCACACGGGACGGGCAGGCCATCACGCTGACGGCCCGGGAGTTCGGTCTGCTCGAATACCTGATGCGCCGGCCGGGCCAGGTCGTGTCGAAGGCCCAGATCCTGGACAACGTCTGGGACCCCGATTTCCGCGGCGGCGACAACGTGGTTGAGGTGTATGTCGGGTACCTGCGCAGGAAAATTGATGAGCCGTTCGGCCTCAGCACGCTCGGGACGGTGCGAGGCATGGGGTACAGGCTCAGCCCGGATTAGGGTTTCCGACGACGGACGTCGGCAGGGGAGCGGACGGTCACCATTGGCGGCAGACTGATTTCAAAGCGGCACCAGCCCTGTGGTGTCTCGGTTGCGGTGACGCGGCCGCCGTGGGCCTCCACAATGCCGCGGGTGATCGCCAGGCCCAGGCCGCTGCCGCCCTGCTGGCGTGACCGGCTCCCATCCAGGCGGACGAAACGCCCGAAGATCCGTTCCCTGTCGGCCACCGGGACAGGAGGGCCGTCGTCGTCGATGGTCACCACCACTGCCTGGACCGACGCCGACAGACTCACGGAAACGGTGGTTGCCGCGTGGCGGTCGGCGTTGTCCAGGACGTTCCGGAAGGCCTGTCCAAGCCGGACTTCGTCCCCCAGAATCTTGGCCGGAACGAGGTCCGCGGCGAGGCGGTGCCGGCTGGTCGCTTTGAGCCCGCGCAATTCGGCGGCCAGGACATCATCGACGTCGACTTCCTCACGCCGGACGGGCAGCCCCTGATCGTCCGCTTTGGACAATGTCAGGAGGTCCTCCACGAGGCCCTGCAGCCGGCGCGTCTGTTCGGCGAGGACCGGGCTCATGTCCCGCCACGTCCCGCCGCCGGGGTCGGAGCCGGCGATCTCCAGGCCCGTGCGGAGGGTGGTGATGGGGCCCCGCAGTTCGTGGCTCGCGTCGGAGACGAACTGCCGCTGCCGCTGGTCGGCCTCTTCAATCCGGCCAAGCATCGAATTCATCGTGGTGGCCAGGGCCTGCAGCTCGTCACCCGTGGCGGGGACGTCCACGCGTTGACCCAGCCTTCCGGCGCCGATGTGGCTGACCTGCGTCCGGATCCTTTCCACCCGCCGCAGTGAGCGGCCAACGAGGAAATGCACGGACCACGCCACCACGCCCAGCAGCACCGGCATGGCAACCAGCAGGTACCAGGCGACGATCCGGACGGTGTCCGCCTGGGGCTGAATGGTGCGTCCGGCCAGAACCCAATACTTGCTGCCCTCATCGTCGACGCCGAGCACCACCAGATAACGTTCGTCGCCGTCCCCCAGGAGGGCGGGCGCGGTTGCCTTGTCTGTGGCGCTCTGGCCGGCGGCGGGCCGCAGCGGACTGAGCGGAGTCGTCAAGAGCCTGGGTTCCGAGGCCCCGATCACCTTGCCGGTCCCGTCGAGAATCTGCACCAGAGGGTCTTTTTTGGCGGTCGCTGCCACCGCAATGCTGGCTTCCTCTGCGTCCTGGCTCTGGATCAAGGCTGCGACATCCTGAACCTTGGTCCGCAGGAAGCTGTCTGTTCCGGCAACGAGGTCTGATTCCAGCGTCACGAGCAGCAGCAGCCCGCCGGCCAGCAGGGCGACGGCCACAACGGCGACCGCAGCCAGGGTGGACTGCCAGCGCAGTCCGCGGGGCAGAGGCACCCACCGTCCCGGCTGTGTTTGCTTCGCTGCCTGAACCGGGAGCCCGGCAGCGGACGGCACTTCCGGGTGGTCCATGATTCAAGCATTGAGGCTGAACCTGCCCGGCGCAATGGGGGACGTGCCGGTCTCAGACTCCTCTCAGGAGCCTTACGGCATGATTGAAAGCAGCTGGGTATGGGGTACCACCATGCAACGAAAGCTTCGGACCATGAGCGACATCGGCAATTGGCCAGACCCAATGTGAAGGCACGGCACCGCACCAGCAGGTGCGGCGCCGGCGCCGCACACCCTTGCTGGGAAAACGCTGGAGCAGCGCACCCCCACACCCCCTGATGAAGGGGCTGGATCCCGGTCAGATTCCACGCTTGCGGCAGTGTCACGGGTGGATACTCATCAGGTCCCTGAAGCCGAAGGTTGCCGCGAACCTTAACTTCAGAGCAGCCGGGTCCGGAGCATACTCCCCCTAGAAGTATCCGGACCCGGCCGGACATGGCGCAGCGCAAGGCAATCATGCAGACCGATGATTTCCGTTATTGCCGCCCCCGCCAGGGGCTACTACGATGTGCAGCATCTTGAGGCCAAAGGAGGCCACCGCCATGTCATTCATCACGGTTAAGATTCCCGGTGATACGAACGCCTTCACCAAATCACTCGAGGAACGCGCCGACGAGTACCGCGAGATCTCCGGACGCGGCCGGACGGCGGGCGCCATCCATCATCAGTTCGCCGTCGGGGATGGCTTCATTCTCGTGGTCGACGAGTGGGAGTCCGCGGAGGCATTCCAGAAGTTCTTCAGCGACCCCGAGCTGAAGAACTTCATTGGATCCGTCGGCGGTGACCCCAACGCGGCCCCGGAAGTCACGGTCGGGCAGGCCATCGACTCTCCTGACAAGTTCTGACCGGGCGCCGGTCGCCGGGCGATGAAAGACGTACGACGGCGATAGCCGCCGTGCGCGGTTAGTGGATGCCTTTGAAGGGTGGCTGGCGTGAGCCGCGGGGCGGAGGGTGCACCAGCTCGACGTTCCTCCTGATGGCCAAGCGTCCGATCGCTGCTGCAGCGCCGACGGTGGCCCAGAAGCCCAGCGATTCAATGGTCCAGCCGAACTGCAGCAGGCCTCCGAGAACCCAGAAAACCAGCGTCGGAACGGCAAAAAAGACGGCAACGTGGATCCACTGATTAGGCACGGGCCGCAGCACATAGCCGAGGATCCAGGCCAGCGGGGCTGCGAAGACAAGAGCAATTCCGAAGCCGTACCACAGCACCATGATCGCGATGCCCGGCGCAGGGCTCGGCCCGCTCTCGGACGGGACCGCGGCAGTCAGCTCCTGCACAACCACGATCACGCATACAGGTACGAGCCACAGGACCGTCGAAATGAACCATCCCTTGATGAAGGCAGAGGACCGGAGGACTACTCGATGGCGTTCCTTCGGGTTCGGCGGCGGCGCAGCTTTAATACCTGGGTCGCTGTTGTTCACGTGGAGACACCCCCTTTCGGCTCCCGTGACCACACTAGCCTGACCGACAAAAGGATGGCTTCATTCTCGTGGCCCACGAGTGGGAGTGCGCGGTCAGGGTTCTGACTCAGGAACGAAAGGCGGCGCGGCCTCAAACCATGCCCTGCCGTGCCTATACCGGAACGCGGATCCGGTATAGCCGGCCGCTTGGAGGTCGATGGTGTCCTGTACTCCTGCCTCCGGGCGCAGTGGGTTATCCCACCATGGGCCGAAGTCTTCCGGATCGGCTTCATGGGCGGGGCGGACTCCCGGGAAATCCGCGTCGATCCGGCCTCGGAGTTTCCGGACGGGAATTCCGCCAAAGGTGTGCCCGGCAAAGCTGTACAGGAGCAATCGCTTGGCATCGGGGTCTGCAGGTTCCGGCAAGCGTGTGCCCCCTTCCCACAGCCAGGTTTCCTCACTCATTGTGATGAACTCTGCCGCAGTCAGTTCGTTGATGCGGTCGATGCCATGCGCTCGGCAGTACGCCGACGCGGGCACGCCTTCACCCATCCTGAGATCGCCCTCACCGTCGGGGTAGGCCCGGCGGAACTCCGCCAGGCAACTGCAGCCGGGTGCTTCGGCGGCCTCAATCGGCACCGTCCCGGCGTCGTTTCTCGCGTACGGCCACCACGGCGCTACGCCGCGGCCGGCCGGTATCTCCCAGACCAAGCGCCGACCCACCTGGCCCAGCGCCAACACATGCCACCCCTGTCTGACGGCCTCGGCGACTGTCATGATGCTCGCCGCGATTCCCGCCGCCGCGAAGACGTTCGAGGCCGACTGTTCGCCCAACTCCGCGTAGGTTCGGCCCAGCTCCGAGGGCAGCACCCCGACGGCCATGGCCCAGCCGCCGCATGCCACAGTCAGCAACAGCAGCAGCCTCAGCAGGCCACGCCGAAACGACCGGTTTACCGCCCGGACGGCATTGGGGCCCACCATCGTCGTACGTCCCGTGATGGAAGCCTGCGCGAGGCGCCGGACTGCGCGCAACTGATGCCACAACCGGGCGGCCACACTGACGGCCCACAGGACGGCGACGGCGGTGCCAAGCCACCACACAGCGGCCGACGCATAGCCGTCAAGGGTGTGCGGAATGGCAGCTGCCAGCAGCACCAAGGGTGCAGCCAGAGGCGCATACCTCCGGAGCAGCACGCCGAAAACAGAAAAACCCAGGGCGAGGGCGATGCTCGCCATCCCGAACATGTCGATGACGCGGTAGGCGCCGGTCCAGGCAGGATCATCAAAGCTCTCCCACCCGCGATCCGCGATGAATGCACCGGCCGTCGTCAGCAGTCCGATGAGCCACGCGACGGTTCCTTGCCGACGGACGCCAGCCCGCCGCGGAAGTGCCGCCCACGCCCCGACGCTCGGCCTAACGATGGTGGTGGTCAAAGCCCACTGCTCCTCCTCATCTAGGTTTGTCATTGGCCCGGGCTATTGTCTGTCAGCCGGGTCTTCCACCGATGAAGCTGGTACAGCAGCCAGATGGTGCCGGCGATTGGCAGCAGTGGAATTGCCGTCCGCCCGCTCGCCACGAGGAATCCGAAAGCGGTCCAGACAACGCCGACTATCACCGCATTGCCGATGAGTGATTTGCGGGTGACGGGATAGGACGGAAGGTCAATGCCTTCGGCACGGAGTTGCCGGGTTTCCTGCACAGCTCCGCGGATCAGGGGGCCAAAAACTGCGACCACGGCAATTGCGGTGAGCAGTGAACTCCAGGGCTCCGGGATCCCAGCTGCTTCCAGGACGGTGGCCACCAGCCAGCTCATGAACAGGAACCACAGGAGCCCCCATCCAACCAGCCGCCTGCGCTTGGGCGGCATGCCTTCGAGCGAATCCGGCGGCCAGGATTGCCACTCGTATTCGTTGCTGCCTTGCTCGTCCCCCATAGCCAAAGGGTAGCTGCCTCCCGCGTGGCTCAGGCGGGGCCGATGAGTTGGATGAGGTAGCCGCAGGTGTCATCGAGCACCGCAACCATCAGATCGTCGGTCGGTGACTGTCGCGTTTTAGCGGGTGGGGCGGGGGTCGTTCGCCGGGTCCGGCACAAGGCTGGGACATACTTCCCGGACCCGGCGAGCTGAAGCTGCGGTTAGCGGCTACCTGTGCTTCAGTGACACAACACAGTCTGTGCCGGGCACATTATGAAATACCGGTCGACCTGAGAGCCGGAGCCCAATTTACCCCCCTTTTTGAGGGGGCCGGCGTTTGCCTGCAAGGTTTTCCCAAGCTCGTCCCACCGCCATCTTTCGTGGTGCTTTCCGGTTTCCCAGAGAAGCATCTGCCCTTGGTGACGAGTGTTACTTGCCTGGAGCTAGGCTTTGGTGCGGCGGCGAACCACTGCTGCGGATGCTGCACTGGCGGCCAAGGCGCCTGCACCGACCAGCGCCCACAGAACCAGGTTGGAATCGCCATCGGTGTTGGCATGGCCGGTGCCGGCGGCGGTAACGCTGGAAACGGCAGCGAAATCGGAGTTGCCCTTGCCCTTGCCCAGGCCGTGGTTACCTCCGCCGTTGTTGTTGCCTCCGCCGTTGCCGGAATTCACTACCACGGCTGCCGAGCGGGTGGTGCCGGAGGTGGCACCGACGGCTTTGATAATGTAGTTGCCGCCCTCCGTGAAGGTGATGGTGGTCGAGAAGGCGCCGCTGCGGTCAGCGGACACGCTGAAGTTGGATGGAGCGGGCCGCCGGCCTTCTGAATCCTTCTTGCCGCCGGTCCGCTGGAATGAAATGTTGATCGTTTCGCCGGCGATGTAGCCACTCCCGGAAAACGTGATGGATTCGCCGCGAGCGATGGTGCCGTCGGAAACGAGCCCCTGCTCACTGCCGGGCGCCGGGTAGGTGGTTGCCACGGCCGGAGCGGTGCCAGCCAGTGCGATTATTCCTGCAAGTGCAAGCGCTGCAATAGACTTCTTCATTTGTCCCCCCTGAGACGAAAAACGAAAATTCCCGTGATGATGGGGACTCGGATCCCCCATGCGGTATCGTGCTGAAAATCCCAAATGTCTAGCCAGCGATGACGCTATCACTCACAGCTTGCTCCCAACGAAGCCAGTCCAGAGAAGTAACAAAGGGTTAACCTACGGTCTATCTGACCGGTTGAAATCCAAGGCTAAGGAAAGTCCTGGATAGCGAGGTGACGCCGCTGGCTGAATTTTCCGCGGCGGGAGGGCTCAGGGCGTTGCCTCGGGAGGAGTGCAGATATGTCCGCCGGCGTCTACGGGGTAACCGCAGAGCGGGCATAGGGGACGCCCGGCGTCTACGACCTCACGTGTGCGCTTGGCGAATGCGCGGGCGGCGCCTACCGGCATCCGCACCAACAGCATTTCTGGTACTTCATCGCCGTCCTGATCAACGGATTCGCCGTTGTCACCAGCGTCGACATCGGTGATGGGGTAAGCCTCTATGACCACATGCGCCGTCGTCGGATCCCAACCTAGGCTCATTGCGCCGGTTCGAAACTGCTCCTGAACGGCCTCGAGTGGATCATTGTCGACCAATTCGATGGGAGTCCCGGTGGGAACACTGAAGCGGTTGCCTTCGACGGTGATGAGCTGATCGAGAATCTCGTCAATTTTCTCGGCGAGCAGAGATGACTGCTGCTTCTCCAGAGCGATAGAAACAATTTGCGACCCTGCACGTACCTGCAAATAGAACGTGCGCGCACCGGGAACGCCGACGGTGCCGATAACGACGCGATCAGGCCAGACAAACTCGTGAACACGTGTAGGCATGGCAGTATTTTAGGCGCATTAGACGTTCCATTGGCCCGGTGGGAGTGCAGGGCCCGGTTAAAAGACCGACTCACCCTTGCGCTTGTGGTGCAGGGGTGAGTCGGCTTTACGATGATCGGCTATCGGGTGCGGGAGGAGACAACCTGCTTGGTCATGGCGCCTGCGCTGCCGAGGTAGCCTGCAGGGTCGCAGAGTTGGGCCATGCGCTCTGGTCCGAGGTGGTGGACCACTGATCTCCGAGGACTCCCGGATCGAGCCGCGCGACTGGATGTCGGCCGCCTACCTCAAGACCCTCCTGCGCCAGATCTCACAGCACGCGCACTCGGAGATCATCGGCATGCAGCCGGAGGCAAACTGGATCACCCGCGCCCCTAGCCCGAAGCACAAGGCCAGCCTCATGGCCAAGGTGCAGGACGAGGCCGGCCACGGGCCCTACCTTTACTCGGCCGCGGAAACCCTTGGCCAGACGAGGGACAAGATGATGGACGACCTCATCGCCGGCAAGGCCCGCTACTCCTCGATCTTCAACTACCGGCCCTCAACTGGGAGGACATGGGTGCCAGCGGCTGCCTCGTGAACGGCGCCGCCATCCGCAAACCTGGGGCCCCTGTGACGACTAGATACCGATGCCGTGCCGGGGCGGTCCTCTTCGTCTCTGCGGTCGATGCCGCAGAAACTTACCCTGAAGTAGACCGTAGACGTCCAGACCCCACGTGAAGGACCAGCCGACGACAGTAGGCCCAATTCGTATGGCCTTGGACTGCCTGGCCTGCCGAGGTGAACCTAGCCAGTTACAGGAGGGAAAGCGCCAGCCGCTCGGGGTTTTCCGCAGCGTCCTCGGCGAGCAGGTCCAGCAGGTACTTGCCGTAGCCGCTCTTGCCGAGGGGTTCCGCACGTTCACGCAGCTCATCGTCGCTGAGGAAGCCGAGCCGCCACGCGATCTCTTCGGGGCAGCCAATGGAGAGGCCCTGGCGCTTCTGGACCGTGCGTACAAACTCCGACGCCTCGTTGAGGGAATCGAAGGTTCCGGTATCTAGCCAGGCGGTGCCGCGGGGGAGGATCTCCACCTGGAGTTTGCCCCGCTCCAGGTATTCGCGGTTCACGTCGGTAATTTCGAGTTCGCCACGTGGCGAGGGCTTCAGATTGCGAGCAATTTCGACAACGTCGTTATCGTAAAAGTAGAGCCCGGGGACGGCGTAATGACTTTTCGGTTTCTCAGGCTTTTCCTCGAGGGAAATAACTTTGCCAGTGACGTCGAACTCCACGACGCCGTACGCGGTCGGGTCCGCAACGCGGTACCCGAAGATGGCGCCGCCATCGATGTCGGAGAATCGGCGGAGCTGTGTACCCATGCCCGGGCCATAGAAGATGTTGTCACCGAGGACCAGCGCCACCGGTCCGTCGCCAATGTGATCTGCACCCAGGACGAACGCCTGCGCGAGTCCGTCGGGGGAGGGCTGCTGCGCATAGGTGATGTTGACGCCAAGCTGGCTGCCGTCGCCCAGCAGGCGCTGGAACTGGTCCGCGTCATGTGGAGTGGTGATGATGAGGATGTCCCGGATTCCGGCCAGCATCAGAGTCGACAGCGGATAGTAGATCATCGGCTTGTCATAGACGGGGACTAGCTGCTTGCTGATGCCCTGTGTAATCGGATGAAGTCTTGAACCGGTCCCCCCGGCGAGGATAATCCCGCGCATGGAGTCTAGTTTCGACGTTGTTGCTGGTTCAAACAAATCGGCGCCGCTATGGAAATATGGAAATCATGCAGAAATTCCTCGTGACCGGTGGCGCCGGTTTCATCGGTTCCAATTTTGTGCACTATGTCCTGAACCACACGGACAACGCGGTCACCGTTTTGGACAAGCTGACTTACGCGGGAAACCGGGCCTCGCTTGTCGGGTTGCCAGCGGACCGCTTTCAGCTAGTCGTTGGAGACATCGCCGACCCCGCGCTGGTTGACGGCCTGGTTGCCGACTGTGATGTTGTGGTTCATTACGCAGCCGAGTCACACAACGACAATTCCCTGCATGATCCGCGGCCCTTCCTCGACACAAACATCATCGGCACTTACACGCTGATTGAGGCGGCCCGGAAGCACGCCAAGCGATTCCATCACATCTCCACTGACGAGGTGTACGGCGACCTGGAGTTGGACGATCCGGAGCGTTTCACAGAGAGCACGCCGTACAACCCCTCCAGTCCTTACTCCTCGACAAAGGCCGGTTCTGATTTGCTGGTCAGGGCCTGGGTACGTTCCTTCGGGCTGCAGGCAACCATCAGTAACTGCTCCAACAACTACGGCCCTTACCAGCACGTGGAGAAGTTCATACCGCGCCAGATCACCAACGTCATTGAGGGCATCCGGCCGAAGCTCTACGGCAAGGGCGAAAACGTTCGCGACTGGATCCATGCCAACGACCACTCGTCGGCAGTGCTGGCCATTATCGCCAAGGGCCGCATAGGCGAGACCTACCTGATTGGCGCCGACGGCGAGAAGAACAACAAAGACGTCGTTGAACTGATCCTGAAGCACATGGGCGAGGCTCCGGACTCTTATGACCACGTGGTGGATCGCGCCGGCCATGACCTGCGGTACGCCATCGATTCCTCGAAGCTCCGCACAGAGCTGGGCTGGCAGCCCGAGTTCTCCGATTTCGATGCCGGTATTGAGGACACGATTGCCTGGTACCGGGACAACGAGGCGTGGTGGCGCCCCCAGAAGGCGGCCACCGAGGCGAAGTACAAGGAACAGGGCCAATAGCGTCATGACGATCGAGTTTTCGAAGCCGCTTGGTGTCCGGGAAACGCCAATCCCTGGCGTGGTCCTCTACGACCTTCCGGTGCACGGGGACAACCGCGGATGGTTCAAGGAAAACTGGCAGCGCGAGAAGATGATTGCGTTGGGCCTGCCCGATTTTCGCCCGGTCCAGAACAACATCTCCTTCAACGAGAAGGCAGGAACCACCCGCGGCATACATGCGGAGCCTTGGGATAAGTTCATCTCGGTGGCCACCGGCAGGATCTTCGGCGCCTGGGTCGATCTGCGCGAAGGCCCGTCTTTTGGAGCTGTGTTCACGGCTGAGCTGGACGCCAGTCAGGCCATCTTCATTCCCCGGGGTGTCGGCAACGCATTCCAGACACTTGAGGACAACACGGCCTACACGTACTTGGTGAACGATCACTGGTCGGCAGATGCTCAAGGCCAATACACGTTCCTGAATCTCGCCGACGAAAGCGCCTCCATTCAGTGGCCCATTTCCCTCGACGAGGCAGAGCTTTCGGACAAGGACAAGGCGCACCCTCGGCTGGCTGATGTGGTGCCGATGGCGCCGAAGAAAACGCTGGTGCTGGGTGCCGACGGGCAGCTCGGCAGGGCCTTGCGAGCCGCCTATGACGGCGTGGACTCGGTTGAATTCGCGAACCGCGCGGAGTTCGACCTGGCCAGCGCCGCTTCGTACAGCAGTCGGAACTGGAAGAACTACTCGACGATCATCAACGCGGCGGCTTACACCGCGGTGGATGCGGCTGAAACCGAAGAAGGGCGTGCCGCAGCATGGGAGATTAACGTCAATGCAGTGGCCCGCCTCGCCCGCATCGCCGTCGAGTACGACCTGACACTGGTCCACATCTCGTCGGACTACGTTTTCGACGGCGGTCGGGACGTTCATGACGAGAGCGAGGCGTTCACCCCGCTTGGCGTGTATGGCCAGACGAAAGCCGCCGGCGACGCCGTCGTCAGCGTCGTCCCGAGGCACTACATCGTGCGGACCAGCTGGGTCATCGGAGAAGGAAACAACTTCGTCCGCACCATGGCATCGCTGGCGAAACGCGGGATCAAGCCGTCGGTAGTCAACGACCAGGTTGGACGGCTGTCCTTCACGCAGGACATCGCGGCCGGCATCCAGCACCTCCTTCACAGTGGTGCCGCATATGGCACCTACAACCTCAGCAACAACGGAAACCCTCAATCGTGGGCCGATATTGCTGCCGATGTCTTCGAACTGGCGGGATCATCCAGGGATGACGTGACTGGAGTCAGCACGGCTGAGTACTTCGAGGGTAAGGCCGCTGCTCCCAGGCCCCTGAACAGCGCCCTGGACCTGGGCAAGATCCGCGCTGCGGGATTCTCCCCCCGGCATTCACGCGATGCCCTGAGTGAGTATCTGCAGTAGAAATTCACTGGACACGCAGTCCCAAAAGCGCCGCCGACTTCGCCCGAAGTCGGCGGCGCTTTTCTGTGTGCCCTGCTTGACGTTGGAGTTTTCCTCCGCATATCCTGAACGAACGGTCGGTAAATAATCTTTCCGGTACGGACAGAGGTCCGGTACGGACGTGAATGCATAGGAGCAACCATGGCAGCGCAGAACCTGCAGTCAGTGCCTGACCAGCCGGCAGCCCCCCAGGAAGCCACTAGGGAACAAGTCCTGGAGGCCGAAGGCCAGGCGTATTTTGACCGCGTGATCGCCGACGACTCGCGCATTGAACCCAAAGACTGGATGCCGGCCGCCTACCGCAAGACCCTCCTGCGCCAGATCTCGCAGCACGCGCACTCGGAGATCATCGGCATGCAGCCGGAGGCCAACTGGATCAGCCGCGCCCCCAGCCTGAAGCGCAAGGCCATCCTCATGGCCAAGGTGCAGGACGAGGCCGGCCACGGGCTCTACCTCTACTCGGCCGCCGAAACCCTTGGCCAGACGAGGGACCAGATGATGGACGACCTCATCGCCGGCAAGGCCCGCTACTCCTCGATCTTCAACTACCCGGCCCTGACCTGGGCGGACATGGGCGCCATCGGCTGGCTCGTCGACGGCGCCGCGATCTGCAACCAGGTGCCGCTGTGCCGTGCCTCGTACGGTCCGTACGGCCGGGCCATGGTGCGCATCTGCAAGGAGGAGTCCTTCCACCAGCGCCAGGGCTTCGAGATCCTGCTGGAACTCTCCAACGGAACGCCCGCACAGAAGCAGATGGCCCAGGACGCCGTGACCCGCTGGTACGCCCCGGCCCTGATGATGTTCGGCCCGCCGGACGACGATTCGCCCAACTCCAAGCAGTCCATGGCCTGGAACATCAAGCGCTTCAGCAACGATGAGCTGCGCTCGCGGTTCGTCGGCATGATGGTGGAGCAGGTCAGGGTCCTGGGCCTCACGCTCCCTGACAGCGAGGTCCGCTTCAACGAGGACACCAAGAAGTGGGAGCACGGCCCGCTGGACTGGAACGAATTCAAGGAAGTCCTGGCAGGACGCGGCCCCTGCAACTCGCAGCGGCTTGAGCGCCGCCGGGAAGCGCACGACGACGGCGCCTGGGTCCGCGAGGCAGCCTCTGCTTACGCAGAAAAACAGATGGCGAAACAGGTTAACAAGCAGAAGGAATACGCAGCATGACACCCCATGGCAACCCGGAAGTACCGGCCAGCTCCGGCGGAGCAGTAGAAAGCTCGGCTGCCAAGGTGCCTGTGGCCGATGCACAGGCCAGCGAGACGCCGCACCGCAGCGTCTGGCCGCTCTGGGAGGTCTTTGTCCGGTCCAGCCGCGGGCTCTCCCACGTGCACGCCGGCAGCCTGCACGCGCCGGACGCCGCCATGGCCCTGCGCAACGCCCGCGACCTGTACACCCGCCGCAACGAGGGCGTGTCCATCTGGGTGGTCCCGGCGGACGCCATTGCCTCGAGCGACCCGGACGCCAAGGGCTCGTTCTTCGAGTCGCCGCAGGGCAAGGACTACCGGCACGCCACGTACTACACCAAGAGCGAGGGAGTGAAGCACCTGTGACGGCTCCCGAGACCCAGGAAACAACAGGCCACGGCGACATCTCTGTCGGCGTCGCCGGCGCAGGCGCCTCGGGCGATGGAAGCGCCAGCGCCACCCGCATCACCCCGGGCAACGCGCTTCGCCCGGAGGACATCGCGCTCGAGGTCCGCACCGGCCTGGCCAAGCCCACCGAGGACGTGGCCGAGTACGCGCTGCGCCTGGGCGACGACGCCCTGATCCTCGCCCAGCGTCTGGGCCACTGGATCTCCCGCGCCCCCGAGCTGGAGGAGGACGTGGCCCTGGGCAACATCGCCCTGGACCAGCTGGGCCACGCCCGCAGCTTCCTCAGCTACGCCGGCGGCGCCTGGGACAAGTCCGAGGACGACCTCGCCTACTTCCGCCGCGAGCACGAGTTCCGCTCCGCGCACCTGTTCGAGCAGCCCAACGGGGACTTCGCGGTCACCATCGCCCGGCAGTTCGTGGTGAGCTACTACCAGTTCGAGCTGTACCGCCGGCTCACCGAATCCACGGACGCCACCATCGCCGCCATCGCGGCCAAGGCCGTGAAGGAAGTGGACTACCACCGCGACCACAGCGCCCAGTGGGTCCTCCGTCTCGCGCAAGGCACGGACGAGTCCCGCCGCCGCATGATCAACGGCCTCAAGCTGATCTGGCCGTATGTGGGGGAGCTCTTCGTGGATGACGAGCTGACTACGCGCCTGGCTGAAGCCGGCGCCGCCGTCGAGCCTTCCAGCCTGCGGGCTGACTTTGACCGCCTCACCGGCGAGGTCCTCAAGGAGGCCGAGCTGGAGGTGCCGGACGTCCCGGCAGCGCCGGGCGGCGGCCGCCGCGGCCGGCACTCCGAACACCTGGGCTACGTCCTGGCCGAGATGCAGGTGCTGGCCCGGGAGCATCCCGGAGCGGGCTGGTGACCATGTACGTCGCCGACTTCGAGGCCCGGACGGCGGAGACCGCCGAGCAGAAGGCGTGGGCCGTCGCCGCCACGGTGTGCGATCCCGAGATCCCGGTGCTCACCATCGAGGACCTGGGCATCCTGCGCAGTGTGAACCTGTTCGACGACGGCGGGCCGGTGCCCGCCGTCCAGGTCACCATCACGCCCACGTACTCGGGCTGCCCGGCGATGGACGCCATCCGCGACGACCTCAAAAAGGCCTTCCACAAGGAGGGCTACCCCAGCGTGCACGTGGAACTGGTCCTCGCGCCGGCGTGGACCACGGACTGGATGACCGAGTCCGGCAAGGCCAAGCTGCGCGAGTACGGCATCGCCCCTCCCACCGGCCGCGCGGCCCTGGGCCACAACGGACCGGTCAGGCTGAGCCTGGCCGTGAAGTGCCCGCAGTGCTCGTCGCTGAACACCAAGGAACTCACCCGCTTTGGTTCCACCTCCTGCAAGGCGCTGTACGTATGCCAGGACTGCAAGGAACCGTTCGACTACTTCAAAGTCCTGTAAGGAAAAAGCCCATGCCCGTTGTCCGCCAGACCGCAGCCGAATCGGCGCAGGCCACCGGCCGCCGTCGTCCGTCCTTTCATTCCCTCACCGTGGCCGAGGTGCGCCGGCTGACGGAGGACGCCATTGAGGTGACCTTCGCAGTGCCGGCGGAGCTGGCCGGGCAGTTCGACTACCTGCCGGGCCAGTACGTGGCTCTGCGCACCACGCTCCCGGATGAGACCGGCGAGCCGAAGGAGATCCGCCGCAGCTACTCCATCTGCGCCGAGCCGCGCAGCTTCGCGGATGGCAGCAGCGAGATCCGTGTGGCCGTGAAGAAGGACCTGGGAGGGTTGTTCTCCACGTGGGCCAATGCCGAGCTGAAGGCCGGGGACACCCTGGACGTGATGAGCCCCATGGGCGCGTTCGTGTCCAAGCACGGCCGGGACGGGCAGGCGGTGGAGCAGAACGTCATGAATTCCATGAACCACCCGGAGGACTTGGCGGGGGAGCCGGGGAACTTCGTGGCGATCGCCGCTGGCTCGGGCATCACGCCGGTGATCGCGATCGCCCGGACGCTGCTGGCCGCCAACCCGGACACCCGGTTTGACCTGATCTACGCCAACAAGGCCGCCATGGACGTGATGTTCCTGGAGGAGCTCGCGGACCTGAAGGACAAGTACCCGCAGCGCCTGGCGCTGCACCACGTGCTGTCCCGCGAGCAGCGGATCGCGCCGCTGCTGAGCGGCCGGATCGACGCCGAGAAGCTGCAGAAGCTGCTGGGCACCGCCATCCACGCGGACGACGTGGACGAGTGGTTCCTGTGCGGGCCGTTCGAGCTGGTGCAGCTGTGCCGGGACACCCTGGCCGAGCGCGGCGTGAAGCCGGAGCACGTCAGGTTCGAGCTGTTCACCTCCGGCAAGCCGGACCGGCCCGAGGGCAACGCCGGACGGCCCGTCATTGAGGACGAGTCCCAGGAGACGTACAAGATCACGTTCAAGCTGGACGGCCTGCAGGGCGACGTCGCCAGCCCCACGCACGCCCGCGAGTCCATCCTCAACGCCGCGCTGCGGGTCCGCCCGGACGTGCCGTTCGCGTGCGCCGGGGGAGTGTGCGGCACCTGCCGCGCCAAGGTGGTCACCGGCACCGTGACCATGGACGAAAACTACGCGCTGGAGCAGGATGAGCTGGACAAGGGCTACGTCCTGACCTGCCAGTCGCACCCCACCAGCAAGGAAGTCACCGTCGACTTTGACGTCTAAGTCTTTCCCGGCCTCAACTCTTAGGAGCCTCCATGATCTCCCTCTCCATTGCCGACGGCGTCGCCGAGGTCGTCCTCAACGCGCCGCACAAGCTGAACTCGCTGGACGAACAGGCGCTGGCGGAGCTGTCTAAGGCGTACGACGACGCCGCTGCCGCCGCCTCCCGCGGTGAGGTGCGGGCGCTGCTGCTGAGGGGAGAGGGACGCGCCTTCTGCGCGGGCCGGGACATCGCCGGCGTCACGCCGGAGAACGACGACGCCGGAGCGTACCTGGGCGGGCTGGTCCAGCCGCTGCTGCAGAAGATGAGTTCCTTCCCGGCACCCACCTTCGCGGCGGCGCAGGGGGCCTGCCTCGGGGTGGGGCTCGGGCTGCTGCTGGCCACGGACGTGGTGTACGTGGCGGAGAACGCAAAGTTCGGCTCGCCGTTCGCCAAGCTGGGGGCCACGCTGGACTCGGGCGGGCACTGGTACTTCACCGAGCGGCTCGGGATGCACCGCACGCTGGACCTGATTTACACGGCGGAGCTGATCTCAGGCGCCGAAGCCGTGGCCCAGGGGATGTTCAGCCGGGCTCTGCCTGCGGACGAGTTGCTGGACACCACCCGTTCCATCGTGGCGAAGGTGGCCACCGGTGCGACGGGTGCCTTCAAGGCCAGCAAGGAACTGGTGGCGCACATCCGCGACCAGCGCCTGGGCCTGTGGGCGTCCATGCAGGAGGAGAACGCCGAGCAGGCGCGGCTGTGCAAGAGCGAGGACTACGCGGAGGGCTTCAAGGCGTTCCAGGAGAAGCGGGAGCCAGAATTCAAGGGCTAACCGATCTTCGGAGGCCGGGCTGGTTTACGTGGCAGCCCTGGTTGAGCCTGTCGAAACCACTCCTCCACCATGCCCAGCACCCAGACCCCCAGCATCGCCCCGGCCGAATTGGCCACGATGTCCATCGCGCTGGGAAACCGGTCGTGCAGAAACAGCTTCTGCCCCAGCTCGATGCAACACGAAGCCAAGAAAGCGCTCAGCACGATTCGTCCGCGATGGAAGGCCGGGAAGGCTAGAGCTGCGAGCATGCCAATCGGTGTGAACATCAGGATGTTGGACGCGAATTCCACGAAGCTGTAGTTGATCAGTTCGGGAACTCCCGAGTGGTGAAGGGCAAACAGCACCGCCTGCAGCCGCCCGGCCACAGGACGGTCAACCGGGGTCGGCCAGAATGCCACGAACGCCAGGGCTGACAGATACAGGACCAGCAGGGCACGCGCATGTCCCGCGACGTCGGCCCGGCTCCATTTCCCCATACGGAAAACGCTACGGGAGCCCCTTCCCATCCCGAAATCTGGTCCTGGAAATTTCTCTTTCCGCAAGTCAATTTGTAAGGTTCGATCATGACCATGGGGAAATCAGTACGTAAAGCAGTTATTCCGGCGGCCGGACTGGGCACACGCTTCCTGCCCGCCACCAAGGCGATGCCGAAGGAGATGCTGCCGGTGGTGGATGCGCCGGCCATTCAGTACGTGGTGGAGGAGGCCGTGAACGCCGGCCTGGACGACGTCCTGATGATCACCGGCCGCAGCAAGCGGGCGCTGGAGGACCATTTTGATAGTGCGCCTGCTTTGGAGCGCACACTCGAACTCAAGGGCGATCAGGCGCGCCTGGATTCCGTGCAGCACGCGTCGGGCCTGGGGCCCATCCACTACGTCCGGCAGGGCGAGCCCAAGGGACTTGGACACGCGGTGCTGTGCGGCCGCCAGCACGTCGGTGACGAGCCTTTCGCCGTTCTGCTGGGCGATGACCTCATCGACGAGCGGGACGAGCTCCTGACCACCATGATCGAGGTCCAGGCCAAGACAGGTGGCTCCGTGATTGCCCTCATCGAGGTGGAGCCGTCCCAGATCAGTGCCTACGGCTGCGCGGACATCACGCCGATTGACGGCGAAGGCTACGTCCGGGTGAACAGCCTGGTGGAGAAGCCGTCTGTGGGCGAGGCACCGTCAAACCTGGCTGTTATCGGCCGCTACGTGCTGCACCCGGCCGTGTTCGATGTCCTTGAGAAGACCGAGCCCGGCCGCGGCGGTGAGATCCAGCTTACCGATGCTCTTCAGACCCTCGCTGCGGCTGAGGGGGAGGGGGCCGGCGTTTACGGTGTTGTCTTCCGGGGTCGCCGTTACGATACGGGGGACAAGCTCAGCTACTTGAAGGCTGTCATCACCTTAGCTTCCGAGCGTGCCGAATTCGGTGAAGACCTGAAGAGCTGGATGAAGGAATTCAACGGGTAGCCCTGCTGCAAGCCAAGACAGGAAAGGCCCCTACCTCGGTCGGGGCCTTTCACGTCTGCTCTCGTCCTTCAGAAAACAAGAAAGCGGGCTAGATCCGGATCTCCGGACCTGGCCCGCTTCATTGAAGCGTGGTGCTTAGTGCTTAGGCAGATGCCTCGGCGTTGGCACGGCGGCGAACGACGACCACCGAAGCGGCGCCGGCGGCGAGTGCACCTGCACCAACGAGGGACCACAGCACCAGGCTGGAGTCAGCACCCGTGTTGGCAAGGCCGTTACCGCCGGTGTTAGCCAGACCAGCGCCGTTGCCGCCGGTGTTGGAGAGGCCGGTTCCGGTGCCCGTGCCTGCAGCTTCGGCAACTGTGACGCTCTGTGAGACCGTCTTACCCGAAGTGGCGCCCACTGCGGTCAGTGTGTAGGTGCCCGGCTCGCTGAGGCTCAGCGGGAAGGCGAACGAGCCGTCAGCAGCAGCTGTCGTTGTGAATGTCTGCGGAGCAGCCAGCACATTGATCTTGGACGGAACCGACATTGCAGCACCACCCGAGAAGCCGCCACCCAGAGCCTGAGGAGTGCTGGTGATCGTAACGGTGATGGTGACGAGTTCGCCAGCCAGGAATCCGGTTCCCGAGAAGGTGAACACTTCACCCGGCGTAACGGTGCCGTCGGAGACGGTTCCCGTTCCCGTTCCCGGCGCCGGGTAAGTGGCTAGTGCCGGTGCAGCACCGGCAAGTGCGATGGTTCCTGCAAGCGCGAGCGCAGCAATAGACTTCTTCATTTGTCCCCCCTGAGACCTTTTCAACACGGATGTCACATAATTGTGGAGATTCCCCATCCCCATGTGACCGTGGGGCGAATCTCGTGGTGTTACCCAAGGAGAGATTAGCACCCTCTGAGCTATGTCTCCAAAGTGAATCCAAACACTTTACATACTGTTAATGAGCTGGCTACGAGGAGGGAGCGCATGTCGCCGACTTAGTGTCCAAGACGACGTCACTGAGCTTTTGTACCGTTGGAGTCACGGCCACCACAGGGTCTGTATGCTGCACTATCTTGCCAAACGTAAATTCAACGGTTTTGCTCTGACCTGGAGCTAGACGGACTGTGATGGTACCCACCGGGCGCCCGGCGTGGCGCTGCGAGGCGAAGCCAATCTTTTGGCCCGCCACCGAGGTCGATTCCACGTTCGATTGCACCGGACCGTACGCGGTGATATTGGTCTGCACGCTGCCGGCGGGGACACCGAATACACCCCCTCCTGTCACGTATTCAGGCAAGGAGGTGGCAGCATCTATGGGAGCCGTGTTTGTACTAGTTACTCGAACCCTTATCTCGCCGTAGCCACCTGCCGGACACTCCTCGACAAGCTGCACGGTTCGATGGACGTAATAATCCATTTTGGCGCCGGTGCCGTCGTTAAAATACACGCCGAATTGTGCGGGCGAGATGCTGGCGCCAACGATTGAGCCGCTCAACGGATACTTCGCAATGACCGCTTGTTCCGCTGACTTGCCAGACCAAACCAGCACGCGGCCTTCTTCTGTTCCACGAGCGATGCCTTCGGTGAGAGCTTTGGCATTGCCTGCTCCGCTAGACAGGGTCGCGAAGATTTCTTTTGCGACGCCAGCAAAGTAGGCGTCTTGTAGCCGTGGTTGGTCAATTTTTGCGTACACATCCGAAAGGAGCGTTCGCACGACGTTCTTGCCGGTTAGCTCGGTTGGCAACCCACCGCTGGCCAAGTCAGTACTACCTAATTTCACCGAGCCCGTTGCATCAAGAATGTATCCCAGGGCCACCGGGTCCACTGAGATCACGCCGTCAACGCGCTTTCCGGTCTTTCTCTCCCACATCAGTTGGGCTGTGCTTGCTGTCGTGGGGAAATCAGGGGTCAGATTGACGTCCTGCATAAATTTACCGAGTCGACCAGAGTAGATCTGCTGCTGTTCAACGTCCACGGGCAACACGGGGGACATTACGCCAATGTCCCCAGCGGTGCTTTGCGTGCCTAGCGTTAGCCTGCCCTCGTCCAGAGTAAGTTCCGCAAGCGCTCCGGGAATACCGCCGGACGCGCGGACTTCCGCGTTGTTCTGGATCATGAGCAAGTAACTGCGGGGTCCTTCGGCCCCGAGCATCTCCGGTGCGACCTGTGACATGTCGGCTGCGGCATCTAGCGCTCCCGTCACGGTATGCAGTTGCTCGCGAACTTGTGTTAACGGCCCAGAAATCTGAGGCAGCAGTGCGTTGGAGTCGATTCTCTCTAGTCGCTCTGAAGATTCGCGAACTGCGTGAGCCGCTGCCGTGACGCTAGGGGACGCTTTGCGGAGTGGAGTCAAATTCGACCCGGCATCGTTTGGCAGCAGACTGTCCCACTTGAGAGAACTGAATACCTTGACCAAAGGCGCCACGCCCAAGTTTGAGACATCGTCAGCTGATCGCGCAATCTCAGCGACGGCGCTGAAGTTTGCACCGAGGCCTGGTATCGCTGCCGCCAGTGTCCACAACGGGTCTCCGGCGGCCTCGCGTGCGGCGGCCGTGTGTGAGCGAAGCTTTTCCGCGGACGCGCTTGCCTCTTGGGGCTTATTGCCGGCAATGCTAGCTTTTATGGCCGGAACCAGTTGACTTGCGGATTCGAGGTCGGCCCGGATTGAGGATGCTCGAAAGGCAAGCCATCCGGCACAAGCGGTGGCCGTCAGTGCAAGGGCAGCCACCCAAATGCACGCTAGCAGGCGACGCCGACGGACTCTTCGTTTGGCCGATAAGCCGCCGGACCGATTGCTGTTGTCCGATTTGCTAGGTTCAATCATGAAGCGGCTCTTTCTTTAGCCCATTTGGGACAATGAAACCTTCTACGTTTTTTAATATGCGCCTGTGCTGTGGAAGACGGCGCGGGCAGTCTTCAGGAGGATAACGACGTCGCCGGCCAGCGACCAATTTTCCACGTAGTAAAGATCGAGCCTCACGGAGTCCTGCCACGACAGATTGGATCGACCGCTGACCTGCCAAAGTCCGGTTAGTCCTGGTTTGACCAATAGTCTTCGCCTCACGTCCTTTTCGTATGCTTCAACCTCTCGTGGGAGAGGCGGGCGGGGACCGACGAGACTCATCGAACCGCCAAGGATGTTGAATAACTGCGGCAGCTCGTCAAGGCTGTACTTTCTCAAGAATTTTCCAATTGGAGTGATTCGAGGATCGTTCTTGATCTTGAATAGGACGCCGCTGCCTTCGTTTCGGTCCTCCAGCTCGATTAGGCGTTGCTCAGCGTCCACCACCATCGATCGGAACTTGAGCATCTTGAAATGTGCGCCTTCGATGCCCACGCGTTCTTGTCGGAATAGGATGGGCCCGCGTCCTTCCAGCTTGATTGTCAGTGCGATGACGACCATTACTGGCGCGGCTAGCGCTAGCAAGACGGCGGAAGCGGCAATATCGAAGAGCCGCTTTGCGACGCGCTGGCCCCCCTCAAGAGTTGGCGTGGTCACATGTATGAGCGGGAGTCCTGCGACCTGTTGAGTGTGGATGCGGGGACCTGCGATGTCAGTTAGGGCCGGCGCCATTATCAGACCGACATTGCGCGAAGCCAATGCCCATCCCAAGTGTCGAAGAGTCTGCGGGTGTAATTGAACTCCCGCCGAGACAGCCACCGCATCGGCGCCACATCGGTCTATGGCCTCCATTATGGTCTGTGTTTCTGGGGCATTGCCGAGCACTGGTAGACCAGACTCTGGCTCCGTTGTCTGTCTGTCATCCGCTCCCGGCATGTAAGCAGCGATGGGCAAGTACCCTGCATGTTTGGCTTCGATCAGCGTAGAGGCCAGGTGTGATACTGCGCTGGGCCCTCCCACCAACATCAGGCGTGACATGCTGGCGCCGCTCTGACGGTTGATGCTCAGATGTTGCCTCAGCAGCCAGCGTGCAAGTAGTAGACCGATCAACCCGACGGGCAGTGCAATCCCAACGTAGCCACGTGCAGTTTCAATCCGTAGTACATAGGAAAATATGGCAACAAGACCGAACAACCAGAGCGAGGCCGCGGCGACTCTCTTATATTCGTCACTGCCGGATCCAAGGATTCGGCTCTGCCGACTGTTCCAGGCCTCCAGCATTAGCCACCAGGCCACACACAGGGCACCAGAGAGCCACAAATAATTAGGTTCCTGCCCGGATGCATCAGGTGCAGGCTCCAAGCCGAACCTGATTACGTATGCGCCTGCAACCGCCCAGATCACTACGAAGGCATCTACAAACCGCAAAGTTCGTGAAGTGCGAACCCGCCAATCCACCACGGCGCTCACTCCGATGTCCCCCAAAAAAGTAGTAAATTCATGCAATGGGAGATCCCCGTGGATAGGATACCGCCGGTTGTGAGTTCGCCCGTAATGTGTCAGATTTCCAGCGCGAGCGTCCTCCAGGAGGACCATGCTGCGGAAAACAAGACTTTCACGGAAAAGGATCGTCCGCCAAGTAGCATGAACGTCGATGAGGGTCATCCAACGGCTAATGGACCCCGTTGACCAGCAGCGTCATGGCAGGACCGATTTTTGTGGCCAAGGGACTAGGGCGTGTCTCCTAAAGATGTCAGCCAGATGCTGATTGCCCGGAGAACGGCTCCGCCGCGGTAGGTGAGTGTGAGTTTGTCGTAGCGGGTTGCCAGGGCTCGCCAATGCTTGAAGATGTTGAAGTTGCGTTCGACGACGTTGCGACCTTTGTAGTCCTCCTTATCGAAGGCCGGCGGTCGGCCCCCGGCGGAGCCCCGGCGCTTTCGGTGACCGATCTGATCGGAAGGCTGCGGGATGACCGCCACAATGCCGCGATCGCGGAGGTGGGTCCGGATTGCCCGGGATGAGTAGGCCTTGTCGCCGCGGACTCGATCCGGGCGGGTTCGTGGCCTGCCCGGGCCGGGCCGAGTGATCTTCAATTGGTCCATCAGGTGGGTGAACATTGGCGCATCCCCGCCCTGCCCCGGAGCGACCAGCAGCACTAGTGGCCTGCCCTTACCGTCGACGAGGGCGTGAATCTTGGTGCTCAGTCCCCCGCGGGACCGCCCAATTGCATGGTCGTCTGGTGCAGCAAACAGATTCATGTAATTCGAGCGGGCCCCCTGTGGTGCGGGGAAGGTTGGTGCCGTGCTGGTGGGCGCGGTTCACCCTCGAGTCAACCGAAACAGACCAATCCAATTCACCGCGGGCATCCGCGACCGTGAGCAGTGCCGACAGGATGCTGTCCCAGGTTCCGTCACCGCTGTAGCGGCGGTGACGCTTCCAGATGGTCTGCCAAGGACCGAATTCGGCCGGCACATCCCGCCAGGCGATCCCGCACCGGTACCGGTAGATGATGCCCTCGACCACCCGGTGGTCGTCCCGGAAAGGACGACCCCGGCGCCCGGAAGAGGACGGCAGCAACGGCTGGATGCGGGCCCACTGCCCGTCAAAACAGAAGTACGAGACACCCATCAAGCATCGCGGCTAAGGAACCCAGGATTTAGGAGACACGCCGTAGCCCGAGGGGCGCTTAGTCCGCTGGTACGGACGATCCGCGCTTCTCGCGTCGTCTCGTAGCGGGGTTAAGGACTCCCAATCACGAATGATAATCTCTAGTCCGGCACTGTGTCGGGGCCTGAGGGTGTCAAATGATGGGGGTATACGTGAAGCGTTCTGTGGCGATCATCGGAACAAGGGGCTATCCGAGTTACTATGGCGGGTTTGAAACCGCAGTTCGCAAACTTGCTCCGTTTTTGGCTGAGAACAATTGGGATGTGACTGTGTATGGTCGGTCTGCGGAGCAGAGGGGCGATGAAGGTCGAGATCCTCGTGTCAATGTAGTCACAACCCGTGGAATTGAAAATAAATCCCTCAGCACCTTGTCTTACGGGCTGACGGCCTGCCTGCATGCCGCGTGGAAAAAGCCGGACGTAGCATTAGTAATGAATGTTGCTAATGGTTTCTGGCTTCCCCTACTTGCGATACGTGGGATACCGACCGTTGTGAACGTGGATGGAATCGAATGGGAGCGCGCGAAATGGGGACGAGTCGCAAAACTTGTCTTCCGTGTCGGCGCTAAGTTCACTGCAAAATTTGGAACGGTGCTCATCGCTGATTCGAAAGAAATTGCGCGTCGCTGGCACACCGAATTCGCTCGGTCATCACTGTTCATTCCGTACGGAGGGGACTCTGGACAGGAGCTTGGAACGGACTCCTTCTTACGTCGGAAATATATCCTTGCTGTGGCTCGTTTTGTCCCGGAGAACACCATCCCAGAATTTCTCCAGGCGGCCAAGGCCCTGTCTGCTGATTACGAGATTGTCATCGTAGGTTCCTCCGGATATGGAGGTCCGCTGGAAGATGAGGTCAAGGAACTGGTGGCCGCGAATTCCAACGTCCACTGGCTAGGTCACATCGCCGATGACCAACGACTGCTGGCGCTATGGAAGAACTGCGGCGCCTATTTTCACGGGCACAGCGTCGGGGGAACAAATCCAGCTTTGGTCCAAGCCATGGCAAATGGCGCTCCGGTTGTAGCCCGAGACACAGTGTACAACCGTGAGGTACTCAGCAACGAGGGCTCATTCTGCGAACCGCAACCACAGAGCATCGAAGCTGCAATACGGCAAGTCATGGAATCTTCCCTCGAACAGGATCGGCTAGAGCAGGTCTCGCTTCGACGAGTAGAAGAGGGCTACACATGGCAAGCAGTTTGTGCAGCTTACGACGAGGCTCTGAGCCAGCGGGTCTCGATTGGCAGGGAAGCTGAGGCGCCATTATGAGCCGTGATCGCGGGCATACCCGCGAAGGTGCTGAGGAGGCGATGATTCCTTTATGCCGAGAGTTGCCAGGCGGTATCGTCTTCATGCATTCGTCCAATGAGATGTACGGTGCTGACAAGATCCTTCTTGAGGTTTTGCGTAGCCTATCCGAAAAAGATCGAGCTCGATCCACGGTATGGCTTCCAAACGATTTGCCTGTTGAGCAAAATCGTCTGGGTGACGAGCTCGACGCAAGGGATATAGCCAACCAGGCTTTAACGTTGCCAGTGCTTCGGCGAAGGTATCTATCAGCTTCAGGCATTTTGCCTCTGCTCAGGAGGCTATGGAAAACCTTCCGTAATCTCAGAGAGCGTCGGCCCGGTGTTGTGTACTGCACCACTTCAGCCATGGTCTTATGCCTAGGTCTTGCGCGGGCAGCCGGAGTGCGGCGGGTTGTCCTCCATGTACAGGAAATATGGTCACCCCGTGAGGCGGTTATTCTCGGCTTGTTGGCCAGGGGGGCGCATCGCATTTTTTGTATATCCGCCGCCGCCAGAGACTCCTTACCCGCCCACCTGCGGTCGCGGGCTGAGGTTCTGCTAAACGCGCATCACGAGTCAGGGGCCGAGCTGCTTCCCATCTTAGATGACGGGGGACCACTGAGATTTGTGGTGGCCAGCCGATGGAATTCCTGGAAGGGGCACACTTCTCTGCTCGCTGCATGGAACGAAGACCCTTGCCCGGGGGAGTTGGTGATCTTGGGTGGTCCCCCGGCGATGGGTATCGGCGTCGATGTGCCGGAACTCGTCAGTGGCCTGAAACACCGTAATTGCGTTTCCGTCGTCGGCGAAGTTCAGGAAATTATTCCTCATATAGATGCTGCCGACTTTCTCATTCTGCCCTCAGAAAAACCCGAACCATTCGGGCTCGTCCTTTTAGAGGCATTTGCCAGAGGGCGGGCTGTCGTCGCAAGTGACGCAGGTGGCGTGTTGGATGTTGTGACCGACGGGACAGATGGCCGGCTTTATCCCATTGGCAATGCCGCTTATTTAGGGAAGGTATTGAGGTCAGTAGACAGAAAAATGGCACAGGAATTGGGAATTAACGCCCGGCGCACATACGAGGAGAGATTCTCGATTGATGCGTACCGCGAGCGATTCCAAGATCTCTGGAGATCATTACAAATGGACGTCGACGGGTGCGAACGCGTTTAAAGCTAAAAACTTCTGCTGTTATGACAGGGGCCTGAGATGCCTCGGAACGGTGGTGGACTCGGCGCTCTTGCGTGTCATGACACGTTCACGGACCTCGACTATTTGGCCCAGCGAGCGACGTGGCAAATTTCTTACTCGGCTGTTGACGCGGTCACTGTCCGTATCCAACACAGCGGTGGAATCAAAGTTAAAGCGGTGGAGATGATGGTTCACGGGGCCTGTCTAGGCCACTGACATGTCCGTCGTGGCTTTGACCAGAGCTCTTGGCCATACGTTGGCGGCGTCGATGACTTCATGAACGGACGGGCGGATGGCACGCTCGCGGCTCCACTTGAGGCTATGCAGGCAAAGTTTAGTAAACTGAGTTTCCGGAACAGCGTTCAGGAACTGCTTCGGCGTTCTGGCTTTTAGGCCTCGCCCGATCATCGGGACGTGGCTATTCGAATCTGGCCTCAAGCTCACATGTTGTCATGAAAGGCAAAACTGTGGTGACCGTCGCTCTCATCCTGCTCGCAATCGCCGGATTATACGTATTTCACACTTTCGCTGGAACTGTAAACACCATTATGGCGATTGCCATTTCCACGATGTGCTTCTTGCCGAAGGTACTGTACGGCTCGACGATCGCCGACATGACTCGTAGTGGAATTTCAGGATCCGAGCCGAGAATAATGACCTACACCGTAGGTATTGCTGTTATTGCGGCCATGGGCGCATTGCTAGCCCGGCAGTCTAGGGCTAACCGGCTGCTGTTTCCCTTCGTAGCTTTTTTGGTTTTCTGTTACAGCTTCGTTTGGGAACCAACTGGTGAGGTTCAAGCCGGAATGATTCACTTCCTGACTGCCGCAGCCGCATGGACCGCGGGGCTGTTTGCTTCGACCTGTATTAAAAGAGACGAGCGCTCGGGTCGGCAGTTCATCTATTGGATTTTGGCGGCTGTACTCGTTCAGCTCCTGATCTCACTACTGCAGTTTGCCGGTTTTCCCTTGTTTCCGACCAACACTGTCACTTCGGAGCTTGTAGGAAGTCGTGTCAACGGTTCGTTTGGCCATCCAACAACTTTGGGTAAGGTTCTCTTGCTGTTCCAGATGGTTAGCCTGCCATTCACCAGGTCTTCGGAAGCAGGGACGCGTCGGGTGGCGTGGCTATCCGTGGTTGCGTCTTTCCCGATGTTGGTCCTTTCAGGAGGCCGAGCGAACTTCTTTTCGGCAATCGTAATGGTCCTGCTTTGGACCCTTCTGCTGCCGAGGGGTCGGGCGCTGGCAAGCAAGATCGCAATTCCCCTGATCGTCGCCACCGTGGGTTTTGCATCGGCGGGCGTTTGGATCGCAAGGTTCGAGGAGGATCCAGAGGGGTCGACAAGACAGCATTTTAACGCGGTGGCGATGGCTCTCATCCCAGGAAACCCTATCGCCGGGACGGGACCCAATACGTATATAACAACGGCCGCACCGACGGATGCGCTGACCGCCCAAGGATGGCCTGTGCACAATTCCGTCCTTCTGGCTTCAGTTGAAATCGGTGTCCTGGGCGCTGCCTTGCTTTTCCTGCCGCTGCTTGTGGCGCTCTTTGTTGCTTGGCGCAGGCGGCGGGACGACACGCAAGCAGGCGACTTCGCGAGAGCCTATGTGGCGTCATCACCAGGCATCGCGCTCGTTGCCCTGACCGGTTGGGGCATGATGAGCGATGTCCTCGTACTGTGGCTTTTCCTTGCAGCATTCTCTTATCAACAGCAGTTAGATTTTCCGTTTCGTTCTGGGGCTACCCCGACGGCCGGTGGTTCGCTCTGGAGTCATAGGGATTCAACGGTATATTCAGGTGGCGCTTTTGGTCGATAGAGTGCGCAGGGTGACGCTTTGTCCATCTCTGCGCCACGGAATCGTTATGCGCTCGCTCACTGGGCCTACTCCGGACTTCTCAGCAGTGGTCGGTTTGCCTAGAAACGCGGGCCGTCGCGCCTAGGTATGGTTGAGATAGCTAGTTCAGAATGGGCGCGCGGCTGCCGACCGCGAGTACGTGACCGCGGCCTACTACAAATCCGGCGGGTCATCCGCAGCACCAACGCCATCGTATCCGTCAGCGCCGCAACCGGCGCGCGATCAGGGCACGCGTGTCAATGGCCAGTAGTTTCTGCCGACCGGCTGCCAGTTAATGTGTCCGCTGGTGGCCAGTAAAACTGCCCGGTGATGGCCAACAGATCTGCCCACTGAAGGTTTCGGCGGGTTGGCCATCGTGGGGGTCGTGTCAGTTCAGTTGGGTGACTCCTTTTCCCGCGAGGGCCTGGGTGAGGCGGATGGAATCGCCGCTGATCTGGCAGACATGGGCGTGGTGCAGGAGCCGGTCCACGGTGGCGGTGGCCAGGGTTTTGGGCATGAGCTCGTCAAAGCCTGCCGGGTGCAGGTTCGATGAGATCGCGACGGAGCGCTTTTCGTAGGCTGCGTCCACGACCGGTAGAGGCCTTCGGCGGCGTCGGTGGCCACCGGCAGGAGCCCGATGTCATCGATCACGACGAGTTCGGCGCGCAGAATCCTGGCCACTGCTCGGGTGATGCTATCGTCGGTGCGGTGGGCCCGGATCAGGGCTCCGAGATCCTCGAGCCTGAACCAGGCCACGCGCATGCCGGCTTCGACGGCTTGCTGGCCGAGCGCTTCGAGGAAGAATGTTTTCCCCGTGCCGGACGGTCCGCAGACGACCAGGTTCTCACGCCGGCCGATCCATTCCAGGGTCCGCAGGGCCTGCTGGGTCGGAGCCGGGATCGACGAGACAGCCGGGTCCCAGGCGTCGAAGGTCTTCCCGGTCGGGAAGCCTGCTGCCTTGCGCCGAGTGGCGAGCATGGACCGAGCCCGGCCGGCTGCTTCCTCGGCGAACAGTGCCTTGATGATCTCTGCCTGTTCCCAGCGCTGGGCGCGTGCGGTCGCGATCAGTTCCGGTGCCAGGGCACGGGCGTGGGGCATTTTCAGCTGCCGCATGAGCGCTTCCAGCTCGGCCGGCACCGGCGGTGCGGTGGTGTTTGTGGTGCTGACCGGGCTCATCGGCTCTGCTCCTTCACGGCTGCGGGTTCAGCGCCCAGACCAGCCCAGGCACCGGTGCCCTGGGTCAGGGACCGGGTCTCGTCCGCGGCGTGGGTGGTCGTGCGCCTGACGTTCGCGTTCAGGATCGAGGGCAGGTCCCCGTGGGCGAAGCGGCCATGGAACGCGGCGTCGCCCAGGGCCCGGTCCACCGCCTCGGCGCCGGCGATTTTGGCCAGCGTCACGGCCTCAGCCATTTTCACGTTCATCCGGGCCGTCCCGGTCCCGGCGGCTTCCACGAGCCAGGTCCTCGCGCCCTCGCCGATGGCCAGGAACTCGGCCTCACCGGCGTTGCGGGCCTTCACTGCGTAGTCGCCCGGGATCCTGGTCCTGGCCCCGGGAAAGTGCTCTTCGATGATCGCGGGGCTACCGGCCTGGCCCGGCCGTGGCGGGCGACCTCGACCGGACCGGCGGAGCCGTGGTGGACGATGATGACCTGTCCGTCGGGCCCGGTGCCGTGGGAGCGGACGAACACCCTCGCGCCGAGCAGATGCGCGGGAACGGAGTACTGGGCGTTCTCGAAGGTGACCATCGGGGTGTTCTCCGGGACCGTGCGGGCCCGTCCGAACGCGACCGTGTGCGCGGTCTCCGGGATCCGGTGCAGCCGGAGCTGCTCCTCTGCCAGCACCGCTGCCAACGGGCAGAATCGCCCGCGGCTTCCGCAACTTCATCAACTACAGACTCAGATGCCTGCCGCCGCCGGCGGCCACCGCCTCTACCGGATCAAAACGACAAACCATGCCTAAATGCGAAGGACCCCTTTAGGAGATGCCAGCCAGATGAGCCTGTAAATTGCTACCGACTAAGGTGGCTGGGTATGACGGGCCGGCGCAGGCCGTTACTCGTGCTCGAAGTTGATCTGACAGAGCGCCCGAACGGCAGGCAGGCTTGAACTCACTTTGTCCAGAATTTCCTCACGATTTCTCTCCACTCCCACCAGGAGGCGAGCAATTCGTCGACCAAATCCAACAGTGGGCTCCACGCAATGATCTGGTATACCGAAGAGCTTCATAAGGCCAGATACTTTGCCCTGCGTCGCCAGCACGATCACGGGGGTACACGTGGAGAGAGCGAGGATTGATAGATGCATTCGACCTGTAACTACGACGTCGGCCTTCCGCACGATTTCCAAGACATCGGTCGGAGACATGAGCTCCTCCTGAAACCGAGCCCGACTAGCGACAGCGCTCCGAGCACGGAGGCTTGAAATGGCGGCAATATCGTCTACGTTGGAGTGGCTCACGTGGGGCAATAGCAAGCAGGAATATCCGAGATCCTCCAGTGTCTCGAGCACGTGCTCGTATTCGACGTTCTGCTCGATTCGGCTGCCGATGAGTCCGCTCACGTTCACCACGGCCATCTTCTTCTCAGCATTTGTATCGGTGTTCATGATGGGACGCGAAGAAGACGTGACTGAACTGCTAGGAAAAGCGAAGACCATGTCCGAAGCCTGAGTTACACTCGAAACATTATCTTTCAGCAGGCGTTCGCATGAATCAGGATCGCGGGGAAGGATTCGTACGCCTGATAGACCCGCTTCGCGGGCTTGTCTGACGATTTCAGGGTGGGCCTTTCCATTCCAACTAAAGCCCAGAATACGTGCCGGAATCCCGGCATCTTGAATCGTTCTCGCGATATTCCATTCGACCATTGAAGAGTGGACGCCGTAGCCACCATCCATTATGTCTGCACCCATAACTGAAAAGCTCGTCGCATTCCTTATGGAGCGTCCCAAGATCCAGATGTCGCGGTAATGCGCAGCAAACTTGGAATAAACCAGTCTTGGAAGTACGAGGAAGCTCACTCTCGAACTGAGAGAGGAGCTTGGCAGGGAGTAGGCATCAGTCGACCTAACAATAGCGACGATTTCATCCTGCACATTTGCAATAAAACTTTCGAACATTGCTTGATCGCCGATATTGCCACTACCTGGCGAGTTGAGTATCACGTGCTTCGATCCGGATGTATCGGTCCGATAGAGGGCTAACCGGAGAAGAGCCCGGTCAGCAACCATCATTACCCGAAGAGGAAATGGCTGCTCGAGTAACTTAGACGCGATACCGCGTAGACTTGTTATCAAGTTTTGACCTGATCGCGCTTTCCAGAGCATCTTCATTTAGGTCCCCCGAGGTTTGTTTTCGACTGTCTTATGTTCTTCAAAGTTCTTGTAGTTAGCCGCAGATCAGCTCTTACCTGAGGGAAAGCCAATGCCAGGCTTAGGCCCAATGCCCATCCAAGCGCCGACGCGCCTAGGGGATCTATCGAGACAAATATCCTTGGTGCGAGCAGGCCTGCCGTGGCTCCTGCAGCACCGACGCCGATGAAGCGAATTCCACCATACAACAAGGCTTCGATAGGAACGCCCAGAGTGCGCATCCAAAGTAGGGAAATCGGCCACGATGTGATCAGCCCTACTGAGTATCCCCAGACCATGCCGTGCGCCCCCCATATGGTACCGATGATTGTTAGGGTCAAGACAATTCCCTTGGTCACTAGGTTGTAGCGGAGGAGGGAAGCCGTTCGGCTCGTTGCGAGGAAAACCCAGTAGGAGACGTAGGTTGTGGCCTGGAAGGTCGTACCCACTGCAAGTATTTGCAGTAGCGGGCTCGCCGAACTCCATTGGTCACCAAGCAGCAATTTGACTATATTTGGGGCAAAGACGATGGCGAATGAAAAGCCGATCGATGCCACGTAGCCCAGTAGGAGCTGCATTACGCGTATCGCCCGATTGAACTTGCGGCGGTCTAGCAGTGGAACAAGTGTTGTGAGGGCGACATTCGTTAAAGGGCCGAATACTTGGTTTACAGGTAGGGATGCTATCTGAGAGGCGCGCGAATAAGCTCCTAGGGCCCCGGGCCCAAACGCGTAGCCAATTAAAACGCTGGGAGCATTAGCGCTCAAATAGTTTACAAACTGTGCGAAACCTAGGTTTCCACCGTAGCGAAGAAAGTCCGTGATGGATCCTTGTCTATCGGGTAGCCCCGGAATCCATTTAGTGAACGTGACTCGACTAAGAAGCAGGAAGGCTGCAGTGCTTAGTTGCATGAATATTAGTGACCAATAGCCAGCTCCCAGCATAGCTGTGATTACGGCGATGCACAGGCCGGTCGCATTTGAAGCGACATCTGTGATGGTCAGCGTCTTGAACCGGAGTAGGCGTGTCAACTCAACCTGATACTGCGCTTGGACTCCGTTGAGAATGAAAATACCTGAAAATGCAAGCGTAATTGCCTGCAGTCTGGCATCACCGTAGAAGGCGGCCAGCGGCTGACTAAGAAGAGCGGCAGCGCCAGCCAATAAAAGCCCGAGGGTGACGTTAGTCCAGAACAGATTGTTTTTCTGACTTCGCGATAAATATTTGACCTGAATGCTGGCAGTAGTTATTCCAAAATCGCGAACTAGCTCCGCGACACCTACGACGGCAGTGACCATGGCTACGAGACCGAAATCCAGGGGAGTCAGCAGTCGGCCCAAGACCACGAGATTCAGGAGTAGGAGCGCCAGCTTGGCCGCCTGTCCAGCAAGCGTGATCAGGCCTCCACGAGCAGCTCTGCGGGCTGTTGATACCGTCATTTTTCGGGGCAGTCCCTTTCTTTGCTCGTGGTCGCAGAGCGGCTCGTTCCGACAGAACTTGCTATAACTCCGAAGTAGTCATGAAGGCTGTGCCACTCAGCAGTGCCAATGGTCTCCACCGACCGCCATTGGTCTAAATCTGCAGATAATACGCTACTGGCCTGTTAGTTCCCCAGAGGTGACGGTGATCGCTGCGTTCGGGCACCACCTGCAGTTGCGAGATCTTCACTATCCTAGCCGACGCACTTTAGGGAAGAGCCTCATGGCGGAACCACCGTGTTACCTGGGTGGCAAAATGGACTTGAGGCAGGCATCCGTCGACTAGAATTTACTGTGCCTCAACGTGCAGGCGCAGCTAGCCTAGGGGGAGATTCAGCGTGGCCAATACTAAGCAGCTTTTCAAGAGAGTCGTCCCAAAGGGACTGTATCGTTCACTCAAGATACGCTACCGGCAATACTCGGTACTCCTGGAGGCCAACCTAGACGCTCTTCGGCATATCAAGTACGGCGCTGAGGAGGACGATCTCTTTTCGGGCGCGGGATCGATGCGAAATGTTGAATGTCAGCTGACAAAGGACTATCACCGGATCGAAAAGGGCTTGGCGCTACGGAATCCAAAGCGACCCTTTGGGGAGGCCGTCAAGCAGAGAATTACGTCGGGTTTGGACGTTCCCGCAGTTGCATCCCAGTTGCCTCTGGTTGCCGTTCACGCGCAGACAGCGTTGTCGGCATTGGCCGATTGGAACGATTCGGAGGAGATCGGTGCGCATGTAAGTCCCACCGTCGATGCCCCGTTAGTCTGGGATCCAATCCTTAGCGCCGAATCGCAAGCGCTGTTGGAACACTTCTTCTCGTCGCGCCGGAGCGTTCGGGCGTTTGATTCGGCTCGCGAAGTAAATGTTGAGGATATCCGAAAGTCAGTCGCTACAGCGATTTCGACGCCTTCAGTCTGCAACCGTCAGGCGTGGCGGGTGCATCTCTTTACCCAAAGTGATGACGTCTCCCGAGTTATCGCTCATCAGAACGGCAATGCGGGCTTTGGTGATACCGTTCCGGCCGTTGCCGTGATTACTGTTGACACTAGATTGTTTGCTGGGGCCAACGAGCGACACCAACGGTGGATTGACGGAGGGCTGTTCGCCATGAGCTTCGCTTATGGCCTCCATTCCAGGGGACTTGCCGCGTGCATGCTTAATTGGTCCATGAAGAACGACGCGTCGGAGCGACTTCGAGCAAGTGCCGGCATTGCAGCCTACGAGGACATTGTAATGCTCGTAGCCATTGGCTACACCGAGAAGTCCTTTCGTATCGCGCGATCACCTAGGCGGCCAATTGACACTGTCCTCGAGGTGCACTGACGACAGTGCTGGATCGGCACTGAACTGAGCAAAGGGGCGAACGATGTATGGGGGCAGTCCGGCGTTCGCAGGCTGATGCCATGTCGTCCGGCGATGCTATCACTGCTCGAGGAGGCGGTAGACAACTTCAGGGAGCGGGTAGAGTAGCGTCGCATTTCATTGCTGGTGGGCACCTGCGTTGCTAGCCATGATTTTCTGCCCCGCAGCGACCAGCTGGTCTGTTCGCTGTTGGGCAGTAATACAGTCCGGACATGTGACTTATGGACCCGCACTCGCAGCCTGGCCGCGTAGCCCTCTTCTGCAGTCTTGGGCAAGTGTCCGTGGACCGACGCCCTGCCCCGGCATCCCGCCCCGGCGGGTTCCGCCAGCAGCCGGCTGGCAGGCCGCGCCACGATGTGTCTGGCCGAACTGTGGTGCGAACAGCCCGTGAGGCTGCCGCTGCCCGGAATGATCGGCCGGACCGTACTCAGTGCGACTCTTTGATGATTTTGTCAGGTCACCGGGCGGCCGCGTTCCGAGCTTGGACCCGCATCCCGAGGGCGAGCGTTTCGATGCCGTAGCTGAACAGTTCCGGGTAACCAGGGTCCGTTCGAAGAACCTCGATATGGTCGCGTTTGAGCGAACCGCGCCCGAAAACTCCGGGTAACCCCGCAGGGTGTCCAGATCGGAGACGTTTTCGCCTCCTGCGGCCAGTGTTGCCGCCAGCGAGCCGAACATAAGTCCGGGGCGATGCGTCGCGCAGGAGGGGAACGAACCGACCCAAACCAGCGGCCGGAATCCCACCGCGTCCATGAAGCCGTTAATGTCCTTCAACTCTGCGTGGACGACGAGCGACTGGCCGGTGAAAGCGACTGGAATCCCACCGCGTCCATGAAGCCGTTAATGTCCTTCAACTCTGCGTGGACGACGAGCGACTGGCCGGTGAAAGCGACTGGAATCCACCGACTGCCGGCAGACTCTTGCAGCGAAAGGGTGCTAATTTGTCAATGGCCAGTAGTTTCTGCCGACCGGCTGCCAGTTAATGTGTCCGCTGGTGGCCAGTAAAACTGCCCGGTGATGGCCAACAGATCTGCCCACTGAAGGTTTCGGCGGGGTTGGCCATCGTGGGGTCGTGTCAGTTCAGTTGGGTGACTCCTTTTCCCGCGAGGGCCTGGGTGAGGCGGATGGAATCGCCGCTGGTCTGGCAGACATGGGCGTGGTGCAGGAGCCGGTCCACGGTGGCGGTGGCCAGGGTTTTGGGCATGAGCTCGTCAAAGCCTGCCGGGTGAAGGTTCGATGAGATCGCGACGGAGCGCTTTTCGTAGGCTGCGTCCACGACCGGTAGAGGCCTTCGGCGGCGTCGGTGGCCACCGGCAGGAGCCCGATGTCATCGATCACGACGAGTTCGGCGCGCAGGATTCTGGCCACTGCTCGGGTGACGCTGTCGTCGGTGCGGTGGGCCCGGATCAGGGCGCCGAGGTCCTCGAGCCTGAACCAGGCCACGCGCATGCCGGCTTCGACGGCTTGCTGGCCGAGGGCTTCGAGGAAGAATGTTTTCCCCGTGCCGGACGGTCCGCAGACGACCAGGTTCTCACGCCGGCCGATCCATTCCAGGGTCCGCAGGGCCTGCTGGGTCGGAGCCGGGATCGACGAGACAGCCGGGTCCCAGGCGTCGAAGGTCTTCCCGGTCGGGAAGCCTGCTGCCTTGCGCCGAGTGGCGAGCATGGACCGAGCCCGGCCGGCTGTTTCCTCGGTGAACAGTGCCTTGATGATCTCTGCCGGTTCCCAGCGCTGGGCGCGTGCGGTCGCGATCAGTTCCGGTGCCAGGGCACGGGCGTGGGGCATTTTCAGCTGCCGCATGAGCGCTTCCAGCTCGGCCGGCACCGGCGGGGCGGTCGTGTTCGTGGTGCTGACAGGGCTCATCGGCTCTGCTCCTTCACAGGGGCGGGTTCAGCGCCCAGACCAGCCTAGGCACCGGTGCCCTGGGTCAGGGACCGGGTCTCGTCCGCGGCGTGGGTGGTCGTGCGCCTGACGTTCGCGTTCAGGATCGAGGCCAGGTCCCCGTGGGCGAAGCGGCCATGGAACGCGGCGTCACCCAGGGCCCGGTCCACCGCCTCGGCGCCGGCGATTTTGGCCAGCGTCACGGCCTCAGCCATTTTCACGTTCATCCGGGCCGTCCCGGTCCCGGCGGCTTCCACGAGCCAGGTCCTCGCGCCCTCGCCGATGGCAAGGAACTCGGCCTCACCGGCGTTGCGGGCCTTCACGGCGTAGTCGCCCGGGATCCTGGTCCTGGTTCCGGGAAAGTGCTCTTCGATGATCGCGGGGCTGCCGGGCCTGGCCCGGTGATGACGGGCGACCTCGACCGGACCGGCGGAGCCGTGGTGGACGATGATGACCTGTTCATCGGGCCCGGTGCCGTGGGAGCGGACGAACACCCTCGCGCCGAGCAGATGCGCGGGCACGGAGTACTGGGCGTTCTCGAAGGTGACCATCGGGGTGTTCTCCGGGACGGTGCGGGCCAGTCCGAACGCGACCGTGTGCGCGGTCTCCGGGATCCGGTGCAGCCGGAGCTGTTCCTCTGCCAGCACCGCTGCCGGTTTGCGCCGGATGGTCCGGTGCTCCCGGTTGTTCACCTCGTCCATGAATGCCTCGCAGGCCGCCTCGAGAGCGGTGAAGGAACCGTAGTCCGCCCGCAGGTTGGTCTCTTTTGGGACGATATCGGCCTTGGCTAGCTTCACGGACGCTTCGACGCCTCCCTTCGTGGCGGGGTCCGCCGGCTGGCAGGTCAGCACTGTGACCCCGTAGTGCCGGGCGAAGTCCAGGGTTTGCTGGTTCCGCACCGGCACCCCGGCCACGTGGGCGGTGGTCACGGTTTTCTCGTTGTCCGTCAGGACATAGGTCGGTGCCCCGCCCAGGATCCGGAAGCAGCGGTCCAGGGCGGCGAACACGCTCGGCGCGGTCCGGTCCCGCAACGGGATCACGATCCGGAACCTCGAGAACGCCAGCCAGGCCACGAACAGGATGGTCTTCACCCCGCCGATCCGTGGTCCGTCGCCGAAGTCGTACTGCAGCCACATTCCTGGCTCGGTGATCCACGGTCGGTGAAGGCGGGTGTGGCCCAGCCGCCACGCGGCCTTGACCTGCGCGATCGCCCGGCGGGTGGATCGCTCGGACCCCGCGTAACCCATGGCGAGGAGCTTCGCGTGGGCTTTATCGGCACGGATCCGTCCTTTGGACGCCTCGACCCATTCCTCGATCTTGGGCAGGTAAGTGTCCGTGACCCGGGGCCTGGGCGCGGGTTCGGCGATCGGCCGGCCGGCGTCCCATGCCGCTACATGCCTGGCTACAGTGTGGTGCGAACAGCCCGTGAGCTCGGCCGTGGCGCGCAACGATCCGGTCAGATCGTAGGCAGCAAGAATTTCCATGATTTCTCCGTCATGCTTCATACAGGGCCTCTTCCTGGGACGACATTTGGTGCGACTAGACACCGTCATCAAATCCCGGGGAGAGGCCCCCACCGCTTAAGACGCGGCAGGTTCAGTAAGGAAGTGGGCAGATCTCATGGCCACCAACGGGCAGTTCTACTGGCCGTCACTTGAATTCCAGGGGTCGTTGCAACACCCGTGCTTAGCTGGCTATCAGTAAATCACGAAGACGCTCCGCTGGGGTGTCCCAGCCCAGTGTTTTGCGTGGTCGTCCGTTGAGTTCCTGCGCGACGTGTTCGAGGTCCTCGGGGCTGTAGGCGTTCAGATCGGTGCCTTTGGGGAAGTATTGGCGCAGCAGCCCATTGGTATTCTCGTTGGATCCTCGTTGCCAAGGGCTGGCGGGGTCGCAGAAGTAGACGTCCATATCGGTGGCGATGCTGAAGGCCTGGTGCTTGGCCATTTCAGCGCCCTGGTCCCAGGTGAGAGATCCGCGCAGGTGCGCCGGCAGGGTCGCCATGGTTTTGATCAGCCCGTCATGGACCGATTCGGCGGTGTGGTCCACCGGCAGATGCACCAGCATCACGTAGCGGGTGGTGCGTTCGACCAGCGTTGCGATTGCCGACTGGTTGTAGGCTCCGGTTATCAGGTCCCCCTCCCAGTGGCCCGGGACGGCGCGGTCTTCGATCTCCGCGGGGCGTTCGGAAATGTTGATCATCGGGTCCCGGAAACGACTGGTGCGTTCCTCTGGATTCCTGTGCTGTTTGCGGCGTGTCCGGCCGGTGCGCAGGGCCTCTTTGACCTCGCGTTTGAGTCCGCCGCGGGCTTGGAAGTAGAGGGCCTGGTAGATCGTTTCGGGGCTCACGCGCATCTGCTCGTCATCGGGGAATTCCTTGATCAGCAGCTTCGAAATCTGTTGCGGAGACCATCGTGTCAGGAGCTTGCTCTTGACGTAGTCGTGCAGTTCTCCGGGTTCTGCCAGCTTACTGGCCTTGGGCCGGGCCCGGGCAGCGGTGGCGGCCCGGTGGGCGCCATAGGGCAGGTAGCCGAGTATCGGGTGGCTGTTGCGTTTGATTTCCCGGCTGATGGTTCCCACGGACCGGCCCAGTTCTCTGCCGATCGCCTGCATCGAGGTCCCGTGGGAGCGCAGGTCCGCGATCCTCTCCCGCTCCTGCAGGGACAGGTAGCGGGCACTGACGCGCTGTTCCAGGGCTTCCAGCGCCACCAGGGCGGGTACTGGCTCCGACGCTGCCGGCCGTTCAGGTGCCGCTGCCGGGGCTGAGGGTTCCGCGAGAGTAGTTGTCACTTCCTGTTTATACGGCAGATCCACGCCAGGGACTTCGGCAGCGGCCGTGTCCCTTGCGGCCAGTTGTCGATCCCAAACATAGGAGCTCTGTTTGCTGGCCCCAACGGCGAGAGCGGCGTCCCTCCGGCCGGCTCCTTCTTGACGCAAGCGCAGATACTGGGCCTGTTTCTCTGATGGCCGTCGCAGGCAAGTAGAGGCCATGCCGGCACCGATAGCCCAGTTCGAGCAGGTGGAGCGGTTCAGGCCCAACTGCGCCGCTGCTGCACTCACGCTGCCGACTTCGCGGAGCACGCTGAGGAACTCCTCAACCATCGCCGGTGAGTAGCGCTGCGGCGGACCGGTCTTTACTGACCGGGCGGTCCCTGGCTTCCTCGCCGCCGGATTGATTCGGCCGGCCCAGGTGTGCGCGGTGCCGATATTCAGCCCCAATTCCGTGGCCGTGGCCACGATGCTGCCGGTCCGATCAAGGACGGCATAGAACTGCTCCTTCTCGGCCTGGGTGTACTGGCGCTTGCGCCTAATCCCGGCAGCGTTGGCCCACTTCTGGCACGTGCTCCTGTTCAGTCCGAGTTCCTTGGCCGCCTCGGCGACGGTTCCCAGACGCGCCAGGGCGGAAAGAAAATCCTGTCGTTGAGCCCGGCTATGGGACTGCTGATGGCGCTTCACCACAGCAATAGCCAAAGGCGCGGATCGCTCCGTTGAACGAGACTTTTTCTTTAAGGACGAACTATTTCTTGATGATGCTTCCATGGGTGTTGCAACTCCGGATTGTCGGAGGTGTTGCAACGATCGCTAGAACCCACCCCAGTGGGCATTTCCGTGGCCGCCTACGGGCAGTTTTTCATGGCCGCTAACACTAATTACCACTTCGCAAAATGTAGGTCTCGACAACCACTATTTTCCCAGTTCAGGACCCTTTCCGTGCTTGAACACACGGCATCAACAGCCGCGCACCATGAAATCCCCGGGCAAACGAACACCCCGATGTTAAGGCCACTTCAAGTTCGTGCAGTTTCCAGTTCTCGTGGTCCTGGTGCTGACCGCGAGCGGGTCGTGCCCGCTGCAGAAGAGGAGACTGGTCGTACTGGCAACTTGAGGCTCTTGGCCCTAATGGCCATTAGCTTGCGTCGAGTTAGCAGGTGCAGCCGGGTTCATACGTCAGCGCGGGCGCACGGATCTTTGAGTTGTCCGGCTGCGTTTCGACCACTAGGAAGAGCTGCTCAATGCAACGTCCAGCCCAGTGATTATCTGTCGCCTCCAAGGCCTGATAACGACGTCATATGGCTTAGGTGTCCGGAGGAGAAGACGCGGCCGGCCTTTACTTGCGGAACCGACCAGCAGGAAAGGACTTCGCGGCTGGCTCCTCGCCACCCATCAGCGTTTTCTCGAAGTCACTTACGCTCTCGCTATACCCCATGTCGCGGTCGGGCGTGCGCTTCTTTCGACCGAGCGTCTTCGTCGGAGTTAGAGCGGTGGACTGGGTCTTCTCATCGTGCGAGTAATAGCTGTATGCATATGCGTCTGGCCCTTTGACTGGAAGGCGATTGAGGACCACGCCTAGGAGGTTGGCCCCAACCAGCTCTAGGGCACTGAGCGATTTTTCCAGATCGTGTCGGCGGAGTTTCTGGGAACCGACCACGAGGACGACGCCCCCTACATGTTGTGAGAGGACTGCCGCATCTGTGACAGGGAGAAGAGGCGGTGCATCGATGATGACTGTGTCGAATGCCTGCTCAAGCCTCTGAACGAGGCGCTTCATCTCGTCGGAGCCCAAGAGTTCGCTTGGATTGGGAGGAATTTGCCCTGACGTGAGTACATAAAGATTGTCACTTCCCCACGGCTGAAGTAAGTCGTTAAGGTCTCCAGCCCCAACCAAAGCCGTCGTCAATCCTGCGTTTCGGTCGAGACCCAAGTACTCGTTTACCATGGGGCGCCGAAGATCAGCGTCTACCAAGCATACAGACTGGCCAGCGTGGGCCAGAGCGATTGCCAGGTTAGTTGCAGTCGTGCTTTTTCCTTCACCGGGTACAGAAGAAGTGAGGAGAACGGTTTGTGCTTGCCCTGAGACATTGGCGAATTGCAGATTAGTGCGGAGCTGACGGAATGATTCGGCCCGGGGACTCTGCGGGGCAGCCTGCGTCAATAGAGGCTTCTTTGTTGCATCTTGATCGAATGAGATCCCGCCAAGGAGGGGTGTGTCTGTTACCTGACGCAGATCAGCTTCACCGCGAATGCGACTGTCAAGGGTCGTTCTTAGGATCGACGCTGCCACGCCAAGCGCCAGCCCGACCAGGAAGCCGAGCAGGAGGTTTAGCTTTGTACTTGGCGCAGAAGGTTCTAATGGGGCCTTGGCGGGTTTGATGACTGAAAGACTAACCGGCGAAGACCCTCCCGTCCTCGGTCTTTCCAACGTGTCAACAACTTTAATGAGGCTGTCCGCCACAGCCTGAGACATGGCTGCAGCCTGCACTGCCGAAGTGTCCGACACCGCGATATTGATGAGCACGGTACTGGTTTCTGTCGTGGCTTTTACATGCGTTGCCAGCTCTTCGGCTGTGACCGGTAGGCCAAGAGAGTCAATGGCCGGTTGGAGCACGGCCGGGGACTCGACCGTCTTGACGTATGACTGAACGCGCGCCTGACTGAAGTTGTTACCTAGTTGGAGGTCCTGGGCGGAACCGGAGCTCTGGATTGCAACGAACAACTGTGTTTCGGCGGTATATGTCGGTTTCGTTAGCACGGACGCGGCCCCACTTACAAGTATGCCGGCCAGTGTCGACGCCACAATGAGTATCCAATGACGTCGTACTAGGCGCATGAAATCGCGTAAGTCCAAACCGGTGTCCCCCTGTGTTGTCGCCGGGGCACCTCGACCGTGTGCCACCAGTACGGCAGTTTTCTGTAGTTCAGCTCATTGTACCCGCGAATGACGCGCCTCATTTCGCTCTGAAATATGGGTTTCCTTTTCAGGTAATAGGGTTTAGCCAGCTCGGGTGATGATCGGCGCGTCTCTACCGTCGGACCGCTAGCAGGCAGAATCAACACTCATCGCGTATCAACGTCCTCGAACACCAGAAACGTCTGGGTGTCCAGCACGCCCGGCATGGACTGAAGTTGATCGAAAATAACTCGGCGCAGGTGCACGTTGTCCACAGCGCGCACGAGCAAGATGACATCGAAGTCCCCGCCAACCAAGGCGATGTGGTGAACCTCGGGGATCGCCCGTAGTTGCTCCCGTAGCTCGCGCCAAGAATGTTGCCGTACTTTCAACGTAACGTAGGCCGATGACTTCAGACCGGCCTTAATCGGATCAACCAGGACCGTGAACTTCGTCAGCACCCCCTGGCCAGTGAGCCGGCCAATCCGCGTGTAGGCGTGCGCCCGGGAAATGTGGACGTTCTCGGCAACCTGCGTCACAGACATCCGACCATCCTTTGTCAGCTCCGCAATGATGTTGCGGTCAACATCGTCCAGAGGCACCGCTGACTGCTCCTCGTCGTCCGGTTCAGCCATTCGTCTACAACTCCCACCCTTTTCACAGCTCACAATTGCGGTTTGTCTTTCACGATATGGCAGATGAACGTACTTCTCCACGATTTACGGTGGCACTGGATACGAAACATTGTCCGGGACGATACTGAAAGTGAATAGTGGCGACAGAAGGACGGACCAATGACGATCTCCGCAAACCACACTGGCCCCGGGACGGCGCAGGTTCAACCCGCACCTGAGCAGACCGAGGACGTGCACCTGCCGGGCGCTGCCGCCGAGGCTGTGCGCAAATTCGGCATCACCGCCGAGGACTACATGCTGCCGGCCCGCCACCAGATCCAGATGGTGGACCAAAACGGCAACCTGAAGCACCATTCCGAACAGGGCACTGAATCCGGCCACGAATACCCGCTGCCCGGCGATGAGGAACTCCTCGCCGCCTATGAGCAGCTCGTTGTAGGGCGCCGGGTCAATGACCAGAACTCCGCGCTGGTACGGCAGGGCCGCATGGCTGTCTACCCTTCCAGCCACGGCCAGGAGGCCTGCCAAGTGGCAGCTGCCCTGTGCCTCGCCGCCGGCGACTGGATGTTCCCCACATACCGCGACGCAGTGGCTGTCATGGCCCGCGGGGTGGATCCAGTCGAGGCCATGACCATCTTCCGCGGCGACTGGCACGGCGGCTACGACCCGCTGAAACACAATGTCGGCATCCAATGCACGCCACTCACCACCCAGCTACTCCATGCGGTCGGCGTCGCCCATGCCGCCAAGCTCCGCGGTGAGGACACTGTGGTCCTGGCCATGTGCGGTGACGGTGCCACCAGCGAAGGCGACTTCCATGAGGCCCTGAACTTCGCCGCCGTCTTCCACCTCCCGGTGATCTTCTTCGTGCAGAACAACCAGTACGCCATCTCCGTGCCGCTGGCCCACCAGTCCGTCGCTCCTTCGCTTGCGCACAAGGCAGTCGGTTACGGCATGGCCGGCGAACGGGTGGACGGCAACGACGTCGTCGCGCTCCTCGCCGTCCTGGACCGCGCGGTCAAGCTCGCCCGCGAGGGTTCCGGCCCGCTTCTGGTGGAGGCGCACACTTACCGCGTGCAGGCCCACACCAACGCCGACGACGCCACCCGCTATCGGCAGGACAGCGAAGTGGCCCAGTGGATGGCCCGGGATCCACTCTCTCGGATGAGGACGTACCTCACCGATAAGGGACTGCTGGACGACGACGGCGAAGCCCGCATTGCGGAAAAGGCCGAGTCGGTTGCGGCGCAACTCCGTAACGGCCTCGGCGAAGAGGTTCCAGTCGATCCCCAGGACCTGTTCAAGTACGTCTTCTCCAGCCCGACACCGCAACTCAAGGAACAGTCGGCCCTGCTTGCCGACGAACTCGCCCGCGAAGCCGCCGGCGCATCAATGACAGCGGAGGCCGCAGAATGAGCCCAACAATTACCACCTCGTCAGAGGCCAACGGCAACGTCAGCTCCGCTACGGCCCGGGCAGCCGCTTCGGCTGCGGCCACAGTGGAAGCGGCAGGACCGCAACCGGTCACCATGGCCAAGGCGCTGAACACCGCGATGGCCGATGCCATGCGTACGGATAAGTTAGTTCTGGTGTTCGGTGAGGACGTCGGCAAACTGGGCGGCGTCTTCCGCATCACCGACGGCCTCATGGCCGCCTTCGGAGAGCAGCGCTGCTTCGACACGCCCTTGGCGGAGTCGGGCATCGTCGGAATGGCTGTGGGTATGGCCATCAACGGCATGCGCCCCGTCGTCGAGATGCAGTTTGACGCCTTCGCCTACCCTGCATTCGAGCAGATCGTCAGCCACGTCGCCAAGATGCATAACCGCACCAAGGGGCGGCTGAAGCTGCCCATGGTCATCCGTGTTCCCTACGCCGGCGGCATCGGGGGAGTGGAGCACCACTGCGACTCCTCCGAGTCCTACTACGCCCACACCGCGGGGCTGAAGGTCTACACGCCGGCCACCGTGGCGGATGCCTACCTCATGCTCCGTGAGGCCATAGACTCGGATGACCCCGTGATGTTCATGGAGCCCAAGAAGCTCTACTGGTCCAAGGACCTGGTGGACCTGGACGCACTGCGCGGGGAGTATGAGGCGAAGGCCGACGGTCGGAGCTCCACCGAAGGCCGGGCGGCTGTAGCCCGCTCCGGCACTGATGCGACGCTGATCGCCTATGGACCGTCCGTTCCCGTAGCCCTTGCAGCAGCGGCGGCAGCCGCGGAAGAGGGACGCTCGCTCGAGGTCATCGACATCCGAACCATTGTTCCGTTCGACGACGAAACCGTCGCCGCCTCCGTTCGGAAGACCGGCCGTGCCGTGGTGATCGCCGAGGCGCACGGGTTCGCGTCGGTGTCGTCGGAGATCGTGGCGCGGGTCCAGGAACGCTGCTTCCACCATCTCGCGGCACCTATCCGCCGCGTCACCGGATTCGATGTCCCGTACCCCGCGCCCAAACTTGAGCACTATTACCTACCCGGCGTGGACCGCATCCTCGACGCCGTTGATGACCTCCAGTGGGAAGACTGATCAGATGACCGAAACCAAGGTATTCCGCCTACCCGACCTTGGCGAAGGACTGACCGAAGCTGAACTCGTCAACTGGCTCGTAGCCGTCGGCGACGAGATCCGCGTGGACCAGCCCATCGCCGAAGTGGAGACAGCCAAGTCAGTCGTCGAGGTTCCATCACCATATGCCGGCACTGTAGCCGAGTTGCACGGCGAGCCTGGCCAGACCCTGGACGTAGGCAAGCCGCTCATCTCGGTGACCCTGCTGGTTGAGCTTAGCGAACCTAATGTCCCGGTGGTTGAGCTTGTCGAAACCCCCGTCGAAACTAAAGCCGCAGAAACTGCAGCAGCAGAAGCCTACCGCGCAGAAGAAAAAGCAGGCTCCGGCAACGTCCTCATCGGCTATGGAACGCCGGGAGGGACTGCAACGGTCCGCCGAACCCGTCCCCGACGTGCCTCCGCGGTCTCGATAGGCTCAATCAGCGGCGCGCCTACGGGCGACCCTGTCGAGACCCCGCGAAGCGAAATGAAGGACCAGAGCGCCAAGCTGACCACCTCACCAGACGACCTCCTTCTCCAGAGCACCCGGGTCCCCGGAAAACTAGGCGCCGTTATCTCACCTCTCGTCCGCCGCATGGCTAAGGAACACGGCGTGGACCTCGGCCATTTGCACGGCTCTGGGGAGAGCGGATTGATCATGCGCCGCGACGTTGAAGCGGCGATCACGAAGCCAGCCGAGGTTGAGCCTGCCCAAACAGAGCCACCGCCACTGGCTGAACCCGTCGAAACCGAGCCTGCCGACAGCCATGTCTCGACAAGCTCGACAAGCCGCGGGCTCGACGCCCGCACTGGCCTGGGAATCACCAGCCGCACCCCTGTCCGAGGCGTCCGTAGGGCTGTCGCCGCCAACATGTCCCGTAGTCGCACCGAGATTCCCGAAGCCACCGTCTGGGTGGACGTCGACGCCACTGCCCTCGTTGAGCTGCGCGCAAGCCTCAAGAAATCCGACCCTCACAACACACCCGGACTGCTGGCTTTCATCGCCCGTTTTGTCACCGCAGGCTTGAACAAGTATCCGGCGCTGAACACGCGGTTCGTCAGCGGCGATGACGCCTCAGGCGGGGAGTCTCAGGAGATCGTGGAGTTCGACGGGGTTAACCTCGGATTCGCAGCGCAAACGGATCGAGGATTGGTGGTGCCGTCGATCCGTAACGCAGGCAAGCTCAGTGCTAAGCAGCTGGACACAGAAATCAAGCGGCTGACCGCCCGCGCTCGCGACGGTAAGGCAACACCGACTGAACTGGGCAGCGGCACCTTCACGTTGAACAACTACGGAGTGTTCGGGGTCGACGGTTCCGCGGCGATTATCAATTACCCCGAGGTGGCGATTCTGGGCATCGGGCGGATCATAGACAAGCCGTGGGTGGCCGACGGTGAACTCGCCGTCCGCAAGGTAACGGAACTGACGCTGACGTTTGATCATCGTGTATGTGATGGCGGAACAGCTGCCGGGTTCCTTCGCTTCGTGGCCGGCGCAATCGAGGCACCTACTTCCTTACTGGCCGACTTGTAGACGAAAGCAGCGATATTCCTTCTCGGACCTTCGCCGTCGCATATTGATTCCGGCGGCGAAGGTCGAGGCATCCTATGGCTTTGTATCCGAATGATCACTGCAGTGGACAGAGGCCATCAGTCGGCCGCCGTCGTCGCTATACGACGTGACATGGTTGGTCATCGCGTTGCAGATGTCACAGTAGTGCCTGTGTTGTTTTGTCCCCATGTGCAGACCATACCAAGTAGGGCATTTCCAATGAGTAAATTCCGACTTGGGGCCGGGGGCGCCGGGTAGAGCGGCAAACCAGTTCCCTGATATTCATCTGCCAGATGGGTAGAATCGAGGCCTGAAGACCGCAGATGCTCCCCAGACGTACGGAGAACGAATGTCACGATGGCTCGACGTCGGCACGGACAACTATGTGCTGGTAACTGAAGGTTCCAACCTCAATACAGGCCTCATCGTGGGGACCGAACGGGCCATGGTCATCGATACCGGCTGCGGGCCGCGGCAGGGCCAAGAAGTCCTGGACGCCGTCCGCGAGAAGACGCCGCTTCCCCTCGTCGTGGTCAACACCCACTCCCACTACGACCACTTCTTCGGCAACGCCGTCTTCGCTGACGCCGGTGTCGAGGAGTTCTGGGCGCACGAAAATTGCGCCGAGGAGATCGGCGAAGACGGCGACGCCCAGCGCAGCGAGGTCACGGACATCGAGCCCGAAATGGCCGCCGGTGAGGGGGAGAACGTGGAGCTCGTGGTCCCCAACGCCATTGTCCGCGATCAACCCGTGCTTGTTGACCTCGGCGGTCAGGCCGTCACCCTCTTCTATCTGGGCCGCGGGCACACCGATGGTGACCTCCTGGTGGGAACCACCACGACCCTGTTCGCCGGCGACCTCGTGGAGCAGGGATCGCACCCCTCATTCGAGGACTCCTACCCCGAAGAGTGGGCTGACGTGCTGCGCCACCTCTCCGCCCTCCGGCACCGCTACGAATTCCTGGTCCCTGGACATGGGGAGCCTTGCAGCGACCGGTTCGTCAAAACCATGGCCGACACCATGACCACGGCCGTCCGGCAGGCGCGGCAGTCCATCCGCGATACCCCGGCAGACGCCACCAAGGCCATTCCCGTGCTGCCCTACGGGCCTGAGCAGTCGCGCTGGTTCATCAAGCGGCTGCAGGAAACCCGTCCGCAGCATTAAACCGAGTAGCCCTTGTGCTCTGAGTACCTGGCACCCGAAAAGACAGGTAGTGACTACGCTATTGGCTGCCCCCAGACGTCCCTAGTTTTGGGTCATGAAGACAGGAATCAGCGCCGCCATCCGCCGCTTCATCGAGCAACACATCGTTGCCGATGACCCGATGCCCGAGCGGTCCTGGCTGGACGTGCAGGACATGCCGCGCGTGCAGGACCATTTGAGGTCAGCTGTGGCGGGCCTGCCCGTGGAACCGCTGCCGCCGCTTAGTGGCCCACACCCCGGCCGCGGCAGGCATCCGCAGCGACTTCGCCGCCGGCTCCGTGGTCATAGTGCTGGCACCCACCGCGGCGACGGAAGCTAGAGCTCGCGTAAGCGGATTGTGGGTGTTGTCTTGCGCATTTCTTGAGGAAACGCTGAGCTTTTCTTGATCTGCCGTACATAGCATCTCCCGCATGGGATGTCGTGGGGGAGTCCGGTACCACAGGGACTCGCGGCGGGAGGCCCGCCGCACTCAGATTCGCCTGCTGTCTTATGCAGGGCTCACAGTCCTGGCAGTGACGACTGCTGTGGTGGTGATGCTGGCCCTACGGGTATAGGGGGTAGTAACAAAGCGTACAAGTGAATATGTCGCTGAAGTTGTTAAAGGGCGTGTCCAGTTGGACAGCGCCCTAGACTGCTAAGTAGGCTGGCGATCGATCCAAAACTGGGGGTCCATTTCCAGCCCCTTTGCCGCACCCGGAGCATGGTCGCACTGATGGCGTCGAAGGAGCTGCCGCTTACGGAGGTCTCAACCGTGGCTGTCACCGATTTTGTACTCGCGCTATCCGCCCTGATGGGGAGCCTGCTGGTTCCGTTCGCCGGGCTCTACTGGATGCTGCGGCGCAAGCGCCGGGCCGCCGCGCCTGCCGCAGTTTACGTTCCTGAGGTTGCCCAGGGGCGTGTGAATTAGCGTGCCATACATCGACATCAACCCGCACCGCAGCAGGCCCAAATGGTGGGGATACGTGGTGCTGGCCGTCCTCCTGGTGGCCACCATCGCCGTCGTGTCAGCAGCACTGACGCACAGTTGACGGATGCCGCTCCGGGCACTACGAGGGGTGTCGCAAGGGTGTTGACCGTTCGGGCAGTTGCCAGCATCTAGAATAGATGCTTGAACCAAGCCAATCGACCACCGCAGCGGGACGCCGCTGTGAGTCCCGGGGGACCGAATCATGCCTGAACCAGCGGATAACCGATTAGCCGAGGCCGATATCGACGAGGCGCAGCCCGAGCTGCGCCGCCGCTTCCGTCGTCGCAATGCCGACGGCTCCGACGCTTGGACAGGAACTTTTCCCGCCGTGACACCTGAGCCCACCGCACCGCCCCGTCCCATCCGCAGCTCCTCTTGGGCGGAAGCAGCCGCGGCCGCCGACGCTCTATCCGACTCGCCGCCCGCCGCAGCTGCTCCGCCGACGCCGGAACGCCAACCAGCGGGAGCACCACCGTCGCGCGTTCCGGAAAGCCTCCTGGAACGGGAGGTGCCGGCGGCGCCCGCCACCGCCATGCCGACCTCGTTCGTCCGCGAGCAGAAGCCGCGACCCAAGAAGGGCTTCCGTGGCTTCCTGTACCGGGCCACTGGCGGGGCCTGGAATCTCGGACTGAGCGCGCTGGAACGTGAGGAGGACGAGCTGGCCCGCCGGATCTCGTGCCAGCTGCAAGGCAGCTTCAACACCGCCGTACTCAGCCTCAAGGGCGGCATCGGCAAGACCTCCACCACCGTGGGCGTCGGCCTTACGCTGGCTGAGTTCCGTGGTGACCCGCCCTGTGCCATCGATGCGAACCCGGACTCCGGTGACCTCGTGGAGCGCGCCCTCGGCGAGGGTATCTACCAGAAGGCCACGCCGCGGACCATCACGGACCTGCTGAGAAACATCGACTCCGTCGACTCGCTAACTGAGCTGTCCCGCTACATGCACCACTCGGGCCGGCTGCACCTCATCGCCGGCGAGCAGGACCCCGAGGTGTCCGACTCGCTGACGGCCGAGGAGTACCTGCGGATCCGCAAGCTCATCTCCAGCTACTACTCTGTGGCTCTGACCGACTGCGGCACCGGTGTGACGCACAACGCGATGAGTGGGATCCTGCAGTCCGCCGACAACCTGATCATCGCGGCCGGCTACGCGGTTAGCGGCGCCAAGCGCGCCCGCAGCACCCTGCAATGGCTGGCAGGCCACGGCTACGAGGAGCTGGCGCGCAACGCGATTGTGGTGATCACGGACAAGGACGAGGTATCCAACCGTGTGGACAAGGACGCCATTGAGGAGCACCTGGCCGGGATGTGCCGGGAGCTCATCGCCGTGCCGCACGACAGGGGAGTGGCGGACGGCGACCTGGTGACCTTGGACCACCTGAAGCCGGAGACCCGGCGAGCGTACAAGGAGATAGCGGCTGCGATCGTGGATGGGTACCGGTAGGCGCGAGGTTCGCGAACTGTCCACTGCATTGCGTCTAGCACGGAGGGCCGCGTTCCAGGGCTCATTGCCGGGGGAACTCAACGATCCTTGTGGACCCCTGCACGAGCATAACCTTGCACTATGATTCTCAGGGGAAATGATCGATTTTAGGGGGATGCGTGGGCAGGACCGCGGCCGTTGTTTATTGGTTCGATGAGGCCGGGACCATCCGGGATGGCGGAGGGATACGCGCCTTTGCCTGGCGCGACGCTCTCCACTCCCTCGGATTCGACGTCAACTTCGTCGGTATCCTGCCCGCGCCGGCCGAAGGAGACTCCGCAAAGGGAAGATTGTCGTCGATAAAACGGTCAATCATGCCGCTCCCCTTCGAGCGGAAGCTTCCCGCGTTTGAACGGGCAAACTTAACCGTTCTCACCGTCCCCGGCGTGTTCCGTTCGGGAGCCCGCCAGCTGAGAGGGAGGCCCGTGATCCTTGACTGGATGGACCTTTGGAGCGACTTCGCCGCATCATCAGGCGACGGGCTCCTAGCAAAGGCGGGCGGCTACTATCAGTCAGGCGTGTGGCGAAAGCGCGAGCGGCTAATCCCCGGGTCCGCCACATACAACACGTATGCCGGTCATCATGATTACCTCATGCAGTCAGGGCGTTCTCAGGCAGCGTCGTCTTGGCTGCCGACACCCCAGCCCCTCAGGACCCCACGTGATGTGCACGGGCGTCCCAGGAGGCTTGGATTCATAGGCAACATGAACTACGCCCCGAACGAACTGGACCTCCGCGCTTTCCTTGCAGAGAATGCCGCAAGGCTCACGGCTGCAGGATACGAGATCGTGGTGGCCGGATTCGGTTCCGAAAAGGTTTCCAGATGGGGTTTCCCCATTGAGGTCGTCGGGCCGGTGGCGGATACCGCTTCATTCTACGAAAAGGTCGACGCGGCCATTGTGCCAGTCTCCAGCGGAAGCGGGATCAAGGCCAAGGCCGTAGAGGCGCTGTCCTTCGGGGTCCCAGTTCTCGGTACCCATCACGTCCGCAACGGTTTCGCACCTGAATTCTCGCCGTACATTCTGGACATCAGCATGCTCTTGGATAGCCGCCCGGAGGAACTCCCGGTCGTTCCCCGTGAACTCTATGCCGGGCGGTTATCCCCAGCTGCTTTCACGCGTCACGTGGACATGATCACCCGTTTGATGACGTAGGCCGGATACAGGCTCTCAATAGGTGTCGTAGCCGGTCCGGATAGAATATGCCTTGTCTCGGGTCTCAAAATGGGGGAAATATGGCCGTGTCCATGCTCAAAAGCCGGGCCTCAGTGGTAGCGCCGTCGAAGAAAAACCTACGCGCCGATATCCAAGGCCTTCGGGCCTTCGCTGTCCTCGCAGTCATTGCCAGCCATCTGGTGGGATGGCCAACTGGCGGCTTTGTGGGCGTGGATGTCTTCTTCGTGATTTCCGGCTTCATCATCACTTCCCAGCTCCTGCGTGAGAAGGAGAAGACCGGAAGCATCTCGTTTGCAGACTTTTACCAGCGCCGCGTGCGGCGCATTCTCCCCGCCTCGCTGACTGTTCTGGTGGTCACCGTTGCTGCTGCCTTCGCTTTCCTCCCTAGGGGGCGGGCGGCCGAGACGCTGACAGACAGCGTCTGGGCGCTCCTGTTCTCTGGGAACTGGCGGTTCGCTGTGGCGGGCACAGACTACTTCCAAGAGGGCCAGCCGCCTTCGCCTATCCAGCACTTCTGGTCCCTAGGTGTTGAGGAGCAGTTCTACTTCGTGTGGCCGTGGTTGATGTTGCTGATCTTCTGGGTAGTGTCCAAACGTGGCAACGCTGCTAACGGGCGCGTTTTGGTTGGTTGGGTCATGGTCGCGATCATAATCGGCTCGTTCGCATGGGCCGTTTATGAAACGGCGACCAATCCGGCGTGGGCGTACTTCTCTACGACCTCCCGCGCTTGGGAGCTTGGAGCCGGAGCTTTCGTAGCTGTTGTCTCGCCAGTCCTAACTCGCATTCCTACGGCACTCCGTCCAATCATCGCGTGGACTGGCTTTGCCGGGATGGTGGCTTCCGTCTTCATAGTCACCGCAACTCCGGGATTCCCTGCCCCCTTCGCGGCGCTTCCGGTGCTATCGACGGTGACTGTAATCATCGCCGGCACTGGCGGGCCAACTAGGTTCCTTTGGCCCCTCACGAACCCCATCAGCGGTTACATCGGGGACATTTCGTACTCTCTCTACCTATGGCACTGGCCCGCAATCGTTCTGCTGGTCGCGTTTATCCCGGCGGGAAACCTCACATATTATGTGACAGCGGGAGCCATCAGCCTGGCTCTTTCCGTGGCGTCGTATCACTTCATCGAAAACCGGTTCAGAAATGCACCGAAATCGAAGCGTGGACGCCGCCAAACATCTTTTGACCCAAACGGGCAGGCCGTCGCCATCGCCATGGTTTCTTTAGCCGTACTTGCCGCCGCGGTTTCCGGCGCTGCCCTAGTCAAGAACCAGCCGACTGGTGAACCTCAGGCGGACGTCCCATTTGTACTCAAGTCGGCCGCGGATGCCAAGAGTGCTGAAACCGCAACGACCACCCCCACGGCCAAAGCCGCACCGAAATGCCTGGGAGCTGGCTTCCTGAACCCGTTAAACGGCTGTAAGCCAGGCGTGCTGGGTGGCACCCTCATGCCATCAATAGACACATTCGCCCGCGACAACGGGGACTCCTTCAAATGCTGGCGTGAACAGAGTAAGCCCCTGAACGCGTGCAGTATCGGATCGGTCAAGCCCAACGCAGTTCCGATTGCGCTGATCGGTGACAGTCACGCGGCTTCCCTGATTCCAGCGATCCAAGAATTTGCCGTGGCTAACAACTGGAAAGTCGACGTATTCGTTGGTTACAGCTGCCAGTGGATGGAGCAGCGCCCCGGATATGACTGCTATGACGTGATGAATGAGATACGCGGAAAAGTGGAAGGCGGTAAGCCTTACATGGCGGTGCTCACCACTGCGGCCCGCGGCAAGACGGGCACTGACGTCGGATATGCGGCCAGCATGTTCGCTAACGCTTGGCGGCCAGTGGCTGACCGGGGCACTAAGGTGATTGCCATTGCCGATGTGCCGTCTGTGGATCCCGAGGCGCTCTCCTGTATCACCCGTATCGGCTTCAACGTAGACAACAACGACTGCTCAACGACCCTGGAAGACGCATCTCAGACTGCCGATCCGCTGGTACAGGCCGTGGAACTGGTGCCAGGCGCGGTCCTTGTTGACCTTGCGTCGCAATTCTGTACCGACATCGAATGCCCGGCAGTCATCGGCAACGCCATCGTCTACCGTGATTCGGCAGCCCACATCACTGCCACCTATGCGAAGTCGCTGGCCCCGTACCTGAACAAGCAATTGACGGCGGCGCTTAAGTAATCGCCGCCATCGTGGGCGTCAGGGACTTCAATCGTGGCGGCCGGAACGACGTCCTTGCCATCGAAAAGACGGGCACGCTTGGGTGTACCGGGGAAGCGGAGCCGGCGCCTGGCTCGGACGCTCGCAGGTAGGAACCGGCTCCGATCTGACGGTGGGTCTACTGACGACCCTTTTGTAGTGAAAGGGCTGTTGCGAGGTTCGCAAAGCTCGTCCGGGAGACCGAGAAGCAGATCGGCGACCTGAAAAAGAAAATCGACGGCACCATGCGGTCTCTTGACTGGGATGATCCGATCAAACGCCGTATCGACTCATCGTTGTCGTCGATACTCTCCAGCATCACGGCGTCCTCCAAACAGCTGGACGGCCAGGCCAAAGAGATAGACAAGAAGGCCCAGCAACTGCGTGTATTCCTAGGTAAGTAATGGCGACAGCCCACGCCAGTAGATCGGCGATCGCCGATGCCAACCGGGCCCACAGAAGATACGTGGAAGTCGCCGGGAGGGCAATGGCCGAGTTCCGATCGACCTTGTCCGCACAACTTGCGGCAGCAGAGTCAGACTGCACGAGGCGCCGTTTCGCATTCGAGCGGGCTTGTGATGACTATCGGGAGGCGACAGATGTGGAAAGGCACCATCGGGGCGTTCTGCGCGATGCCGCCTCCCGAAGACTTCAGTCTTCCCGCCAAGCAGTGACGGACATACAGGATGCCATTTCCAGATTCTCAATGGTTTCATCACGCTTCAACGAGACAAACGCCCAGCTTCGGGGTCCGCGCGAACCAAAGATTGACGTTCTTGGATGAGGCCATCGCAGCATATGGAATGGTCGCCAGCGGGGGAAGCGCTGTGGAATCGGCGGTTCCGGGCATTCGAGATTCGGGCACCTCAGAACTCGACTCCTTTCTGGCCCAGAAGGGTATGCGCAAGGTCCAGATAGAAGCCGCGACATTCGCCGATAATCCCATCCTTTCCTGGCGGGCGTCACCTGCTGACTATGCATGGGCGTGCGAGAAATGGGACCGGGTGGTGTCGAAAGCGATATCCCAGGGACAGGGCAGGGACGACCTAGTTCAGCGTGACAACTCAAGCGGTGCGACCCCTGACTCGATGCGTAACCTTGCCGACGTTTGGGACATTTTTCTTGGCTCGGAGGCGATCCGGCTGGATGCCAAAGCCGACGGCAGCTATGAGGTGATTAACGGGCGGCATCGCCTGCAGATCGCCCGGAATCTGGGAATCACGCATCTCCCAGCCCTAGTGAGCGAGCGGGATGCGGCATGAGCGGGTTAGATGCAGTCATTACAGAGCTCGAACAAGCGACCGCCCAGCTGCGCCGCACCTGGGATGGCACGGAACAGCATTGGCAAGACAGCCGCCGTCGACAGACTGAAGTCGAATTTATGGAACCCACATTCGAACTAGCGAAAATACCGTCAACACAATGAACACCATTGCAGAGCAAGTCCATCGCGCATTGGCTTCGCTGCGCCTACCTTGAACATTGGAAAATGAAGTGCCAGAATCTCGAACTCAACGCTATCGGCAACTAGGAAACAACGGCCCGACAGGCGCAAACCCGGAGGAAAGGCGCCGGTATAAGAAGATTTTCTGGATCGTCTTGTGGTCCGCCGTGGGTATTGTTGTACTTTCCCCGATCATCTCCGCAGCCACAGCGCCCAGAATGGGGAGCGTCACAGCACGTCCTCCCGCCACCGCGGAGCCTGCCATTCCCCAACCTCTTCCGGCAATTCAGTCGGACTCGCCAGTGCCAACCCAAGCGGCGGCCCAGAGCAACGGGAATCCAGCCGGCGGTAGCTACTCTTCCGCGGACCTTGCCTACTGCAAGACGAGCGGGAAGGTCGTGAAAGTGGCGGCGTCTGGTTCCTTTAGGGCGGCCATTTGTTTGGAGGGTAGCCAGATGGTCTACTACGGGCTGAGCAAGAAGACAGGGGGCACGATCAAGCTCAGCGCCGTTCAAGACGCAGATGAATTCGTGGCCGCGAACAACGGGACAACCTACCGGCTCGGAAAGACAGTATTCGTAATCACTGACGACGCCGGGAACCACGACAGCGAACCAATGACCTACTGGCTAAGTCCTGGCGATGCAGAATTGGAACATCCGGGGGACTTGGGAATCAGTCGCAGCATCTCTTACCCAGCGTGCGATGGGGCCGGGGTGGTCATTCTTGGAACGGCCTGTGAGCCAAAGAACTATGCCAGGGATGTTGGGGCGCTCTTGGCCGCCAACCCGGTTCCGAGTATCTCCGCACCGATCTGTCCTGGTGTGACAACTTCAGGGGTCCTTCTGTGGAGAATAGTGGTGGGAGCTACATCTACGCCGTCTACCGCGTTGTCGGTCGTGATCAAAGCGATGTCTGTGCGGCGATCAAGGGCGCTGGGACGTACGGAGACTGGCTTGAAAATAACGTCGATCCCGCAGACAGGATCAATTGCTCCTAGCTGCGTGTGGGATTCGGCTGGAATTGACGCCTGCAACTGCAGGATCCTGTGGTCATGAACTGCTGCTGAAGGCACTCGCGTCCCTGCAGCAGCAGTTTCTGCATATGCCGGCACCAAGGTGGGCGCTACCAAAAACTGGCCCACTCGAGGCCCCAAAGGGGCAGAGCGCGCCGTTACCTTTTTGTGATAATTACATTTTTCGTGGGTAGAGTAGACGGTTCATTGCCGTCACCCAAGGAGGAAAAACCATTTCACGCGCCCGGCTCGATTCACTGACAGGACTTCGGTTCATCGCCGCCATGCTCGTGGTCCTGTACCACGCGTCCGTGACGCTGGTGCCCGAGATGTACCCGCTCGTGTCCATGGGACAGACCGGCGTGACGTTCTTCTTCATGCTGTCCGGGTTCGTGCTCGCCTGGTCCATGAACCCCGACACGACCAAACGCCAATTCTACTGGCGCCGGTTCGCCCGGATCTGGCCGCTGCACGCGCTCACGGCGATTGCCGCCGTCGTTCTTGCCCTCATCACGCAGGGCGATCAGTCCCTGCCACGGTTCCTGGCCTCCCTGTTCCTTGCGCAGGCCTGGCTCGGCGACCAGCACTGGGTCTACGCCTACAACGGGGTGTCCTGGTCGCTCTCCTGCGAAGCGTTCTTCTACGCGGTGTTCCCATTCCTGGCGGTACGGCTGTCACGAATTGAACCGGGCAAGCTGTTCCGCGTCGGCGCCGCGGTCTTCGTTGCCGCTGTCACCCTCATTTCCGTCCTGCTTGCATTCCTCCGCGGGTTCGACTGGGGCGCCCTGTTCTACACGTTCCCCGCGTTCCGGCTCGCCGAGTTCATTGTGGGTGTCTGCCTGGCCATCGCCATGAAGAAAGGCTGGAAGCCCAGGTTCGGTGTGGGCACCGGCGCGGCTGCGGCCATCGGCTCCTTCGTCATTCTCGAGGTTGTCGATGCCATCGCGCCCTGGCGCACCGCAGGGCCGCTGGCCGGCGCGCTCTGCATTCCCGGCTACGCCCTTCTGATTGCGGCGTATGCGGTCCGTGACCGCTGCGGAGGCCGACCCACCTTCGCCAGCGCCCCTGCAATGGTGAAACTGGGCGAATGGTCCTTCGCCCTCTACCTGGTCCACGAGCTCGTGCTGCGGACAGCCCTGGAACTCGGCCCGGAGAGCCTTGCGCAGCGCGCCGTGTTTGCCGCCGTCGGAATTGCCATAGCCATACCGCTCGCCGGCGCCGCCTACACCTTCTTCGAGCGTCCCGTTGAGGCGCGGCTGCGGAACCGGGGCTCGCGCGGAGGCCCCGTGGCGGACACGCGACCCGCAGAGGAGATTGGCACCTTCGCCGAGCCGCAGGCAGAGCCGGCTACCGCCGGGGCATCTGCACGAGGGTGACCATTTTCCCTCTATTGCCCCGCTGGGAATGTACGCCCTCTGTCAGGAAGGTTAGAAAGCGATGGGGCTTCCCATGAATCCGACGGGAACATCTGCGACGGCCCCGACGGGACGTCCAGAGTCCGGACCACGGAAAATGATGTCAAAAGCTGTTGCGATGCTGTGCCGGGTGCAGACCTCGTGTCCAAATCTTGATCCAACACGCTGGATTCCTTCTGCGAGGTGCCCGGTTCGCGCGGGTAGTGTCGCCGCAACACAACTGGAAGGTGTGTCCGATGACTATCTTTGAATACGCATCAGCACTAGCACTAATGCTTGGATATCTGGCCGCGGCAAGTGGTCTTTCAGCCGTGATTATCCGGTCCAGGTCCAGACACTAAACGCCGCACGCGGGCAGCCGGCAGGGCCGCTCATGGAAAGCCGCTGGGCTGCCCGCGGTCGGCTGCAACATGGGAGTTGGATTCTCCATCCCGATCAACGTGGCGAAACGCGTGTCCCAGGAGATCAGCGTCAACGGATCGGCACGGCTCGAGCCAGCAGTTTCTCACCGGATATTGAAAAGGATGCTGGGAATCACTGTTCAGGAAGGCCTATGCTGGTGCCAGCCGTCGGGGCCTCTAAACTCCGAAGTTTCCCGATGCGGTGTTTGCCGACGACTGCCGGACAGGTCCGTGAGAGAAGGACACGATGGGCTGGAAGGTCAGGCGGAGGCCGCGCGAAGGGACCCGCCGCGGCGCCCAGTGGCTCGCACTTGCCGTCGCCGTAGCAGTGTCAAGCGGGACCAGCCAGCCGCCGTCGCCGCCGCAGAACGCACCACCTCCCGTCACCACGGCCGCGCCGGCCGTCGCGGCGGCGGTGCCGGATGCAACTGCGGTGACCCGGGCAGCGAGGCCCGGCCACGTCTTTGTGATCAACCTCGAGAACAAGGGCTATGGCACGGTCTGGGGTCCGGCGTCGAAAGCCCCTTATCTGTCCAAGTTTCTGCGCGCCCGGGGTGTCCTGCTGTCCCAGTACTACGCGATCGCCCACCATTCGCTGCCGAACTATCTGGCGCAGATTTCCGGGCAGCCATCGAACGCGAAGACCCGTGCCGACTGCGGGACCTATGCGCGGTTCAGGCCCGCCGGTCCTCCGTACCGCGGCGTCTTCAGGGGCACCGGCTGCCTTTACCCACGGTCCGTTCCCACGGTTGCCGGGCAGCTGACTGCGGCCAGGAAGAGCTGGAGGGCCTACATGGAGGACATGCGTATCCCGTGCCGGCATCCGCGGCCCGGCGCCAAAGACGGGAGCCGAGGGGCCAGGCGCGGTGACCAGTACGCGACGCGTCACAACCCCTTCGTGTATTTCGAAGCGATCACTGCCTCGCCGGACTGCCCGCGGCGGGTGGTTGATTTCAGGGCGCTCGACACCGATCTCAGGTCAGCCGCGACGACGCCCAACCTCTCCTACATCACGCCCAACCTGTGCCACGACGGCCACGACAGCCCCTGCGTCGACGGGCGGCGCGGCGGCCTGGCCACCGCGGACGCCTGGCTCCGGCAACAGGTGCCGGCCATTCTGCGTTCCCCGGCGTTCCAGCGCGACGGGGTCCTGGTCATCACCTTCGACGAAGCCGAAGGGCGAACGGCCGGCCCTCCCGGCAGACCCGGCGGGACCGCCGGCGGACGGGTGGGTGCGCTGGTGCTCTCGCCGTTCGTCCGGGGCGGCACAACCTCCAACCGCTTCTACAACCACTACAGCCTGCTGGCCAGCATCGAGGACATCTTCCGGGTGCCCCGCCTCGGTGTTGCCCGCGCCGCCGGAGTGAACAGCTTCGGACCCGACGTCTTCAACGCCCGGTAGACAAACGGGAGCCCTTTGCCCGAGCCATGAAAACCCGACCGCCTACATGGGGGATAGGCAGCCAAGATGTCCCCAAGGTCTCGCCGCTAGCGTGTATGCATGGAAGACCCATATTCGCCGGCGTCTCCGCCCTAACCGGCCGAATTCCTTGCCCGGGGAGACCCCGGCTGCCACGTCGCGCCTGCATAACTATTTCGGGAAGGCCGGTCCCCTGATACCGTGCCCGAGGCCACTGCCGCTAGACTCGTCCTGAACGCGGCGGGGGCCGCGCCCCACAACTGCGTCCCGGCACCAGCGGCTGAGCGGCGCCGCACAGGATGGTCTCGATGTCTCTTACGCGCCGAACTCGTTTCTCTGCTGCCATCATGTCCGCCGGCATCGCCGGCCTGGTGGCATCGGCCCTCGTAGTGCCTTCCGCGTCGGCGGCCGACGGCGACCCCCACCTGCCGTCCATCCCGCGCCGTCCGTCCGTGGCCAGTCCCGCCACTGACCAGTTCATCGTCAAGTTCAAGGATCCGGCCCGCTCCGGTTCGGCACTCCGCGCCCAGTCCTTCACCCGGGCCGCCGCCAAGCTCGGCGCCACCGCGAAGGACCTGCGCGCCACCACCAGCGGCGCCCGCGTGATCCGCACCAGCAAGGAACTGGGCGATGGCGACACGGCCAAGATGCTCGCCTCGCTGCGCGCCGATCCCGCCGTCGCCTACGCCGAGCCAGACCTGAAGCTGCAGGCCAAGTCCGCCGACCCGAGTGACCAGTTCTTCCCCTGGCAGTGGAACCTGTCCGCCGAAACCGGCGGCATCCGGGCCACCCGCGCCTGGGACGTCACCCAGGGCGCCGGCCAGGTGGTGGCTGTCATCGACACCGGCAAGACCAACCACGTCGACCTCAACGCCAACATGCTCCCCGGGTACGACATGATCACCAACGCCGACGACGCCCGGGACGGGGACGGCCGCGACTCCGACGCCACGGACGAGGGCGACTGGTCCGCCGCGGGCCAGTGCGTGGACGGCTCGGCGGAAATGTCGTCCTCCTGGCACGGCACGTACGTGGCCGGCATCGTCGCCGCCGTCGCCAACAACGGCAGCGAAGGCGTCGCCGGCATCGCCCCGAAGGCCAAGATTCTGCCCGTCCGCGTGCTGGGCCCCTGCGGCGGCCAGCTCTCCGACGTCGCCGACGCCATCGTCTGGGCCTCCGGGGCTCCCGTGGAGGGACTGCCGCTCAACCCGAACCCCGCCCGGGTAATCAACCTGAGCCTTGGCGGCACGGACCCCGAGAACCCCACGTGCCCGCAAACGTTCCAGACCGCCATCGACACGGCAGTCGCCCGCGGCTCGGTCGTGGTGGCGGCCGCCGGCAACGAGATGACGCAGGCCTCCACCTCCAGCCCCGCCAACTGCCGGAACGTCATCGCCGTCGCGGCCAGCGGCCGCACCGGCGCCCTGGCGCCGTACTCCAACTTCGGACCCGCCGTCGACATCACCGCCCCCGGCGGCGACATGACGCCCACCAGCGCAGCAGAACCGGACAGCGGCGTCCAAAACGGCATCCTCTCCACCCTGAACGACGGCCCCCAGACCTTCGGCACGGAAGCCTACTTCTTCGCCGAAGGCACGTCCGCCGCGGCACCCCACGTGTCCGGCGCAGCTGCGCTGCTCATGGCCCAGATGGGCCCGACGGCGACACCCGCCGCCGTCGAAGCCCGCCTTAAGCGCACCGCACGTCCCATGACCGGCGGCTGCCCGCAGGGCTGCGGCGCCGGCCGGCTGGACGCGGCCGGCGCCGTTCTGCACTTCAACGCGGTCCTCGCCGCCGGCGACTTCAACGGCGACGGCAAGGCCGACGTCCTGGCCCGGGAGAACTCCGGCTTCCTCTGGCTGTACCCGGGCAACGGCAAGGGCGGCTGGCTTGCCCGCAGGCAGGTGGGCTCCGGCTGGAACGGCTTCACCTCCCTGATCACCCCCGGCGACTTCAACGGCGACCGGCGCGCGGACGTCCTGGCCCGCGACACCACCGGCGCGCTCTGGCTCTACCCGGGCAACGGCGCCGGCGGTTGGCTGACCCGCGTCAAGGTGGGCTCGGGCTGGAACGGCTTCAACGCCATCACCGGAGCGGGCGACATCAACGGCGACGGCAAGGCTGACGTCCTGGCCCGCGACACCACCGGCACCCTCTGGCTGTACCCCGGCAACGGCCGCGGGGGCTGGCTCGCCCGGACCAAGGTGGGCTCGGGCTGGAACCCGATGACCGCCGTCGTCGGCCCCGGCGACATCACGGGCGACCGCAAGGCCGACCTGCTGGCCCGCGACGCCGCCGGCGTCCTGTACCGCTACCCTGGCAACGGCCGCGGCGGCTTCGGCGCGAAGGTCCCGGTGGGCTCCGGCTGGAATTCCATGTCCACCATCACGGGCCGCGGCGACTACACCGGCGACGCCAAGACGGACGTCCTGTCCGTGGACGGTAATGGCGCGCTCTGGATGTACTGGGGCAACGGCATCGGCGGCTTCTCCGGCCGCACCGCCGCCGGCTCCGGCTGGAACTAACCCTCCACCCCCCGGACCCTCTATCACTACCTGCCGCTTCCACCCGGACGCTCTATCACTACCTGCCGCTTCCACCCGGACGCTCTATCACTACCTGCCGCTTCCACCCGGACGCTCTATCACTACCTGCGGCTGTTAGACCGACGCTCTATCGGGTTCTACCGATTTTTGACGAACGCTCTATCAGGTCCAGCGCGAACGAACAGTTGTGGCCCCAGCCGTGCACGTCTTCCTGAATTAGACGATTTGCGATGTTGCGGTGGGTGGAAGCAGTAAACCCGCTGGTGACGGGGCACACGGGTAGCCAAGTAGCGCGCGCGGCCGAAATTCGAGTACTCCCAAAGGGTGCGCTCACGTTGCACATCCCCTAGGGTTGGTATTCCCAAAAAGTCCTCTAGCCACAGGGGCACAATCGCGGCAGATTGGCTGGGTCCTCTGCACGCCCACCCCCGTTAGGACATTCGCGCCTCTCTCTTTGGCGGTCGCATGCGCACCGAACCGCAGTCACAATCAAAGCAAAAACAGCTGAAATCCTAACTTAGGACAGCTGGGACCTTCTCTCTCTGCCCTGCTTGGGCTACGCGGAAAGTGCGAATGAATTTCTCCGCGTCTAGAATCAGGAATAAACAGGCGGCGAATAGGCTTTTCAGACTTCGCTCCATTGAAATACCCTGTGTCGACCGGTTAATTATGTTCCGCCAGGGTATGTCTTTTTAGTGGCCGGTTGTTTAAGAGCAGCTCCGGACGAGAACGGACGTTCGCAGTCAGCATCATTATCAGCTAAGCGTTGCCTGGTTGGCCCAGCCGGCCGCCTGGTTTGGCTTTATACAGATGCATCCCCTCGGCCGACCAGGCACGAGGCGCTCGGCACGGGCCATCCCTGTCTGTGTCTGGGATTCCTGAGCACATTCTCATGAATTTCTAGTTGATGAGAAATCCCTCATAAATAGCGAGCATTGCCTTAATGGAAATTTCTTCTTTTCAGCATTGATGTAGTTTGATAATGTTGTTGTTATACCGCTTTTACCGAACGAAAACGGAAGGCGTGGGAGCGGAGTGTTTAACCTCATCAATTTGAGCCACTATTGAGCACTCCAGTGCTCTTCACCGGATTCTTGGCCGGGCACACGAGTGCGTCCGTTCGTAGTCGCTGCCCACTACAGCGGGTCGTGAAACAAACAAGCTAATCCCGTCTACCCGCACGACAGGTCTTGCGATCGAACTAGCGGGCGCGGGAGCCATTGGTTCCGAAGGCGTTCTCACCACCGTCTTCCGGGATCAATAAAGGAGCGGTCCCTTGCGCGCCTGCAGGGACCGCTTCCGACGTTCGGATCACCTCAGGAAGGGTCGCAGGGCATGGGATGGTTCTCTGAGGACCGCCAGCACGAAGGTTGGGCCGCGCGCGTGGCTGCGGATGAGCGGTCATCTTCCGCTTCCGGTGACGTACGGATTTTATCCGATGGGGCATCCGCCGGTCGCCCCCGGGATGCATACCCATCCAATCAGAACCTAGAACCCGACAAAGAGATCATAGGCTGGCGGGGAGCATGTACGTGTGGGTGGGTGGGCAGTCTGTGGGATCGAGACGCTAACCCGGTCGACGTAAATTCCCAGGGTAAGCGGGACGGGATTTGTCTTGACGGTGTCGCGAATGCGTCTCCAAAGATTGAGGACGCGATCCACGATGAGTGGCGCGCCCACCTGCCACCGCAGGATCCTACCGCAGCTGCTGCACTCGCCGCTGTGCAGGCGGCCGCGCGAGAATACGAGCAGGCAATCGAACGATTGGATGCAACGGTGGCGGACGCCAGGACAGCAGGTGCGTCCTGGGCCAAGGTGGGCGAAGCGGCCGGCTTCAGCCGCCAGGGCGCGTACAAGCGGTGGGCAGAATCGAATTCCTCGGGGTCCAGCTGAAAATACTTCCGATCGGTTCCCCCGAGCCATCTCTCGTAGACTCCGTCCGCATGTAGCGCAGCGGGACGGCCGACTGTAACGTTCACCTTGGGTCCACAGAGCCGGTGAAGAGGCAGATGCCGAATGCGGAAAATAGTCGTACCCACGGGGTTTATTTCCCTGATCCTGATGGTCTCCGCATGCGAGGGTACGCCGCCCACGCCACCTTCCGGGGAGAAGGTTGTGGCCGATGTGTATATGACGGCCTACACCTGGTTCGACAACACGCCCGCAGGTTCCCCCGACATCAGCCACCCTGTATTGCATCGCGAAGCTGGCGGAACCGGGACCTACGAGGATCCGGTGACGGTCGCCGTCGGGCACTCTTTGGAGACGGGAAAGGATGTCCTGGACATTCCCGCGGGTACGCGGATCTATGTCCCGCATTTACGGCGATATTTCATCGTGGAAGACACGTGCGGTGACGGACCTACTCCGGAGGACGGCCCCTGTCACTCGGGGGCGGAGAAGTACGGTGGGGCGTCTGTCTGGATCGACTTATGGATCAGTGGGGAGGGCGGAAGTAGGTCGGCTGCCCGGAGCTGTGCCCGGAAAGTAACAGGTGTGAGGACTGCGGTGTTTAATCCGCGTGCCGACTACGTCGTGGCCCCCGGAGAGGGCGTGATCCACGATGGAAAATGTGACACAGGCTATGGAGATGAACCGATCACCAAATAGACCAGGCCCACTCTTTGTGGGGACGGTCACCAAAGCTCGCCGCACTGGGCCGAGCCTCGCGCGACACGCCGCCTAATTGGCCTCTCTTTTCCGGACAATGTAACGTTTGGGTCACCGGTTGGCTCACGCGCCCGTCAGAACCTTCTGAATCGAGTTGCATGTGGTAAGTCCCGAGGTCGCATTGCCTTGCTTTGCTTCAGACCGTGACCCACTTCGGGCAGTACTTGTTTCCCTTCGGACTGCCCGTTTCGCACCCCCGAAGAGGATTTAATTCCCATGCGCAGGAAATATCTGCTGTCCGCGGCCATGTTCTCGGTTCTGTTTGCCACCTCGGCGTGTGGAGCAGCAACCGTTGCTCCAAGCTCATCCCCGCAGCCTGCCCGCCTGGCCAACGCCGGCGTTGAGGCCAGCTCCACCAGCGCACCCGAAATCGGCACGTCGCAGAGGGCAGCGGCTGCGGATGCCAAGGCCGCCAAGGCTAAGGCGGGTGCGGCAGCCAAGGCTAAAGCGGTGGCATCAGCCAAGGCCAAAGTGGTGGCCGGAGCCAAAGCCAAGGCCGACGCAGCAGCGAAGGCAGCGGCAAGCAAGGTTGCCGCCGCCGAGAAGGTGGCCGTAGCCAGGGGCGCCGCAATCAAGAAGACAGCGGAGCAGTCCGCGGCAAAGTCGTCTTCAGCGGCCGCCGCAGCGAAGCGTGTCACGCCGGTCCCTGCCGTCCCCAAACCGGCGCCTGCGCCTGTTCAGCCGGCGTCTTCCGAAAAGATTGTCAACACTGCGTACACCACGGCCTACACGTGGCACGACAACACCCCGGTAGGGTCGGCGTCAATCAGTCATCCGGTGCTGCACCGGACCGCCGGTGGAACAGGCACATATGCTGACCCGATCACCATCGCGGTAGGACACTCCTTGGCAACCGGCAAGGACGTTCTCGACTTCCCCGCCGGAACGCGGATCTACCTGCCGGATGTTCGCCGATATTTCATCGTCGAGGACACATGCGGTGACGGTAACGATCCCGAGAATGGCCCCTGCCATCAGGGGACGAACGCTCAGGGTACGAACTCCACTCTCTGGATTGACATGTGGATCGGTGGCCAGAGCGTGGATGCCGCGGGTGCAGACAATTGCGCCGGCCGCGTGACTGACGTCCACACGGCGGTCTTCAACCCGGCGAGCAACTATGTGGTGGCGCCCGGTGCCGGCGTAATCCACGACGGCAAGTGCGACGCCGGATACGGAAACTCACTCGTTAGGAAGTAGCCGCCGGAGGTGCCATCCCCCCAAGATGGGGGGAATTGCACCGCTCATCCCAAGGAAACTCCAAGGAAAACCGGCCACGGTGGATCAGTGAGTTCTGAACATCCCGACTCACCGCTTGGCCCCTTGATTGATTCCCATCCGGTGAAAGTGGCCGTGACCTCCGACGTGGTGGTGGACGTACATCCATTCGACTTCCATGCCCTCGGCCTCGCAGGAGTTATCGATCGACTCGCCGCCAGAATGCGGTCGGTTGGACTCAAGGTTGCGCTCGAGGTGGGGCATGCCGAGGCCGAGATTGATAGGCGAATTGCCATCCTGCTTTACCGTGTCACAGATGAATTGTTCCGCAACATTGTGGCTCATGCCCTCGCGCAAGAGGTGAAGATCCTCTTGCAGGTTGCGCCCGGCGCCATTGAGCTCAGCGTCCAGGACGACGGTACAGGCTTTCATGGGAATCGACTGCTCTCCACAGAAGCCGCGGAAGGCGGCCTTCGCAAGTTGCACCGCGCCGTCGGCCGGGCAGGCGGCTACCTGGACGTGCGGTCTAGTGAGGAAACCGGTACGTGCGTCACTGTCCAGTTGCCTCTCGATTGACTCCTGCGCACATTTGTCGGCACAGCTACGTAGCATATCCGTGTCCCAAAAGTTGTCCGAACATCCCGTTCTTCTGCTGGACTCCGCTGCACGTTGCTGAGGCGGCAGAGGGCGCTTCGTTGTGGTCAGACGGTGTGCAGGCCCTGTCGCGGTTGAGGGACCACATGGACATCCGCCCCAGACCGTGATCCAAGGCAAAGCTGTTCAGTCCTTCGGCATCCTGCAGACTCAGTACCTGTCCGCTGACATCATTTTGGCCCAACATCGGGGTGAGCCCGATCTTTTTCCACAGCAAGGCCGGGTCGAGTTGCCGGCCTGCCCGCCCGTAGAGGGCGGCCATTTGGCGGTGCGTTGCCTCGGCAGCGCTGATGGAGACGTCCAGCATGGTTTGCCCGGATCGGAGCGGCTCGAAGTTCATCGTCATGATGTTGACCCCGGCAAGCTCCACGCCGGCGCCAAGCATGGTGGCAACCGTTGATTCTCCCTCGGGGGTCAGTCCGTTGGCGTCAACCGGGAGGGTGAGCCAGACGTTCAGGGGGTTGCCGGGCTGCCGGCCCGCCTGCAGCCCGGCAACGGCCGCGGCGCGCCTTTTTGCGGCCTTAGAGTCCTGCAGCGCCCCGCCTTCGACGTCCAGGTCAACGACGTCCAGCCCGTAGCGGCTGATGACGGCGGCGTAGGCCTTACGCAGGGCCTGGGTGTCGGTGCAGGCATTGGACAGTTCCTTCCCTAACTGCCCCCCGAAGGAAACGGCAACGTCATTGCCGTCCAGACGGTGACGTTCTACCTGGCCGTCCAGGTCCAGCTTGTCGCTCGCTTGCTCGAGGCTGTAGAGGCCGCCCCAGGAGGCTTCGCAGGGGTGGGCGGGATTGGCGACGATAAAGGAAAGCAGCGTGGTGACCTGGCCGTGCTGGGGCCAATTAGCGAGCCGCTTGGCGGGATCGAGGGTGAGATCGAAATAGGCTCCGAACCACGGCGGATCGGCGCTCTCTACGGGGGACGCTTCAGTGCTGGGACTCGGCTGGCTCACATCCTGTTCCCCACCCCTGATGCCAGAAAGTATCAGCGCAAGGATAATCAACGTAGCCGCGGTTGCCCCCACGGCAAGAAGTTTTAATCCGCTCGCTAGACGCAAGGTGCCTCCGTCCACAGACGTAGGGCCTATCTTAGTGGCTTGGCACTGTTTCGGGGCCGCATTCGGGGATGCGGTCCGGTTCGGCGGCTCCGGTGAATGTGCGGACTTTTTCTATGAAGGCCCTCGCTTGGCCGTCCTTTGCAAGTTGGGCGTATACGGGGCCCACAGCGGCCATGAAGGCCGCCACCTGCTGTTCTGTGGCGTTTACGATCGTGCCGCCGTTCTGGCAGTAGGCCGAGGCTTCGTCCGCGGTGTGCATGGCTCCTTTGGCGGTCTCACGCGTCTGCGAGGCTGCTTCCTGCAGAATTCGTCGCTCATTTGCGGTCAGGCGGCCGTAAGTTGCGCTGTTGATGACGAGCGTATTTATTTTCGGGTACAGCGGCAGGTTGCCGGTGGTTATTGACCCTTTGGGATAGGACGCTGCCCGGAGGAAGGAGGATTCCGCCGCCTGCACCGTGCCACTAGCCAATGCTTCGGCGAACAGGTCTCCTGTCAGAGCCCGAGGATCGGCCCCCAACGAAGTCAGCGTTAGGTACGTGGCCGCGGACCGCGGCGCCCGCACCACCTTCCCTGCCAAGTCGGACGGCGTGAAAACCGGTCCGGCGAAGGAAAACAGCCTCCGCTGCGAATCAGGAAAGAGCGCGAGCCCGGTGACGCCGATTTGCTTGAGGTCGTCCAACATACCACCGGCGGTATCCGGTGCGACCACCTGGGTGACGAGTTCGTCTGATGCGATGAGGAACGGAGCGGACAGCACATCGAATGACGTTATGCCTTCGGACGCCCAAGTCCGTGTGGGAATGAGGCCCATGTCGAAGTCGCCGCCCTCGGTCGACTGCGCAACCGCCTGATTCCATGCGTCTGCCTCGTCAGCAGCGGCTTTCAGCACGGGTTCGACGCGGAGGGCAGCGGAGGACAGGGTGGTGACGCGTCGCGCGAACTCCTGAACTTGGCTGGCGGCGCGGCTACCCGGTCCTGCCGCGGTCGCCACGGTCAGGACTGTCGCCTCGTCCTGGTCCTGCCGGCCACCCTGCACCGGCGGCGCTTGGCATCCGGACGCCCCAAGAAGGACGACTATCGCCGCCGCTGCCGCACTACGCAAATGGGACATTTTCGGCTTCTTCCGACTACTGCGGCCCTCCGCTTCGCGCCGCGTCAAGCTCAAGGATGGTGTCCTCTATTTCGAAAGATACGCCTCGCCGCGGACCCCACAAAGAAAGGCGCCACAACTGACAGGAAATTCGCAGGCTAAGATCCGACGGCGAACGGCCCGCTCTTTGGCAGCGAGGAGCGTGGGTTGCTGTGTAAGCAAGTAGTAGGCAGGTACAGGATTCGAGTAGTCACCACTCGTGCGCTCCCCGCCCCGGCATTCATAGGCTCGAATTACGCAGAAGCCGACAGAAGTCGGTACCTAGGCCGAGGCTGGGGACGGCCCAACTGAAACTCAAATACCGGAAGTCTCATACCGGAACTCTTTAGTTGGGTTGAGTACGCGCATGTCACAACCGAGTTCAAAACCCCTCCATGCCTCCGCGCCCGTTTTCTTCGATCCGAGCGGCAAACGATGGCGACGAATCCTGCACAGCGTTGTGGCAGGGATCATGCTAATCGTCTTTTCCGTCGTCTGGATCCTGCCCGGTGCCACGGCCCCGCTGTGGAAGGCGCAACTGAACCAGTCCCCCGACTACCCGCGCAAGCTCCTGGCCACCGGGGACCTGAAAAACATTCCGACGCTGGGCAACGACACAGATTTCGTCTTCGACCGGATAGCGCTCGTTCAGCACAGCGGCGCCAAGGTTCTGCTCAAAGATCCTTTCAGCGACACCGTGTACCGGGAAGCAAACGCCGAAGAAAAGGAGCTGATCGGGAATTACCCGTACGTCATCGACAGCTACGGCCATCCTGCAGACCGCCAACTAATGTTGACCTTTGACGACGGACCCGACGCCCGCTTCACGCCGGAGCTCCTCGACCTGCTTTCGAAGGAGGCCGTGCCGGCAACGTTCTTCACGATCGGCAGCAACATTGTCAAGAATCCGGACATCCTCAGACGGATAATCCGCGAGGGGCACATGGTTGGCAACCACACCATGTTCCACTCAGACTTCTGGGCGCACGACGATACGTATAACCGGGAAGCAATCATAGGAACCGATCGAGTCCTACGCGCGACGGACAACTACGCCACCAGGCTCTTCCGCATCCCCACAGGGGACCCCGAAAATAACACGCTGGCCCTCCTCCAGGCCCAGCAGCTGGGCTTCCTCCACATCAACATGGACCTGGACACGCGGGACTGGGACCACCCGCCGGGCGAACCGGTGCCTGTGCCTCAACTCGATGGTAAAGGCCACGTGGTCCTCCTGCACGATGGGGGCGGTGACCGCAGCGCAACGATCAACATGCTCAAAACGCTGATACATCAAGCGAAGGAAAAGGGCTACACCTTTACCACCGTCCAGCCACTGCTGCCCAGCGAATACGTGCCGCAGCGGATCACACCCGGCGTGGGCGATCATTTGACCCTGACCACCTATGCCGGCATCCTCGTGGCCCCCAATGTATTGATCACATGGTTGTTCTGGTTCGGTATCGGGTCCCTGACCCTCCTGACGTTCCTCTACGTGGTGTTGGCGCTGATCAACAACCGCCGTCAAAAACGTCGTCAATGGGACACTATCCGGGAGGAGGACTGGCCGTTCGTCAGTGTCGTCCTGCCCGTGTATAACGAGGAGCGCGTAGTAGAAAAGACTTTGGCAGCCCTCCAAGTCAGCGACTACCCGCGCTTTGAGGTGGTTGCTGTTAATGACGGATCCACCGACAACACTCTGGCCGTTCTCAGGGAATACGCCCTGTCCTGGCCGCAACTACGCGTGCTGGACCAACCCAACGGGGGCAAGTCCGAAGCCAGTAATAACGGCATTTTCCACTCCAAAGGCGAGGTCGTAGTTACCTTGGACGGCGATACCCTGTTCGAACGTCAGACCATAAAAATGTTCGCACGGCATTTCTGCGCAGACGGGGGCCGTAAAAAGATTGGCGCCGTTGCTGGCCACGTGAAGGTCGGCAATAGGCGGAGCCTGCTCACCGCTTGGCAAAGCCTTGAATACCTTTCTGGCATTTGCGTCACCCGCATGGCAGAAGGGCTCATGGGAGCGATCGCGATCGTCCCAGGCGCATGTGCTGCCTGGAGAAGGGAAGCGCTCATCCAGGCTGGCGGTTACTCTACCGACACGCTCGCCGAAGACGCTGACTTAACGCTGACGCTGCAACAATTCGGCTACAGGATCGTCCAGGAGAACAAGGCGGTCGCCTGGACGGAAGCCCCGATGACCCTGACAGGTCTGGCCAAGCAGCGGCTTCGATGGACATATGGCAACATCCAGACAATCTACAAACACCGCGGAATGATATTGAATCCTCGGTACGGGGCGCTGGGACTCCTCACCCTGCCATATGCCGTTCTCTCAGTAGTCATTCCTCTGCTGTTCATGCCGATGACGATCGTTGTCGCAGCCATCAACCTTGCCCACGGTGAATGGCAAGCTATCGCCATCTTTGCGGTCATCGTCGCGGGGACCCACATGGTCATCTCGACCGTGGCTGTAATCATGGTCCGGGAAGACCCGAGCCACCTGCTCATCGTCCCGATCTACCGGCTGATCTACGAACCGCTACGTGCCTATGTGATCTTTGGTGCGACGCTCCAGGCCCTGCGAGGGCGGGTCGTCGGCTGGTACAGGCCAGAGCGCACTAACAGTGTGCTGCTCTCCATAACCACCGAAGCAGGCGAGATGGCCGCCGGGGGTTTCCCCTTTGCGGCAGGCCCGGAGCGAACTCCGAGCGCCGTATGACAGGCTGCTGCACTATTTGGTTCGCTCATATGGCGCCCACCGGTCCAGCACTTCAACGAGGGTGGACGCCGCCTCGTCAATTTGATCCACGGCCTTGGCGCAGGGGTCGCTCGTCGCGTCCTGACACAAGGCTGGTGCGTTGGACTTGCTGAGTGGTGCGAGGGCATGGAGCGTGTCAGCTACCAGCACGGTGAGCTCCGGCGGCGGGGACCCAAGCGCAACGATCGCGCTGGTGGCACTCCGGGCCCGGTTTGCGGCATCCTGGGCGTTCTTGATGCACCCCATGGCCTGTATGTAATTGTCCGGTGTGAGACCTTGGGCGGCTTTGTTGCATGAATCAATGTCCGCCTCGTAGTCGCGCCAGGCTTTTTCATTTTCACTGATGATGCCCGCCAACAGATCGGCCGAGGCTGCTACGCGTGGGGAGGGCGGAGGGGTCGGTTTCACCGTCGGCCGGCCCACTGGTTGGTGGGTCGGCGTCGTTTGCGGAGATGGCGATGTGCAGCCGGACAAAAGTAGGGCCGTTATGGCCAGTAGCGTAACGGGCTGCTTCAACAGGTTCACCTCTCATGTCCTGATCCCGCCGGCACCCGGAACCTGGCCGCTCCGGTTCTTCCGGGAACTGTCGAAGCTCCGGGTGTGGGCCGGTGGCCTTTGAGGGGAACCGGCGGGCCACAATTGCGGAGAACGCTGGGCGGCGACGTCTTCGACGCAGCCAATGGTTAGGAACATGATTGCCAGAAGTAGCCACACGGCGATGAACTGAGTCCATTCGCTGTCGAGAATCCAAGGAATGGCCGTGGCGAGTCCATCGACTTCGTAAAGCCTGTTGATTACGACCACCGTGATCACCAGCAGAAGGTTGTGCCAGAGATAGATCGTGATGGCCCGGTTGTTAATGAGGGCGATGGGCTTGTCCAAGAACCGAATCGGCCGAGGCAGTGCCTGCCACGACGGCGAAATCCGGAGCAGCATCGCACAGAAGCCCAGGGACCACAGGGCCTGGGCAAACGGTATGTTATTGAGGTCCCATCCGTTGTCATCCAGATGGTAGGCCGCCCACACCAGTCCAAGCGCCATGAGGACCAGCCCGGCAGGGAAGACCACCCGTCGGGGCATCTTGAACAACAGGCCGTTGTAATGGGCGAAACCGAGGATCCAACAGGAACCGTAGGTGGCGAAGTCGGTGATGCCGCTGTTTGCCCAGTCCGGTAGCGGGATGATTCCCATGCTGAGGACTGCCATTAGGCCCAGCGGCGCCAACAGCGTTGCCCACGGCAGCCGATGAAAGGCTCTGAGTAGCAGCGGAGACAGCAGCATGAACCAGAAATACGCCCGGATGTACCACATTCCCTCTTCCGCCTGCAGCGCCCAAGAAGATTCGACGAGACCCGCATCCGTCCCGATGCTTGGCGGAAAGGGCGGGTCCCCCAAGGGTATAAACCACAAAAGCGGTTCGAACCAAGAACCGCCGGCGCGAACAGCTGGGTTCCAACCTTGCCAGAGGAGTAGGACCAAAACTGTCGCACTGTACACCCACAGCGGCAGCAACAGACGCCGGCTACGACTCTTGAGCACTCCAAACGTGGGGCGCTCCAGGGAGCGTGCCATCAGTGAACCGGCGAGTGCGAACATCACGCCCATCGAAGGGAAAGCCACGCTCAACCAGCCGGCGCTGGCGAACGTATGGTAGGCGACAACACGAACCAGGGCGATCGCACGCAAGAGATCCAAGTACCGGTCTCGGGAGGAAACGCGTGCAGGGAAGTCCGGGGCCACGCGGGAGCCGCTGCCCAGCTTGGCCTTCTCTGCCGTTCCCTCCAAAGGGGACGTACGTGCCACCACGAGTCGCCGCCTTTCCGGAGCGTTTGCGTGTGCGCCAGGAGACAGTCGGGTGAGCGTAATTTGCGCCCTGCACCACCGAGGACACAGGGCAGCACACGCGATTCGTCCCGTGAAAACAACATCGGCAGCACTGAACCAATGCTAGGACGGCCCTCCCGTGAAATCATCCGTGACAATTACTCAGGTTTGGGTAGGAGCGAATACCTAAGTACTTGTAGGGGGAAGAAGCCTGGCCCTGCGTTGCAGTCGCACACGGCCTGGCCGGGGCAGCTGACCCCTCCGCATTTAGCGGGCCCTACACGCCGGCCTTGATCAGTAGCGCATCGACCATCATGAAGAAGTGGTCGCGGTGATCGGTGGCCTTCGGGTCGGTCATGTACTGGAGGACCGCGCCGTCGTAGATCATCAGGAAGGTCCTGGCCAGCGTCGGGATGCTGAGGCGGCACTCCTCACCACTGCTTTCGGCCGCGGCGGAGAACAGGTTGCCCAACTCCACCTCATAGGCGGGATAGATTTTCGCGGCCAGCGGGCTTTCGGACCTGTTGCGCGTTGCCCACAGAATGAGTTCGATTTCGGCGAGCAGGTTGCCCGGCTCTTCCTCCAGCAAACGCCAGTAGTCCTCCGCCACCTGTTCCACGGCCTTGCGAAGGCCCAGGTGGACAGGGACGTCGCCGGACAGGCTGTTCAGGTTCTTCAGCCATGCCTCGGCGGCCGCATCCATGAGCTCGCTCTTGTCGCTGAAGCAATAGTGTGCCGCGGCCAGGGGCGCGTTGGCCTCCTTGGCGATGGCCCGCATGGTCACATACTGGACACCTTCACGCCGCATCAGTTCCACGGTGGCGGCAATCAGCTGTTCTTTTCGATCGGCTGAGGATATCCGCATAGCTCACTCTCCAGGCTCCCGGTTCTGCCCAACAGGGACATTTCCTTAAGACTATTGCTTGGATAAATGTTACACACCATTGTCCAAAACAATTGACTGGAACGGGTGATGCACTGAGGAGTGCGGCACGGGGCGGGTTAAACCGGTACTGCCCGGCCCCTGGCCGCGCCACTCCCTGGGGGAGCGTGCGCGGTCCAGGGCGCCAGGCAGTGCGCCCGTTGGCGGTTCAGCCAGGAATTACCGGGCGGCCATGATGTCCGGGACGGTGGTGCCCTTGTCCACGTCCTGCGACGGGCCGTTGAGGTAGCGCTCCATGGAGTCATCCATGGCGTTCAGCCAGCGGGTGTGGTGCTTGGTGGCCATGGTTCCGGTGACCACGGAGCGGTGCAGCATGTCGCGGTAGCCCAGGATGTCGTCGTGCTTGTGGCGCATCCAGTCCTTGAACAGCTGGGACACGGCGTCCAGGTCGAACGGCGGGTAGTCCGTGGCGGCGATGAGCTCCCGCAGGTAGTCCGTCTGGAAATCGGCTTCCGCGTCGTGGTCCGGCAGGGCTGCCTGGCGCTCGAGCCAGAGCTGGATGTCCGCCTCGCGCTCGGCAAGGGACGGCAGGTCAATCGCCCCGGTCATGACGTCGCGGGCAAACCACGCCTGGCCGTCGAACATGTTGAACGTGTAGTACTGGTCCTGCGCGCCCAAGTAGAACAGGTTGGTGTTCTGCTGCCACACCACGCCCTTGTAGAGGTTGCCCGGGTACAGCACGTTGGGCGACTTCAGCGACAGCTCACTGGGCAGGAACGGGTACTTGTGCTGGTATCCGGTGCAAAGTACGACGGCGTCAAAGTCACCTTGGGTGCCGTCGCTGAAGTGTGCGGTGGGTCCCCGGAAGTGGGTGACAAGCGGGCGCTCCACCGTGTTGTCCGGCCAGTGGTAGCCCATCGGTGCCGAGCGGTAGCTGAGGGTGATGGACGCGGCGCCCATCTTGTGGGCCTGCATGCCGATGTCCTCGGCGGAGTAGCTGCTGCCGATCATGAGCAGGTTCTTCCCGTAGAAGCGCTCGGCTCCGCGGAAGTCGTGGGCGTGCAGGACCTCGCCCGGGAAGGTGTTGATGCCCTTGAATTCGGGGACCGATGGGACGGAGAAGTGGCCGGTGGCCACCACGAGCTTGTCGAACACGTGGGTCTCGGTGCGGTTGGTTTTGAGGTCCTCAACCGTCAGCGTGAATTCCTGCGTGGCCTCGTTGTAGCTGGTGTGGCGGGCAACGCTGTTGAACCGGACATACTTGCGGACGTCGGACTTTTCCACGCGGCCCTTGATGTAGTCGAAGAGGACCTCGCGGGGCGGGAAAGACGAGATGGGGCGGCCAAAGTGCTCGTCGAAGGAGTAGTCCGAGAACTCGAGGCACTCCTTGGGCCCGTTGGACCACAGGTGGCGGTACATGCTGGAGTGGACCGGCTCGCCCTGGGCGTCCAGGCCGATCCGCCAGCTGTTGTTCCACTGGCCGCCCCAGTCCTCACGCTTCTCAAAGCACACGATCTGGGGGATGTCGGCGCCTTTTTGCCGTGCTGATTCGAAGGCCCGCAGTTGTGCCATGCCGCTGGGGCCGGCGCCGATGATTCCTACTCGTAGTGTCATGCTTCTCTCCTCTTCAAATAAGTCTTTTTTTGGGGGCGTCGGGGCCGTGCTTACGGGGCGAAGGAGCGCTCGCCGGTGAAGAAGCCCAGGCCGTACTCGGGGGTCTCGAACTTGACGGTGGTGCCCTTGGGGAAGAACAGAACGTCGCGCTCCTTGGCGTGCGTGACTTCCCCGGTGCTCTCGTCGGTGAGGATGAACTCGCCCTTGATGACCACCTTCATTTCGTCGTAGGTGTACGTGTACACCAGGGGCTCGGAGGCCTTCAGCTCGAAGAAACCGGCGCTCATGACCGAGCCGGTGGGGTTGTGGAGGGAGTCGCCGATCGCGGCGACGGTGCCGGGTTCGTCCATAGGCGGCAGGCCGAGGTAGCCGCCTACAACCTTGTGGATGGATCCGGCCTTGGTGAGGGTTCCGACGAGGGTTTCCATGGGTTTCTCCTATACATGGGGGTGGTGGGGGATTGATCAGGCTGATCGTTGGTGCCGAGGACATTTGGTGCAGCTAAGGCAGAGCCCATTAGGGCGCAGTGCAGACAGTGCGTTAGATAGTGCGTGCTGTGCAGATGACGCTTGATCCAGGTAAAGCGTGGTGCAGGTGGAGCTGCGCTGAGATCGACTGGAACCGCGGGGTGGGGCTCCGGGGATCGTCCGCGAACGCGACATGCTCTGTGTCCAGAGAGTGGGCCTGGCGGGCTCCGCGTCGAGGCCGCCAGTGTGGTGCCGGTCACGTACTTCGTGTTCCAAAACCTTCACATGAACAGCTGTATCAGTCAAGCGTTCAAGATGAAGTTTTTTCTGCCGCTACCCCCAGCGGCCCTATTTCGGGATGGCTCCGGATCTTTCGTTCTGAACCATTGACTCGAACAAGCGTCCCTGTCACTGTATTGAAAGTGCCGTGACGCAGATCACGATGATGCGGTCTGATCCAGATTTTCCCGAAGCAATACCCGCCAAGCAGATTCCCTACTTAAGAAACGGGTAAGACAATGACCACAACCACCCCCCAGCCGCCAGCAACGACCCAGCCCCCGACGTCGACGACGGGGGAAGCGATCGACTTCTGGCCGGCGAAGTCCTTGACGCCTATGAAGGACGAATGGCCGCGACTGCGCTGCAGGTTCATCAACTCCAAGCCCATCGGCGCCTGGGACGATTTCATCCTCTCGGAGTGGGAGCTGGAGTCCTGCGGCTGGCAGGACTTCCACCCGCACTCCGAGACCAACTTCGTGCTGGAAGGCGAACTCCACATCGAGTGTGACGGCCAGACCGTCATCCTCCGGCCGGGCGACTCCGCACGCGTAAATCCTGGACGGACCGGCCGGTACTGGGCGCCCGTCTACGCGCGCATGGTCACCGTGTACGGACCCAACCCCGACGGTGCGGAGTCCCACTCCTTCCGCTACTCCGAAATCTAAGGCGGGTCCAACGTGAGCACTCTTGAAAAGCAGTACGCGGAAGAACTCAACGCCAGACTGGCCGAGTGGCAGTCCAGCACTCTGGAACCGCCCGCCGGGCTCGCTGACATGCGAACGCTCCTCGCAGTGACCATTGCCCTTCCCATCGTGGCTTTGGTCGTGGGGTGGTTCCTGTGAGCACGGCCACGGACGGGATCTCCACCTCGGGAACCGAAGGATCGCTGCCCCTTCTGAGCCACGAGCGGAACTGGAGCCCCAAGGCACTGTTCTTCAGTTCCGCCCAGGCTGCGGTGGCCACATGGTGCTTCATCATCGGCGGCTACGTGGCCTTCTACCTGCCGGCGGTGCAGGGGTCGGTGGTGATGATCGCAGCCATGCTGGCCGGAATGTTTCTGGTGTTCCTGGCCACGGTGCCCATGGCAACGCGGTACGGGCTGGAGGCGGTACGTTCAACGCGGCCTGTCTTCGGCACCCGCGGTTCGCTCTTCACCGTCGCCCTGACCTTCCTCTTCACGATCGGATGGGGCACCACGCTGATGATTTTCAGCGGAAAGTCCGCTGCCCTGCTCCTGGTGACTCTCGGCGTCGTAAGTGAGGCCAACGCGTCCATCGCCCAGACGGTGAGCAGCCTCGTGTGCTGTTTGGTGGTGTGGGCGCTTATCAGCCGGGGCCCCGGCATTCTCCGACGGGTGGGGGTGATTGTTGCCTGCTCGGTCCTTGCGCTCGGGGTGATGGTCGTCGTCGTGATTGTTGCCAAGGTGGGCTGGCATGCCCTCCTGGACGCCAAGCCAAGCGCCGCCACCGGCAACAAGCTCCTGGACTACACGACGGCGATCGAACTCATGCTCGCCACGGCCCTGTCCTGGTGGCCGTACGTCGGCGGCATGACGCGGTTCTCCAAGAGCACCAGGAAGTCGGTGCTGCCGGTGACGCTGGGCCTTGGCCTCGCGCTCGCGGTCATCTGCCTGATTGGCCTGTACACCGGGCTGGTCTTCCCGGATTCCGGCGGGGATCCGCTGCCCGGGCTGCTGGAAATCGGCGGCGTGTGGCTGGCACTGCCGGCGTTCGCGTTCATCATCATTGCCAACGTGGGCACGGCGATGGTGGGCACCTACACCGCAGCGCTTTCCCTCAAGCAGCAGCCGGCCATCGACGCCCGCCTCAGCTGGCGGGGGTCCACCACCGTGGCAGGACTGACCGTAGCCCTGGTGATCGTGTTCCTGGCGGAACCTTTCTATGCCAACTTCGGCACGTTCCTCACCTTCTCCGCCGTCGTCTTCGGACCGCTGTGCGGGCTCCAGATCGCCGACTACTTCATCCTCCGGAAGCAGCGCCTGGACCTGGACGGTCTGTATAACGACGGCGCCGGCTCGGCGTATTGGTACTGGAAGGGTGTGAACGTGGCCGGCTTCGTCAGCATGGCAATCGGCGTCGTGGTGTACCTGCTTCTGCTCGACCCCGTCACGTTTGCCTCGGCCCCGTTGTTCGCCTTCACGACGGCAACGCTGCCGTCAGTGCTGGCCACGGTGGTGGTTTACGTGCTCCTGGCGCGGCTCCAGCCCAGGGCGTTCAGGCCGGCCGCGCTGCCGCTTGATGCCGGCAGGGTGCACTAAAGCGGGCATACGAGTGCGGGAAGGATTTCGGTCTGAACAATTCTTCACACCGAAATCCTTCCCGTCACCCCGCACGCTCTCTCACTACCTGCGGCCTTCACCCTGACGCTCGATCAGTTCCTGCGGCTTTCACCCTGACGCTCGATCAGTACCTGCGGCTTCAGGCCGCACGCTCTCTCACTTCCTGCGGCTTTTGCCCGGACGCGCTATCAGTTCCTGCCGCTTCAGGCCCGACGCGTCCTCAGCGGAAGATGTTGTAGCTGCTCCAGCCTGCGCCGACGATGGTCCGCGCGCCCCAGGTGCCCCTGCTGAACGGGTAGTGGGCGAGGCGGCCATCGGTGAGCCGGGCCAAGAGCCCTGAGCTTCCCGGCGTGAAGCCGGCAACGGCGGTGATGCTGTTGATGCTGTTCCATCCGCTGCCGACCGCGGGCCTTGATTCCGGGATGAAGCCCCCGGATCCGTTGGAGCGGAACAGAACCAGCCTGCCGTCACTGCGTTTGGCAAGGATGTCCTGCGACCCGTTCTGGTCGAAGTCGGTCATGGTGAGGTACAGGCCGCCCCAGCCGGTCCCGGTCTTGACCCGGGGTGACAGCGATGAACCGGCGCTGTTGCCGTAGTACCAGAGGGTCCCGGCGGCGTCGTAAGCAAGGATGCCGGGGTGCTGGTCGGTCTTCCGCCAGCGGCCCACGGTGACGTGGAAGCTGGCCCAGCCTGTGCCGATGGCCCGGGCCGGTGCGAATCCGCCGGTGGGCCGTCCGGGATAGAAGCTCAGCCGGCCGTCCTTCCACTGCGCGATGATGTCGAAAACGCCGTCACCGTTCCAGTCGGCCACGAATCCCTTGGCCAGTCCGGACCAGCCGACGCCGATCTTCACCCGCGTCTGGAGCCCGCCTTTGCCGGTGGCCGGGTAGTTCCACAGAGTGCCGTCCGGGCCGGCAGCCACGACGTCCGCTGCGCTGCGGATGGACGGCGTGGAGGCGGCGCGGGGCGCGGCGTTGATGACGACGTCGTCGATGTAGGTGTCGCCCATTTGGCGGTTGTGTTCCGCACCGAGCTGGACGGTGTCCAGCGTGGTGGCGCTGGTGGCCACCTGGCTGCTGGAGTACACCGTTGTGCCGTCAAACCCCACCTCCACGGTTGACGCGCTGCCATTTGCGGTAACCCGCACGGCCACGTGGTGCCACTCGCTGAGCGTGATGCTTGAACTCATCAGGAGGGTAAAGACAGAGGCACCGTCAGGTGCCGTCGTGCGGAGCCAGAGCTGTCCGTTGTTGTTGAACCGGTAGACATCGGCAACCCGGATGCTGCCCGAGAAGAACCGGAGGTAGGGGACGTCGTTGCCTGCTACCCCGGCCTGGGTGATGTTAAACCAGCCGTCGGCATAGGCCGTCGCCGTGCCCGCCGGGAGAGGCGTGGTGAGGTTGGCGAGCGAGCTCGGATCGGTGGTGACATGCAGGTGTGCGGCGCAGGTTCCAGAGTGGGCCTGGTCCGAGGAGATTTCCGCGATTCCGGTGCCTCCGGTGGAGGACGTGAACCCGTCCAGGCTCCCGGATTCAAAATTGTTGGCCATTACCGCTGTCCCCGGATACGTGCTGGCCGGGGCCGGGGTTCCTGGCTGGCATGTCGCCGCCTGGGCTGGGAGGGCACCACCCGCCAACGCCCAAATCAGGGATACCGAGGTACCGCCCACAACCCCAAACTTTAAATACTTTTTCATCATTCCGCGCTCCGATGTGACTGAACTCCTGGTTCAGGCTGATAGAGCTGTTCGGCGACAGTGGCCACATCTCGACGACCAGTACACGGCAAATTACCCGGGCGACGGGAGGCCGGACAACAGTGGCAGGTACTCGACTTTATTGCCGCATTCCGCCAACTACTTGGATGAAGTACCTGGACCGGATCCGCATGTCAATCAAGACAGCGGAATTTTCCATCGTTCCAGGGTCCGTGCCGGATCCGGTCCTACCGCAGGATGTTGTAGCTGCTCCAGCCAGCGCCGACAATGGTCCGCGCGCGCCAGGTGCGCTTGCTGAAGGGGTAGTGGGCGAGGCGTCCGTCGCTGAGCCGGGTTATGAGGCCTGAACTGCCCGCGGTGAATCCTTCAACGGCGGTGATGCTGTTGATGCTGTTCCACCCGCTGCCCACCGCTGGCCTGGACTCCGCCACGAAGCCGCCGGTTCCGTTGCCGCGGAACAGCACGAGCGTGCCGTTGCTGCGTTTCGCGAGGATGTCCTGTGACCCGTCCTGATCAAAGTCGGTCATGGTGTTGTACAGGCCGCCCCAGCCGGTCCCGGTCCTGACCCGGGCTGACAGCCGTGACCCGGCGCCGTTGCCGTAGAACCAAAGGTTCCCGGCGGCGTCGTACGCAAGAATGCCTGGGTACTGGTCGGTCTTGCGCCAGTGACCCACGGTGATGTGGTAGCCGCCCCAGCCGGCCCCGATGGTCTGTGCCGCGGTGAACCCTCCGCCCGCCCGGCCGGGGTAGAAGCTCAGCCGGCCATCCTTCCACTGGGCGATGATGTCGAAGACGCCGTCGCTGTTCCAGTCCGTCACAAATCCCTTGGCCAGACCGGACCAGCCGACGCCGATCTTCACCCTGGGCTTGAACCCGCCCGTGCCGGTGGCCGGGTAGTTCCACAGCGTGCCGTCGGGACCCGCCGTCACGATGTCTGCGGCGCTGCGGATAGAGGAGGTGGTGCTGGGCGGGTTAGGGACGGGCGGGTTGGGGCTGGACGCAGTGCCGGCCTTGATGACGAGGTCGTCGATGAAGGTGTCGCCCATTTGGCGCAAATGTTCCGCGCCGACCTGGGCCGCGCTCAGCGTGGTGGCGGCACTGGCCACCTGGTTGCTGGAGAACACGGAAGCCTCGTCGAACCACACCTGCACATCGGTTCCCAGACCGTTGGCGGTGACCCGCATGACCACGTGGTGCCAGGTGTCGAGCGGGATGGCTGAAGATTTCAGCCGCGTATAGACAAATTCCCCCGTGGGTGAGGTGACGCGGAGCCAGAGCTGCCCGTTCGAGTTGTACCGGTAGATGTCGGCGACCCGCAGGCTGCCGGAGAAAAACCGGAAGTATGGGACGTCGTTGCCCACCACCCCGGCCTGGGTGATGTTGAACCAGCCATCGGCATAGGAAGTCGCCGTGCCTGCAGGGAGGGGCACTGACAGGTTGGCGATCGAACCGGCGTCAGTGGTGACATGCAGGAAGACGGAGCAGAGGCCGGAATGGGCCTCGTTCGAGGAGACGGCAGCGGTACCGGTGCCGCCGGTTGTGGCGGTGAAGCCGGCAAGCGTCCCGGACTCGAAATTGTTGGCCATGACCGTCGTTCCGGGGTTTGCGTTTGCCGGGGGAGGGGTTCCCGGCTGGCAGGTAGCCGCCTGGGCCGGTACTGCTCCCACCGCCAGGGCCCAAACCAGCGATGCCGCGGCGCCGCCCGCAACCCCAAGCCTGAAGAATCGGTTCCTCATTGCGCGCTCCTATGCCCGGAGTTCAACACGTCGTCGGCGCTGAACACGTGGATGAGACTCGTTGAGGCCGTTCTGGGACAGCTCGCGGTCCGGGGGCGACCTTACACGGCACGGTAATCTTCGCCAGCTTGGCCGGACAAGCGTAGCCGGTACCCGAATTCCCAGGCTCGTGCCTGGCACTACTTGGAAGGTCCGGCCGGTCACAGAAGCCGATCACAGAAGGAGAAGGGGCACAGGTCCGTGCTGCCCTCCGAACGGATCGGTGAGCAGCACCGCGTAACTGTGGTGGGGCCTCGGCCTCAGGGTGAGGCCCGCGGACGCCGGGACCGGGTCTCCCAACGGGCCCGGCTTCGGCGCCAGCCGCAAGAGCTGCATTGTCCACACGGGAGCACCCGGGGGCAGCGCCGGCAGGCCCGTGGCAGTGACGGACACGCCGTCGATGATGAATGAAGTCTTGACTGTCGGCACGGCTCCCCGGAAGTCGATCCAGGCCGGAATGGAGTACGGGCCCCAAGGCGACGGGATTTCTTCATACTGCAGCCCGGCGGCACGGACCTCACCGGTGATGGCGATGTCTCCGGCTGCGAGCGTTGGTTCCGCCGGGTACCGGACACAGGCGGCGACGGCGGTGCGTTGCCAGGGCCGTCCCCGTAATGTGGCTTTGCCTTCGTATACGGGCGGGATGTCGGAGGACTTTTCCAGGTCCAGGATCTTGATCTCATGCCAGTAGACGGGGTCTGCGCCCGCTAGGTACTCGACAAGCCGCGCCTCGATGCGGGCCGCCGGCTTTCCATGGATCTGGAGGCTGGAAAGCAGGTCTGTAGGTGGACGGGTGACGCGGACGGTGACGGTCGACATGCCCTCGTCACCGGGCGATGTTTCTATGTCCGGGACGGGCGGGAATTCGCTGCGGGGCACCACGATGGCGACGGGTTCGGTGCGCTCGAACGGGGTGGACACCGCCTCCGTCGGCGGGGTTCCGGGGATGGTGGTGACGGCGACTGCGCGGGCGAACACCACGCCATCGGTACCGGCGGGGAGCTCGAAGGTGGCTATGGCAGCGCCGTCCTGGACCGGGTAGGTGTTCGCTGATGCCCAGGAAAAGAAGCGCCGCTGGTCGCGGCCGGCCATGGCGCGGCGGACGGTCGCCGCACGCTCGGCGCGCGGTTCGGCGGCGGCCGGTGCAGGCAGGCCGAAAGCGCTTCTGAGTGTTGATTCGGTGGCGACGAGGACGCGGTAGGCGCGGGCATTGGGCGCCGCGGTGATGGCCAGCGCTACTGTCACGGCGGGGCTGTTGCCGCCCCGGGTCGCAGCGATGAGCCGCGGGCTGGCCACGGGTGCCCGGACCGGCCGCGGATCAACGATGCGTGCGGTGACGGTGACGGTAGAGGAGGTTCCGCCGTCGACGTCGGTGCTCTGCAGCGTCAGCGTCTCAACGGCGACTTCACCCGGTGTCGTATCCCGGGCCGGGAATTCGACGGTGCGCGTGATTATTCCGGTGACGTCGCCGGGGCCGATGGGAAGCAGCCGGGGGACCGGCTCCCGGGGCACGGTGACGCGCAATCCATTCAGCGGGACGGCACCGGGCCCGGCCGGCCGGTGCACTGTGATCTCGGCACGCACCGTGGCGGAGGAAGCGGGACCATGGCCGGCGGGGACAGGACCGGGAATGACAAGCGTGCTGCCCTGCGGCGGGGGGACCGGCGGCCGGGCAGGGCGCTCGAGGACGGTTTCGGCCATGTCGCCCCACCGTCCCAGCCAGTCCTGCAGGCATACGCCGACGGTGATGGATTCGTATTCGCCGGGGATCCCGGCGGCCGTGAGCACGTGCCGGCCGTGTGGCCTGGAGTATCCGGCGACCATCGGTGCGGGTGCGCCGGGCTGTCCTGGGTGCAATGTGCCACGCGTTGGTTCTGTTTGTACGAAGGCCACCTCTCCACGGGGAACCACGTGGTCTACGCCTACTGTTGCTGACCACCGATCGGTGGTGACGGCGTTCCACGACGAACCGAGCGAGAGAAGACCGGGCGGCGTGGGCTTGTCCTGCGGCCATTCACGCAAGTACGGCAACGGAACCACGAGCAGGGTGAGCTCCCAGCGGCTGCCGTCTCCGAGCTGAGGGAAGTCGCGCACCGTCTGTTGCAGGTCGAAAAATCCACCGATCTCGTCGTCGTAGAATTTCTCCGCCTCGGCGTCCTGTGGGACAAGGAACTCCCGGGGGCCAAGCAACCGGAACACTGGGACAAGGGCGGCGGCAAGTCCCAACGGCGCTGCGTCGGTCTGTTCCGGTTCCTGGTCGAGCGTTCCGGACAGGCCCTGCCAGCGTGCGACGCCGGGGTCCACTGCGGCCTGCAGGTAGGCCTCGTCCGCGGGCTGGGACACGGTGGTGCCGTCAGCCTCGCCCGCAATGGTTCCGCGTGCCCCGGTGTCGAGGGCTTCGTATGCCTCCCGGCACCATGCTTGGACGCCTTGCAGTGCGAAGCCGGTGTCCGGGGCAGATGGCGGATCAACAAGCGTGCGGATCCGGAAGATCTCGCGGTCCGGGTCGGGCTCCGGCACTCCCGGACGTTCCAAATCTGACGGAAGTCGGCGGAGGGGCGCGGAGCGGCTGACTCGGTCTTCCCATTGGTCGCTCCCGCCCTGGGCGGGGAGGTAGTGCGGAAGGTCGTGTGCGGTCTCGCCTGCCAGAGATGCACGACTGAGCACGCGGTTGTGATCGAGGTCGAACCGGCTGCTGCCAATGTAGGCCGATGGCTCTGTGGCCCTCCCATGTCCGGTCATGCGCACCACTTGGCACTCGGCAGAGGCCACCGCCCACGTGGCCGAGTAGGAGAGGCCAGGCCTTGACTGGGCTGCATTCGTAGACCAAAGGCCCTGCCGGGTGAGCCGGGGGTCCGCCGCCCACAGGGTGAGATCGCCCTCGCCCGGGATAGTAGCCCAGCCCAGTACCTCGGAACGTGACGTCGCGCTTGTGAAGAGCAGGGTGAGGTCGTGACCCTGGTCGGCGTCGATCAGCCAGCCGCTGGATACCGCCTGTCCGATGACAGACACAGGATCGACCCGGCGGAAACTGTCAACGTTTGTTTTCAGATCCACGATCACTGTCGGACCGGCGGGAAGCCCACCGTCCCGCCCCATGCTGACGTGCCAGTGGATGCCCTCGGGGATGTCGGGATCCGCTCCGGCCCCCTGCAGCCAGGCGATGTCGCCGAAGGCTGTGGCACGGTCACAGAAAACGATGTTCATGGCTCCTCCGCTACTGAGAGGATCGCGGTGGTGAAGCGGGGCGGTGCCGTGACCGTCAGTCTGCAGGTGAACTCGGCGAGCCGGTCGGTGGCCCGGACTTCCAGGGTCGCCGCTGCGCCGACATTCAGTGGCGTGGTGGCGAGCCAGAGCACCGTGGTGCCGGCACGGTTCACCATCCGCACCGGCAGGACCGTTCCCGAGAGTTTCGCTGCCCCCAGTCCCATCCGCCGGGATTCATCGCGGATGAGGGGCTCCGTCGATTCGAGCAGCAGGCCGGCCAGCGCCCAACCGTCGCCGTTGGCCGGCGCCCAAAGCAGGCTGGAACGGTTGGACCGGACGGGCCGCAGCGGCGGGAGGCCGAGTGCATCAACCACCCGCTCGAGTTCGGCGTCGTCCCGGATCTGGCCAGCCGCCGTCGGTACTGCCATAGCCGTCACCGGTACGACCGGCAGGTCGCCGTGTGATGCCCCATCCGCACCGGAAGCTAACCCGAACGACTGCAGAAGGTCCGCGGGGCTGGTGTAGTTGGACGTCGTGAAGGTGATGCCGCCTATGGATGGTGTCCACTTGTCCGGATGCATGTTCCCCGCTTCCGGCAGGACGCAGGAAAGCTCGTAGCTCGCCCCTTGTTCCAGGTCCTGCTGCACCGTCAGCGCCGATTCCGTTGGCGGGACCGGGCAGCCCACGATCTCCGCTGCCTTTGCCACTGCCGATGCCAGGGCCCGTTTCGGTGTTGACCTTGCCGGCTGGGGGAACGGGACGGTGTAGATGTCAGGTGTTGCCTTGTCAACGCGGCGGACGAGCAGGCCCACATCCCGGTCATACAGCCCGGCGAGTTCCACGATGTGCATCGCCAGGAACTCGATTCCGGGGCGGTCGGACGGGAAAAGGAACTCGGTGCGATCCGCAAGCGTGAAGCCCTTGACATAACGGGCCAGGTAAGCGGGCTTGAACGTGTCCAGCAGGACGGCTCCGGCGAGGTGGGCCTCAATCTGCGTGCCGCTGGCCGTGAAGACCGGGGCGCCGGATTCGATGAGCTTCCACCGCGAGGAGTACCCGGAGGGAGTCCCCGATTTCACCAGCTGCGAGGCCTCCTGCGGTGTGGCCGGTTTGGCCGGCGGATGCGGGTCCTTGCCCGCGGTGGCGAAGTACCACGACCGGGTGAACGGGCCGGGCCCCGAGCTGGCCGGAGCCGCGGTGATGCCTGCGACGTTCAGCGCGCTGTCCCAGCCCAGTGAGACGCTGATGCGGTACCGGTGCCCCGGCGTCAACAGTTTGCTCAGCTTTGCGGGGTTGACGGTGCCCGCCGCATCGGCGTCGTTTGAGGCCCTCTGCGCGTCCCGGCCCCGCTCGGCAGCGTCGTGGTCCTTGGCGGTGGTGGCTATCAGGCCGAGGACGTATACCGGCCGCCCCCAGCAGTGTTCAAAACCGACGACGGCGATTGGATCGTCGGGTGAGGACGGCAGGGTCAGGGTGACGACGACGCCGGAACCGTCGGGTGTCTTTTCACCGGACTCAATCGACACTGGCTTCTCCGCACCGCCCTGCGTGCGAACCGCCGCCCTGCCGAGGTCCCCCTCGGGGGTCTCATCGCCGGCCAGGGCGAGGAGCAGATGCAGCCGGCCGTCCACCACGGGCTCGTCAAGCGCGACGGTGGTCCGCATCCACGGGGGACGCTCGGGCTGGATGAAGACGGAACCCGTGAGGCGCAGGGCGCTCGCGAACCGCCGCCCGTCAGCCTTCGCTTCTGAGGAAAGGACGGCTGGGCCGGCCGGAATGGTGGCGGCCGGAGGTGTGGGCGACTCACCCATGGCTGTTACACGTACGGTGCGAACGCTGAAGCCGGTGCCGTTGGCGAAGGTCAGCAGGGTGCGGGCATCCCACTCGGAGTGTTCGGCCGGGACATGCCAGCCCGCCCTATCCAGGGGAGCGGCGTCCCTGCCCACGGCCCACCCCGGCCCTTCCGGCGCCGTCCAGAGGCAGGCGCCCCCAATGAGCTGGCCGGGATCCATCATCGGCTTCAGGTGGCTGCCGTCGCCGGCAATGTGGGCCGCCCACGCCAGGAGCGTCCGGCGCAGCAGGACCAGTTCGCGCGCGTTGGACGTCCCGGCCGGCCACGTCCCGGTGCCCGCCGGCGGCTGCCAGCGTGACGTGTCGTAGAGCGGGACGGCGGTGATTGCCTCGGGCCTGGTCACGTCCTCGAGCGCGACGTCCCGGAGGGTCCAGGTGATGGTCGCGCCCCCGGAGCTGACCAGGCCAAGGTTGATCGACGGTGCCGGTGAGGTGACGTTGCCGGTCCCCATCGCCGGCGCGATCGGAAAGCTCAACACAGGTACGACGTCGGGCCAGACCACGGGTGCCTTGGCCCACCCGCCGTCGGGGACCAGTCCGCTGCCCTCGGCCGGGCGTTGCGGGGACGCGGAATCGGGGGCGGCGTCTGCGGCGGGGAGGGAACGGCCGAGGCCGTCGGCGAGGAACACCTCCGGCCAGGGCCAGTCATTGGGGCCCGGAGCAGGCGCCAACGGCGCTGGTGCGGCGTCAAGGGTGTTGATCGTGATGCACTTGCGGAGCGTGTCGAAGAACAGCTCGACTTCACCGCAAACCTGCATCCTGTAGGCGTACTGAACGTCGCCTTGCGGGTCAGTCCAGATCTGGAGGGCCACGTCCGCGGAAATACCGATGTGGAACGGCCCGATCCCCAACGACCCGCCCACCCGCCCGGTGACGCGGACCAGTTCCGGCCTGGTGCTGATGAGCGCGGCCAGGCGTGCCGTGATCTCGGCCCACAGAACGCCCTTGGTTCCAATGACCACCTCGATGCCCGCGCCGACGCCGATGGTGAATCCCGTGGTTGCCGGCATCGCCGGGTCGCCCATCAGGCTCGGCGTGTTGATCCCGGCGCCATGCACCATGAGGAACGCCCAGCCGCTGCACTCGAACGGTGTTTTCGGGAAGACCCTGGCGCTGATGGGACCGGGCGGGCGGTTTGTTGGCGCCAGGATTCCGTCGTCGCTGCCGGTCCGGATCCACCAGTTGGCGCCGCGGAGCGGGAAATGCGCTGCCAGCGGGACTTCCACTGTGACGAGATATTTGATTTTGAGCTCGCCCGCGACGGCGATGTCCAGTGCTTCCGTGGTGGCTGCCACCCCGCCGAAGACGGTGATCCTCCGGGGGTCCGTTGGCGGCGGATCCTGCTCCGCCCGGTGCTTCAGCTGGTCCAGGATTGAGCGGGTTATGGTTTTGCGCTCTGCCAACAGGTTCCCGTCAAGACCAACGCGGAGGTCGAATGCGGGGACGGTGATGCCGAGGACACCCAAGGCACTGAAGAAGAAGCCGTTGTCCGGAGCGGTGCCGATGCTGACGCCGATGCCGATGGTCATGTTGCCTGGTCCGAAATCCAGTGCCTCCCATGGCTTCCACGTCCGGAGCGACTTGAATGGGTTGGCTGGATCGAGGGCAGTCATCCGGGCGTTGTGTCCGAACGTTCCGAGGACCCCGTACAGCCCGAGGCCGGTGGGACCCAGCGGTATGGGGCCGGGCAGGTCGACGGCGAAGCCGAGCTCTGTCTTGCGCCCTTCGGGACGGTCGTCATAACGGAGGAAACCCAGGGCGGCGAGACCCACGGGCGGGACCTCGACCCCCAGGACCACCGAGAACCCGCCCGGCGTGAAGGATACCTGGCCCTCGCCGCTGATCAGGCCGGGCACATCGACGCCGGCGATCAGGCCACGCAAACCAAGCGAGACGTCCCCGTTTTCGAACGTCGCGCGGACCGTGGCGCCGCTGATTGTGACGGGACCAAGTTCCACGACGAACCGCAGGTCGACCTCAAACCAGGTGGACCCGTGCCCTGAACGCGTTCCAACAATGTCCAGGAGAGAGCCGGGCGTGTCGATGGTCCATTCCCCCGGATCCACTACCTCAACCCGCGACCTCGAGAAGTCGAGGGTGAGCATTTCACCGACGGCCGCGGTGGGCTTCACCGCGGCCCCAACGTCCCGCCACCGGACCCGCAGGGGACGGGCGTCGGGGCGCATGCCTACGGCCAGCGGGCCACAGCGCCAGAGGTCCGCCGTCACCAGGCCCTCTATGTCCAGCAGCGCGTTGACCGTGCCGGACCCTTGAACGGAGGCGTCGAGCGTGACTCCGTGCAGGGTGAAGCCGCCCTTGACCGCGAGTTCGCGCCCCACCAGGGCTGCCGTCGCGAACAGAGCGCCGGTGGCGGCGGTAGGCGAGTCGGCAGCAATAGCCGGGGCAACCGCCGTCGTGATTCCCGCAGCGATGGCGCCGGGGGAGTCATCGAAGACACTCAGCAGCCCGGATTGGGCATCAGACTCCACCGTGACGGTCACGTGAAGCGCATCGGGATTTTCAGGCGGACGGGACACCCCGGCACGCACCCGCAACGGCTTGCTCACAGTGGGTCCGACTGCGCCCAGGAGGCCCTCGCCCTCGGGAAGATCGAGCGTGAGGGAGGCAGCAGTCGGGACGAGCTGGTCGAACGATTCGGCGTTGGGCACGTCCCACCGCAGCGTGCCTCCGATTTTGGGGGTATTCCCGCCATCGGCGATGGAAGCCGGTTTAACGGTGACGTCCAGCTTCAGGGGGCCACGGCCGCATTCCAGCTTGGCCTCGCAGGCGACACCGCCGACTACAGGCACTGACCCGGGAAGCACGAACTCGGTTCCTGCCATTTTGAATCTCCCGGCCTCGGCGCCGAAGGTTTCCGGGAGGTTCAGTCCGATGCCGCCGGGCAGCAGCACGCTCCGTGGATGCGGGGATAGTGAGAGTTGCGAGATATCAACCACAGGGGCGTGATTCTTGGCCAGGACGATGCTGATGGCCCCCATCGCCGTGGCCGTCACGCGGTCAGGTCCGCCCACAACTTCTTCATAGCGGATCCGACGGCGCTGGCCTGTTTCCTCCACGTTTCGGGTCGCGGGCCGAACCGTGGAGGGCAGGCTCAACGCCAGCCCGTCGAGCTTCAGTTTCACGCTGGCCTGCGCCGAGTCCGGGGATGCGGCGGCTGAAACCGTCACAGGGCCGGTGAAAGTTGAACCGAGAACCGCCGGCAGTACCGGGGTGGTCGCCACCGTTACCGGGGTTGGCACCGTCAAGGTTGCCGGGGCGGGAAGTGCCCTAAGAAAAGCGACGGTCGTGGAATCGACCACCATGCCCGTGCTGATGCCCTCTCGATCAAGCTTTTCAAGAAGATTCATCTGTGTTCCTTGAATTTGGGCCACACTGCCCGAGAGTTTTGTTCACCGCAGATATGCATCGATGCGGCGTAAACACCCACATGATGAACCCGATAAACACGGCCGTCAATGAGCTATTTGTAAAGTCGCACTGCCGCCATCCACGCTGAATCCCGGCTGCCTTCACAGCCTCATCACAGGGACGGGACAGAAGGGCGAAAGGCCCGGTGGACAGGATTAGGGGGAAAGCTCCGGGAACCGCCGGAGCGTACCGCCTGAGGAGCCACACATGTACACGGAGACCAGCCACAATCCTGTCCCTCATACCGATGTTCCGCAGGGGACCGCCCCTCTGCCCACGCTCCCTCCGGCAGCACCCCACCTGGCGTTCAGCCCTGTCCCGCCGGCGCCACCGGTCCGGCCCCGGGACAGGAGGAGGGTCGGTCCCGCGGTCTTCGTCACGTGCCTCGTGGCGGCGGGGCTGCTGGGCGGCGGGGTGGCATCCGGGGCCGCGGCCCTGTGGCCGGACGCGCCGGCGGCGACGACCGGCACGGGTCAGGCTGCGGTCAGCCCGGTCATCGTCAACAACACGGAGAGCGTCAACGCCGTCACGGCCGCGGCGCAGAAGGCCTCGCCCAGCGTGGTCACGATCAGCGTCAGTTCCGGCAGCTCAGGCGGCACCGGTTCGGGCATCATCCTGGACACCGAAGGCCACATCCTGACGAACACGCACGTGGTGACCCTGGACGGCGCGGCGGCGGATGCCGCCGTCGAGGTCCGCACCAACGACGGGAAGGTGTACACGGCAACCATTGTGGGCACTGACCCGCTTTCCGACCTGGCTGTCATCAAGATCGACGCCGACGGGCTAACCCCGGCGACTCTCGGTGACTCGGGTGCGGTCAACGTGGGCGACAAGGCCATCGCCATCGGCGCGCCGCTGGGACTCAGCGGCACGGTCACGGACGGCATCGTCTCCGCGGTGAACCGCACCATCGAGACGGCGTCCTCCGCCACGTCCGACGGCGGATCCTCCTCCCAGGGCACGTCGCCGTTCGGTTCGCAGCAGGGCCTTTCGGCCTCCGCCCAGGACTCGATCAGCATCAACGTCATCCAGACGGACGCAGCCATTAACCCCGGCAACTCCGGCGGCGCCCTGGTCAACGCGCAGGGCGAGATCATCGGCGTCAACGTGGCCATCGCGTCCGCGGGATCCTCGTCGTCCTCGTCGACCCAGAGCGGGAACATCGGCGTCGGCTTCTCCATCCCCGTCAACCAGGCGAAGCGGGTGGCGGAAGAGATCATCTCCACTGGCAAAGCGACCCATGGCCAGCTGGGACTGTCCGTTCAAGACAAAACGTCAGGGCCGTCGTCGGACTTCACCGCCGGCGCCGAGGTGGCCTCGGTGACCTCCGGCTCCGCCGCGGACAAGGCCGGGCTGAAGGCCGGGGACATGGTGACCGGACTGGCCGGCCGGACCGTGACCGACGCCTCCGAGCTGACCGCCGCCGCCCGCGAACAGGCCGCCGGGGCCACGGTGAAGATCACCTTCCAGCGCGGCGGCCAGGAGCGGACCGCGGACATCACCCTGGACGCGGCCTCCTAAGCCGTCCCTAAATGGGGACATAAATCGGCCGCCGCTTCCACGGGGGAGCGGCGCCCACGTTTACCCAGTTTGCTACGTACGCCGCGAGGGCTGGCTAGGGGCTGGCGGTCCACTTCCAGTCCACGGTTGAGTCGGTCAGATTTGCCCGGCAGAATTTGGTGGCAGTCTGGGAATCGTCGTGTCCCATCTGGTAGCCGAATTCGATGCCGAGTTCGTAACCGGAGGCGCCGTTGGGCAGCGGGACCGCCCTGATATCGCCAAGATACTTGACACTCACCAGGGTCACCTTCGGGGCGGCGCGCAACTGGCCGGGCGCGGCGGCGGACGCCCCCGAGACCTCGGCCTTGAGCCGGTCCAGGCACAGGTTTTTGACGCGCTGCTGCACGCCCTCATCGACGGCTCCTGCGGTCGACGCAGCGGGGTCGGCCCCCGATGATGAGGGCTGCGCCCCCGGCGGGCCGCAGGATGCCAAGGCCGCAGCCGCAGAAAGCGCGAGAATCATCAGGGCCCCACCGGATCGCTTCATGGCGCCCCCCGTTGATCGATCGTGGAAGCCGCGAGCTCCCGTCCAAGCACCACGAATTCTCCGGAAGGCACCTTGGGGAAACCCGGGGCCAGCCCCAAAATGAATGCCCCCCACCCTGCAGCAAGCGCAGGGTTCCTCTAAGGCGGCAGGAATACGCTCCGGGCAGCCGGGGCCGCAGTGGGCTCCCCATAAGTACGGAGAGTTCCATGAGCAGACTCGTCAGGTCTCCCTATGCTGCCCTGTTTATGGCGGTCACCTTTGCCTCCCTGGCTTTCGGAAGCCTGGCTGCCCCCGCGTCGGCGGCCGGCACCACCTACTTCCTCAGCGCCGCGGGCAGCGACACCAACTCCGGGACGTCCAGCGCGGCGCCCTGGAAAACCCTTAACAAGCTCAACACCGCGGTCCTCCAGCCCGGGGACACCATCAGCCTGCGCAAGGGGGACACCTTCACCGGCGGCCTCGTGACGGCCCAGAGCGGGACCTCCACGGCACCGATCACGGTGAACGGTTACGGCACCGGCGCCGCACCCGTGGTCACCGGCGGCAAGTCCGGCAACTGCGTCCGCGTCAACGGGAATTTCACCACCGTTGACGGCCTCCGCGCCGTCTCCTGCGGCTACGCGGGTTTCAGCATCACCGGCGACCGGAACACCGTGCAGAACTCGAGCGCCTCCAACAACGCCGCGGGCATCAAGATCGGGACCGGCTCGGACTTCGGCAAGTACACCGGCAACACGCTGACGAACAACAACATCGAGAACGTCAACACGCAGGGAACCAACTGCGGAACCGCCCAGGCCGTCAACTGCAGCGACGATTCGGGCGCCTTCGGCATCCTCATCAACGGCAATGACAACGAGGTCACCGCCAACACCATCTCCGGTTCGGCCGCCGCATCCTTCGACTTCGCCGTGGACGGCGGCGCCATCGAAATCTTCAACGGCAACCGGAACAACATCCACCACAACATCGCACTGGACAACAACAGCTTCTCCGAAATCGGACGCTCATCCGGAACGGCCGACGGGAACACCTACCGCTACAACCTCGTCCGTTCAACCTGCGGCACCCTCTGCGCCCAGGCCAAAGGCTTCATCGCCCGCGGCCCCAGCACCAGCTTCGGACCCACCAACGGCACCGTCATCGAGTTCAACACCGTCTACCTGAACGGCCCCCAGTCGCAGGCCGTGGTCTGCCACGCCCAATGCCCCTCCTCGACAGTCATCAGGGGGAACGTCCTGGTAGGCGTCAAGAACTCACTCTGGATCAACGGCACCGGCTGGACCGAGAAAGAAAACGTGTTTACCGGGCCTGTCAACGTCACCCCGAGCCCGACGTCGCGGCGGGTGCCTTCCGTGGGTTTCGTGACCACGGGAACCGACTTCCACCTCACCGCCGGCAGCGCCGCCGTTGACCTCACGTCCTCGAGCACCGCCGCCCTGGACCTGGACGGCCGGCCTGTGCCTCAGGACGGCAACTGCAACGGCACGGCCACGGCCGACGCCGGAGCCTACGAATACGACTCGCCGAACTGCTGACGCCCCATTACGCGTCAGCTGGCGGCGCCCTCGGAGGCGGCGCCGAACCATCGCTTCAGGTGGCGGAACAGGTCTTCCTGTTCGTCGCCGATCCAGGCGACGTGGCCATCCGGCCGGAGCAGGACCGCGGGTGCGTCCAGTTCGTCGCTGCCATCCGCAACGAGATCCACGCGGTCAGTCCACCCCGCCGCGGACAGTTTGCCGGTCTGGTCAAGCAGGAGCCCTCGGCCTTCACGGGTGAGTTCGTAGAGGCGGCCCCGCGACAGCGGGATGTCGCGGAGGCGCCTGCCGAGCAGTGCTGGCCCCTCGCCGAGGTCGTACCGGACCCCGATCGAACTGATCCTTTCGGCCAGAAACCGGCTGACGTCGTCGAACTCCATCAGCTCAGCGAGCAGGCGGCGCATGGCCTGGGGGCCGGGCTCGGGTGAGATCAGTTCGCTCTGGGCGCGGGTGATGGTCAGGACATCGGCGGCGACCGGGTGGCGCTCGCTGAAGTAGGTGTCCAGCAGCCCGTCCGGCGCCCAGCCCTTGACCTCGGCGGCGAGCTTCCAGCCGAGGTTGAAGGAGTCCTGGATGCCGAGGTTCAGCCCCTGCCCTCCCAGCGGCGGGTGGATGTGCGCCGCGTCGCCGGCGAGGAACACCCGGCCTGCGCGGTATTGCTCGGCCAACCGGGTGGCGTCGCTGAACCGGGTTATCCAGCGCGGTGAGTGGACGCCGAAGTCGGTGCCGGCGTGGGCGCGCAGCTGCGTCCGGAGCTCCTCGAGGGTGGGCGGGACCGAGCGGTCCTCGGCCACGGTGGCCGCCGGCACGACGGCGCGGAACAGGCCGTTCCCGGCCGGGCCGACGCCGAACCCCCTGTGCGTCTTGCGCACTTCGTTTACGACGGCGGCCAGCTCGTCCGGGGGAGTGGTCACCTCCATCTCGCTGTGGATCCACTCAGTCGTGGCGGGGTCGCCGGGGAAGCCGATGCCGAGCTGCCGCCGCACCAGGCTGCGTCCGCCGTCGCAGCCGACCAGCCAGCTTGCGCGGAGCCGGGTGCCGTCGGCTTCGACGGTCACGCCGTCGTCGTCCTGCTCGAAGCCCGTCACCTCACAGCCGCGGCGGACTTCCGCTCCGAGTTCGACGGCGTGCTCCGCCAGCAGGCGGTCAGTGACCGGTTGCGGGATGCCGAGGATGTAGGCGTGGGCGGTGTCCAGGTCCGCCGGCAGCGGTTTGTCGATTCCGGCGAAGCGCCCGACGCCGGGATACTGCTGCCCGGCCGCGAGGAACCGGTCCAGCAGCCCGCGCTGGTCCATGATCTCGATGCTGCGCGGGTGCAGGCCGAGCGAGCGGACGGCCTGGGTCGGCTCCGCGTCCTTCTCCAGCACGAGCACGTCCACGCCGTGCAGCCGCAGCTCGCTGGCCAGCATCATCCCAGTCGGGCCGCCGCCGCTAATGATTACGTCAAACATGTGAGAACCCCAATCCAAAAGTCGCCGCGGCCAACCATTCTTGCGGAGGGGAGGGGCCTTGCGGCAAGCCCCCTGCCGACCTATATTCTGAAAATGGCAGGGCCGGACAGACCCGTCTGTCTTGTTTCCAAGCTGTTCGTTGTAATATCCGGTTGTGGACACCTCAGATTGGACCGAGCAGCCAGGGCGCCCTGCAGCGGGCAGTCCGCCGGAGAGGATCCTTGCCGTCGCCTACGAACTGTTCGCCCGGCGCGGGATCCGTGATGTGGGGGTCGACGAGCTGATCCGTGCCTCAGGGGTGGCCAAGGCCACCTTCTACAGGCACTTCCACTCCAAGGACGACGTCGTCCTGGCATTCCTCGAGCAGTGGTACCGGGAACGCACAGCCGCGATCGAGGACGCCATCGCCCGGCGCGGAAGCCGCGGAGAGGCGGCCATGCTGACTATCTTCGACGTCTTCGACGACTGGTTCCGCCAAGGCGCGGCCCAGGTCAGCTCCTTCCTGCACGTGATGATGGAAATGGGCCCCGACCACCCCCTCGGGAAAGCGAGCATCCAGTACCTGGAGAAGACCCGGGAGCAGATCGCCGACCTCGCAAAAGCTGCCGGCCTCGACAACCCATACGACTTCGCCTGGTCCATCCACATCCTGATCAAGGGAGCCATCGTGGCCGCAGCCGAAGGGGACCCCCGTGCCGCTGCCCGCGCCAAGGACATGGCCACCCTGCTCGTGGGCAGCCACCAGAAGTAGCCAGGGCTGCGCCACCGCCCATGGTTCCTCCGGGCGGACGGACTTTCGTGAAGAAAGCACCCATCAGGGATAATCGTCCCCATGACCCTCGCTTCGCTCGCTGCCTTCGCCGGACTGTGCCTCATTCTGTCCCTGACGCCCGGACCGGACACGTTCCTGGTGCTGCGCATTGCGTTGAACCGGCCCAGCGCGGGGATTGCTGCCGCTGCGGGCTCGGCGGTGGCAGCCATCGGATGGGCGGGCCTTGTCGGCGTCGGCCTGGCCGCGATCCTGGAACAGTCCGCGGAGGTGTTCCGCTGGCTCAAGATCGCGGGCGGCCTCTACCTGCTGTACCTGGGTATTTCCTCGTTCCTGAAGACCCGGAAGGCCGCCAAAAACGGCATGGCAGCGGACGGCAAAGAAGGTAGCACGCTTCGCTACAGCAACCTCGCCGGCTTCGGCGCGGGGGCGCTGTCCACGCTGCTCAACCCCAAAGTCGGCCTGTTCTACCTGGCTGTAGTTCCGCAGTTCATCCCGCAGGGCGGCGACACCATGGGCACCGCGATGATCCTCGGCGCGGTGGAGGCAGTCATCGGTTTCGCCTACCTGGCCGTCGTCGCGCTCATTGCTTACAAGGCGATGGGGTGGCTGCGGCGCCCAAAGGTGAGCACCGGCGTCGAACGCGTCAGCAGCGGCATTGTTGCCGCCCTCGGCGCCGGCGTCATCGCCTCCGGCGCGAGCAGCTAATCCCCGCCATTTAGAATCAGCGGAAGCATGGCCGCCGAGGAAGACGCGACAGCGGCCACTGGATGTGACCATCATTTTTTCTCGGGGCTTTCGGTCCTGGAACTGGATTTTGCCCGGGGTGCCCGGGACGGATTGCTTTGAAAGATGAGGATCGAGTGAATCTTGATCGGATAGATCAGCGGATCCTTGCGGAGCTCACGAGGAACGCGCGCGTGAGTCATGCCGAACTGGCGACCAAAGTCTTGCTCTCACGCAATGCCGTGCGCCAGCGGGTGGACCGGATGGAACGGCAAGGGTATATCCAGGGATATACCGTGGTCGGCGGTACGCCCGGACAAGGACCCGTTTCGGCGTTCCTGATGGTCTACAGGAAAGACCGGGTGCGGGGCTCGGACGTTATCACCGTTTTGCGGTCAATTCCGGAAGTGGTGCTGTGCGACGTCGTGAGCGGTGAATTTGATCTTCTGGTGCGTCTCGAAGCGCGGTCTTTGGAGAGGATCCAGGAGATCTGGGAGCAAATCGCTGCCCTTCCGGGAGTCACGGACACCGTGACGGCCATGACGCTGTCCAGCGTTATCAGGCGCGGCGCCGGGGCCGCCACCGAGGGCGCCAGCGCCACGGAGTAGCTGCTTCAGGAGCCCTGAGCCCTTCCTCCAAGGTTGCGGCTCTTCGTCCAAGGTTGCGGCGAAGGCAGCGAATGCGGGTCGTCATGGTTTCGTGTTCTTGATACAGACAACCTTCGGCTGTGTCATCTCCTCGTAGGCGAAATGGACGCCCTCCCTGCCCATGCTTCCGTATTTGGAACCCCCGAACGGCATGCCGTCGAAGCGGTAGTCCGAAGATTCATTGATCATGACGCCGCCTGCCTCGATTCGGCGGGCCGCTTCCATAGCGTTGCCCAGGGAATTCGTGAAGATGCCTGCGTGAAGGCTGAAGTCGATGGCGTTTGCGACGTCGATGGCATCTTCGAAGCTGTTGAAGGCATGAAGCATGACCACGGGCCCGAACACTTCCTCCTTCCACAGTCTGCTGTCCGCCGGAACTCCCTCCAGTACGGTCGGCTGAAGCACGTTTCCGTCGGTGACGTTGCCCGCGAGAAGGACGGCACCGGCGTCGATCGATTCATCCAGCTTGGACTGCAACTCGCCCAACGCCGCAGGGCTGATCATCGGCCCGACGTCTGTCCGCTCGTCCGACGGGTCGCCGACAACCAAACGTGCCGTCGCCGCCAGGAACCGCTCGCGGAACTCGCCGTACAAGGGCCTGGCCACGAGGACCCGCTGCACCCCCACGCAGTTCTGGCCGGCTGCCCAGAACGCTCCTGAGACGCAGGATTCCACGGCGTCGTCCAGGTCGGCGTCATCCAGCACAATGACAGGAGCATTCCCGCCGAGGTCCATGGACAGCTTCTTCAGGCCAGCCGAACGTGCGATGCTCTCACCTGTGGCGAACCCGCCGGTGAAGGACACCATGCGTACGTCCCTGGACCTGATGATAGTTTCGGCCACCTGCCGGTCTCCATGGACAACGGTGAGGACCCCGGGCGGAAGTCCGGCGTCGACGAGGGTGTCGGTGAGCAGTTGCGCCGACAGGGGAGTGAGCGCTGAGGGCTTGAGGACGACGGCGTTTCCTCCTGCGATGGCTGGGCCCACCTTGTGTGCCACCAGGTTGAGAGGGTCGTTGAAGGGCGTGATCGCCGCAATGATGCCGAGCGGTTCCCGCGAGTACCACCCGGTGCGGTCTTCCGAGCCTTCGTAAGAGTCAAAGGGGATGACCTCGCCGGCGTTTCTGCGAGCCTCGGCCGCGGACAAACGGAGGGTGTTGACCGCGCGCAGCACTTCCTTCCGCGCCTGCCGGATGGTCTTTCCGGACTCCGCCACGATGGTCCGGGCAAATTCTTCGCTTCGTTGCTCAATGTCCGCCGCGGCAGTGTCGAGGATTTTCCCACGTGCATTGCGGGACAAATCCCGGGCCTTCCGCGCACCGGCCCGGGCAACCTCGAGCACGGCTTCGCCGGCGAGGGCATCGGTCAGCGGAACCGCACCGACCACCCTGCCGTCGTAGGGGCTTGTCACGTCACGGAACTGCGTCAGCACCGCTTCCGCGGCGCAAAGCGTGGATTCAGACATGCGCGGCTGCCCCTGCCTTGGCTGCGTGCATCGCGATGATGTCGGAGAGCAGGGCGTAGGCGGTTTCCACACGGCCGGCTCCCGGTCCTGAGACCGTGACTGGGCCAAGGAGGTCTGTGTCGAAGGAGGCGGCGTTCGTGGCGCCTGAAATCCCGGCGAGTCCATGGTCGAGGGGGAGGGCTGTAGGTGCTACGCCGGCGGTCACGGTTCCATCAGGATTTCGCCGTGCCGAACCGACGAGCTTCCAGCGGCGTCCCTCCTGGCTTGCCTTCCGGAGATCTTCCCGAGTGACCGTCGAGATCCCCTTGCGCTGGACGTCCTTGAGCTCGATGCCCGCTTCGAGCAGTTCGTTGGCCAGGATCAGGACCTTGAGCTGGACGTCGTAGCCTTCGATGTCTGCGGCGGGGTTTGCTTCGGCGTAACCGAGTGCCTGTGCTTCCTGGATGGCTGCCTCGAAGTCAAGTCCCGCCTCCATTCGCCCGAGCACGTAGTTGCTGGTGCCGTTGAGGATGCCTTCGAACGCGTTCAGCTTCAGGCCCGCGAACATCTTCTTCGCCAAACGAATGACTGGCGTGCCGCTCATCACGGCTCCTTCAAACTCGAAGTGCACACCATTCTGTTCGGCCAGCGAAGTCAGCTCGGCCCCACGCAGGGCGACCGGGCCCTTGTTCGTGGTGCAGACGCTCTTGCCGGACTCGAGTGCCCAGCGTACGTGCGAGACTGCGGGCTCGCCGTCGTCGGGATTCGTGAAGGTGGCTTCGCAGATGATGTCGGCCGTGCAGGTGCGGATGACTGACTCATTGTTGGTGTCGGCAGACCCGCCGTGCTCGGCGAACGTTTCGCTGCCGGCCAGGTTCAGGGCCAGGGGGAGGTCAACGCCTTCGGGCCGAACGAGGGATCCGAGCCGGAGGTCGGTGATGGCAACGACCCGCAGGCCGAAGCCCAGCTCGGAATTAAGTGCCTCGCCGCGGGCCGCGATCAGTTCCGCCAGGGTCCTGTTGACGCCGCCAAAGCCGATCAGCGCAATGTCGTAGGTGGTCATGGTGCTCCTTCAATCAGTTACATCGGTCCTCCAATGTTCACCGCGTTCCATGTCAGCCAGGGCATGTGATTCCGACCGAAAAACAGGGCGAATCGACCATCCGCATGCCGATTCGACATGTAGCGGAAAAGAAGTATGCGTGCAACATATGCATGTTTAAATGTTTTTAATGACTAAATGGATCCACTTCGTGTTACCTTCATCACTACCCCGAAAGCAGCCCCGGCCATCCGGTGGCCCCGCTGCCCAATACATTGGGCCCATTTCTCATCTGACCTGACCCACCCAACTGGGAGACACCATGGAACCCTCACAGTCCGTCACGCTTGAACCACAACCCGCCGGCCCGCCGTTGGCCGAATCCGGGCTCCGCCGGTCCATGGGACCGCGGCATCTGGTCATGATTGCCATGGGCGGCGTGATCGGCTCCGGGCTCTTCCTGAGTTCGGGCTATACGATCTCCCAGGCGGGGCCGCTCGGTGCGGTGATCGCCTATCTGATCGGTTCCTTCGTTGTGTACCTCGTGATGGCTTGCCTCGGTGAACTAGCCATCGCGTACCCGGTCTCAGGCGCCTTTCACATCTACGCTGCACGGTCGATTGGCCCCGCCACGGGTTTTGCGACGGCCTGGCTCTATTGGCTCTGCTGGGCTGTGGCAATCGGCTCTGAATTCACAGCCGCCGGGCTCCTGATGCAGCGATGGTTTCCCAGCATAGACGTATGGGTCTGGTGCGTCGTTTTCGCGGCGATACTGTTCGTATCCAACGCAATTTCTTCGAGGTTCTTCGGCGAATCAGAGTTTTGGTTCTCCATCATCAAGGTCGGCACCATCATCGTCCTGATCGTGCTCGGCGGCGCTGCCCTCGTCGGTTTCCACCCCTTGGCCGCCTCGGGCAACCACCCGTTCCTGTTCGAGAATTTCAATACACCCGGCGGTCTCTTCCCGAACGGCTTCACCGGTGTCCTCATTACTGCGCTGGCCGTGTTCTACGCCTTTTCCGGTTCTGAGCTCATCGGCGTGGCTGCTGGCGAAACGGCTGATCCGGCCACCAGCATCCCGAAGGCGATGCGGACCACGGTTTTCCGCTTGCTGATCTTCTTTGTGGGCGCAATTGCCGTCATCGCCGCAACCCTCCCGTTTGACCAGGTCGGAGTGGATCAGAGCCCGTTCGTCAGCGTCTTTTCATCGATCGGTATTCCGTTCGCCGCGGACATCATGAACTTCGTCATCATTACCGCTCTCCTTTCCGCGGGCAACAGTGGCCTGTACTCCTGCGCACGGATGCTCTACTCCCTTTCGGAGGAAGGGCATGCTCCGCGGGCGTTCCGCAAACTGACCCGTCGCGGAATCCCCATGATCGCTCTGTCCGTCAGTATGCTGGGTGGACTGGCTTCGCTCATCAGCAGCGTCGTTGCGCCGGAAACGGTATACCTCGCCCTTGTCTCGGTGGCGGGATTCGCCGTCGTCGGGGTCTGGATGTCAATCACCGCCTCACACTTCTTCCACCGAAGGTCCTTCGTCAAGAACGGCGGCAACGTCGCTGCTCTTTCTTACAGGGCCCCGCTCTACCCGCTGGTGCCCATCCTGGCGTTCTCGCTCTGCGTCATTTCGCTGATCGGCATCGCCTTTGACCCCAACCAGGTGGCCGCCCTCTACTTCGGAGTTCCCTTCGTCGGTGCCTGCTACGCCTTCTTCTATTTCAAGTACGGGCGCGGGGCCCGCGCCGCCGAGCTGGCCTAGCTGCATCTTCTCGTCAGCTTCGCGGCCTGGGGGCGTTCGTCTTCCGGCCGCGAAGATGACGGATGAACCGCACTGAGGACATGTGAGAATAGGCGTGGTTATCCGGAGGAAGGAGCGATGACAATGGATTCTTCCTCGGAAGCGTCGTCCATGGCACAGGGACTTCGGATTGTGCGGCTGGTCGCGGACCGGGAGAAGCGGGGCAGGCGGCTTCTCGGCGTTTCCCAACTTGCCACCGAACTCCAGATGGAACAGAGCCGTGTATCCCGGCTGACCCAGGAACTGTGTGACTTGCGGTTGCTGGAACGGGTTGAGCGGGGACCCTTCAGAATAGGTCCACGCTTTTTCGGCCTCGCGGCATCGCTCAACACCGGCTGGGTCAGCGAATCGAGGACCGTGCTTGAGGACTTGGTTGCTTCCCTGGGCCTCAGATGCCGCCTTTCCGTCCGGGACGGCTTCCGGGTTATTCTCTTGCGGGCTTCAAGCAACGACGCCCTCCCGGGCAGCTTTGTGAAGCCCGGCATGGTGACGCCCGCATGGTGCACCGGATCGGGCCGCGCACTGCTTTGGGACCATGATCAGGCCGGCATCCAAGACCTTCTAAAGGACGTCAACTTCATAGGCGTCGGCGGCCCGGGCGCGGCGCATTCACCGCTCGAAGTCGGTGGGCTGATGGATCGGGACCGGGGGCGCGGTTTCGTGGTGGCGGCTGAAGAATTCGAGTACGGAGTCTACGAGCTCGCCGTTCCGGTCCGTAATCCCGGCGGAAGCATTCTTGCATCGCTCTGCGTTCTTGGCGGCCAGCAGGAGATCGAGCCTGGTTCGAATGACATCGCCAAAGCCTTATTTGAGGCCGCCGAGAGACTGGGGCATTGCGACAGCGGAGTGGGGCAAGCCGGCCGGAGCGACACCCCTGCTCCACATGGCCTCCCTAGCTAAGCTCTTTCCCCGGCCCTGGATAGCCCAGCGCCGACTCAAGCCACGTTCCCCACGACATAAGCGCGGCAGCGCAGGATTCCCGCCGTGGTTCGAGGCGGGTCTTGGAACCCACGACTTGCAGGGCGGCCACCACATCGCCTTTGAAATCCCGGACGGGGACCGCCAAGGAATAGAGGCCAGGTTCCGCTTCTTCGTCCACAATGCAATATCCCCGCGACCGTGCGTCACGCAAGCGTGCCAGGAAGTCCTCCACGTCGACGGGAGTATTGGGGCCGTGGCGAACAAATGATGCGTTTGCCAAGACAGTCCGGACCTCCGCATCGGACGCTTCCCATAGCAATGCCTGGCCAGCGTCGCTGCAGTAGGCCGGGTACGGCCGGCCTAGCCAGGAGCCGACCATGTTGCTGCTTGCCGGAACCCATTCGCCGATGGTCACGGTGCTGTCGGCACTGAGCACTCCGAGGAAGCATCCTTCGTCAGTCTCGCCCGCCAAGCCTTCCAATGCGGTCAGGCCATCGCTCTGCAGTCGCTGCTCTGTCAACAGCTGGGCGTCCGTAAAGAGGGACCAATTCAGTGTGTATGACCGCAAGTCGCCGCGCTGAAGGAAGCCTTCCTGTTCGGCTCCCCGCAGGCTCCGGGAAACCTGGCTGCGGTCTTTGCCCAGATCATTTGCAATATCAGCGACCGTGCCGCCCGGGAGGCCTGCTGCGTTACGGGAGCCGACGGCAAGGACGGACATGATTCCGCGGCCCATGCTGGATGTCTTGGACATGGGTTCGATTCTAGCCAGGACGGACGCCTCTTTACGGACGCCTCTTTGCGGACGGCCCCTGGCGGATGGGGCTAGTGGATAGCGAAGACCCGCGCTGGAAATCCGCTGCCTCGCAGGGGCTTTGGCCACGTCGCGATGACGGCAGCGCCCGACTCTGGAAGGTCATCCAGGTTCGCCAGGAGCTCGATCTGCCATCTGTTCTGGGCCAGGACGTAGGTTTCCAGGCTGAAGTCCTGGCGGGAAGTAGCCAACCCGGGATCGGTGTCCGTCTGTTCGTGGCCGACAGCGGTGACCGAGCGCTCCTCAATCAGGAAGGACAGGACGTCCCTGGACCAACCCGGGGTGTGGCTGACGCCCTCCCTGTCCCTGTTCGCCATGGCGTCCGCGTCCGGCCAGCGGTGGCTCCACCCGGTCCGAAGCGCCACAAAGGACCCTGCGGGGACTTCGCCGTTGCGGCGCTCCCACTCCCGAATGTCATCCATGGTGGGGGTGGCGTCGTTATTGGTGCTGACCCGCCCGGTGATGTCCAGGATCACCAGCGGGAGGATCATTTCTGTTGCGGGAATCTGGTCCAAGGTCCGTCCCCCGCGGATGAAGTGCGACGGAGGATCGACGTGCGTTCCCCACTGCCCGATGATCGAATATCGGTGCGCTGTGAACCCGTCGCCCTTCTCCACGTCGAAGACAGCCTCCCTGGTTTCGTCGGGGAACGCCGGGAAATGCGGCTGGCCAGGATGGAACGCGTGCGTCAGATCGGTAAATGTCCTTCCGGAAAGTAACTGCCCCAAGCCGTTCCAAAAAGTTGTCGTGCCGGCTTCGATCATGATGCCACCCCGCTCCCGTATGTCACCGCGGGTGCGGTGCCGGAAACGCTGATGGGTGCGGACAATTCGATGACCGGCACCTCCCAGGGGTGGATTTCCACGAGGCGACGGGTGAGCCTGTCTACTGCAGCGTTGTCCAGCGCCGCGTCGAAATACGTGGTGAAGACAAACGTGGGCGAGAAGGTCTGCTGGCCCACCTGGCCCAATGTGGGGTTGGCTCCCTCTGCCACGGTGAATCCTTCGAACCCCAGCCCGGACTCAAACACGTGCCGGTAGATTCCGAAGTCCCCCAATTCCCCGGATGCCGCCAAGGCCCGGAGCAGGGCCGCGATGCCTTGGTCGTCTTTGAATGCTGCGGCTTCACCTTTCGCAAGCCGCGAAAAAGTCTCCGAGTCAATGGGCCAGTGCACCCGCAGTTTACGTACTGCCTTCATCTCAATGTTCAAAGTGCACGCCTCTTTCGTGGATCTGCCCGGACTGCTTGAATGGCCATGGTGACACAGTGTGATGGTCATTACAAGCAAGAAAAAATGCTTATGATGATCATCAGGACTTTCGTCTCAAACCCTTGGAGCTCTGAACCCATGTCCCGCAACACCACCCTGTCCCGTTTGCTCGGCTCCGGTGCGCATCTGACACTGGACGGCGGGCTTGCCACTGAGCTTGAAGCACACGGCTGCGATCTGGGCGATCCCCTGTGGTCGGCCAAGATCCTTTTGGAGCAGCCGCAACTGATCAAGCAGGTACATCGCGACTATTTTGACGCCGGCGCCGCAATCGCCAACACCGCGAGCTATCAGGCCACGCCGCAGGGATTTGCCAGGCGCGGCATTGGCGCGGCGGAAGCCTTGGAATTGGTAGCGTTGAGCGTTCGCCTGGCCGACGAGGCACGCCGGGAGTACCTGGCCCACAACCCCGGTGCCGGCCCCTTGCTCATCGCCGGGTCCGTTGGTCCGTACGGCGCATATCTCGCGGACGGTTCCGAATATCGGGGAGACTACATCCTCAGCCGGGAAGAATTCGTGGAGTTCCACAGGCCCCGCATCGCGGCCCTGGTGGAAGCCGGTGCCGATCTTCTAGCGTGCGAGACGCTGCCCTCTTTTGCAGAGGCTGAGGCTCTTTTGGCGCTCGTGGAAGAGTTCGACGTCGAATCCTGGTTTTCCTTCACGCTGCGGGACGGCGGACACATCAGCGACGGCACGCCCCTCGCTAAGGTGGCGGCGCTTTTTGGGGCGCAGCAGCATGTGGCGGCCATCGGCGTGAATTGTGTGCCATTGGAATTGGTGTCCCCGTCCCTTGGGGCCCTGGGCGAAGCCACCGACAAGCCACTGCTCGCGTACCCGAATTCGGGCGAAAGCTATGACGCCGCCGCTAAAACCTGGAAGCCTGGCAGCGGGACCCCCGGCTCCTGGCGGCCGTCGAGCCTCGCCGAAGGGGCTGGCGCCTGGCGTGACCTTGGTGCCCTCCTCATTGGCGGGTGCTGCAGGACGACGCCGCGGGACATCGCTGCCGTCGCAAGGCTGTCAACGAAAGGTTAGCCCCGCTGCCCGAACTACTTCTGGGCCCCGCGGGGCACGCTGTCCGGGTGCACCATGTCGCCGAAGCCGTGAACCATCCACCGGCCGTGGTCGGGCCGCCACACCAGCGTGATCAGCAGCGGGTCGTCCAGCACTGAGGCCGGTGTGATGAGCGCATGTTCCTTGGCTTCCCGGATGACCCGCATGTAGCAGACGTTGAGGTCTCCTTGTGCGTAGACGGCTTCCTGCAGCATGCCGGCGTCTTCGATGGAGTCCAGCAGCGCGGCGGCCACTTCGAAGGACCCCCAGAACGGGCGGGACTCCGGGGTCACGATCATGTGCAGGTCGTCCAGGTTCTTCGCCCTGTCGTGTAGGGCGCTGAAAAACCAGTACCCAATGCGGCGCGGATCATCGGCGATTTCCTGCGATTCTTCCGCTTCGAGGTCAAAGTCTCCGGTCATGGCACAAAGCTACTCGTGGGTCGGGCTGCTGACGAGACTTTCCCGGGAACGGTTGTGTGACCGTTAGGAGAATTCCCCGCTCTTGTCCGTCTGCGAGCGCATCCGGTGCCGGCACGCCGCCCAACCCAGACACCCGAATCGGTTCCGCTAGGCTGGCTGCATGACGTTGGGGGACGCGGCCGAGCCGCTTGTGCACATTAAGAACTTCCGCATGGACTTCGGGGAGACGACGGTCGTCAAAGACCTGTCCTTCGATGTCCGGGCCGGGGAGACCTTCGGGTTCCTGGGCAGCAACGGGTCGGGGAAGACCACCACGCTGCGGGCACTGCTCGGCATCTACCAGCCCACCGCCGGGACCCTGCACATCGGCGGGAAGGTCTTCGAGCCCAAGGACGGCGCACGGCTGGGGTACCTGCCGGAGGAGCGCGGCCTGTACAAGAAGGAAAACGTCCTGGACGTGATGGTCTACTTCGGCCGGCTCAAGGGCCTGAGTAAACACCGTGCCCGCGCCTGGTCCCATAACTACCTGGAGCGCGTCGGCCTCGCCGACAAGGCAGCAGTCCGGCTGGACAAGCTCTCCGGCGGCCAGCAGCAGAAGGTCCAGCTCGGCGTCACCATCATGAACGAACCTGACCTGCTCATCCTCGACGAGCCCACCAAGGGCTTCGACCCCGTGAACCGCCGGCTGCTGATGGACATCATCGAGGAACAGAAGCTCGCCGGCGCCACGGTCATCATGGTGACCCACCAGATGGAGGAAGTGGAGCGGCTGTGCGACCGGGTCATCCTGCTCAAGGACGGCACCTCCCGCGCGTACGGGACCGTCGCCGAAGTCCAGGACCAGTTCGGCGGCACCGTGTACCGGCTGGGCTACGCCGGCGTCCTGCCCGCCTCGGACCTGTACGACGTGGTGCGCGGCGGCGACGGGCACGCCGAGCTTGCCCCGGCCGCCGGCGCCGACGAAACGGCGGTCCTGCGCGAACTGATCGGGGCTGGCGTCGCGGTCAGAAGCTTCGCCACCGCTCGGGCGTCGCTCGAGGAAATCTTCATCCAGGTGTACGGGGAACAGCACGAAATGGCAGAGGTCTAGGACGATGGCACGCACCGCATTCAAACAGCACAACCTGGGCACCGTCGTCGGGTTCGAATTCATGCGCACCATCAAGAAGCGCGGGTTCATCATCGCCACCCTGGCCATCCCGGTGGTCTTCGCGATCATCTTCGCCCTCGTCTACGCCAGCAACTCCAGCACCTCGGCCAACGCCGACGCCCAGAAGAACTCGGCACTGACCTTCACGTACACGGATGCCTCCGGGCTCATCCCTGCAGCGCTGGCCCAGGCCGTCGGCGGGACCCTGACGTCGGACCCCGGCGGCGCGCTCGCTGCCGTCAGGAACGGCAGCAGCGAGGCGTACTTCGCCTACCCGGCCAACCCCGCCACCCAGCCGGTCAAGGTCTACGGCGCGGACAAGGGCATGTTCGAGAACGGCAAGTATGAGGCCGTGGCCAAGCACCTGCTCACCACCGCGGCCCAGTCCCGGGTCAATTCGCCGGAAGTCACCGCCGCCCTGAGCGGCGGGGTGAAGTTCGACGCCGAAACGTACCTGGACGGCCGGGTCTCCGGAGGCATCGGTTCAGTCATACCGCCGCTGCTGTTTCTGGTGATTTTCTATGTCAGCATCATCCTGCTGTCGAACCAGATGCTGAACAGCACGCTGGAGGAGAAGGAAAACCGGGTCACGGAGATGATCCTGACCACCCTGAACCCCACCACCCTGATCACCGGCAAGATCGTCTCCCTGTTCGCCGTCGGGCTTCTCCAGATAGCAGTGTTCCTCACGCCGGTCGCGCTCGCCTACTTCCTGTTCCGTGACTCCGTGTCCCTGCCCGACCTTGACCTGTCCTCCCTGATGTTCGAGCCCGTCCCGATGATCACCGGCGCGCTGCTGCTGCTGGGCGGGTTCACCCTGTTCACCGGCGTGCTCGTGGCGATCGGCGCGATCATGCCCACGGCCAAGGAAGCGGGCACCATCTTCGGCCCGTTGATGGCGCTCATCTTCGTGCCCTTCTACGCGGTCAGTCTCATCATCAGTGACCCCGAGGCCCTGATCGTGCAGGTCTTCACCTACTTTCCGCTCACCGCCCCCGTGACCGCGCTGCTCCGCAACGGCTTCGGAACCCTGGGCCCTGTCGAATCGGCCATCGTCATCGCCGAGGTCTTCATCGCCGGGTTCCTCGTCCTGCGCCTGGCCGTGCACCTGTTCCGCTACGGCTCCATCGAATACGGCCGCAAGCTCTCCATCGCCGGGACGTTCCGCCGGAAGGACCTGACCGCGAAGTAGGCGGCCGCTGCGGACGGGGTCCGCGCGGCCGCTTACGGTGTGATCTCCCAGGCGAACATCATGGCGTGGTCCTCGTGGGTCAGGTTGTGGCAGTGCCCCACATAGGGTCCGGTGAAGTCCCGGAAGCCGCGGTAGATGATCACCGATTCACCCGGGTCCAGAGCCACGGTGTCTTCCCGTGAGGCGTCGTCGGGATGGCCCGGGTCCACGCTGCGGGTCACGTCCTTGCCGTTGCGCATGACGGTGCGGTGCTCCTCCTCGTGCAGGTGCATCGGATGCACCCAGCCGCCGCCGCCGTTGCGGAGCTCCCAGAGGTTGAAGCTGCCGCTCTTTTGCTGGGCGAGGGGGGTGCGGCCGGCCGGATTCTTCAGGCTCGCCAGCACGTGGGCCGGGTCGAAGGGCCTGCCGTTGATGAGCCATTCGGTCTCGCCCCCTGCGCTGCCGCGTTCCACCTCGAAGATCAGCCGGTTGTCCAGCATGGTCTGCCAGTTGCCCGGCAGCGGCGGGAGCGGGCGGAGGGCTTTGGGGATCCGGCTGTTGTCCGGCGCGCTGTCCCCGATGACGAACTTGAGCACCGGGACCTTGTACTTGGGGTCGGGGGAGAACCTTGACGACGCGGCCCACATCCTGCCGTTGGGCATCTTCATCACATTGGTGACGTAGATGACGTCGCCCTTGGTGGTGGGGGTGCCGTCCTGGTACTTCGTGAAGTCGATGATCACTTCGCGTCGCTTGGCCGGCCACAGCTCAAACGAATCGCGTTTGATCGGAAACGGCAACAGGCCGCCGTCGGTGGCGATCTCCGTGAACTGCATGCACTGCTGCCCGTCCTCGACGCGGTACTGGCCCTCCAGCTCGTCGCCCTTGAAGCCCAGGGATGCCGATGACCTGGGGCCCTTGGTGGAGCTCATCAGCTTGAACTCGTAGATCCGCGCTATGGATGCATCCAGGAACCTGAACCGGTACTTGCGGCGCTTCACCTCCATCACCGGGTAAGCGGTTCCGTTCACCGTGAAGATGTCGCCCACGAAGCCGTGGTTGGGGAAATGCTTGTAGAAGGTTTTTCCCCACCACTCCGGGTGGGTGGCCGGGTTCTTCGCCGCCGGAAACTCGCCCAGCCCGTCATGGAAGTCCTTGTGGATCGTGACGCCGTCATCCAGGCAGCAGTCGTAGAACGCCAGCGGGACGTCGTAGTTGACGTCGAACGACCCGTCGGGGTGGTTGGTCCGGACGCCGGGCAACCGAAGTCCCCGGGTCTCGTCGCCCATATCCAGGCCGCCCTTCGGATCATAAAGCGGGTAGAGGCCCACCATGCCCTTGTAGACGTTGGCGCCGGTGTGGTCCATCGTGTGGTCGTGGAGCCAGAAGAAGCTCTGCTTCTCCCGGTCATCGTTACCCGGTGCCCGGTTCAGGTACAGGTTGTCGACGAACATCCCCGGCCGGTAGCCCCTGTGCCTCGGCCCGGCCACCATCGAGTAGTGCGGGTTGCCGTCGCTCTCGGGCGCGGTATGGCCATTGTGGAGGTGGGTCAGGAAGGACCAGTCCGGTGCGCCAAAGTCCTGGCGGTCCAGGTTCAGCGGGTTCTCATTCAGGTGGTTCTCGAACCGGACCAGCACGGGTTTGCCGTATTCGGCGTTGATCCTCGCTCCCGGAAAGCCGCCGTTGAAGCCGTAGATCGTACTGGGAGGCAGGGTCCGCCTCGTGCCCGCCGGATACGTCTTGCGCTTCGCGTCGAAGGAAATCGTCGGCTTGCCGTTGGCGTCGATCGGCAGCACCAGGGACGTGGTGAACGAGTGCGCGCGGACCAGCAGGTCGATCTTGTAGACAATCGGGTCCGGAAGACCGACGTCGCTCGTCCAGACCTGGTGCCGCTGATTCCGCAGCGAGTTCTGCTGGCCCGGTCCCGGCCCGGGCGGCTGCGGCCATGAGCTGACAACGGACCTGGGCACCGGGGCCAGCGCCTTGAGCATGGGCAGCGGGTCGTTGAAGGGCGAGAGGATCAGCGGGCTCGTCGGGAATTTTTCGATGTAGAACAGGCCGTCGCTGAGTGCGGACGACGTGGCGGCGAACGCACCATCCGGCGAGAGGAGCCCCCGCTGGGCCAGCAGCGGGCCTGCCCAGCTTTGGGCGGCAGCAAGAGCCGCGGCAGCCCCTCCGGCAGCACCCAAACGCAGGAGGGTGCGGCGGGCAAATCCGCCGGTGTTCGTGGATTCTTCGGTCATGGTCGGTGCCTCCTTGGCAAGGTGCACTGGCCAAGCCGGCCGGCGCCCGTGTCAACCCCAATATGGATTCCGAGACCGATCGTCACACCACGGGGACCTCTCTGTCCCATGGGCTAGTTCTGCGGTGGTTCCCCAAGGCAACTACTTTGTGTGGCGGACCTTGGAAAAAGGTTGGCTTCAGGGCCGGGCATGGTACTGCTCTGCCGGGGCACTGTGAAGGGGCCGGACGATTCCTGGTTCGATGAGGTCTCGTCCGGACGCGGTGGATAGTGCAACCCGCGCGACGGCCCGCCGGCTGATCCGGGACGGCCGGCCGGCTACCGCTGCACTATGTCGTCCGCCACGCGGTGAAGGTCCTGAACCCAGCCTGTTGAACGGCTGGGCCCACCCGAACCAGCCTCAAAGTTCGAAAGAGCTTCCGCTATGCTTTCCAAAGCCTCCGAGATGTTGGCCTTAACGGCCTCGTAGCCTTCCTCAGAGCGGGGATCAGATGATGCCACCTTCAACAGCTCCGCACCCGCCGTGATGATCAGTGAAGCCTCGTACTCATTCACGCTCATATCTCGGGTTCTCCTGGTATTCGACGCTGCGGAACCTGCTGCCAGCACAACTGTACATCCGGGCACCCGCGACCCTGCCGGCCCACAGAGGGGCGCCGCTCCCTATCGGGAACGGCGCCCGCCTTACTCGAACCTCCTACGTGAAGATGTCCGCCACGTACCTGCCGTGGGTGCGCTCCACCTCGTCCATCCAGGCATCGGCATCCGCTTCGGAAGCGCCGGTGGCCTCCTGGTAGATGCGCTCGCACGTGTCGCGGACCTCCGGCGCCATGTTCTTCCCGTCGCCGCAGACGAACACCGTGGCACCCTGTTTGACCAGCTCCTTGACGTCGTCCCGGTCCGCCCACAGCCGGTGCTGCACGTACTTCAGCCCGTCGGTCGGCGCCTTGGAGAAGACCGGCCGCAGGTCCAGGTTGGCCTGCTCCGCCCAGGACGCCAGCTCCGCCGCGTAGAGGAAGTCGGTGTCCGGCGCCCGGCAGCCGAAGAACAGCAGCGACTTCGCCGGCCGGATCCCCTCGGCCTGGGCCTTCAGCGCCCGGTCCTGCACGAAGCCGCGGAACGGCGCCAGCCCGGTCCCGGCGCACACCATGATCACCGGCATCGCGAGGGACTCCGGCGGATGGAAGGCAGCGTTCGACGGCCGCACCGTCACCGCCACCCGCGACCCCGGCCGCGCCTGGGCCAGGTAGGTGGACGCCGCCCCTTCGAAGGTGCCGCGCCCGGACCAGGCCGGGGCCCGGACGACGGCGAACGTCAGGGTCGCGTGGTCAGGGCTCCAGAGCGGCGACGACGAGATCGAATACCGCCGCGGGGTCAGCTGGGTGAGCAGCTGCAGGAACGACGTGAAGGGCAGCTGGCACGACCGGTACATCTCCAGCAGGTCCAGCAGCGAGACGCGCTTGTCCACGATCTCCGCCGCATGCCGCACCCGGTCCTGCGCCAGCGCCTCCAGCTCGGAGCGCTCCGCGGGATCGGTGGCCACTTCGGCCAGCTGCCCCACCTGCGGCCGGGTGGCCGGAACCGCGAGTTCCACGTAGCTGCTCAGCAGCTCGCCCACGGCCACGGGCGTGCCGGTGGGCAGGAACGTGTCCCCGTGCTCCATGGCCAGCACCACGTGGGAGTCGTAGTCCAGGGCAAGCCGCGTGAGGGCCCGCTGCACCAGGTCGCTGGGGTTCAGCGGCAGCACCGCAAGGTAGTCGCCGGTCCGGTAGCTCATGCCCTCCGGCAGGGCAATCTCCACGTGCCGCTTGGACCGGGCATGCGGCTTGGTCAGGTCCACGAGTTCCCGGTTCACGACGACGGTGCCCAGCGCCAGATCGTTCTGCCGCAGCAGCGTGTCCCGGACGTTGCCCACAAACTGGACCGCCAGCTGCGGTACCCCGGTTGGAGCGCTGGTCCGCTGGCCGAGGGCGCCGTCCACCGCAGGCCAGAATCCCGCGTACCACTCCTCGAAATCGCCGAAGAAGTCGCCGCGCGCGTTGGCCTCGCCGCGCTGGTAGATCCGCTCGGCGCCAGCCGCCTCGAGCCGGGCGTCGACCGCCTTGGGCACCTCCTGGTAGGTCCGCGCCCAGTCCCTGTTGCCGTTGCCGAACACCGTGTACCGCACACCGCGGAGGCTGCCCGGCTGCAGGCCCTCGGTCCAGGCCATGAATTTCTTGGCATTATCTGGCGGCATCCCCTCATACGAGGAGGTGACGACGGCGACCAGGCCCTCCGTGGGCAGCCCGCCGGCCGCACTGTCCAGCGGACCGATCGTTGGGCTGTATCCCCGCCGCCCGGCGTCGTTCGCAATCCGCTGCGCAAAGTCCTGGGACGTGCCCGCATTGGACCCGTACAGCACCCGGACCGGAACGCCGTTGGCGGAGGCCGCCGGCGCCGGCGCTTCCTGCGTTTTTTCCACTCCGACGGCGGCACTTGCCGTTGCGTCGATACGGACGTTCCGCCGTCGGACGTGGACGTACAGGCCTTCCGGTTTCATGGTGAGCGTGTGCTTGATCTTCAGCTCATAGCCGGGATCCGCCGGGGTGATGTCGAAGCGCTGCAGAGCCTTGGCCAGGAACAGCATGGCCTCCTGCAGGGCAAACCCGCGGCCGATGCAGGAGCGCTGCCCGTTGCCGAACGGCTTCCACGCGTTGGGCGGGACGGACGCGTACCGCTCCGGGGCGAACCGGTCCGGGTTGAAGAGGTCGGCATCCTCTCCCCATGCCGTCTTATCCCGGTGCAGCTGGGGGATCAAAATCATGATGGTCTGGCCCTTGGGCACCTCATACTTGCCGCCGATCACCGTGTCCTCGTACGGCGCCACGTTGAACGCCGGGGCGGTGGGCCACAGCCGGAGCGTCTCTTTCAGGATCTGGTCCAGGTAGCCCAGCCGCGGAAGGTGATCGAACTTGGCACTCTCACTGCCCAGCACCTCGTCCACCAAGGCCTGTGCCTTCCGCAGTACTTCGGGATGGCGCATGAGTTCGTACATGGTGAAGGAGAGCAGGCCGCTGGTGGTCTCATGGCCGGCCACCAGGAATGTGACCATCTGGTTGACGACGTTGTCCTCGGGCAGGCGCTCGCCGGTCACCGGGTCCGCCGCGTTCAGCATGGTGTCCAGGATGTCCTCGCTGCCCGGAGGGCTGGGGTTGCGGCGCCGGTCGCTGATGAGCTGCTCGGCCACCTCCTGCATCAGCGCACGGTCCTCCTCCAACTGGTGCCGCTTCCGGACCATGAGCTTGTTCTGCACCGGCAGCCGCCGCGACCGGTCCCGGGACTCAACCAGGGAGCGGACCATGGCCCCGATGAAGGGGTGCATCTCGTCCCGGTAGAGGCTGTTGAACCGGTAGCTGAACGAGCACAGCGCAATGGTGTCCAGGGTCAGCCGGGTGGTGTTGTCCGGGATGTCGATCCGGGCCGTGGGGCCGAGCCGCTCCCATTTGAGCAGCAGCTGCTCGAGGATGTCGTCCATGCCGGCGAACATCCTCTTCAGGGCGGCGGGACCGAATGCCGGCATCAGGATCCGGTGCGCCATCTGCCAGTTGGGTTCCTCGGTTTCGGCCGTGAACAGGCCGTCGCCCGCAGATTCCCGCACCGAGCGCAGGGAGATCCCCAGGACTTTGCCGAACCGGGTCTCGTCGCAGACCTCGTTGACGAGCTCCTGGGACGAGATGGCGACCATATCGCGGCTGAAAACCTCGATGCGGACGATCGGGCCGTACTCTTCGGCCACGTCCACGAGGCCCAGGACGCCTTTGCTGGCGTCGATGTCGGGCAGGTTGCCTACCACCGGTTTAGTGGGAGGCTGCGGAATGGGGACGCTGCTGCTGCCGGCGGTGCTGTTGCTGCTGTTGCTGTTGGATGAAGGCATCGGGCCCCTCCTAGGCTGTCTTATTGACTCTTGTTCTTCTTGGTTCTTGGCTGTTGCTGTTGCTTCTCGCCGCATCTTGGCGCTCTGGTTGCCGGGGAGGGGGCGCGGAAGCCTGCTGCTTTATTGACGGGGCTGGCCGGGCGTCACGGGCCGGGCGCTGTTCAGAATACTCCCGTCCGGCGCCGCGGACTACGGCTTTTTTCTTGGGTTGGTCCTGTCCTGCCGGCCCCGCGCCCGCGCCACCGGCCCCGCGCCCGCGCCACCGGGACCGGCCCGCGCCCGCGGGACCGGCCCGCGTCCGCACGACCGGCCCGGGCCGCGGCCGCGCATGAGGGTTAGGGCCGGTTTCGGTGCGGGCGCCGCGGGGGGTTCCTCAACTTCAGCTGAGGATTTCCGCAGTTAGGGGTAGGTCCCGGTCAAGATTTTCTGAGCTTATCCACATATGGGTCCGTAGCGGTTTCCGTGGCCTGCACGGCATGCTCCCATAGTAGGGAGCCAACGCATTCACCAGCACTGGCGCCTTCATGGGGGAGATCCAATTGCCAAAGCATCTTGCACCTGCCGTTGCCCGGCGCACGTCGCAGCACCTGCGTTCCGGCGCCAATCACAACGTTCTGAGCCGGGCCGTTCGGGTCGGCGCAGGTGCGGCTTTCCTGGCCGTCTACGCCTTTGGATTCCAGGGCGCTGCTCCAGTTGTCTCGTCGGGGCAGGCACCTACCGAGCGGGCCGGCGACATCGCCATTAACATGCCCCTCGTCTCCGCTGCTGTGGCCGAGGCCGCCCAGGGATCTGTTTCGAGCGCCGGCGTTGCAAGCACCGGCGCCACGGGTACCGGCGCTTCGAGTACTGGCGCTTCAGGCACCGGCGTTGCAAGCACCGGTGCGGTCTCGGCCTCCGCGGACGCATTCGTTTCCTACAGCCGCACCGTGGTCTTCACCGGAGCAAAGCCAGTGCACGAAAAACTCGATGTGGTCTCAACAAAGGTGCGGCGACCCGCGGCGGGAACCCTGATGGCGCCGTTGGATGTGCTGGTTCCCACCTCGCACTTCGGGCTGCGGACAAGTCCCATCTCCGGCGCAGCAGGGGAGTTCCACTGGGGCCAGGATTTTGCCACCGCCTGCGGTACCAACGTCTTCGCCGCGGATGCGGGCGTGGTGCGGGCAGTGGGATGGCACCCCTGGGGCGGCGGCAACCGGGTGGAAATCGACCACGGCAACGGCCTGATCACCACTTACAACCACCTTGAGGGCATCGGCGTGAAGAAGGGCCAGTCGGTCCAGGTGGGGCAACTCATCGCCAAGGTCGGGACCACGGGTTCATCAACCGGATGCCACCTGCACTTCGAAACCGTTTTGAACGGCAGACACACGGACCCCGACAACTGGACCCTCGTCCGGCTCCGCCACACGGGGCCTGTTTCCAACATCAAGATGACCGACTACCGGAAGTCCGGCACCGCGACGGAGACGCCAAACTGGGCCGTTCCGGTCGGCGCCAGCGCCCAACAGAGTGAGGTGCACGATGAGCATGACGCGTCGGCCCACAGCGTTGCATCACTGAAGTCTTCCTCCCGTGCCAAGGCGTCTGTTGCCGCAGCGAAGCCTTCGGGCAGGCGGGCAGCGGCTCCGGCTACGAAGGCGGCCGCAAAGAAGGCGGCTGCGCCGAAGGTGACCGCGCCTAAGCCGGCTCACCGGGCGCCCGCCCGTAGGCCGGCAACCCCGGCGCCTGCACCTAAGGTCACGCCCCAGCCGGTAGCTCCCGCTCCGGTCACGCCGAAGCCCGCTCCAACACCGGCCGCCACGCCCAAGCCGACAACGCCCGCTCCGACGCAGACTCCGACGCCGACCGCCACGCCTGCTCCCAAGTCGACCGTGCCAACGCCCGCACCGACGCAGACTCCGGTACCGGCGGTCACGCCGGCTCCGGCGGCTACGCAAACTCCTGCACCCGCCGTCACGCCAGCTCCCTCAGCTGCGCCGACGCCGGCTCCTTCGCCAAGCGCCTCCGCGGCACCGAAGGTCCCCGCACCCAGGCCGGTAACGGCGGCTCCGGCTCCGGCTGCCGCACCGGCCTCCGCGGCAACCCCCGCTCCTGTGGCCACGCCATCGGCGGCTCCTGCTTCTGCTGCCGGTGCTGGCGCGACCTCCACCCCGGGTCCCGTCCAGGCCCCGGCTCAGCAGCTCACCCGCAAGGCGGCCAAAGAAGCCGAGTCAGCAAGGAAATCGAAGGCAGCTGCAGCGGCTGCCACTGAGACGGCAGCTCCGTAGCGAGGGTCCCTAGTTGCCCGTCGGCAGGGTGAGGATTTCGGCGCCGTCATCCGTGATGGCGATGGTGTGCTCACTGTGGGCCGTTCGGCAGCCCGTCGCACTTCGGAGCGTCCACCCGTCGGCATCAGTAACGAGCCGGGCCGTGTCCAACATGACCCACGGCTCCAGCGCGAGCATCAGCCCAGGGCGCAGTTTGAACCCCCGGCCTGGGCGCCCGTTGTTTGGAACGTGCGGGTCCTGGTGCATTGTTGAACCGATGCCGTGGCCGCCGAATTCGGTGTTGATCGGGTAGCCCGCCTCGCCGAGAACAGAGCCGATGGCATGGGAAATATCGCCAATGCGTGCCCCGGGCCCGGCGGCGGCTATGCCCGCGCTCAATGCCCGTTCGGTCGCATCGATCATCGCGACGCTCTCCGCGGGCTTTGATTCGCCCACGATGAAGCTGATGGCGGCGTCCGCAGCCACTCCGTCCTTGGAGACGGCGAGGTCGAGAGTCAGCAGATCGCCGTCGGCAAGCGCGTAGTCGCGGGGCAGCCCGTGGAGTACGGCATCGTTGACACCCGTGCAGATGTAATGGCCGAACGGGCCGCGTCCGAACGACGGCGCATAGTCGACGTAGCAAGAATCGGCCCCGGCCTCCAGGATCATTGCCTGGGCCCACCTGTCGATCTCCAACAGGTTCGTGCCCACCGCGCTGCGGCTCTTCAGCGTATGCAGGATGTCCGCGACCAGGGCGCCTGTCACCTTTGCTCGGGTCAGTTCGGAGGGGTTCAGGATCTCGATCATGCGGCGCCCTTTCTTCTGCGTCCAATAACTATACCGGCCATATTATCCCGGTATTAGAATTGGATCCATGGTCAGGTTGCCCCTCACATCTGAAGAAGTCGAGCGCGGACAGCGACTCGGCGCCCTGTTGCGACGCGCCAGGGGAGGGCGTTCGATGCTCGAGACCGCGCTCGATGCCCGTGTCTCACCGGAGACCCTGCGGAAGATCGAGTCGGGCCGGGTGGCGACTCCTGCCTTTCCGACCATCGCGGCCATCGCCGATGTCCTCGGCCTTTCCCTCGACACAGTGTGGGCCGAGATGAATCAGCCCGAACACGGCGTTGAATCGGCCAACTCCCGGCGCGCCCCGGGTGAGCGGTTGGCTTCCTAAACGCCGTGCCGCAAGGGCGTTGCCCGGCTCGACAAGCGGCGGCCTCGGGCCGGCTCCCGGGCTACGGGCTCCGCCATTTGCGTGCGCGACGCGCCGCCTATGCGCTCCGGCGCTCCTTCGGTGCCACGCCGCCGAGGCGCTGCGTGACCTGCCGGGCCGCGCTGGCGCAGGCGTCGCCGAGGCTTTGCAGGGTGTCGGGGGAGACCCGGAACTTGGGTGCGGGGATGAGGACGGCGGCGGCGATGTCGCCGCGGTGGTCGTAGACGGGTGCGGCGATGCCGACTTCCTCGATGGATGTCTCGCCGTAGTTGCCGGCCCAGCCGCGCTTGGTGACTTCCTCGAGCCGCTGCAGGTATTCCTCGACGGAGTGGTCGTCGAGGGCGGGCAGGGTGATGGTGCCGCTGCGGAGCAGGATGGCTACGCGTTCGGGCTGTTCGCCGGCGAGGAAGACCTGGACCGAGGCGCTGAGGGCGTCGTTGTAGCGGGCGCCCAAAGGAGTGGTGTGCTTGACCTGCTGGCGGCTGGCGATCTGCTCCACGCACATCGACTCGGTGCCGTTCCACACCATGAGGGCGCTGGTTTCGCCGGTGCGTTCGGTGAGTTCGCGCAGTACGGGGTAGGCCACCCGGCGTTCCTCGAGTTCTGCCAGCAGCGGTCCGGCGACGGCGATCAGGCCGAGCCCCAGCCGGAAGCGGCGGGTGTCCGGGTCCCGCTCCACCAGATGCTCCTGCTCAAACGTTGCAAGGATCCGGGACACCGTGCTCTTGTGCAGGCCCACCCGGCTGGCGATCTCGGTGACTCCCAGCATGGGCTCGTCCGCGGTGAAGCTGCGGAGCACGGCGATGGCGTTGACGATGACAGAGGCGCCGCGCGCGTCGCCGTTGCCGGGCTCTTTGCTGTCGCCTTTGCCAGCGTCCTTGCCCGTATCTTTGCCTGCGTCGGGAGCTGGGTTCGCGGGTGTTGCGGGGGGAGTCATGGTGTTCACTATATTTCTTCGCTGTCGTGCTTCCGGCCTTTGTCGCCTGCCGGAAGCGGGGGCGGGCATGCCCTCCCTCCCAGCCGGCCGCCGTCGTACTTAACCCAAGGCTGCTAAATCAAAAGCCTTGCTGACAACGGCCGGCCGGGGAGGGCACACCCCTAACCGTGGCGCTAGGCGCTGATGATGTTGTGCTCAGGGCCGAACGGGAACTTGGTGATGTTCTCGGCGCCGTCCTCGCCCACCACCAGGATGTCGTGCTCGCGGTAGCCACCGGCGCCGGGCTGGCCGTCGAGGACGGTGATCATCGGTTCCATGGAGACCACCATGCCGGGTTCGAGCACGGTGTCGATGTCCTCGCGCAGTTCGAGTCCGGCTTCGCGGCCGTAATAGTGGCTGAGCACGCCGAAGGAGTGGCCGTAGCCGAACGTGCGGTTCGCGAGCAGGCCGTGCGACACGTAGATCTCGTTGAGCTCGGCGGCGATGTCCTTGCAGACGGCTCCGGGCTTGATGAGTTCCAGGCCGCGGCGGTGGACCTCGACGTTGATGTTCCACAGCTCGAGGGAACGGGCATCCGGTTCTCCGAAGAACAGCGTCCGCTCCAGCGCCGTGTAGTAGCCGGAGGTCATGGGGAAGCAGTTCAGGGACAGGATGTCGTGTTCCTGGATCTTCCGGGTGGTGGCCCAGTTGTGCGCGCCGTCGGTGTTGATGCCGGACTGGAACCAGACCCAGGTGTCGCGGATCTCCGAGTTGGGGAAGGTGCGGGCGATCTCGTGCACCATGGCCTCGGTGCCGATCAGGGCCACCTCGTACTCGGTGATGCCGGCGGTGATGGCGTTGCGGATGGCTTCGCCGCCGAGGTCGCCGATGCGGGCGCCGTGCTTGATGACCTCGATTTCCTCGGCGGACTTGATCATGCGCTGGCGCATCGCAGCCTGAGCCACGTCCACCAGGGCCGCCGATTCGAACGCGGCCTGGATCTTGTTCCGGTTGTCCAGCGGCAGCGAGTCGTCTTCGACGCCGAGCCGGCGGACCTTGATGCCGCGGGTGCGCAGGACTTCCTGGATTCCGTGGATGAAGTTGTCCCGGCGCCAGTCGGTGTACACCAGGTTCTCGCCGTAGCTGCGGCGCCAGGGCATCCCGGCGTCGATGTTTGCGGTGACGGTGACCGTGTCCTCCTTGGTGACCACCATGGCGTAGGAGCGGCCGAAGTAGGTGAACAGGAAGTCGGAGTAGTACTTGATCGAGTGGTAGCTGGTCAGGACGACGGCGTCCAGGTCCTTCTCGGCCATGATGCTGCGCAGGCCGGCGAGGCGGCGCTCGAACTCCGCGTCCGAGAAGGTCAGGGTGACCTTCTCGCCGTTGTTGAGGACCTTGAGGCGCTCGAGCTTGGCGACGTCGTTGACAGCGTTGCCGCGACGGGGGAGATTCTCGGTGATGGTCATGCTTGTTCCTTTTCTTTCTTGGGTGGGTGTTTGTCAGTGCTGCTGCAGGGGCTTCTTGGAAGTCTCCACGGCGAACAGGACTGCGATGAGGGAAACCAGTGAGGCGGCCACGAGGTACCAGCCGGGGGCCAGCTTGTTGTGTGTGAGGCCGATGAGGAGGGTGGCCATGAACGGGGCGGTGCCGCCGAACAGGGCGTTGGAGAGGTTGAAGCTGACGGCGAAGCCGCTGTACCGGGTCTTCGTGGGGAAGAGCTCGGCCAGGAAGCTGGGCAGCGTGCCGTCGTTGAGGGTGAGCATGCCACCCAGGAGGATCTGGACGAGCACGATCACCAGGAAATTGCCCGTATCCAGGAGCATGAACGCCGGCACGGTCAGCACCATGAACAGTATGGACGCGGTGATCAGCATGCGCTTCCGGCCGAACCTGTCCGAGGCGATGCCGGTGAGGAAGATGAAGCCGATGTAGCTGGCCAGTGCGATGGTGGTGGCCAGGAACGATTCGCCGGCGCCGAAGCCCAGTTCCTCCGCGAGGTAGGTGGGCATGTAGCTGAGGATCACGTAGAAGCCGACGGCGTTCAGCAGCACCGCGCCGGTGGCGATGATGAGCTGCCTCCTGTTGTTCCGGAACATGTCCCGGGCCGGAGCCTTGGTCTTGTTTTCGTCCTCGGCGAGGGCGCGGAAGGCCGGGGTGTCCTCGAGCTTGGTGCGGATGTACCGGCCGATCAGGCCCATCGGCGCCGCGAGCAGGAACGGCAGGCGCCAGCCCCAGTCGTGCAGCTGGCTTTCGCTGAGGACGCTGGTGAGCAGCGCGGCAAGGAGACTGCCCAGCAGCAGACCCGCCGCGGTGCTTGCGGGTACGACGGCGGCATAGAGTCCGCGCCGATGTGCGGGCGCGTACTCCACCAGGAAGGCGGAGGCGCCGGCGTACTCGCCGGAGGCGGAGAACCCCTGGACAACGCGGACCAGCAGGAGCAGGACCGGGGCCAGGATGCCGACGGTGCCGTAGCCGGGGATTAGGGCAATGCAGAACGTGGCCACGGACATGATGACGATCGACAGGGACAGTGCTTTCCGCCGTCCCAGCCGGTCGCCGATGTGGCCCCAGAAGAAGCCGCCCAGGGGACGGACGAAGAAGGAGATGGCGAAGACGCCGAAGGTTGCCAGGAGTGCCGTCTGGCGGTCGGCCTCCGGAAAGAAGACCGTGGAGATGATGCCGGCCAGGTAGCCATAGACGGCGTAGTCGAACCATTCGACGAAGTTGCCGATGAAGCTCGCGGTGATGACCCGGCGCCGGGTGTCCTTGCTGACCTCGTCGCCGGTGTGGGGTGCGGTGCTGGCCTGGCCAATCAGCGGCTCTGCTGCTCCGGCCTGGGTTATTGGCTGTTCCATGTGTCCACCAATGAGAACTTGGGGTTGCTTGTGTCGCAACGCTGTTGCACCAGACTAGGCGTGACGCGGTTCACCCGTCAATGGGTATTCTCAGGTTTGCTTCGTGGCGCCCCACCGGGCGGCTATCTGGGTTAGTGCCTTTGTTGGTGCCTCGGTGGGTGCTCGTGAGTGGAATTAGCGTAAGAGGCGTGGCGTCCGCCGGGGCCTGAAGATGTTGCAGCGAAGCCAACGCTGTTGTGGTCTCAGGCGCGTTGCGGGCTTGTCGGGATGAAACGCTCTCTCACTTTTCGCAGGGTTTTCCCGAACGCTCTATCACGTCCTGCAGGGTTTTCCCCGACGCTCTATCACGTCCTGCAGGGTTTTCCCCGACGCTCTATCACGTCCTGCAGGGTTTTCCCCGACGCTCTCTCGCCCGGCTATGGCGTCCAGACCGGCGCCGCTGTATCAAGGAATTACCGCAATGAACGGGAGCGAATCATGGTGAAGATAGCGGTGGTCATTGGCAGCACGCGTCCGCAGCGCCGCAGCAGGCAGGTTGCGGAGTGGGTGTACTCCCGGGCGAGTGCCCGGGGCGGCGCGGACTTCGAATTGCTTGACCTGGCGGACTTCGGCCTTCCGCTGCTGGATGAGCCCATACCGCCTTCGATGGGTCAATACAAACATGAGCACACGAAGGTCTGGGCCGAGGCAGTCTCCCGCTTCGACGGCTTCATCTTCGTGACCGCCGAATACAACCATTCCGTCCCCGGCGCCCTGAAGAACGCGCTGGATTTCCTCTACGCCGAGTGGAACAACAAGGCCGCGGGATTTGTCAGCTACGGAAGCGCCGGGGGAGTGCGGGCCGTCGAAAATCTCCGCCTGATTACCGCAGAACTGCAAATGGCAGGCGTCCGCGCCCAAGTGGCTTTGCCGTTCGCATCGGAGTTCGAGAACTACACCGTCTTCACGCCCAGCGACGACGCCGAAGAGGCCCTGAAACCGTTGCTCGACCAGCTCATCTCCTGGTCCACCGCATTAAAAACCGTCAGGAGCTGACAGGGCCGGGCCAAAAGCCGGCCAAACGTCAGGCGTTGCGCACGCTGTAGGTGCTGACGACGTTTCCTTTGCTGGTCCTGTACTCGTCCTTGAGGTCGAGCCTGGTCAGCGGATCGCCGTCCTCGAACAGCCGGCGTCCGCTGCCGGCCACGACGGGATGCGTCATCAGGGTCAATTCGTCGAGGAGGCCGCCGAACAGCAGTTGCCGCGTGACGGAAATGCTGCCGCACACGGCGATCTCGCCGCCGTCGCGCTTTTTGAGGTCGGCAACGAACTCTTCCAGCGGCGCCCCGATGAGGTGCGAATTCTGCCATTCGAGGGGCTCCGAGAGGGTACGCGATGCGACGAACTTTTCCACCGGATTGATGAAGGCGGCGAAATCCTCGTCCTGCGACGCGTTGGGCCAGTAGCCCGCCCATTCCTGATAACTGACCCGCCCGAGGACCACAGTGTCCACGGTGTTGATCATCTTGGTCAGTCCCTTGCCAAGGTCCTCATCGAAGCTGTCGAACTGGAAATTGAATGGGTCCTGCACTACGCCATCCACGGAGTGGAACAGTCCGGCGGTCACCTTGCGCATCGGTTCCTCCTAATCGGGTCGTCAGGCCTTACGGTATTCGGCCACGGCCGGCGTGGGAAGGTTTTGAAGCACTGGCGTCGCGACGGTTTGACATGCCGTCGCCGGGCGGATGAACTGTGTGAACGTGCAATGATGCAGCCCGTTGCCCGGCATTACGTTTACGCTGCCGTGGGGAACCACGCCAGGAATGATGGGCTGGGCTGTAATCATCAAGAAGATCATGGACAACAAAGTCCGCCTCAAGAGCGTACGGGCCGGTGAGACCGTGAAGTTCGGCGGGATCCCGTTGCGTGTCCTGTCAAGGCATCATGACGCCGGCCTCGTGACATTGAAGCTTGAGGATAAGCCGGAAAGACCTATGACCTTCGTCGGAGTGGCGGATATGGCGGTTCATCGCGTCGAAGCACCTTGATGCTGCCGGCGCGAGCCGCCTGGGCTTCTATGCTGGCCTAGGAATCGGCGTCGAATTCTAGGGGGATACAGATGACTCACCGCGCTGCTTTCGGTATTGCCGCGATCATCGCACTTTTGCTTTCGGCATGCTCGGCGCCGCAGGCCGGTCCCGCTCCCACGTCCGCTGTGCCCTCCGTTCAGCAGGAAATGCCGACGGCGGTGGTACAGAGCCCGGGAGGCAAGAAGGCCGTCGTGCACGCCGGAGTTTCGTCCGCTCCCGAGGAAAGCGGCCAACTGGTCGGCAGTCTTGCCGCGGATGCGGCCGGATGCCTTGTGGTGCGGACCGGCGACGGGCAGTCAACCACGCTGGTCTTCCCGGAAGGCACTGTTTTCAAGGGCGAAGCGCTGGCATTGCCGGATGGCTCATCCCTGTCCGATGGCGCCAAGGTGACCCTGGACGGTGCACGTGTTCCAGCTGACGAGAAATTGAGCGTATGCCCGAATTACTCCAGGCTTTTCTCAGTGGTGACGGCCACCGTCACCCCCTAGCGCCAGCTAGCGCTGCCGGCGACACTCTACGTCGGGTTTTTCCAAACGCATCCTGACATTTCGTCGGCTTACCCAAACTCGCCCTCATCTTTGGTCGTCATTCCCTGGACGAGGACAAACTTTGGCGAGTGGCGTCGTTTGGACTTCCCGGTGGGGTATCTTGCGGGTATCCGACCGGACCCGGCCAACAAGGAGTCATCGTGGAATACATGCTTTTCATCTGTACCGATCCCACCGCGCCGAAATATGTGGCCGCCGAGGACAATATTGAGGAATGGGTTGCCGAAATGGAAGCCCGCGGCGTTGCCCAGCACGGGGACAGGCTGCGTCCCGTTGAGGATGCGACCACTGTGACGGTCCGCGGCGGCGAAGTGGTGGTCTCGAATGGGCCGTTTGCGGAGACGCAGGGGTGGATTGCGGGCTACGACATCATCAAGTGCGCCGATCTGGACGAGGCGGTCGAGGTGGCGTCCAAGCACCCGATGGCGAAATTCGGCAAGATCGAGATCAGGCCGGTGTGGCCGTTCGGCGAGTAGCTTTCGCGCGTCAATAATCCGTCAACATTCGCGGCCGGACGAGGGTCCGGTCATCTGCATCGCTCCGGTATGCGGACGCCGCCGAGGTTGCGGGCAGGATTCCTCGCGCGTCCGGATATTTCGCTTAAGGTGAGCGGCCGCCGTCGTCCACTCTGTCCTCAAGGTGAGCGGCCGCCGTCGTCCCGTCCGGCGTTAACTTTCCAGCTCGGTCAGAACGTCTGCAGCGTCCCTGCTGCCGCTGGCGGCGAGCCGCCGGAGTTCTTCGACGTCGCCCTTTTCGGCGGCTAGCTCAACGAGCTGGTCCATGGCGTCCCTGCTGCCGTTTGCGGCCAGGCGCCGAAGCACTTCGAAGTCCTCCCGTTCAGCGGCGAGTTCAATCAGCTCGCCGACGGCATCGGCCTCGCCACTGGCGGCCCGGTCCTGGAGTGCGGAGTATTCAGATTCTGACATTGGGGGACCTCCCTTATGGCGGTAACGGTACCTCCATCAGGTGCCTACCAGCACTTGCGCTTTATCTACCTAGCGTTACTATGTACTGGTAGCTAGTAATACTAAGTAGCTGGAGGAGGTGTCCGGTGGGCAAGCAAATGACGGAGATGCTCAAGGGGACGCTGGAGGGCATCGTTCTTGCCCTTCTGACCGGGAAGCCGGCGTACGGATACGAGATCACGACGCTGCTGAGGGATAAGGGCTTTGCCGATATCGCCGAGGGCACGGTCTATGCGCTGCTGGTGAGGATCGAGCAAAAGGGGCTCGTCGACGTCGAGAAGCGGCCGTCGGAGAAGGGCCCCCCGCGCAAGGTGTACACGCTCAACGCCCACGGCGATGAGTACCTGGAGGAGTTCTGGAAAACATGGAGCTTTCTTGCCGAGCGGCTCGAACAGCTCCGAGATGGAGGGAAATAGACATGGCCATGGGATGGATTGAGCAGGTCACCGGCTCGCTCGAACAGAAGAAGCAGTACCGGCAGTACAAGGCACGCGCCAAGCAGCTGCCCGCGAATTACCGCACGGCGCTCGAGGCGCTGGAGCGGTACCTGACGTACTTCGGTGCGATCACGAAGGGGGACACCCTGGTGAAGATGCTCGAGGATCTCGCGGACCTCTTCGAACAGAGCGCGGCCAGCGAAACACCGATCCGGGAAGTGGTTGGGGAGGACCCTGTGGAGTTCGCGGAGACGTTCCTCCAGAACTACGCGGAGGGCCAGTGGATCAACAAGGAACGGAAGCGGCTCACCCAAGCGATCGAGGGCATCACGAAAGAGGAGGAAGTCCCATGAGCGTGAACGCGCCGGCTCCCGCCCGCGACGGCGAACCCGCGATCCGTGTGCGGGGCATGGAGAAGTCGTACAAGTCCTTGCAGGTGCTGCGCGGTGTGGACTTTGACGTAGCACCGGGCAGCATCTTCGCTTTGCTCGGATCGAACGGGGCCGGGAAGACCACAATGGTGCGGATCCTCTCCACACTGTTAAAGCCCGACGCCGGCACGGCCACCGTGAATGGGTTCGACATTGGTGCCCGGTCGGTCCAAGTCCGGGAATCCATTAGTCTCACCGGACAGTTCGCAGCGGTGGACGAGATCCTGACCGGCCGGGAGAACCTGGTGCTCGTCGCCAGGTTGCGGCACCTGAAGGACCCCGGCACGGTGGCGGACGACCTGCTGGCGCGCTTCAACCTGGCGGACGCGGGATCGCGGAAAGTGTCCGAGTATTCCGGAGGCATGCGCCGCCGGCTCGACATCGCCATGAGCCTGATCGGCGAGCCGAAGGTGATCTTCCTGGACGAGCCGACGACGGGCCTCGACCCTGAGGCGCGGATCGAAGTCTGGCAGGTCGTTAAGGATCTCTCGGAGCAGGGGACCACCGTCCTGCTCACCACGCAATATCTCGATGAGGCTGAGCAGCTCGCAGACCGGATCGCCATTCTTCATGACGGGCGGATCATCGCGAATGGAACCCTCGCGGAGCTGAAGCAACTGCTCCCGCCGGCGGAGATCGAGTATGTCGAGAAGCAGCCAACCCTGGAGGACATCTTCCTCGCGCTGGTGGGGAAGGACGGCAAGGCCGGGCCGGGTGCCCCATCCAGTGACGGCTCCGGTGCCGAACCACGCGCCGCGTCAGGTGTCGCAACTAGTAAGGAGCGGTGATGAGCAAACATTTCTTCGGGGACACGGCCATTCTGCTGGGCCGCTCCATGCGCCACATCTTCCGCAGCGTGGACACCCTCATCACCACAGCAATCACGCCGATCGCACTCATGCTGCTGTTCGTCTACGTGTTCGGCGGCGCCATCAGGACGGATACCGGCAACTACATCAACTACCTGCTGCCCGGAATCATGCTGATCGCGATCGCGTCGGGCATCGCGTACACCGCCGTTCGCCTGTTCACCGACATGAAGAGCGGCATTTTCGAGCGGTTCCAGTCCATGCCGATCGCCCGGTCGTCCGTGCTGTGGGCCCATGTCCTGACGTCGCTCGCCGCCAACGGTCTGTCGCTCGTAATCATCGTCCTGGTGGCGCTGCTGATGGGTTTCCGGACGTCGGCCGGCCTGGTGGAGTGGCTCGCCGTCGTCGGAATCCTCACGCTGTTCACCCTGGCACTCACCTGGATCGCGGTTATTGCCGGGCTGTCGGCGAAGTCCGTGGACGGCGCTGGCGGGTTCTCCTACCCGCTGATCTTCCTGCCGTTCATCAGCTCGGCGTTCGTCCCCACGGCCACCATGCCGGGTCCGGTGCGGGCGTTCGCCGAGAACCAGCCGGTCACTTCGATCGTTAACACGATCCAGGACCTGTTTGCGCAACGGCCGGTCGGCGTCGACATTTGGATTGCCCTGGCCTGGTGCCTGGGGATCCTCGTCCTCGCCTACGTCTTCGCCATGGCTGCGTACCGGAGGAAGATCAGCTAGGCGTTTATCGGGGAAGGGCCCTGCCGCGCCGAGCGCCGCCGGGCATTCCCGTGCCACGCTTCCTCACCTTTCGTCGCTAGCATCAGTAATGTGCTGACCCACGAGGAGCCCCTGCCGCGCCGCCCGTTCCGCGTTGCGGTCGCCGGCGTATCCGGGACGGGCAAGACGACGCTTGCCAGCCGCATCGCCGTCGTCATCGGTGCACCGCTCTTTGAGATCGATGCCCTGTATCACGGCCCGAATTGGGTGCCGCGTGAGTCTTTCCTCGACGACGTTCGCTCGATGGTCGCCCAGGACTTGTGGACAACGGAGTGGCAGTACAAGGCCGCCCGCCCACTCATGACCGAGCGCGCCGACATGGTTGTGTGGCTGGATCTGCCATTCTGGACAACGACGCTGCCGCGCCTGGTCCGTCGAACGCTGCACCGTCGTCTTAAACGCGAAGTCCTCTGGAACGGCAACCTCGAGCCGCCATTGCGCACGTTCTTTACCGACCCCGACCACATTGTCCGATGGGCGATCTCCACGCGCTTCCAGTACCGCACCAAGATTCAGGCCCTCGAGACGGCATCGCCGCACGTGACGGTGGTCAGGCTGCGCTCCCAGCAACAGGTGGAGCAGTGGCTTGCTGGGCCCCTCCGCTGCGCGTTGGACGGCAGCGCCCGGTAGGGTGCGTCCGCCCTTGTATCGCTGACACCTTGGAGCCCTGCGATGCTGTTACGGCGTGAGCGGACCGCGGATGACACGCAGCGCGAGGCCGGTGTCGCCGTCGAGCATTGCCGTGTCTGAAAGGCTGGAGCGGCCCCAGAGGCCGAAGTACATGTCCCGAGGCGCTGCCGTGACCGACGCCGCGATGTCGCCGGTGCCGAATGTCCAGGCCGTCCCGTCGGGCACTTGGAAGGTAACCGCTCTTTCCGGGTCGGCCATCCGCTGGAGCCGGATCTGCCGCGGGGCGAACATCGCCAGGGCCTCGTCGACGCCGTCGAGCATGAAATCCTCGGCGAAATCCGGGTCCGGCAGGCCGGCAGCCTGGCGGGCGTCGACGAGGTGGATGGCGTGTTCGTGTGCCTGCCGGCGCAGCCAGAAACCGGCCGTGCGCGGGGGAGGGCCGAAGTTCCAGCACGGCGCCGCGGGGTCAAGGGAGGTCATGGCGGCGAGGAATCCGGGCGCTCCTTCGAGGAACCACTCTGCTGCGTTCTCTGCTGGTGGGGGCTGTTCCTCGACGTACTCGCCGGCACGGACAACAGCGGCTGCCCACCGTTCGATCGAGCCGACATGGCCGAAGAGGGCATCCAGGGTCCATCCAGGGCAGGCCGGAACCGGATTTTCCAGCACGCTCTCCGACTGGCGCGCAAGCGTTTCGAGGGCGCCGAGGCTGTGCGTGAGTTCGGCAAGGTAGCGTTCGGGCGACATGGGTCGAGCCTATCCGGACCACCTGCCGGCTCGGGCCGGTTCAGTGCCGCCAGGGGGCCCTCTTGGAAGGGGCCACCCGCAACGGAAAGCGGAGCATTGTGACTGCCCGCCGGCCGTTGCGCTGGATCGACTACCCGATTTTCGACCTCCATAGCGAGGTTTGGCTCGCGGTCACTCGACCTGCTCCGTGGGATCGAGCACGACATCTCCGGGCCCTCGGATTCCGCGGGATTTTGGTCGCCCACGAGACGGCAGCAGGTACGCGAGCGCTGCACTATTACTCGGACTCGGAGGACCGGAACGGCCGCGACGCCCTCGAGACAGCCGCGCGGGCCGCCGGCGGGACCACCCGGCTCGACCCCGGGTGGAAACGGGTGTGCCACTTCTCCTGAGCGGGATGTGAGAGAGGGTCGGGTGGAAAACGGCGGGATGTGAGAGAGGGTCGGGTGGAAAACGGCGGGATGTGAGAGAGGGTCGGGTGGAAAACGGCAGGATGTGAGAGAGGGTTTGGTTCCAAAAACGCTCTGTCAGGTTTCGCCGGTTTGTCCGAATGCTCTTAGGGGAGTGGGGCGAGGCGGGTTGCCAGGTGCAGGCCGACGAGGCAGCCGGTTCCCCGGGGGTCGCCGCCGACGAGGTCGAAGATGCGCTGCAGGCGGTGGTACATCGACTGCCGTTCCAGGTGCAGTTCGCGTGCGGCCTGCGCCGTGTTGCAGCCGGAGTCGAGCCACACGGTCAGCGTGTGCAGGAGTTGGGAGTTCCGCTGCTCGTCGTGCTCGAGAATGGGCCCCAGTGTCCGTCGGACGAACTCGCGTCGGGCATTGGCGTCGATGCTCTCGGCGGCAAGGCGCTCGGCACCAAACGCGTCCGCGTCGTGCACCTGCCGGCCGGCGCGCCCAGTCCGGGGCGCCAGGTCCAGCGTCCGCCGGGCCTCCGTCATGGACCAGGCGGCCTCGCCGATACCCTGGCCCAGAGGTCCGACGGCGGTCGCGGAACCTTCCGGGGCATCGAGCCCGCCGAGCGCCTCGATCAGGGACGCCCGCGCGGCCCGGGTTCCCTCGCGGGGGAGGCCGGCGAGCGCGATGAGCTCGAGTTTGTCGGCGTAGCTCGCGGCATGCGGAACCGACGCCGCCAGTACCGCATCGAGCGCCGGGCGCAGCCGGCCCGACGCGGCGGAGCGGATCATCACGGCGGCCACCGGACCGTCGACGGCGAACCCTGCCGCCGCGCCCAGCTGCTCCAGCCGCCACGGCTGGGCACCGGAATGGACGGCCCGCATCAGCTCCGCACCGGCCAGTTCCTTCAGGCCGGGCGGCATCCGCTGCAGCAGGGCAAGGCCAAGAATGTCGATGGACCGCTCGCCGGCGACGCGAACAAACGTCGGGTCGACGCCCTCGGGCACCTCCAGCTCGAGGCGCGCGGCCAGCACACCGCGCACCGGAACGTCGACCGCCGTCGTACTCACCGCCGTCGTACTTACTGTCCCGGTACTGACCCCGGAACCGGTTCCCGAACCGCCGGCAGAACCACTGCCGCCGGCAGAACCACCGGAACCGGCACTCCCCAGCGTCAGCCCCGCCGGCGACACCAGGCGGACGCTGGTCCCGGTCTGCCCGGCGAGCACGGCGAGCACCTCGTCCAGCCCGCCGCCGTGGGCGAGTTCGGCGGCCATGGCGTGGCTGATCTCATCCCCGCGCTGCAGCAGCTCCACGGACTGGCCCACCAGGATCGAGTTGATCTCCTGCATGATGCCCACGAACGGCGCCACCTTGCGCAGCTCGAACAGCGGGAGCCCCTGGGATTCGGCGGTGACCAGCATCGACTCGGGGATCTCGGGCAGGACAGGGCCGGTCTCGATCGCAAGGGCAGCCACGCCACGGCCCGCCAGCTCGCGGACGTAATCAACCCGCCGCTGATCGGACGCGGTGGCCAGGGCCTGCCCGCCGCTGAGCAGGAGCTCGCCGCCGCGCAGCAGGGGAGCGATGTCCAGGACCTCGCTCGAGTGCACCCACCGCACCTGCCGGCCGGCCACGGCGGAGGCGCCGGCGCGCAGCAGCGGGTCAGCCGCCTGGACGCTCCGGCGCTTCAGGACGTCTTCAAGGAACACCGATCTTACACTCCGTCATAGGCAAGGGAATTCTGCTAGACAGATCGTACCTTGTTGCTGTGATGGGGCCCACATACGCTTGATTCAGTCCCTTCTTCCCGGAGGCTCTTCTTCCTCACACGGAGGCTTTTCCGATGCACAACTCCTCAACACCGCAGTCCGGGCCCGCAATGGAGCAGGCCGAGGACTTCGAAGCCTGGCTCCAGCCCATTCCGGAAACCGCACGCACCCGCAAAGTGTCCGGCCAGTTCTGGATCTGGGCGGGCGCAAACCTCGCCCCGATCAACTGGGTCCTCGGCGCCCTCGGCATCAACCTGGGCCTTGGCTTCGCCGACACCGTCACGGTCCTGGTCCTCGGCAACCTGATCGGCATGCTGCTCTTCGGCTGCTTCGTCCTGCTCGGCCAGAAGACCGGCGCCACAGGCATGGTCCTGGCCCGCGCCGCATTCGGCCGCCGCGGCAACTACCTCCCCGCAGCCATCCAGGCCCTGCTCGTCGTCGGCTGGTGCGCCGTCAACACCTGGATCATCCTGGACCTGGTCATGGCGCTCTTCGGCACCCTCGGCTGGGTGGACCCCACCGCCCACAACTACGCCTGGAAGATCGGCATCGCCACATTCATCATGGCCGCCCAGGTCGCCATCGCCTGGTTCGGCTACAAGGCCATCGCCGCGTTCGAAAAATGGACCGTGCCGCCCACCATCATCATCCTGGCGGTCATGTCAGCCGTCGCCTGGTTCGGCCTCAAGATCGACTGGTCCTACGCCGGCCCCGCAGGCCACATCCTCGAAGGCTCGGAACGGATCGCCGCCATGAGCGCCGTGATGACGGCCATCGGCATCGGCTGGGGCATCACCTGGTTCACGTACGCCGCCGACTACTCCCGCTTCGTCAGCACCAGCGTCCCCAAGAAAAAGGTCTACCTGGCCTCCGTCCTGGGCCAGTTCATCCCCGTCGTCTGGCTCGGCGTCCTCGGCGCCAGCCTCGCCACCAACAGCGGCGAGGTCGACCCCGGCAAGCTCATCGTGCAGAACTTCGGCGCCATGGCGCTGCCCGTTCTCCTGATGGTGCTGCACGGGCCCATCGCCACGAACATCCTCAACATCTACACCTTCTCGGTGGCCACGCAGGCACTCGACATCACCATCAGCCGCCGCAAGCTCAACCTGTTCGTCGGCGTCTTCTCGCTCCTCGCCGTCGTCTTCTTCATCTTCCAGGAGGACTTCGCCTCGGTGCTGGACGCCTGGCTGATCGGCCTGGTGGCGTGGGTGGCCGCGTGGGGCGGCGTGATGCTGGTGCACTTCTTCTGGCTGGAGAAGCGCTGGCCCGGCAACGTGGAACGGCTGTTCGACGGCGTCGGCACACGCCGCCTGCCCGTGGTCAACTGGGCCGGGGTGACGTCGCTGCTCGCCGGCATCGTGGCCACCTGGCTGTTCATGTACGGACTGATCCCCATCATGCAGGGCCCCATCGCGGTTGCCCTGGGCGGCTGGGACCTCTCCTGGCTCGCCGGCGGCCTCACCAGCGCCGCGGTGTACGCGGTTCTCGGCCCCCGGCTGCACCGGCCGTACGTGACGGTGACGTCCGACGGCGGCACGGCAGCTTCCGCCGCCGGCGCACCTGACGCTGCGGAGGCACCCCAGCCGGTTCCCGCCGTCGAACTCTGAATCCTTCCCCCCTCTCCACTTCGCCCTCTGACGAAAGGAACTCCGGCATGAGCACCAGCGCCTTCGCGGATTCCCAGCACCCCATCACCTGGCCGGCCGGCTTCACCGCCGCAGCGTCCTTCACCTTCGATGTCGACGCCGAATCCTGCGTCATTGCCCATGACCCCGCCAGCACCCGGCGCATGTCGCTCATGAGCCACCAGTCGTACGGGCCGAAGGTGGCGGTGCCGCGGCTGCTGCAGATCCTGGCGCGCCAGGAGGTCCGCGGGACGTTCTTCATTCCCGGGTTCACGGCGGAAAGCTACCCGGACGTGGTGCGGCAGATCGTCGACGGCGGCCACGAGGTTGCGCACCACGGCTACCTGCACGAGCCGATGCAGGGGATCGATGCCTCGACCGAGGCGGGCTACATCGACCGCGGGCTTGAGGCGCTGGAGAAGGTCGCCGGGGTCCGGCCGGTCGGGTACCGGGCGCCGTGGTGGGAGCTGAACTGGCACTCGCCGGCGTTGCTCGCGGACCGTGGCTTCCTCTACGACTCCAGCCTGCTCGACGGGGATGCGCCGTACCGGATGTCGGTCTCGCAGGATGGGGGCGACAGCCGCGACATCGTGGAGATCCCCGTGGACTGGACGCTGGACGACTGGGAGCAGTACGCGTTCTACCCGGGCGTGACAGGCAGCGGCGTGATCGAAAGCCCGGCCAAGGTGCTGGAGATGTGGACGCTCGAGGCGGAGGCGCACCACTCGCAGGGAAGCTGCTTCGTCCTGACGAACCACCCGTTCATCTCGGGCCGGCCGTCCAAGGCTGTGGCTTTGGAGCAGCTGATTGAGCGGGTCAAGGGCATGGACGGCATGTGGGTGACAACGCTGGAGCAGATCGCGGAGCACACCAGGGCGACCGTCACCGAGGTCCACACCCACGCGCGGATCGACATGCCCACGTACCCCGGCGCCGGAGCCCGCTTCAAGCCCGGCCAGGTGCAGGTGCCCGCGCTCAGCTAACGCTTCCCAGCCTTGTGCACGCAGGACATTTCGCCAAAAAAGGCCGCCTCGGGTCCACTCCGAGCGGCCTTTTTTGGCGAAAGGACGGGCGACGGGCCGCGGCGGCCGCCCACACCAAGCCGGTGAGCGCTGTGAATCCAGGATGAGGTCTCGACGGGGACCGCGGAGGGTGCTTTTCTTGACGTTAGGCGACCGCCTGCCGGGCTTTGGTCCGGGTTTCACTTGAGCAAAGGAGCTTCAAAGTGGCTGGCCTCAGTAATAAGTTCGACTCTGAATTCGAAAGCAAGAGCGTCGAGGAATTGGCCAAGGCACCGGTGGGTGCTCTCCAGGGCCTGTCCGAATCTGACGCGCAGAAGCTCCAGGAAGCCCTTGGCATCAAGACCATCAAGGACCTGGGCACGAACAAGTACTTCCTGTGGGCGCAGGCGGTTGCAAAACTGGCCGAGTAGTACGCCCAGCCCGCGCCGGCCCGACGTCAGCGACGGCGGGCCGGCGTAGTGCGTGTTCGCCGTGCTGGCCGCAGAGGCACGCCGGCCCAGGCGGCATCCGCCGTCGTAATTCTTAGGGTTTTCTTTTAAGCGCCACGGGACATTGGTTCCATGCTTTCTCTTCATACCGTGGCGATCTCCCCTGCCTTGGCGTCTTCCGCCGGGATGCCCCCGCTGCTCGATCCCGCTTCGCTGCTCCAAGGACTGGGGCCGGCCACGGTGGTGGTGATCGCGGCTATGGTTTTCATCGAGTCGGGCGTGCTGTTTCCGTTCCTGCCCGGCGACTCGCTGCTTTTCACGGCGGGGCTCCTGCACCAGCAGCTGCAGCTCGCTCTGCCCGTGCTAATCGGTGTGATCACTGCTGCGGCTGTGGCCGGGGACCAGGTGGGCTACATGCTGGGGCGGAAATTCGGGCGGCGGTGGTTCAAGGATGACGCCAAAATCCTGAAGACATCGCATCTGGACAAGACCGAGGACTTCTTCCGAAGGCACGGCGGTCCTGCCCTGGTGCTGGCCAGATTCGCGCCGATCATCAGGACCTACGCGCCGCTCAGCGCAGGCATGGTGCGCTACAACTACAAGTCCTTCACGCTCTGGAACATTGTTGGTGCTCTGGCGTGGGCGACCACCGTCACCCTGCTGGGTACGTGGCTGGGGCATTACGAGGTCGTGGCCAAGAATATCGACGTCATCGCTGTCATTCTGGTGCTGGTCTCCGTCATTCCGTGGGGAGTGGAATGGCTCAGGCGGCGCCGCAGCACCAAGGCCGAGGCGGCCGACCGGGCCGCGGACGGCCGGGCCATTGGTGACGCCGAGCCCGCCCGGGACGCCGAGGAGTGGCGCAAATGACCCGCACTGAGATCGGCCCCGCCCCGGGTGGCGCGGCCAACGGAGCCGTAACCATCCCGGTTGAGCCGGCGGCAGGTCCATGGGCGCCCGGCCGCCCGGAACTGTCCAAAGTCCCGGAAATCACGGCGTGGTTCTGGGTAGTCAAGGTCCTCACCACGGGCATGGGCGAAACCGCCTCGGACTTCCTGCTGCATCAGTTGGTACCTGAAGTTGCCCTGGCTGTGGGCACGGCAGCCCTCGCGGCGTCGCTGGCCCTGCAGTTCAAAGTCCGCCGATATGTTCTCTGGTGCCGTGTTCGCTGGGATCATCGCCGTGCCTGCGCTCGCATATTGGTGCAGGCTGCTTCCCGAGGTCCCGGCATTCTGGTTCGCCTACATCCTGACCCGGCCGCTCGGCGCGTCCTTCGCGGACTGGTCGGCCGTGTCCCCCGCGCGCGGCGGACTCGGCTGGGGGACCGGACCCGTCAGCCTGGGCCTGGCCGTGCTCATCACGGCTTGCGTCGTGCGCCTGAACCTCCTGCAGCGCCGGTCTGCGCGTTCCGAAACACCCGCGGGCTAAAACTGTAATGATCAGACCATGAGCAGACTGGACGGCGCAGGACGCCAGGCATCGAGGTTCGACAGGCCGGCGCATCATTCGCGGCTCCGGTTGCTGGTGATGGCCGTCGTCGGACTGGCCACGGCCGCTGCGGTGGGGCTCCTGCAGTCGTGGACCTATGCGCCCGCCATGGGGTGGGCGGCGGCGTCCGCCACTTATCTGCTGTGGGTGTGGGCTGTCATCGGGCGCCTGCCGGCGGGGGCCACGGCCGCCCACGCCCGGCGCGACGACCCCGGCCGGGCCGCATCCGACGCCCTGGTGCTGGCCGCTACCGTGGCCAGCTTCGGTGGCGTGGCCATGATCCTCCTCGACGCCTCCAACAGCCAAGGGGGAACCAAATCGGGCATCATCGCGCTCGGGCTGGGGACCTCAACATTGTCCTGGTTCCTGGTGCACACGCTCTATACACTGCGCTACGCCTCCATCTACTACGGCGACAGGACCGGAGTCGACTTCAACCAGGACGAGCCGCCGCGCTACACGGACTTCGCTTACCTGGCCTTCACCGTGGGCATGGCGTACCAGGTCTCGGACACCAATCTCAAGACCGAAGCCATGCGCGGCACGGTGCTCCGCCACGGACTGCTGTCCTACCTGCTGGGCGCGATCGTGCTGGCCACCACCATCAACCTGGTCTCCGGTCTGGTCGCCTGACGGGTTCGCGACCTTTGCCGCGTGGCCTAAATGGGGCCCAAGTGCCGTTCGCGCTTCCCGGGCCGACCAGCCTCACCCCTAGCGACCGGCCTTCACCGTGAGCACCTTCAGGGCGGCGGCGTTGACTGCTGCGGCGAACGCGGGACTGCGCTGGGCGAGCTGCAGCACCGCGGTGTACATGGTGGGAATGGCGCGGGGGTTCGCGCAGAGCAGCATGGTCCCGCCGGCGTTGATGAAGTTCGTGGCCCGGGTGCCCCAAGCCCAGGGGGCCAGTTGCGCCGCGTTGCATAGGTCATCGGACAGAACGACGCCAGAGAAGTGCAGGTCGTTACGCAGCATTGTCCGCATGATCAGCGGCGAGAACGGCGCGATGTGCGCGGCATCGATCCGTGTGTAGTAGGCGCTCGAGACCATGACCCACCGGGTGCCCGCCTGGATCGCTGTCCGGAACGGCAGCAGGTACGGGTCGGTGCGTGTGGTGGCGGTGTCCTTCACGTTCCGGCTGACGTCGGTGTTCAGCGTGACACGGCCCAGGCCGGGGAAGTGCTTGACCACGGGCGCGATGCCTGCTTGACGCATACCGGCCGCGAAGGCGCCGCCGTGGGCAGAGACGGTCTGCGGCGTGAACCCATATTCGCGGCCAAAGAAACCGATGGGCGCGTTCCGCGGGGCAAACTGTCGGCTCGGCACGGTGTCCATCACCGGCGCCAGGTTCATGGTGAGCCCCGCCGCGCGGAGCTGGCTGCCCCAGACGCGCGCGCTAGCCTGGAGGGCCGCCGTCGCCTGCGTTCCCTGGGTCAGAGCTGTGGGGATCGCCGAGAAGCCGGGACCGCTGAGGACCTGGACGAAGCCGCCCTCCTGGTCGGTCGCCACCGCGAGGCGGATCCCGCCGGTGGTTGCCGTCGATACGGTGGCCGTCATCCGGCGAACGACGGCGGCGGTCGCGGCGGTGCCCGCCCGGCTGCGCCCCGCAAGATACACATTGCCCACATGGAACCTGGTCAGGTCGGACATGGTGTTGGCGTCGGCTCCGGTTGCCGCCGCCGCCACCATGAACAGTTGGCCTACCCGCTGCGCCATCGTGAGTCGGGCGAGCTGCTGCGCCGGAGTGGGTGGTGCCGCTGCCTTCACCACCGCCACATGCTGAACGACGGCGTGCTGGCCTGTTCGGGGGACTGCTGCGCGAAGGCTTGCTGGCGGCCGGGATGTTGCGGCCGGTTTCTGGGTGGGCAAGGCCTTCGCATGCAGGAACTCGGCCGTAGTCGCCGACAGCGGCTGACTTGTGGACCGGGACTGGGGCGGGCCGCCCGCTGCAGACAGAGCGAGCAAAAGCGCTGCTCCCAGAACTGCCAATTTACTCAGATGATGCATGTTCACACGGCTTTTGCTGGGGCACTCATATATCAATGAGAGTACGCCCTTTTTTCATCGCCGCGCCGTTGGGGTCAGCCACCCGGAGGTGCGCGACAGTGCGGGCGCGTGGTTTTGCCAAAAGTGGCCGCTTCGAAGCAGCTCAGGCGGCCCTTTTTGGTAAAAACGTAAGCGGCGAGGCGGGTCCAGCCACAATCACGGCTGGAATCGCGGGCCGGCTTGCGGGCATGAAAGTGCCGCCCTGCGGTGTTGGGGGCCATCGCAGGACGGCATGCAACCAAGGTACTTCGCCGCACGAAGCCGCAACAGCCTTTCTTCCGGGGAGGCGGGAATCTTAACGTTTTTTTAACGCCGTTCGCGTTTGAGATGCCGAAGCGTTGCGCAGGGAGACGCGGCGGGGCCCTGTCCGCTCTTACCGGACAGGGCCCCGAGCTCTACTGCGGAACCTTAGTGCCTCCTGAAGGCGTCCTTAATCTTTTCGCCGGCCTGCTTGAGGTCGGCCCTCATATGGCGCGCCCTGCCTTCGGACCGGAGCCGTTCGTTTCCGGTCGCGCGGCCGGCCGCTTCCTTGCTTCTGCCGTGGAGTTTTTCGGCGGCGTTGTGGATCTTGTCACCCAAACCCATCGTGACCTCCTGTTCGGGAAAGCCGGGGCGGCCTGCTGCCGCGGCGGCCATTCCCAGTCTATCGATGGCGGGCCGGGGCGGCCATGCCCACTTTGGCCCCGGGACTACCGCTCCGGTGATGGCGCCCGTTCCGCTGACGGTTCCAATGAACGACGACGGCGCCTGGCTTCCGCTACCGCCGTGTCCAGGAGGATGAAGGCGAGCAGGCTCCAACCGAGGAGCGGCAGGAATATGCCCACGAGCACCATCGCCGTGATCGCCGCCAGGACTCCAGCCCAGTGTCCGCGCAGGAAGGCTCCCCGCGGGGCGGGCCGCCCCATGGCCCAGGCACTGCCGCGGGTGGGGCGGCGCCTCCACCACATCACGTAACCCCAGACCACCATCGCGGCCAGGCCCGCGGCCACTACGAGCAAGACCAGCTGGTTGGGCAGGCCGAACAGCAGGCCCATGTGCGCAGCGATGGCCCAGCGGGTCAGCTTCGCCGCCAGGCCGAAGTCCTTGAAGTCGGCGCGGCTGGTGACTTTCTCGGAAGCCGGGTCGACGGCCACCGCGCTGGCCGAAGCGGGCCATTCCCTGCCGGCCTCGGTCACGGTCCAGGCCTTGCCCTCCGCGGCGGGCGGCTTGATGTCGACCATGGGGGCCGTGATGATGTCCGCCCGGGCGATCCGCTGGACGGCGTCGTAGACGGCCGGATCCGCTGCCTCGCTGACGGGTGCCGACGCCGACCCGTGGCCGGAGTGGTCGCTGGCCGGTGCTGACGCCGGCCCGCTTAGGGAGGTCGAAACGGTCGGGGTCAGCCAGCCGAGACTAGTGCGCAGCGCGGTGATGTTTTCGCCTGCGCCGGCGGACCAAGTCAGGCCGGAAGCGGAGAGGAACAGGAAGGCGGCGAGCATGACGGTGCCGGTGGTGCCGTGGAGCCAGACCGTTCTGGCCCGGCCGGAAGCCGGGCGGGCCTTCGGGGGTGCCGTTCGGCGTCGGCGGATCCTGTCGATCCACAGAACCAGTCCGCCAAGGGCCACCACCCACAGCCAGGACGCGGCCAGTTCACTGTAGACGCGTCCGGGCTCGCCGAGGTTCAGGGATCGGTGGAGGTTGGAGATCCACGTCCGCATCGGCAGCGCGCCACTGCTGCCGTAAGTGGTGAGGTCGCCGCGGATTTCGCCGGTGCCGGGATTCACGAAGATGGTCCGGTATTCGGACTCACCCAGCAAGGGGTCCGCGAACAGGACACGGGTGGTGTCCCCGGCGCCGGGTGCCGGGCGGACGGAGACAGGTGTGGCGCCACCGGTGGAGTCGATGGCGGCCTTCACCTGGGCCGAGAGCGGCAGGGGGTTCACGACCGCGGGGACGTGAAGTTCGCTGGCGTAGACAGCCTGTTCCAGCTGGGGCGTGATGGCGTAGAGGCCGCCGCTGAGGGCGGCGACGAGCAGGAAGGGCCCGGCGAGGATGCCCGCGTAGAAATGGAGCCGGAGCAGGAACGCACGGAACCAGCCGCGGCCCTCCGGGGCGTTGCCAGCGGGAGGGTTGGCTGGCGGGGCTGGCTGTGTGGATGTTTGGGGGTTGGCTAATACAGTCATGGTTTTGTCTTTCGAGTCTTTTGGTGCGCTGCAGTGCACACGGGACACCGCTGAGCCGGCCAGGCCGCACCGCGGCGGAGCGCAATGGAACCTGCGCGCGGCGTCCCGAGCTGCGGCCCCGAAGCCGGGCCGAACGAGGCTGTAGCGAACGAGGCTGGGCACTACGAATCAGGGCAGTACGAACCAGCGCAGGGCGAATCAGCGCAGGGCGAATCAGCGCAGCGCGAAGCGTTTTGGGGGCGCGCGAAACAACCTCTCGCCCGGTCAGCGGGCGTGAGGCGCTCGGCGAGAAAGTGTTGGAGCGCCGGCCGGCTACCGCTTGCTGGGGCGGGTACGGGCCAGCGCGGTCACGCCCGCGGCGAGGCCGATCAGTCCTGCGGCCAGCCCGACCCATCCCGCGGTATCGCTACCGGAGGAGGAAGTCGACGAGGCCGGCGCAACTGCCGAAGCCTGAGTGGCCGCCGGGGTCGCCTCTGCGTGGGCCCCTTCGCTTTCGGCTGCAGTGGTGACGAAGGACGGTGCCGGGTGGGACTCTTCAGCTTCCGAGGCTGGCGCGGTTGACGTCGCGGACGCGTGGTGGTGCTCCGCTTCCGCGGCATCGGCCCAGTTGACGGTGGTCCCGTCGGTGTAGCCCTGCGCCGCGGGCAGGGTCACCGTGGTGCCCGCTGCAGGAAGGCGCCCGACGGACAGGGTGAACGTCTGGAACTGGTTCTGCCCGATCTGGTGCGCGGCGTCAGCTGTCCAGACCACGCTGGTGGGTGCCTTGGTCACCGTTGCCCCGGCCACCTCGACCGGCTTGGGCAGCGTGGTGCTGATGACCTGGGCCTTCCATCCGTCGATGGGCAGGACCGAGACGGAGGTCAGCGGCGTGTCGGTGGGGAGTTTCACCTCGAGCCGGTTGGTCTTGGCGGTATCGGACTCGTTGGGGACGCTGAACGTCAGCTTGGTGAAGCCGCCCTCCGAGGTGGCGGAGGGGTCGACCGTGACGTGGGCGGAAGCGGCGGCCGCGCCGGCGGCCAGGAACCCGGCCGCCAGTGCGCCGGCTGCGGTGGTTTTGAGGGTACGGCGAAGGGAGGTATTCATGGCAGGAGTGCCTTTCACAGGTTTTTGGGGTCAGGAAAAGCAGGCCGGAGGGGCCTGTCCGGAAAGCGGAAGAACCGCCGTCGGAAGTTCCTGCCAGGTGTGAAAGGAACTGTCTCTACACGGCGGCCGCAAGCAGCGGAGGACCGCGCCGGGAAGGCAGCCGCAGCGAGTGGTGCTTGGGCGGAAGAACCGCAGCAGCGGCGCGTGTGAAGGGGGCACGGACCGGAACGACGACGGACGGCTCGGCGTCCCGGAACAGCGGGCTCAGCCAGTCGGCCAGCGCCGCGAGGGCCCGTTCGCCGTGGGCGAGGAGCAGCGCCGTGGCCAGGGTGGCGACGGCGTGGGCGGCGAACATGAGTCCGTCAGGTGCAGCCCCGTGCGCCGGGGCGGACATCATCAGCGCCGCGTGGTTCAGCGGCGCCGGCGTGTGCCCGGCGTGCCCGGACAACGTGGCCGTGGAAACCGCCGCTGAAGTTCCTGCAGACATGGCGCCGAACGCCCAGTGAAGCCAGGCCTGTCCGCCGCCCACGAGCCCGATCAGAACCGGCAGTGACAGCTTGAAACGGGTCAGGGCCGCGACCGGAACCATGGTCACCGCGCACAGGGCCGCGAGGACTGCCGGCATGGGCAGCTGGCCTCCGCCGGCAAGGTGCCCGCCGGCGGCCAGGCCCAGGACGATGGATCCGATCAGCCCGGAGCGGAACAGGCGGAAGGACGCATGCGGCTTCACGGGCTGTCCTTTCTCCTGGGCGACGACGTTGGCTTCAGCAGTAAAACCTACTGTACGGCTTCTTTTGTGACGGGCACCACAAATCGCCGTTCATGACGCAGCATTGCCGGACCCGATGCCAGCTTATGCAGAGGACCGGACGCCGGACTGGGGCGCGTGCAGCTGAGAGGTGCGTTCGCGGGCGGAGTCGGAAACCGCGACGACTCACAGTAAACACCGGCCCGAAACGTCACCGAAAACATCTTGGGGCAGGCTGGTCCCATCAACATTTCGACGGAGGGGACCGGCTGTGAACGACGATGTGACGCTTGAAGTACAGTCCAGTGCCGAGTTGGCCATAGGTGACCAGGTCGAGGCCTGGCACCGCGGAAGACTGGCGCACCAGGGAACCGTGAGCAGTACCATCCAGGACATCGACCTGTTCTGGATCATCGACGCCCGGACCGGCACCCGCCGGCTGCTGGATCTTGAGCAGCTCAGCGTGCGGCGGGTGCCGGCCGGAAAGGCGGCATCCGCCGTCGGGCTCTCCGGGGGTGCCGGGCAAGCTCCGGGTGGCGGGCAACTGAAGTCCGACGGCGGGAAGCCGGCTAACGCCCTCGGCACGCCTGCCGTCCGGAGGCGGCGGCCGGTCCGAAGCCTGAGCCAGGTGGTCTTTATCGAGGCGCCTGCCACACGGTAAGCGGCCCCACCAGGGCCAAAAGACTTACGGCATGTTGCTGAACCGCTCCGCCTGGATCTTGCTGCCCTGCACGATGATCTGGTCGTCGTCGTACAGGACGGTCTGCGCCGTGGTGTGGCCCCAGATGCCGCCGGGGCGCTTGACCGCCACGATGGTGATGCCGTATTTGTCGCGCAGGCCCAGCACCCCGAGCGGGCGGTCGCGGGCCTCGGCAGGCGGGCTGGTGCGGATCATCACAAAGTCGTCCTCGAACTCGACGTAGTCCAGCAGCGAGCCCCGGACCAGGTGGGCCACGCGCTTGCCCATGTCGTGCTCGGGGCGGATCACGTGGTCCACGCCGAGCTGGTTGAGGATCTCGGCGTGCGGTTCGCTGATGGCCTTCGCCCAGATCTGCGGCTTCTTGAACATGAGCAGCCGCGAGGTGGTGAGGATGCTCGCCTCGATGTCGCTGCCGATGCCCACCACGGCCCGGTCGAACTCGTGGACGGAGAGCTGGCGCAGCACCTCCTCCTTGGTGGAGTCGGCACGGACCACGTGGGTGAGCCGGCCGTTGTAGGACTGGACGGTGTCCTCGCTGGAGTCGATGCCCAGCACCTCGGTGCCCTGTGCCTCGAGCTCCAGCGCCAGCGACCCGCCGAAGCGGCCCAGCCCGATGACCACCACTGTGTCAGCCTGCGCCCCGGAATCGGATGAACGGGAGAAGAGGTTCTTAGCCAATGAGGGGCCTTTCCTTCGGGTATTCGTAGAGAAGCGGGTGTTCGCGGAGCGCCAGCGCGGCACCGAGAGTCACCGGGCCGAGGCGGCCGATGAACATCAGTAGGATCAGGACCACCTGGCCGGCCGGCGGCATGGCGGCCGTGATGCCGGTGGACAGCCCCACCGTGGCGAACGCGGAGATCACCTCAAACAGGATCCGCTCCTGGCCGAAGTCGGTGATGATCATGAGGAACATCGTGGAGCCCACCACCAGACCGATGGCCAGCAGCACCACGGTGATGGCCTGCCGGTGCACGGCGCGGGAGAGGCGCTTGCCGAAGATGTTCACGGCCGTGCCGCCCTGCAGCTCGGTCAGCAGGATGAAGAACAGCACGCTGAAGGTGGTGATCTTCAGGCCGCCCGCGGTGCCGGCCGGGCCGCCGCCGATGAACATCAGGATGTCCATGCCCAGCCAGGACACCTCGTGCATGTGCCCAATGTCGATGCTGTTAAAACCGGCCGTGCGGGTGATGACTGACTGGAAGAATCCGGCCAGGATGCGTTCGCCCGGCTTGAGCGCCCCGAGGGTGGCCGGGTTGGACCATTCGACGGCGGTGAGGAAGACGGTGCCTGCGGCCAGGAGAACGGCCGTGCCCACCAGGACCAGCTTGGTGTTCATGCTCCAGTGGATGGGCCGCTGGTACTGCCGGCGCAGTTCGAACAGCACCGGGAAGCCGAGGCCGCCGATGATCACCGCGGCCGCGATGGGCAGGCAGATCCAGGGGTCGCCCGCGAAGCCGATGAGGTTGTCCGTGTGCAGCGCGAACCCGGCATTATTAAAGGAGGACACCGAGTGGAAGATGCCGTGCCACAGTGCCCGGCCGGGCTCGTAGCCGTAGCCCGCCACGAGCCTGGCCGCCAGGATCCCGGCGAGCACAATCTCCACGGTGAGGCTGATGGCCAGTACGCCGAGCAGCACGCGCCGCACGTCGCCGAAGCCGGTGCTCTTGATTTCCGCGGCCGCCGAGAGCCGTGAGCGCAGGCCCAGCCTCCGGGCCATGAGCACCCCCAGCAGGGTGCCGAAGGACATGACCCCGAACCCGCCGACCTGGATCAGGCTCATGATCACCACCTTGCCGAAGCCGCTCCAGTACACCGGAGTGTCCACGGTGATCAGCCCGGTGACGCACACCGACGACGTGGACGTGAAGAGGGCGTCGAGGAAGGGTGCGCCGCCGGGACCGTTCCGTGCGGCGGGCAGCATGAGCAGCCCCGTGCCGACGGCGACGGCGGCGGCGAACCCGAGCACGATCACCTGCGCCGGGTGCTGGGGTGCGAAGACGTTGAGGATGCGCGGGAAGACCCTGGAGCCGCCGGGCCAGAGGCCGCTCTTGGCATTCGGAAGGGGCTCATTGCCGGGAGGGCGGGCGTTCCTGCCCGCAGGCCGGGCCTTCGGGTCAGGAACGTCGCGCATACGCGTCACGCTACCACCGCGGAATTCCCGGGGACCGGTGTGAAGGGCGAGGCGTTAAGAAAGCGTTAAGATCCCCGGTTTTGGCGCTTTTCGGATTCCGGCCGGTGCTAGGCTCCCGTGGTCATCAGCAAACTGCCCATGTGAATCGAAGGACCCCGTGGCCACCTCACGCACGCAAGGCCGTGTCCTGCCATGCTGACCCAAAGTGCCCCGTTGCTGTGGCTGATCCTAGGGATCGGCGTAACCGGCTACATGATCTACCGGCTCATCAGAGCAACGAAGTAGCCCCCGCCGTCGGACGACTCTCCCGCTGTCCGGCGGCGGGTATGCCGCTCCCGGCCCGCCCTCCCGCCGCCCTCCAGCGGCCCGACGGCGGACCTTCCCCGAAAATCCAGAAAGACACTCCATGACCGCACCAGCCCAATACTCCGTTCCGGCCAGCGTGCCCAACCCAGAGCGGGAGAACGGCCCCGGCGGCGCGTTCACGCGCTGGCTGCTGGAGCACAAGGTGCACCAGCCGGTGGGTCCGGAGTCCGCGGAGGGCTCGGGACACGAGCAGAGCTGGTGGAAGGTCATGTGCCTGACCGGCGTGGACTACTTCTCCACGCTGTCCTACCTCCCCGGCATCGCCGCGCTCGCAGCGGGGGCGCTGTCGCCGCTGGCCACGCTGCTGATCGTGGCCCTGACGCTGCTGGGCATGCTGCCGATGTACCGGCGGGTGGCGCAGGAGAGCCCGCACGGACAGGGGTCGGTGGCCATGCTTGAGAACCTGCTGCCGTTCTGGCGCGGCAAGGTGTTCGTGCTGGTGCTGCTCGGGTTCGTGGCGACGTCGTGGATCATCACCATCACGCTGTCCGCCGCCGACGCCACGGTGCACATGCTGGAGAACCCGTACCTGCCGCCGTTCCTGGAAGGCCAGGCGGTGCCCATCACCGTGGTGATGCTGCTGATCCTGGGCGGGGTGTTCCTGCTGGGCTTCTCTGAGGCGGTGGCCGTGGCCATTCCGCTGGTGGCCGTCTTTCTGCTGCTGAACGCCGTCATCATCGGCACCGGAATTTACGACGCCGTCACCCAGCCGGGTGCCGTCGCCGCCTGGATGGCACAACTCGGCTCTTTTGGCGGCATCGGGAACGTCGCCGGACCCGCGATCCTGGCCTTCCCGCTGCTGGTGCTGGGCCTTTCCGGCTTCGAGACGGGCGTCAGCATGATGCCCCTGGTCAAGGCTTCCGGTGCGACGCCGGAAGAGAAGCTGCGGAACCGGATCCGCAACACCCGGAAGCTCCTCACGACGGCTGCCGTGGTGATGAGCGTGTACCTGATCGGCAGCAGCTTCGTGACCACCGTGCTGATCCCGGCCGAGGCGTTCCAGGAGGGCGGACCGGCGAACGGCCGTGCGCTCGCATACCTGGCGCACGAGCGGCTGGGCAACGGCTTCGGCTCCGTCTACGACATCAGCAGCATCCTGATCCTGTGGTTCGCCGGCGCCTCCGCCATGGCCGGGCTCATTAACATCGTGCCCCGGTACCTGCCCTCCTACGGCATGGCGCCGGACTGGTCCCGGGCGGTGCGGCCCGTGGTCCTCGTGTACACGGCCATCAGCATCCTCATCACCCTCGGCTTCAAGGCCGACGTCAACGCCCAGGCCGGCGCCTACGCCACCGGGATCCTGTTCATGATGGTCTCCGGCGCGGTGGCCGTGAGCATTTCCGCGGCGCGCAAAAAGCAGCGCGGGGCCGCCGTCGGCTTCACCGTCCTGACCCTCGTGCTGCTCTACGCGCTGGTGGAGAACGTGATCGAGAAGCCCGACGGCCTTGCGATCTCCGGGTTCTTCATCCTGGGCATCGTCGTGGTGTCGCTGGTGTCCCGTGTTTCGCGCACCACCGAGCTGCGGGTGGACCGGATCGAGTTCGACGAGGCCGCGCGCCGCTTCGTGACGGACACGATTGACTACGACGGCCGGATCAACATCATTGCCAACCGCCCGCAGGCCAGGGACGCCAAGGAGTACGCGGAGAAGGAGAAGGCGCAGCGGGAGAACAACCCGGTGCCCGGCACGGCCGACGTGATGTTCCTGGAGATCGACGTTACGGACCCGTCGGGCTTCAGCGACGTGCTCACGGTGCGCGGCGTGGAAGTGGACGGGCACCGCGTCCTTCGCGCGACCAGCCCGGCCGCGCCCAACGCCATCGCCGCGATCCTGCTGGCCCTGCAGGCCGCCACCGGAGTCAAGCCGCACGCATACTTCGAGTGGGCCGAGGGCAACCCGCTGGCCCACCTGATGCGGTACCTGCTCCTGGGCCGCGGCGACACCGCCCCCGTGGTCCGCGAGATCATCCGAGAAAACGAGCCCGACCCCGCCCGCCGCCCCGGCATCCACGTAGGCTAGCGTATTAGCGCGCCGGGACCGCCCTCCCGCTGGTCGAGCCTGCCGGGATCAGACCCTCCCGACGCTCTATCACTTCCTGCCGCTTTCCCCCGACGCTCCATCACTTCCTGCGGCTTTCCCCTCGACGCTCTATCACTTCCTGCCGGTTTCCCCTCGACGCGTCCTCACCGCTGATCGAGCGTGTCGAGATCAGGGTCCCCGCTGGGTTTCGACAAGCTCACCAGCGGCTCGTGACATGTCCTGTTCACCGCGGTGTCAGGCGGCGGTGGGGAAGTGTTAGCCGCCTGCGGGCAGGGTGGTGGGGCGCGCCGTCGGACTTTCCCAATCCGGGAAGCGGCGGCCGCGTCCCAACCGCACTGAAGGAGAACCCTGTGCTGCTCAAAAGCACCGTCACTGCCCTCGTCACCCTAACGGCGCTCGCCGGAATCGCCGCCCCGTCCACCGCGGCGCCGGATGCCGCCGTCGTACTGGGAAAGCCGCATGCCGCAGCGCACGCGCACAACGACTACGAACACGAACGCCCGCTGCTGGATGCGCTGGAACACGGGTTCACGAGTGTGGAGGCGGACGTCTGGCTGGTGGATGGCGAGCTGCGCGTGGCGCACGACCTCGCGGATGCGCGCGCCGGCGTCACCCTCGAAAGCCTCTACCTGGACCCGCTGGACAAGCTCGTGCGTCAGCAGGGCCACAGCGTTTACCCGGGTTGGGACGGCAGCCTGCAGCTGCTCATCGATATTAAGAGCGACGGCGAACCCACCTACGCGGCCGTCGAAAAGGAACTGGCGGAGCACCCAGCGCTGTTGACGCGGTACGCCAACGGCAAGGTTTCGACCGGGCCGGTCACCGCCGTCATCAGCGGCAACCGCCCGCTGGCGACGATGCAGGCTGCGGATAAGAGGTTCGGCTTCTATGACGGACGCTCGGCAGATCTGGCTTCCGGGATGCCTGCTTCACTGATGCCGCTGGTCAGTGACAACTGGACCAAGCTGTTTACATGGCAGGGTGTCGGGCCGATGCCGGAGGCCGAGCGCGCCAGGCTGCGTACGTTCGTGGAAACGGCCCACGTGAAGGGGTACCGCGTGCGGTTCTGGGCGACGCCGGACCAGCCGGGGCCGGCACGCGATGCCATGTGGACCGAGCTGCTCAATGCCGGCGTCGACCACATCAACACGGACGACCTCCCCGCACTGGACGGTTTTCTGAGCAAGTAGCTCGTCTTTTCCGGCCGTGTCCGGAGATGGGGGCCGGGAGCTTACTGCTCCCGGCCTTCGCCGTCGACGCCCCGCCGTTCGGTAGCCTTCCTGGCCAGCCTCACAGCGGTGGCGCTCATCTCGTCCGAAAGGCGAACGACGTCGTGCATTCCGCCCAGCCTGTGGTCCCTGCTGAAGGCGGTGATGGCTGTTCCCCAATCCGTGGCGCCGAGAAAGAGATGGACCGGCACCCTGCGTTTCATGTGCGGGGCCGCGTCGCGGTGCCACCAGTCCTCGGCGTGCCACTCCTTGCCGAGCTGGACCCAGACAGTCTTGCCGACGACGCGCGCCTCGGTGCCGGGCTGTTGAAATAGCCGGACCAGAGCCTCCTGGCCTGGGTGGGAGACAATCCTGTCTCCCAAGACTCTTCGTTCATGAACCGGGTTACGGCGGTGCTGCGCATGATGCCCAGGGGGAGAGGGGCAGGCTGGTTCAGAACGGCGCCGTTCGTCCAGAGGACCACAAGGAGAGCGCCGCCTCCGTACAGGAAAATGTTGGGAACCAGATGGAGCGGGAGATTCCCCGGCCTGTCGAAGAGGACCTGGAGCAGGAGCCAAACGGCGAAGAATGTGAGACCAGCCCAGAACCTGCGACGGCGCGAGTCCAGAAAGAGCAATGCCTTCTGTTTGACGGTGAGGGGCTCGCCGTCCGGTTCGTTGGTACTCGTCATATGCTGCAGCTCGTTCCGACAAGGAGGATGCTGCTGATGGAGCCGGTCGTGCTGGCTGTCCAACCGCCTAGTTCCACGGCACTTAGCTCAACCGTGCTGTCCCCCAGAGCCAAAAGGTCTGCTACCACGGTCAGTGATGTTGCGTTTGCATCTTCGGAATACGGTCCGCCGACGATTCTTCCCCCTCGGCTCAGCGTCCAGGAGTACTTCTCCCTTTTCAGACCACCGGCTGGTGTCGTCCAAGTGAACTTGAAGCCTAGCCCGTCCCTGGCACAGCCTAACCATGTTGGCCGCATGACCGTCCCGGCCTGGAACGTTCCCTTCGCTTGCTGCGGCACGGTCCATGCCGCCGTCGTCGGTTCCGGGGGAGCCGCCACCAGGGCCGTCGCCAAGGTAAGCAGTCCGACGACGGCGATCCGCTGCCGCTTCACGTTGCCGCTTCCTGGTGCTCGCTTTCCTTCCGACGACGGCCGGGCTCATCCCGTGGCCAGAAAGCCCTCGTCACGACGACGGCCATCACGATAGTAAGGCCGCCCAGCACCAGCGGGTTATTGGCGGCATTGACGGTGTAGGCGAGCTCCGGCGCAGACCACAGTACGATCCGCACCGTCCGGACTTCGTAAGGCAAGGGATCGTCGGTTGGGTTGGCGTCCCCGCGCATCGTGATTTTGGCCGCGCCGCCTTCGGCCGGCGAAATGGATGTGACGCGGTGCGTCACGGGCAGCGCAGACGCCCGGTCTATCGTGACGACGTCACCCACGCGCGCTTCAGACGCCGGGATTCTCTTGACGACGGCGAGTGAACCAGCCGGGATGGTCGGGCTCATGGAGCCGGTCTTGAACATGATCAGCGTGATCTGGAAGAAGAACGCAAGGATCACCAGGATGATGCAGAGGCTGCCCCCGAGCGCTGCGATGTTCAGGAGGGTGTTACCGAACCGGCTCCCTGCGCTGGCCTTTTGGTTCACGATTCCCCTCCTCCCTAATTCGATGTTCCGGTGAACAGCCACGTCACCGTAGCCGACTTGCCTTGGAAGCTGTTGTCCGCGCCTGTCTTGATCCGCATGTCGAAGCAGTAGCGCACTGGGCTGTTGCCGGCAGCTGTGATCGGCGAGCTCACTGGCGGAGCCCCCACGGCGGACGCCGGCAAATAAGCCGACGCCGACCCGGCGATAAACAAAGGCGTGCCGGAAAACGCACTGGCGTCACACGTCGTCGCAGCAGATGTCAGCACGGCCCGGTACTCAAGCTGAGGCGACAGGTCACCGACCGGCGTCGAGCTCGTCAGCACAACTGTTCCACCGACTGTTGATGCCGCGGTCGTGCGGACATTGAGCCATGAGTAGCCGGACGCGCCAGGCGACAACCCCGTTGCGTTCACCGTGAGTGAAGCGTCCGCCGCTGAGGTGCTGTCGCGCCAGTCCGTGGTCTGGGTGCTGGACTCAAGACGGAAAGTGCTGGCGGTGAATGCGCCCGCCGCGTACTCGGAGTCTGTCCATGACGCCAGCGTCACGCTGGCGCCCACGCCAAGGACGAGGGCACCAGCGAGGACGGCGCGCACCCGGGTGAAAGTGCGGCTGCGCATGCGGGCTGCGGCTTGGCTCACGCTAAGAGACTAGGGCTGCTGCGAATTCCCAGGTTGCAACGAGAGTAGTGTCCTGTTTCAAGTTGTTGCTGGCGGTCATTTGAATGCACAGAAATACCGGTGTCCCCGGATCCGTACCGATATTCGTCGACCTATTGAGCGTGAAGGCCGAAGCCTTGCTATCGCCAAACGCGGTATTCGGGCCAACGACGGTCGACTGGCCTGGCGTTGTAGCGTTGCAGGCCGCAGCAGAAGTGACTTTCACAATGCCGTACGAGAACTCATTTGTGCTGGTTCCTGTCAGCGTTGCGGATGATGAAACCGAGACGGTGGCGTCGTAGTCGGTGTCCTTGTCGAGGCGGAGCACGTAAGGCATCGCAACCTTGGCTCCAGGCGTCAAAGACGGGAAATCTCCTTGCGCAACCAATGTCGCAGGGGCCGTCTCAGGGTGGTCATCAAAGGATGAATCCGAACCGTCGACGCTACCTTCAATGTCAAAGTGGCCGCTTCCAAAGATTCCCGTCGCGAATTCGGAGTCATTCCAGGCGGCGAGTGTGACTGCTGCACCGATGCCAAGAACAAGCCCGCCGGCCAGAATTGCTTTTGCCTTCCGTCGCTTCGATTTGTCGGCAGCGGGCTGAGCGGTGGCAGGTGTGATTTCGGTTGTGGACATAGTTCCCCCAGGAAAGTTTTTTGTCGGATTTTTGCAACCGAATTAATAGTGTCATGTGGCTCCTACTTGCATGCCCTATCCGGCCCAGCATTGCCGCAGGATTCGATCAATATTGAATCAAGGCTGCTTTGCCGGTGCGGACGCGTCGGGGACAAGCGACGAAAGCTGAGGAAGGGTACGCCAAAATGCGACGCAAGCTGAGGGAGCGTCGGGCGTTAACGGTACGAAATGAGCGAGTGTCCTGCCAAAGGCGATAGAAGCTGAGAGGGCGCCGCTAAGGGGCAGGGGAGGCCGTCACCACCACGTTCTTGCCCCACGGGTCCTCGGTGTAGCAGCTGATCAGGACCACGCGGTTGGGCACGACGTTCCAGAGGTCACTGTCCTTGAGCGTGTTCTTGTCGTGGGTCGTCACCGAATCCACCACGTACTTCAGCGCCCCCTTCGCCGTGGTGACGGTGACCGCCTTGCCCACGAGCGACTCGTCGCTGAGCCGGTTGAACGGGGCATCCCGGCCGTCCCAGCTGTGCCCCACAATGTACGTCGTATTGCCCGAGCCCGCACCCGGCATGCCGTAGCTCGTCAGCCAGTACGCGTCGAGGGTCAGCGGCGGCACGAGCGATGCCGACGCCAGCTCGTCCGCACTCGGCGTCAGCGGCAGGATCCCCACGTCCAGGCCCGCAGCCGCGATTGACACCGCCGTCGGCGCCGCCGCCAGCGGCCGCACCGCCTTGCGGGCAACGGGGGTGGCACCCTGGGAACGCACGGCTGAAGCGACGGCTGAAGGTACGACGGCGGTGCTGCCGCCGCCGCTCGGGGGAACAGCGTTCGACGGCACCAGGAAAAGCGCGGCCGCCAAACCCGCCGTGGCAACCGCGGGCACGGCGAGCCAGCGCCGGCGGATCGGCCGGCGCTGGCCGGTCGTGGCCTCCGGTTCCACTGCCTACCGCCGGCCACGCTCCAGGCGGCGCATCCTCATGGCAACCGCCGCGGGCACGGCGATACCCGCCGTCAGGAGCCCGGCGAGGAGCGCAAGCCCGGGGTGAACCCCCGGCTCGGCCTTTGCCGCGGTCTGCACGTTGAGCCCCCTGTTCGTGGCGGCCAACGGGGTGCCGCCCACGGCGGGAAGCGCGTCGACCGCATTGGCGATGGCCGGCGTCGTGCTTCCCGGGGCGGCAGTCTCCGGGCCAGCCACAGGTCCGGTCACCGGCGGCGTAACCGGATCAACACCGGGGGAGTCCGGGTTGCAGGCCGCCAGGAAGGCCTCGAAGAGGCCCGCGAGGTCGGCGGCGGAAGCTTCATCGAGGGAGACGGCGGCCAGCGCGTCGTCAAACTCGGCCACCGCGGCGTTGAAGGCGTCGCGGGCAGCGATGATCTCCGGCGTGTTGACGGCTGCCTCGTGCGCCGCGGTCAGGTCCGTCACGGTCTGCCGGGCTTCTTCCTCGGCCGCCTCGGCTGCTTCCGTGGCGTCCTGGGCAGCACTGATGGCGGCCGGATCACCGGAATCCTCGGCTTCTTCCTCGGCCGCTTCGGCTGCGTCGGTCGCCGCGATGGCGTCGTCCAGTGCTGCCTGTGCAGTCGCGAGCTCGGCGGCGGGGACTGCCCCTGCCGCTTCGACCATCGCGAGATACCCCGCCTCGGCGTCCGCCGCGACTGCGGCCTTGGACTCGAGATCGGCAACTGTGGTTTCAGTGATGCCCGCGGCTGAGAGGGCGGCCTCGAACTGGGTTGAAGCCTGCACGCAGGCAGCGTCGCCCGGTGCTGCGGCGGCCATCGGGACTCCAATGAAGAGCCCGCCCGCGAACACGGCTGCTGACGAACCGGCGGCGAGCCATTTGGATGCGGTCATGTGTGTGTCCCCCAAACACGAAGTGGCCGCCGGGACAGCCCCGGCGGTTCAGCGCGCGGCAGAACGGCTCATGGCTGTTGCGCCGAAAAGTCCGGCTGGACCAGTCAGAGGAGAAACGCTCGTACTGCTAATCATCCGGAGTACGACGGCGAGACCCCAGTTTTACCTGAATGCCACCCGGAAGATTGCTGTGAAAGTAAAAATACCCAGCGATGCCGGCCGTGGCAAACGTCACCGGCCCGCGACGGTGGTTGGGCCGCCGGCCGAGCCGTCACCTGTGTCGGCGGCCGGCCGCCGGACCACGTACAGAGCCAGCGGATCAAGGAGTTTCCGGGTCCCGGTACGTGGCTCGAGAATCCAGAACATCCCCAGGGCGGGCACGGTTTCCGTCACCGTTCCCACATAGTAAAGCTGCCCGTTGTAGCTGGCCTCAATCATGTCGCCGGGGGCGAGCGTGCGGCAATCGATGATGCGGCCGGCTGCGCTGCCGGTTGCGGTTGAATCCTGCATGCCGGGCTCCATCCTGGCGCCGTCGGCGCTTTGGTCATGTGGCGCCGTCGGCGCTCTTCTCAGGATGGGGCTGCCACATTGCCGGGTGGTTTCCGCCGGGTGATTTCCGCGTGACCTGGTGACACGCCGGCCTGTTGGGCGGCAGGTGGTGAGAGAGGGTTGGGGGAATGGCGGCAGGTGGTGAGAGAGGGTTGGGGGAAAGGCGGCAGGTGGTGAGAGAGGGTTGGGGGAAAGGTTGCAGGGAGTGAGCGGGCGTTGGGTTAGGCCGGGCCGGGGGACTGCAGGCCTGGGGCGACGGAGAGGTTGGGTTCAGGCTGGCTGAGGTCGCGGGCGCGGAGCACTGCCATTGATTTGGCGGCCACCTTCAGCACCGACCCGGCGTCGATCGGCCCGCGCTCCACGCCGGTCCCGGCCGTGTTGATCACCATGTCCCAGGCCTCGGCGAACTCACCTGCCGGGAGCGTGAACTTGATGTCGTCGTCGTGCGCGTTGAAGTACAGCAGGAAGTTCACGTCCGTGATGCGGCGGCCGCGGTCGTCCCGCCCCTGGATGCCGTCGCCGTTGAGGAACACGCCGATGGTCCGGCCGAAGCCGCGTCCCCAGTCCTCGGGGAGCATTTCCATGCCGTCCTCGTTCAGCCACACGATGTCGGGCAGCTTCTCGCCCTTGCCGCGGCGCACCGGGCGGCCGTCGAAGAACGTGCTGCGGCGGAACGTCGGGTGCTTGGCGCGCAGCCGGTTCACCGCGGCGGTGAAGTCCATCAGCGGCATGTCGATGGCGTCCCAGTTGACCCAGCTGAGCTTGGAATCCTGGCAGTAGACGTTGTTGTTGCCCTGCTGCGTCCGGCCGAGCTCGTCGCCGTGCAGGATCATCGGCACCCCCTGCGAGAGCAGCATCGTGGCGATGAAGTTCCGCTGCTGCCTTGCCCGCAGCGCCAGCACCTTCGGATCCGCCGTCGGACCCTCGACGCCGCAGTTCCACGAGCGGTTATGCGATTCGCCGTCGCGGTTGCCCTCGCCGTTGGCCTCGTTGTGCTTCTCGTTGTAGGAGACCAGGTCCCGCAGCGTGAAGCCGTCGTGCGCCGTGACAAAGTTGATCGAGGCCACCGGCCGCCGCCCCGACCGCTCGTACAGGTCGGCGGAGCCGGTCAGCCGGGACGCGAACTCGCCCAGCGTGGCAGGCTCGCCGCGCCAGAAATCGCGGACCGTGTCGCGGTACTTCCCGTTCCACTCCGTCCACTGCGGCGGGAAGTTGCCCACCTGGTAGCCGCCGGGCCCGACGTCCCACGGCTCCGCGATCAGCTTCACCTGCGACACGATCGGGTCCTGCTGCACCAGTTCAAAGAACGTGGAGAGCCGGTCGACGTCGTAAAACTCCCTGGCCAACGCGGCGGCGAGGTCAAAGCGGAACCCGTCCACGTGCATCTCGGTGACCCAGTAGCGCAGCGAGTCCATGAGCAGTTGCAGGGAGTGCGGCTGGCGGACGTTCAGGGTGTTGCCGGTGCCCGTGTAGTCCATGTAGTACTGCTTGTCGTCCTCCAGCAGGCGGTAGTACGCAGCGTTGTCGATCCCCTTGAAGCTCATGGTGGGTCCGAGGTGGTTGCCTTCTGCGGTGTGGTTATAGACGACGTCGAGGATCACCTCGATCCCCGCACGGTGCAGCGAACGGACCATCGCCTTGAAGTCCTGCACCTGCTGGCCCATCTGGCCGATCGAGCTGTAGGTGTTCTGCGGCGCAAAGAAGCCGATGGTGTTGTAGCCCCAGTAATTGCTCAGGCCCTTCTCCTGCAGCGTCCCGTCGTTGACGAACTGGTGCACCGGCATCAGCTCTATGGCTGTGATCCCCAGCCGCTGCAGGTGCGCGATGACGGCGGGATGGGCGACGCCGGCAAAGGTACCCCGCTGCTCCTTGGGCACCTCCGGGTGCAGTTCGGTGAGCCCCTTGACGTGCGCCTCGTAGATGACCGAACGGTGGTAGGGGACCCGGGGCGGCCGGTCCCCGGCCCAGTCGAAGAACGGGTTGATCACCACGCCCAGCATGGTGTGGGGCGCCGAATCCTGGTTGTTGCGGGAGGAGGGATCGCCGAAGTTGTAGGAGAACATCGCCTGGTGCCAGTGCACCTGCCCGGCGATGGCCTTGGCGTACGGGTCCAGGAGGAGCTTGTTGGGGTTGCAGCGCTGGCCCTTGGCGGGGTCGTACGGCCCGTGGACCCGGTAGCCGTACTTCTGCCCGGGCTGGATCTGGGGCAGGTAGCAGTGCCAGACATACCCGTCGGCCTCGAGGAGCTCCACGCGCGTTTCGGTGCCGTCGTCGGCTATCAAACACAGCTCGACGGCGGTGGCCGCCTCGCTGAACAATGCGAAGTTCGTCCCCATCCCGTCAAAGGTCGCACCCAGTGGATACGCGCTGCCCGGCCAGACTTCCATGATCACTCCTGCGTCTGTTCAATTTTTCCGAACCATACCTGATGTCCGGTTGGGGTCCGCGCGCCTCGCCCTGACTCAAGGCTAAGCATACTTATCAATTTCGCCAAGGTCTGGTTGAAACCGTGACCTTGTAAATCAAATTGTTTGTGATTCTGGCCTCGCGCGGCCAGGGTTTCCGCTGGGCTGATCCTGCCCGCGCCTAGGATGAAGGGGATGACTCCGCCCGACAGCCCGCCGCCCTTCAGCCTCCGCGGTATTGCTGTTCCGGCCTTCGGCCCGGCCCTGCTGTTCAGCATTGGCCAGGGTGCAATATTCCCTGTGGCGGCGCTGTCCGCCGTCCAGCTGGGCGCTTCGGTTGCCGTGGCCGCTTTGATCGTCACCCTGATCGGCCTCGGTTCGTGGTTCTTCAACCTGCCGGCCTCGGTGATCACGCTGAAGTTCGGCGAACGCTGGTCCATTGTGGGCGCGGCCGCCGCCGGGGCGGTGGCCCTGCTGGCCGCGGGCGTGTCGCTGGTGATTGGCAACGGGCTCTGGCTGCTCGCGCTGGCAATGGCCGTCGTCGGGATGGCCGCGGCTGTCTTCAGCCTGGCCCGGCAGAAGTACCTCACCGAGGCGGTGCCGGTGGAGTTCCGCGCCCGCGCCCTGTCTACGCTGGGCGGCGTGAGCCGCATCGGCGTGTTCATTGGGCCGTTCATCGGCGCCGCGGCCATCGCTTTCGTCGGTATCAGCGGCGCTTACTGGGTGGGCGTTGCCGGCATGGCCGCCTCCGCCGTGCTCGCCGTCACCGTTCCCGACCTGGTGTCGGTGGACGGCTCCGATCCCCATGACACGAGGCCCGAGCCCACCCTGCGCGGCGTGGCCGTCTCGCACGCGGGCATTTTTCTGACGGCCGGAATCGGCGTCCTGCTGCTCAGCGCCCTGCGCGCCTCCCGCCAGGTGGTGATCCCGCTGTGGGCCGACCACCTGGGGCTCGACCCCACGCACGCTTCGCTGGTGTACGGGCTCTCCGGCGCGATTGACATGCTGGTCTTCTACCCGGCCGGCAAGGTGATGGACCGGCGCGGGCGGCAGTGGGTGGCCATACCCTCCACGCTGATCATGGGCGTCGCGCTAGTGCTGATCCCGCTCACCGCGGGGTTCACCAGCCTGCTGCTCGTGGCCCTGCTGATCGGCTTCGGCAACGGAATCAGCTCTGGCCTGGTGATGACGCTGGGCGCCGACTTCTCGCCCGGCCGTGGCCGCGGGCAGTTTCTGGGCCTCTGGCGGTTCATGGCCGACGCCGGCTCCACCGGCGGTCCCGTGCTGCTCTCCGCGGTGACGGCGGTGGCCTCCCTCGGTGCCGGCGTGACGGCCACAGGCGTATTGGGGTTCGCGGCGGCAGGTGTGTTCGCCGTCGTGCTTCCCAGGCTCAGGCACCGCCGCAACTACTGATGGGCGGGAGCGCCGTTGGGCCCTGGTTACATCCCGGCCCAGCGGCGGAGGGTGCTGTTCACCAAGCCGATCAGAACGGCCGTCCACCAGCACGCCTGCGAGATGCTCAGCGCGATCAGCAGACGCGTGCGCAGCCGGCGGCCCAGTTCGCTGAAGCTTGTTTCGCGGGGGAGAGCGAACATCTTGTGCATGGCCGGGCCGATGCTCAGGCCGTTCAACATCAGGATGAGCACACAGCTGAGCTTCACGGCGGTCACCGGGTTGGTGATGTCTGGATGAATGAGCGCGCCCGATGCCAGCAGAAGCGCGAGCCCGCCCCAAATCAGCGGCTTTGTTGCGCGTTCAAGCTTGGGAGATGCGTGCATGTGCACTTTGCCCATGAGCCACAGCAGGCCCAGCCAGTCGACAACAAGGATGGTGCCGAAGGCCAGCACGAGGGCGAGGATGTGGCCGGCAAGTCCGATGCAGTGCAGTACCGGACCGAACTCCACGAAGTGCCCCACCAGCAGGGACGCGAGCCAGCCTGCGGTGCAGAGGATGCCCAGCAGGATCAGCCGGACCGTCTGCTTGCGGGGGGTTGCCCTCCTCAGCGCGGCGCGGTTGCGGCGGGCGGGAGCGGCAGGGCGGTGGGGCTGGTACCTGGGTACGGAACTGGTGCCGGTTCGGGTTTCAGGGTGGGTCAAGGTGGTGCGGGTGTCGGCGTACATAATGCCGGCCTTTCATCACTGTTGCGCTCCCCTGAATGGTGCCGGGAGCTGGGCTGACCGGGAGTTCCGGACAGCAGGAATTGCTGGTTTCGGGCGGGGGATTTATTTAGGAGCCGGGAGCGGCTGGCGCGCTGCGGTGCAGGGCGCAGGCTCCTGGAGTTTGCGGCTCCAGGCGGAGTTTCGGTCGACCTAAATGAATACGATACAGGTTGATTTACGCATAAGGCAAAGAAAGAGTTATCTTTTCGTTGCCGTGTCGAGCCATATTCGGCTCGGGAGTCGTGTACTGGGACCAGCGCAGACGGGCCTCCCGCGTGAGTACAGAAGGCCCGCTTGGAGGGTCTTCAGCCCGGCCTCAACAGCGCCCTAATCGTCCGAGCCGTGTCCGCCGCTGTCCCCGCCAGGTTCGGACGCGTTGCGTTGTTTTCCCTTGTCAGTGCCCGGTTCCGATGCTGGGCCAAGGCCGCCTTTGTCGTCGCCAGGCTGGACGGATACGACGGCGGGGCTGGCGTTGGTCTGTGAAGCTGCAGTGCCGTCGGGCTGGGACCCGGCAGGTCCGGCGTCGGGTTGGAAAGCGGTGGTGCCGGCTGGCTGGGACTTGGCGGGTCCGGCGTCGGACTTTTTTGTAACACTGCCGGCTTTGCGTCCGCCCTTGTGGTTCTCGGACTCAGGTTTGCCGACAGTCTTCGCGGGCGGAGGAGGAGTGCTGCCGCCGCCAACGTTGGGCGTGACGTTCGGCACCGCTGTCGCGCTGATGGCGGCGGCCGGGGCCGGAGAATTGCCGGTGTTGCTCGGCAAAAGAATCCTGTTCGCATTGCCGGTGCCCGCCGGTGTGGTGTTCAGAACATGCGTGTTGACGGCGAGGGCGGCGGATCCGGTCACCAGAATCCCGGCCAGCGACAGCGCGAGGGCCGCTCTGGTTTTCATGGACGTCCTCCATCCTGGATTTCGTGCAAATGCGCCAGCATGGCCTGTTCGGGGTGTCCGGGATGTTCGGAGATGTGCCTGAGCAGCGAAAGCCGGGTCGTCGAGTCCAGGTCTTCGTCGCCGAGGATTTCGCCGATGAGCCGCATCAGTTGGCGTTGCAGTATTCCTCCTTGGGGAGGCCGCTGGGCTGGCCGGTGGCCGACCCGGGGCTGGTCAGGAACTGCTGCGGGGCCGCCGGCTGCGTGCCGGGCAGGCAGCCTCTCCGGGGTGGGGGACTGCCAATGGCTGTCACCGCTCGAGTACGGGTCCGGGCTCATCATCGTATTTCCCTTCCACCTGCGCCGCCCCGCGGGCCCTTCCGGCATGCGCTGAGACCGGCGGCGTTGCCGGCAAATCCCGTGTGAAGGGGAATGCCGTCTGCCGGTATTGTTCCGCTCCTGCATGGTGGATTTACTGGTGAACCTTGGAGTCCTGAGGAAACAAGGTCCCCCCAGCCGGAAGGCGCGCCAGCAGCGCGCGGCGGTCCGCGGCCGCTGGCGGGTTGGGGGTCTGCGCTCCCCAAGGTTAAACGGGATTCTCCTAGGAACGGCTGGCACGATCCTTCCATCTGGTTCGACGCCACAGCCGCGAGTGGTCGTTTAGCCAGCTGGCCGGCCCGGCATTGCACCCCCCTGACATGCCGGGCCGGCAACCCCAAACTCCTGGCCGGCAGCCACCCGGCGCCGTACGTCAGAACGGTCTTATGTCAGAACAGCCTGACGTCAGAACAGCCTTGCCACAACCGCCTGGGTGAGTTGCCGGATGATGGTGGTCTGCACCGGAATATCCGCGGCGCTGGCACCCAGCGAGTACACCACGAAGGCGTACGCGCGCTGACCCTGGACAAGGATGCTCGCGTCGTGCAGGTTTCCGTTGAGCAGCCCGTACTTATGGAAAACGGTGATGCCCTGCGGCACCGCAGCGGGGATCAGGGTCTCGTAGTTGGTGTTCTGCATGTAGGACAGCAGCTCGGCGGCGTGCGCCGGGCTGAGCAGCCGGCCCGTGTAGAGCAGCGTCAGAATCAGGGCCGTCTCTGCCGGGGACAGCGTGTTGAAGGTCCTGTCGTACGCAATGCCGAGCGACGCCGCGTAGTCTTGGATCCCCTGGCGGCCGATGGCCCCGAGGATCAGGGCCCAGGACGTGTTGTTGCTCTGCTGGATCATCTGCCGGATCTGGAAGGCGGCGGTCTGGCCGCCCATCGGCGCCGCCAGGGACAGGACGCCCACCTCGGCCAAATGGTAGTACGCGGCCGCGGCAAGGATCTTGCCGGTGCTCGCCGCCACGAACTTCTCCCGGACGCTGTACTGGCGGAGAACGCCGTCGGACATGTCAACGAGGGCCACCCCCAGCTGGTACCGGCTGTTGACCGCAATGATCGCGTTGAGCTGTTCCTCGAGCGTTGCGTCGGCGGGCGCCGCCGGCGGCGCCGGTTGCGGTGCCGGTGCCGCCTTTGGTTTTGGCACGGCCGGTGCCGGGGTGGGGCGGACGACGGCGGTGCGCGGGGAAGGTGCCGCCCGTTTGGTGGCCGTCGACTTGGGTTTCGGAGGTTTCGCGGGGCTGGGGACCGGCGTCGTCGCTCGTTGGACTGGCTTGGTTGCCTGCGGCGCCGGTGTCTTGGAGCGGGAGGGTGCCGCCGCCGGGACGGCCCGTGATGGCACCGGTGACGGCGCCACGGCTGACGCGTAAGCAGTGGTTGCGGTCAGTACCATCGCGGCGCAGATGATCAGGAGCCGGCCGCGCGGGGCTGCAGGCCAGGAAACTGTCCCGATGGTTGCTGCTTTGCCAAGCCGGTGGCGGCTGCGGGCTCGATGCCGGCCGGGGCCCCTGCTCATTGCCGGGACCTCATGAGCCGGTCCTCATAGCCCGGACCGGAAATGTGTAGCGACTGCCACTCGCCTCACCCCACCTCGCCTGCCGCCTTCCTTAGAGGCGGCATACGGCCACGCTGGCACACGCAGGTTGGGAAAAGGTGGGGCTCTGGCCGGGAAACAGTTGACCTAGGCCACCAATATGGCGGGTGGCCGGGTCAGGGCAGTTTTCGGGGGTTCGCGGGAACGATGGGGATCAGGCCCGTGGGGAGCCTGATTTCGGCGTCCTCCGGGCGGTCCTGTCCGGCACGTTCGATGGCCGCCCGGAAGTGGGGCAGGCTGCGCTCCACCATGTCCTCGCTGGCCGTGAGGGAAATCCGGAAGAACCCGGGTGTCTCGAACAGGACGCCCGGAAGCACAAATACGTCCTCCTGGCCGAGCGCCTCGGTGAACGCCTCGTCGTCATGGATGGGGGAGTCGACGAACAGGTAAAAGGTGCCTTCGGACGGCCGGAGCCGGTACCCCATGCCGCCCAGCTCCTGAACCAGGCGGTCCCGCTTTTGCTGCAGCTGGCCGACGTCGATGGTGAACGTCTCGAGCCGCGGCAGCGCGTACTGCAGCACGGCGTTGGGGTAAATCCAGCCCATGGCCAGCTGCATGGCCTCCACCGCGGCGCCGAGCTCCTTGCGGTCCGGCATGCTCGGCGGCAGCGCCAGGTACCCGATGCGCTCGCCCGGCGACAGGTGCGTCTTGCCGTAGGAGTAGGCCAGAAGCGTGTACGGATAGAACTCTGCGGGGCTGTGGAATCGGGCGCCGTCGAAGACGATCCTGTTGTACGGCTCATCGGACACCAGATAGATCCGCCGGCCTATCCGTGCCGACGCGTCGTCGAGGAGTGCGGTCAGCTGGCGGAGGAGCTCGGGCGGGTAGATCCTGCCGGTTGGGTTGTTGGGCGAATTGATGATCAGCACGCGGGTCCGCTCCGTGATGGCCGCTTCGATGGCCGCCAGATCGAGGTCGAAGGTCTCAATGTCGATCCGGACTTTGACCGGGACCAGTCCGGCCTCGACGGCAAGCGGCTCATAGAGGAACCAGGGCGGCAGGCTGTAGATGACCTCGTCGCCGGGATCCGTAACTGTCTTCAGCGCCAGGGCGATCGCGGTGAAGCCTCCGGTGGTGAGGTACAGGTCGCCGGCTTCGAACGGAACATCGAGCAGCCGGGCCAGGGAATCCGCCGCCGCCTCCCGGGCATCCACCTCGTTGGTCTTGTACGCGAACCACTGGTCGTCGTGCGGATGGAGCGCATCGCGCAGGGCGTCAACATAGGCGTCCTGAGGCATCTGGTGCGGATTGCCCAGAGTGAAGTCGCAGATGCCGGGAAGGTGCCTGCGGCGGGCATAGGTGGAATGGTTCAGGTGCTCGGAGATCCTCCGGAACGACGGGATGGACGCCACCTCAAGGGCGCGGCGCGAGGCGGGGGAGTCCGTCACAGCCCGGTTTCCTGGGGCTTGGCATTGGCCTTCGCCGTGAGCAGCAGGTACTCCCATTCCATCTGCGCGGGCGTATCGCCGTGGGCCTCGATGTACGTGCTGGCAAGTTCAGTGAGGGCTTCGTCCAGGGCCTTGGCCTTCTCGTCGTCACCTGACAGCGACTTGTACACCGAGATGGTGGGGCCGTAGTGCGACTTGAAATAGTGCAGGAAGTCTTCGGGCTGGCGGAAGCTGGTGATGGCAACTGTCCGCTTCTGCGCCCGGATCTCACTCAGCCGGCCGCCGAACAACTCACGGACATGGTCTTCGTTACCCCACAGCGGCGCCGGCTGCGCGCCGGGCGGTGGCGGGGGAGCGAAAGGGGCCATGGCGGTGAACATTTGCCCGATGAAGCCCTCCGGGGTCCAGTGCAGCAGGCCAATGGTCCCGCCCGGCCTGCAGACACGCACCATTTCGTCGGCGCTCGCCTGGTGGTGCGGGGCGAACATGGCACCGAGGCAGGACATGACGACGTCGAACTCGCCGTCCGCAAAGGGGAGATGCTCGACGTCGGCCTCCACCCACTCAAGCTCAACGCCGCGGTCGGCGGCCTGCCGCCGCCCGGCGTCGAACAACTCCGGGGTGAGGTCGCTGGCTATCACCTTGGCACCCATCATGGCCGCGGGGATGGCTGCATTGCCGGCACCCGTGCCCACGTCAAGTACGCGCTGGCGCGGTTTGATGTTGCAGGCCTCCACGAGGATGGCGCCCAGGTCCAGGAGGAGTTCGCTGGCGAGGGCAGGGTAATCGCCTTGCGCCCACATGGCCCGGTGCTTCTCCTTCAGGGCCTTGTCCGCCCCGGCTTGGTCGTTCATGTCCGCGCACCTCTGCTTTCGCAGGTCCAGTAACAGCGCACTGCTGAGTCAGTGGAGGCTGTGGTGCGACTTATTGTGGGCTTCCCGGCGGGGCTTGTAAAGGTTGCGAACCCGTGAGGTGCTGCGCGCTTGCGCGCGCCTGCGTCAGGAGTAGTCGGCCTTCAGCAGCGCCGACTGAGTAGCGAATGCCGGGTCCCCGGTCTGCCGGCCAAGGATTGCGAGCTGATTGGTGACGCCCTTGTGATAGCTCGCCGGGGCGCCCCACACGTACTGGCCGTAGGCACTCGCCGCGTACCAGGAGATGGTCCCCGGGCGGCGGTAGCTGGTGAAGTAGTCGCGGATGGTGGTGGCCGCGGTGTTGAACATCCACTGCGCCGTGGGGTTCTTGGTGAGCCGGTAGTAGTCGTAGGCGCCCCATGCGGCATAGATGTGCCCGTTGACCACGTGGGCGGGGGGAATGTTCGTGCCGACGTATTCCTCGAACCACATATAGATTTTGCTGCCCTTCAGCACCTGGTCCTGGAACCAAGGCGTGCCGTTTTTCTTGGGCACCTGATAAGAACGGAAAACGCGGTCGGCCTGTGTCTTCCAGTAGGTGTTGCCGGTGGTTTCATACAGGTTCACCAAGGTGGAGAGCATCATGCCCTGCGCCATGCCGGAGTACCAGGGGATGCCCATGTCGATCTTGTTGCCCGGCGTATGCCTGAACCTGTAGGGAAACCAGGCGGCCCCGCTGGCGTCCGAGAACGAGCCGGACAGGATGTAGCGTGTGGTGGCGTCCGCACGGCGCAGATACTCGGGGTTCTTGGTGACGCGGTACGAGGAGAGCATCTGGTTCACGAACCATGCACTGTTCACGGGGTGGTAGACCACCACGTTGTTGATCTTGATCTGCACCACGCCCTTGCTGTTCACCGTGCCCCAGGTCGTCGCAGTCAGGGGAACCACGGCTGTGCCGATGTAGGGCGAGCCTCCGGCGGTGTTGATGGCGTAGTTCGCGTTGGCGTAGGTGAGCTGCACAGGCGGCGCTGCCTGCAAAGTGACGGCAGCGGCCAGGAGCATCGCGGCAGCCGCGATCAAGGCCGTAAGAGAGCGTGAAATATCGCGGTAGCGCAAAGAAATTCCCCCAAGAGACCAGACAAGGTCCGCCAATGGTAACAAGCCGCCAGCTGGGTGGGGGAAACGACGGCGGGGAGGGAGGGAACGGGAGTCAGTCTCGGCGTCGGACGGCGTACGCGAACAGGGACGTCGTGGCCACGGTGGCCAGGTACCCGGAGATCACGATCAGCGAGATGCCCGCCCAGAAGTAGTTGGTTGTGCTGGCCTCCTGGCCGATGCCCGGGACGATCATGACCAGCGAATACACCGACACCGCAGCCGAGGCGAGCCCCAGCACCACAGGCAGCCCGATCCACAGCCGTGCCGAACCCCAGTGCCCGCCGAAGCCGTCCCAGACGTTCCACTCATGGCCGTCGTTCCGGAGAATCAGCCAGCCCGCGGGAATCATGAAGCAGCCCACCACCAAGAACGCCGCCACCACATCCGCCGGCCTGTGCCACTGGTTCACCAGCGTGGACATGCCCGAGGCGATCGCAAAGGTGCCGCCGACAAATCCGGCCAGCGGACGCCACCGCGGGGACGACATCAGGAACACGGCCGCCGCCGCGCTCGCCGCCAGAGTGGTGTGTCCGGACGGCAGCGAGTTCAGCTCGAGCGTCTCGACGCCCCGGTACGGCCGCAGCGGCAGCAGGTCCTTGAGCACCTGCGTGGCGATGTTCGCCGCGACGCATGCCGCGACGGCAATGCCCGCGGCGCGCCACCGGCGGTGAACCACCGTCACCAGAAGAACCACGACGGCGGCCATCACCAGGGAGATGGTGGGCAGCCAGTCCAGGAACCGGGTGGTCACCTTGCCGGCGGGCCCGTGAATTTGCACGGCCTCCACCAGGGCGGACTCGTCGATGAACTGCCCGGTGGTGGTGCGGACGAAGTAGTAGTAGGTGGCGGCGAGGCCCGTGGCGCAGGCGAGGGTGGCCACGGCGAAGAGGAAGCCGGTGCCCGCCGCGAGGCGCATCTTTCCGGCCGACGGCTGGCGGCGCGGCTTCTGACGGCCCTGCTGCTGGCGGCCTTGCTTCTTACGGCGGGGGTCCCTGAGCTGGAAAGTCATCGTAACAAGGGTGTCACAGTTTGCTGGGAGCCGCCTGTCCGCCCGGTGGGTGGGTCTTGTGGCCCGGCAGCCCTGGCGGCCTCGCTGGATGCTCGACTCTGCACCCCCGCGGGCACTACGTTGGGGGCATGACCGAAAACCCAGACGAGACCCGCACTGGTTCCGGCGAACCGGTCCGCGACGAATCCGCATCCCACCAAACAGCACCTGGCGAAACTGCCCGCGAGGAAACCGACCTCAGCACCAAGCTGGACCCGGATTTCATCCCGCAACAGGGCGAAACCGCGGACGCGAAGCGGGCCCGCGAGCACCCGGAGGAAACCGGCAGCTGACGCCCTGCAGCGGGGGCCAGAAGCAGGCCGGCTGGCGGCTAAAGTTGGTGCATGGGCGGTATCGCGGATGTACTTGGCCCCATCCTGGAAATGATGACGTGGGTGGGCTTCCTCCCCGGCGTGCCGTTGCTCGTGTGGGGCCTGATTATCGAACGGCGCCGCTGCGCCTGGACCAAAACCACCGGCGAGGTCTACACCGCCGGCGGCTTCACCGGCTTCCGCTGGACTGACCAGGAGAACGTCCCGCGCCAGACCCTGGTGGACTCCGACGTCGGGCGGGGCCTGGTGGCCGGGACCAAGGTGGAGCTCCACTACGACCTCTGCCACCCTTCGCGCTGGGGCCTGAAACCTCCGAAGCACGACAACATCATCCTGATCCTCGGCTGGATCCTGACCGGTGTGGGCATCGTGAGCACCGTCGGTGGCTTCGTGCTGCTGCTCTTCTGACAGGGCCGCCCGTAAGACAGGGCCGCCCGTAAGACAGGGCCGCCGGTAAAACGGGACCGGACATACGTCGGGTACCCGTGCCGCGGCGGGTACCCGGTCTGTGGGGCAGCGTGAGCTGCGTTGTTATCTTCTAGATGTGCGGATCGACGGTGGAAGCCCGGCTGTCCCGCGCCGAGCGGCCGCCGCGGCGGTTCCTGTCGCGCAGGTGGTCCAGCAGCGCCTGTTCGGGATGCCCGGGGTTCTCTGCGAGGTGGCGCAGGAGCCGGCGCCGGACGTCGGAGCGCGGATCGGCTGTGGCGAGCACGTTGTGGATGATGTCGAGGACCTGCTGGTGGAGTTCCGAGTCATCCACCATCACCGTGGTCGGCTGGCCATAGGAGGAGTCAACCGTGGAGCCCCATTGCTCCGGCGGGATGGGTTCATACAGGTCGCGGAATTCCGTGTGCATCACTGACTCCTTGTTGCGGGGGGAAACTGCTTCTTCGGATTGCCGCCGCGTGCGTTTAGTAGTCACTGGTACCGCCAGTCCAAATGATCTGGCCTGGCTCCACCAGTTCGACGCCGGAATCATCGGAGGACACGTCGGGGTCCTCGCCGGAATTGGCCGGGTCGTCGGGTGCCGGTCCGGTCTGGGCCGGTTCAGCTGGGTTCGTGGAATGGGGCGAGGAGGTGGCAGGGTTCAGCGGCGCCGATTTGAGCGCCGGTAATGAGGGTCCGGGCGTGGCTGTCGGGTTGGTGCGCGGCGACAGTCGGGTTTCAGGGAAGCCGTCGAAGTTGAGGACCGAGTCGCGGGGGTCCGGTTCACGAACAATGACGCCGGGTTCCTGACCTGTCGGCGCCCCGATAACAGCCTGCGCCCAGACGGTGATGCTGGCGAGACCCACCAGCGGAATGCTCAGCAATGACCACCTCTTCATCGGCCTGCCACACCTCCTTCGTGAAACAACTTTGCGGCGTGAAGGTGAGGCAGGGATGAGATGCAGATGAGAGTCTTCTCATGCGCCCGGCGGACGGGTTTTGGGCGTTGTTAAGAGCCGCTGCGTGGACGTGAAGGCCTAAATTGAGTGGCCTTCGGCGTCATCGGCGGCGCCTGCATCGCCGGGAGCCGGTGCGGCCGGCCCGGGCAGGCAAACGAGGCGGTAACCCACGCCGCGGACAGTCTGGATGCGGTCCTGGCCGAGCTTGTGCCGCAGGTACCGTACGTACACGTCCACCACGTTGGAGGAGCCCTCGAAGTGGTAGCCCCACACCCGGCTCAGCAGCTGCTCGCGGCTGAGGACTTTGCCGGCGTTCTCCATGAACGTGCGAGCCATGACGAACTCCCGCGCGGACAGGTCGATCACGCGGCCGCCTATCTCGGCCGTGCGCAGGTTCACGTCGAGCGACAGATCGCCGCAGACGAAGGTCGGGGCGGAGGTCACCGCCTGCGCGCCCCGCAGCCGGAGCTTGATGCGGGAGAGCAGTTCCTCGAACCGGAAGGGCTTGGTCATGTAGTCGTCCGCGCCGCCGTCGAGCGCCGCCACGGTGCTTTCGAGGCTGTCCGCTGCCGTCAGGATGATCACCGGAATCGTGGAGTGCATGTCACGGAGGTTCTTCAGCACGGTAAGGCCGTCCATGCGCGGCATGCCGATGTCCAGGATGAGGAGGTCGAACTCCCCGGACGTGGCGTAGTCCAGCGCCTTCACCCCGTCGGAGACCTGGGTGGTGGTGTAGCCGGCCGCCGTGAGGCCCTTGGCGAGGAACGCCGCGATGCGCGGCTCATCGTCGGCGATGAGGATCCGGGTCATGGCGCACCTCCCGCCCGGGTGGCCAGTTCAATGCCCGACGCCGGTGCCGCCGGCTTCGGTTTGCCGCCTGCGGCGCCCGTTCCCTTATGTCGCGGTCCCTTGGCGGCCGGGCTCTTAGCGGCCGCGCCATTGTCCGCGGGATCCCCCGTGCCGCTGCCGCTTCGGCCGGGTGTGTCCGCGGCGGCGGAATCATCCGTTTCAGCGCCCGCCTCCTTGCCGCCGGACGGGATCCGGAGCACGAAGCGGCTGCCCTTGCCCTCCTCCGACTCGAGCAGCACGGTGCCGCCATGCGCCTCGGCGATGGCCTTCACGATGGACAGCCCAAGGCCCGAACCCTCCGAGGCTGCCGAATTGCTGCCCTTGCCGAAGCGCTCGAAGATGCGCTCATGGTCGCCGGCCGGGATGCCGGTGCCGGTGTCCGACACCCAGATCTGCAGCTCCCGGGATGCCGGGCCTGCCAGCTCCCGCACGACCGCCGCCCGGCCGCCCTGGGGGGCGCCGTCGTCGTTCTCCACCCAGGCGCCGCCAACGGAGATCCGGTCCGACTCGGAAGTGTGCTTGACCGCGTTCGCGGCGAGCTGCTCCAGCGCCTGGGTGAGCCGGCGGCGGTCGGCGTGGATCAGGCCACCGGGCTTGGCTTCCAGGCGCCACTGGCGCTCACCGAGGACCCGGACGCGGTTCAGGACGTCCTCCAGGAGGTCGTCCGCCTCCACCCAGGCGGGAGTCACGAAGTCCGGCCGGCCGCTGCGGGCAAGGATCAGCAGGTCATCCACCAGCACCTGCATCCGGTCCAGCTCGTCCAGGAGCAGCATGCGGGTCTGGTCGACGTCCTCGGGATCGCCGGCGCGCAGCAGCTCCAGGTAGCCGCGGATGATCGTCATGGGGGTGCGCAGCTCGTGGCTGGCGTCGTGGACGAAGCGGCGCTGGTTGTCGAAGCCGGACTCCAGCCGCTCCAGCATGCGGTTAAAGTTCATGGCCAGCTGGGCGATGTCGTCAGTGCTGTCCGGCACCTCAACCCGCTTGGTCAGGTCCTCAAAAGTGGTGGCCTCCGTCGCCTCGCGGAGCCGCCGGACCGGCCGCAGCAGCCGCCCGGTAACCAGCCAGCCCACCAGGCCGGTAAGGACGAGCGTCGCCAGGGACGCCAGGGCGAAGGTCCACATCGAACCGAAAACCTCGGCACGCTGGGCACCGATCTCGCTCGAGGCAATCAGCAGTCCCTGCTCCTTGCTGCCGCCCGCCAGGGACACGGACGTAATGGCCAGGCGCACCTGCCGGCCGTCAATGTCAACGTCCCGCATCACGGTGCGGCCGGGGGAGCTCCAGTCCCAGACGTGGTCGATGACGGCGGCGGTCCTCAGATTGGTCGCCTGTGGTGCCTTGGGCAGGATGACATTGCCGCCGCGGACCATGGTCATCACGGACTCGTAGCCTCCGGGTGCACCATTGCGCAGATATGTCGTAAAGAGGTCGTGCAGCGAGGTGTAGGCGGCGCCTCCGTTGTTCGGCGAGCCACGGCTTGCCAGGTCCTCCAGGTTCGTACGCGGCACCTGCAGCTCCGCGTTGACGCGGTCGTTGAGGCTCTTGAACTGGGCCGCATGGGTGGCCGCACCGGCCACAAAGAGGCCCACGGCCATGAAGACGAGCAGCGTGGCCAGCAGCCGGAAGCGGACGGAGTGGACCTCCGTGCGCACTGCGCCGGCCGCGTTCATGGGATTACCCGGACTCTTTTGGTGTGTGACGTGCGTAACACGAGACACGCACGGGCCCGCGGCGCAGATTTTTTTTGAAATCCGGAGCGGCCGGCAAAGACGCTCATCGCCGAGTACTCGGAGTACTTGGTTGTACCCGGCCCGGCCATGGTCCGCCTCATTGGATCACCCATTTCATGCTGATTCGGCGGTCCTCCGGGGACGAGGATCGCAGTAGTACCGCGCTAACTGCGGTAATACGAATGTAGCCCCGGGTTCTTGGGAAAAACTTGGTGTTTCTGGACCCCGCTGCCGTCCTCCCGGCCGGTTTCAGGGGAGCCGCGGGCCGCCTCAACCGAGTGGTGGCGGGTCGATGCAAAAGCAACCAAGTAGTGCCGCCGTCGAAATTCGAGTACTCGCTACTCGTGCCCCTACTTGCCTGAATGACAAGTATGAATCCAAGCCATTCATGGGGAATGCAGTTCATGGGGATAGTAGGTGCAGACAAGATGGTACAGACGGTTGCAGAAGATACTCGTTGGTCCCGCAGAGGCAACGACGACGAGTACCTTCCAAACTCAATGGAAGACGCCGGTGGCACAACAACGAAGTTGTCCATCAACATCCTGGGTCCGCTCCGTGTCCGCCGCGGCGGCGCAGTGATCGGATCCCACGAGCTTGGCGGGCCCAAGCCCCGCCAGGTCCTTGAAATCCTGTTGCTCAAGCTGGGGACCCCGGTCTCCAAGAACCACCTGATCGATGTCTTGTGGAACGGCCAGCCGCCGGCTGAGGCCCTGTCCACCCTGGAAAGCTACGTCAGCGTGCTGCGCCGGCACCTCCAGCCCGGTAGCGGCAAGGGCGGCGCCCTCCGCACGGTCACAGGCGGCTACATGATCGACCGCAGCATGGTTGACCTTGACCTCGACCGCTTCGATGACCTGCTCAAGCAGGCCGGGCATGCCTCTCCCGAGGAATCCTTCCGGCTGCTCGAGAAGGCCCTCGACATCGCGTCGGTGCCGCTGCTCGGCGATGAGCTGCTGGCCGGCTGGGCCGAGGAGGAGCGTGGTCTTCACTCGGCACGCGTCGCCAGCATCAAGGCGCGTGCAGCCGAAGCCGCCGTCGCCGTCGGACACCCGGAGCGCGCGGTGGCCCTGGCCAGCGAACTGCTGGTGGATGATCCCATCAACGAGCGCGCCTGGACCGCCCTGGTCCTGGGCCTCGAGGAATCCGGGCAGTACATGGAAGCGCTGCGGGCCTACGGGCGCTGCCGCCGGGTCATGGACCAGGAGATCGGCTGCCTGCCCGGCCGTCCGCTGCGTGAAGCACACGCCCGGCTGTTGCAGGCAACGGCCGCCAGCGAGGATGAAATGGACCTTTCGGATTCTGACGATCCCATCCCGGCAACCTCACAGATCACCCGGGAAATCAGCATTCTGACCATCGACGACCACAGCACGTTCACCGAACTGCTGTCGGCAGCCCTGGACCGCGAGCCCGACCTGCGGAGCGTCGCCTCGGCCACCACCGCCAAGAGCGGCGTGGAGCAGAGCATCGCCCTCAAGCCCGACGTTGTGATCATGGACTTCCACCTGCCCGACGGCGACGGCCTCACCGCCGCTGCCCGGATTCTGGCCGACGCGCCGAACACCCGGATCGTCATGCTCACCGGTGACCCGACGCCGGAAGCGCTGCGGACCGCCGCCTCGATGGGCATCTGCGCCTTCCTGCCGAAGGGCGGATCGCTCTCCACCCTTTTGGACACCCTCCGCTACGCACGGGCCGGCAACATGGTGGTCCACCCTTCACTGGTGGCCCAGCTGGGCATGTCCACCCCCGCTCCGGCCCCCGCGGTCCGCGAAGTGGAACCGGGCGGCCCCGTCCTGACACCGCGCGAACTGGATGTGCTCCGGCTGATGGCCGGCGGCCACGGCTCGAAGGAAGTGGCCAGCAAGCTGGACATCTCCCTGAACACCTGCCGCGGCTACGTAAAGGCGATCTTCGCCAAGCTGGGAACCCACTCGCAGCTCGAATCGGTCATGGAAGCGTCACGGCGCGGCATGCTCGAGCAGCCGAGCCATGGCTAGGCCTCCGCTCCGCAAACCTGCCCTGTTCCGCCCGTTCGAATCGCCGGCCAACCACAATTCCGAGGTTTTCAAGGCCGTCCGGCGGTTCCTGCTGATGGGGCTGGTTGCCCTGGTGGTGGTCACCACCCCGGTGGCCTTCTGGATCTGGTCCGAGGCTGAACGCCACGCACTGGAGAACTCCAAGGAGGCCACGGACCATTTGGCCAACAACGTGGTGGGGCCGCTGCTGGACGAGGAAGTCCTGTCCGGCAACCCCACCGCCATTGACCGGCTCGATGACCGCCTCCGTCCCTGGATGGACGACACCTCAGTCTTTGAGATCCGGCTCTGGGACAAGAACGGCCGCATCGTCTACTCGGAAGACTCCAAGCTCATCGGCCACACCTTCCCGTTGCCGCACGAGGCACAGGAAGTCCTGGACGGCGGGGACGTCCCGGCCAACTTGGAAACGCAGAAGGACGAGGTCAACACGCCCAACGTCGAAAACGGCGAACTCGTGGAGGTCTACGTGCCCGTCACGGCCCCCGACGGGCAGAAGCTGGTTTTCGAGACCTATTACGACGACGACGGCGTCCGCCAGGAGCAGGCTGCTGTTCTGTTCGGCATGGCCCCGCCGTTCCTGCTCTCACTCGCCGTCCTGCAGCTGGCGCAGCTGTTCCCGGCCGTCCAGCTGGCCCGCCGGATCCAGGCCTACGAAGCAGGCCGGAGCCGGCTGCTCCGCCGGGCCATCGAGGCCTCCGAGCTGGAGCGGCAGCGTATCGCCCGGGATCTGCACGACGAAGTGATCCAGGAACTCTCGGGCCTGTCCTATGTCATGGAGTCTGAGGAACTGCACAGCCCCGTGGGCCAGCGGGCGCTGTTCTCCGACGCCCGGCGGATCCTGCAGGACAACGTCCGCAGCCTGCGGGCCATGACCAGCGAACTGTACCCGCCGGACCTTAACCGGCTTGGCCTCTCCGGGGCACTGACCAGGCTCGGCGACCCGCTCGAGGAGCGCGGGATCAGCCTGGAGCTCGACCTGCCGGAGCAGTGTGAGCTGGACCGGGACCGCGCTGCGCTGTTCTACAGGGTGGCCCGTGAGGCCCTCGCCAACACCGCCAAGCATTCCAGAGCAACCAAAGCTGAACTCCATCTCCAGCAGGACCGGGACCGTTCGGAGATCCGCATCCAGGATGACGGCTGCGGCTTCGACCAGAGCCAGGGGTCACCGGAAGGGCACTTCGGCCTGCGGATCATGCAGGACACCATCGGCGAGGCCGGCGGCACGCTCCAGGTGATGTCCGCTCCCGGTCGCGGGACCACCGTGATTGCACGCTTCGGGGTCGGCAGCGCCAAGGCTTCGGCGTCCATCGACCACCAGCCCGAACCGGTGGCCTCAGGCTAACGCCCGCCTGAGCCGCCCCACAGGCCGCCGGTCCCTCCAATGGCGTGGGGGCCGGCGCAGTTCTGTCCGCAGGTTTTCGGCTTGGCGGGTTGGCGGGCGCCGCGCCGGTACAGTGAATTCATGCCTTTCCCGTACCCGCCCCTCGAGGAGCTGCTCTCTTCCGCCCGGGTGGTGGTTCTGCCCATGCGGGTGAAGTTCCGCGGGATCCTGGAACGCGAAACGCTGCTCCTCCGCGGCCCGCTGGGATGGGGCGAGTTCGGCGCCTTCCCCGAGTACGGCGACGCCGAGGCGTCCCGCTGGCTCGTCGCGGCGATCGAAGCCGGCTGGCACGGTTTCCCGGAACCGCTGCGGACCAGCATCCCCGTCAACGCGACCGTGCCCGCCATCACGGCTGACCGGGTGCCGGAAATACTGGACCGGTTCGGCCGGGTGGACGCCGTCAAGGTAAAGGTGGCCGAACGCGGGCAGACGCTCGACGACGACGCCGCCCGGGTCGCCGCTGTCCGTGCCGCGCTTCCGGGTGCTGCCATCCGGGTGGACGCCAACGGCGGCTGGGACGTGCCGACCGCGGTGGTGGCGCTGACCCGGCTGGACGGCGTCGGGCTCGAATACGCTGAGCAGCCCGTGCCGGACATAGAGGGCCTGGCGGAGGTTCGCCGCCGGCTGCGTGCGGCGGGGGTGCCGGTGCTGATCGCGGCCGACGAAAGCGTCCGCAAGGAAGGGGATCCCCTCAAGGTGGCGCGGGCCGGCGCCGCCGATCTCCTCGTGGTGAAGGTGGCGCCGCTCGGGGGAGTCCGGCGGGCCCTGGAGCTGGTGGCGGAGTCGGGGATGCCCGCCGTCGTGAGTTCGGCCCTCGATACTTCGGTGGGGATCCGGGCCGGGCTTGCGCTCGCCGCCGCGCTGCCGGAACTGCCGTATGCCTGCGGGCTGGGAACGGTGTCGCTCCTCTCCGCGGACGTGATTGGGACGCCCCTGGTGGCCGACGACGGCGCCATCACCTTGCGCGATGCCGTCGCCGACGAGGGGCTGCTTGAGCAGTATGCCGCCCCGGCCGAGCGCCGGGATTGGTGGCTCGCCCGGCTCGGCCGCGCCTACGCTCACCTCCCCGCCCGCGTCTAGACCCGTCCCAAAAACGCTCTTTCACCTCCTGCGGGTTTTCCCCCGACGCTCTCCCACCTCCTGCGGGTTTTCCCCCGACGCTCTCTCACCTCCTGCGGGTTTTCCCCCGACGCTCTCTCACCTCCTGCGGGTTTTCCCTCGACGCTGTCTCACCAGGACCCGAGTTCACCGGATTTTCATCTGAGTGTCGGCTTCCGGTTGGCTTTCACTGGAAGGGTGGCGGTGTCGCATCTAAACCCTTGGAAGGTCTCTCTCCCATGTCTGAAATCTCCGGACGCAAGTTCGCCCTGCTACCCATGCTCGGGCACACCAAAGGCAAGCGCAGCCCCATCACCTGTGCCCTCAAGTGCGACAACGCCTGCGCGGGCGACGTCTGCAACACGAGCTCGAACAGCTACTTCCGCGACATCGCCTCCACCACCCTGTCCCGCCGCGCCGCTCTGGGCTTCGGCGCCGCCGGTGCCCTCGCCGTCGTACTTGGCGGTACCGTAACGTCCGGCGAGAAGGCCGTCGCCGACGGCGGAACGGGACTGGCCCCCGCCGCGAAGAACGGCTTTGCCCCGGGTGCGTCCAAGCTGCAGTTCACCGCCATCCCCGCTGTTGCGTCCGACGTCGACGCCCTGACCGTGCCGGCAGGCTTCACCTGGCAGCCCGTGATCCGCTGGGGCGACCCGATCTTCAACGATGCCCCGGCGTTTGAGCTGGGCAACCAGACCGCCGCTGCCCAGGAGCGGCAGTTCGGCTACAACAATGACTACTCGGACATCCTTGAGATCCCCGGCAGCAAGGGCCGCCGCGCGCTGCTGTTCGCGAACCACGAATACACGAACGAGAACATCATGTTCCCGGCCAGCATGCCCGCCGAACAGATGCGCGCGGTGGGCGCGGCTGCCCACGGCCTGACCGTCGTCGAGCTGGAGCGCAAGAACAAGAACAAGCCGTGGAGCTACGTCAAGGGCGCGCAGCTAAACCGCCGCTACCTGAACAGCACCCGCTACGAGCTGACCGGCCCCGTTGCAGGCTCGGGCCTGGTCAAGACCGTGGCCGACCCCGAGGGCCGCTGGATCAACGGCACGCTGGGCAACTGCTCCGGCGGAACCACCCCGTGGGGCACCGTCCTCTCGGGCGAGGAAAACTTCAACGGCTACTTTGTTGCTCCGGGCACGTCCGCCTCGGACAAGCGCTACGGCCTGACCAACAAAGCCACGGCGCGCCAGTGGGAGCTGGATGACCCCCGCTTCAACGCCAACAACGCCGGCTACGAAAACGAAACCAACCGCTTCGGCTGGATTGTGGAGGTGGACCCCTTCGACCCGACGTCCACACCGAAGAAGCACTCTTCCCTGGGCCGCTTCAAGCACGAGGGCGCCAACGTGATCTTGGCCAAGTCCGGCCATGTGGTTGCCTACATGGGCGACGACGAGCGCTTCGACTACCTCTATAAGTTCGTTTCCAAGGCCAAGTACCGCGAGGGCGACCGCAAGCACAACATGACGCTCCTGTCCGAGGGCGACCTGTACGTTGCCAAGTTCACCGGCAACGCCCCAGCAGCGGAGATCGACGGCAAGGGCTCCGTTCCGTCCGACGGCTCCTTCGACGGCACCGGCGAATGGCTGCCGCTGGTGGTCGGCGGCAAGTCCATGGTTGTCGGAATGTCCCTCGAGGAAGTTCTCGTGTACACACGACTGGCTGCGGACAAGGTGGGCCCCACCAAGATGGACCGCTGCGAGGATGTTCAGCCGAGCCTGCACACGGGCAAGGTCTACGTCGCGTGCACCAACAACTCGGACCGCGGCAAGCCGGGCAAGGAAGGCGCCACCGAGGTCAACCCGCGCACCGAGAACCGCGACGGGCACATCGTGGAAATCACGGAGACCGGCGACCAGACCTCCACCAGGTTCACCTGGAACCTGCTGATGGTCTGCGGCGATCCTTCCACCGGCGACGTGACCTACTTCTCCGGCTTCCCGGCAGACCAGGTTTCGCCGATTTCCTGCCCGGACAACCTGGCCTTCGACTCCGTGGGCAACCTCTGGATCTCCACGGACGGCGCCCCGTCCGGGATCGGCAAGGCCGACGGTCTGTTCAAGGTCACCCTGGCTGGCCCCGAGCGCGGCCGCGTGGAGCAGTTCCTCGCCGTGCCCCGCGACGCCGAAACCTGCGGACCGATCGTTCACGACACCGAGCGCAGCGTTTTCGTCTCTGTGCAGCACCCGGGCGAGGAGGGCACCTTCGAGGCGCCGCACTCCTACTTCCCGGACTATGTTGCCGCCGGCGCGACACCCCGTCCCGGCCAGGTCCGGGCTCCCCGCCCGGCCGTGGTCCAGGTGTTCCCTTCGTAGGACCTAGCAGCAGTACGCTCCAGCAGATCCTGCACGTTCTGGGCCAACGCTCGCTCACTTTCTTTGGGAGAGTGAGCGAGCGTTTGGCGTTTGGCGGCAGGATCTGACGGAGCGTTTGGCGTTAAGCGACGGGATCTGATGACGCGTTGGGCGGAAGCGGCAGAAGGACGTGAGGGAGCGCGTGGGCTTGGCGGGGGAGAGGGTTCTGTGACGCTTGACACGTGTTAGGTCGATCACCTACAGTTCCTAACACGTGTTAGGAAGGGAATGATCATGACCGGAGCCACAAACGGGCACCTGCGGGAAATCACTCGCCGAACAGCCCTCGGTGCCCTCGGCGCGGGAATCATCGGAGCGACAGCGGCATCGTGGCCGCGGCTCACGGGGACCGATATTCCGGGCCGCGGGGACAACAGCCTCAGCATCGCTATTATGGGCACCGCCGCGGACGCCGCCGCCCGGCAGCGCGCCATCGACGCCTTTACCCGGCTTCACCCCGAGATCAGGGTCAAGGTCCAGGCAATCCAGGCCGTGGACTGGAAGGACTTCTTCACCAAAATCCTCACCATGGTGGCCGCAGGGACGCCGCCGGACGTGGTCTACGTGGCCACCGAGGGAGCCCAGCTGTTCGCCGATAAGCTCGCCCATCCGCTGGACGAGTTCGTGCGCCGCGACGCCGCGGACATGCGGGAGTTCTTCGACGACGTCCACCCCAGCCTGGTCGAGGCCTTCATGTATAAGGGCAGCCTGTACCAACTCCCCATGGACTGGAACGCGGCCAACATGTACTACAACACCACCGCCTTCGCCCAGGCCGGGCTGGAGCGGCCGGCGGACGACTGGACCCACGTGGACTTCCGCAACAGCCTGGCGGCCATGCGGAAGGCGCGCACCTCGGACTTCACCCCCTATTACTGGACCAACCGGCTCTTCGGCGGAGTGGTGCCGTGGCTCTACGCCAATGACACCAGCTTCCTGAAGGAGACCCGGTCCGCCGGCGGGGAATGGCTCTGGGACGGCTTCTACGCCAAGGATCCTTCCCGCAGCCTCCGCTCGGGCGGGTACCAGTGGCTGGAGCCCAATGCCGACGACGACCGCGTCTTTGAGTCTTTCGACTACCTTCGCGGGCTGGTCAAGGACGGGCTCGGGGTCCGGCCGGAGGAAGGCGGCGGCAGTTCCCTCGTCGGCCTGTTCGCCTCCAACCGGATCGGCACCACCCCGGCCGGCGGCTACTGGGTGCAGGGCCTGCACGAGGCCGGGATGGGCGCCAACGATTTCGACGTCCAGTTCTTCCCGCGCTGGAAGACCCAGCGCCACCAGTTCGGCACCGCCGGCTACGCCATCATGAAGACCGCCAGGGACAAGGACGCGGCCTGGGAATGGATCAAGTTCAGTGCCAGCCGCGAGGCGATGGAGCTGATCTTCCCCAACCCCATTACGACGCCGGCCCGGCGATCCATGGTCAACGAACGGCTTTACGCCGGCAAGGGACCGGCCCACTGGAAGGTCTTCTACGACACCCTGGACAGGTTCCCCACCACCGGCCCGATCCCCGCACCGCCGCAGCAGGCCGCCGTCGAAACGGCCCTGATGAAGAACGTCTCGCTTGCTGTCAGCGGCGACGAGCAGCAGCTTAAGCAGGCCCTCGGCTCCATGCAACGCGACCTTGAACTGGCCCTGAGGAGGCAGTCATGAGCACCACCACACCGCCGCGGCAGCGGCCGAACCAGGCCACCCGGCGGGGCAGGCCAGGCGCCGCGCCCGCTGCGCCGGCAAGCGCGGCCACCGGCAGAAACAGCCAGCGCTGGCTGCCGTGGATCTTCCTGGCGCCCACCATCCTCGGCATGGGACTGTTCACTCTGGTCCCGATCGTGGCTTCCGTGGTTCTGGCGTTCTTCCGGTGGGACATTATTTCGGCGCCGACGTTCGTGGGCTTCGACAACTTCTCGGAGGTGGCCCAGGATCCCACCGTCCGGGTGTCCTTCCTGAACACCATCGTTTTCGTTGTGGTGGCCGTGGCCCTCCAGCTGGGCCTCGCCCTGGCACTGGCAGTCATGGTGCAGGAGAAGATGCCGGCCTGGCTCCGGGTGTTTTTCCGCTCGGCCTTCTTCTTCCCGCTGATCCTGTCAGCGGCCTCCGTCTCCATCTTCATGCGGTACCTCTTCAACGAACAGTTCGGTGTGGTCAACTGGTTCCTGGGGCTTGTGGGCATTCCCGCGGTGCCGTGGCTGACCACACCGGGAGGGTCGGCCGCCGTCGTCGTCCTGGTGTACGTGTGGCAGAACTTCGGGTTCTCCTTCCTGCTGTTCATCGGCGGCCTGGCCTCCATTCCGGTGGAGACCTACGAGGCGGCGTCCATCGACGGCGCCACCGGCTGGCGCAAGCACCTGCACGTCACGCTGCCCCTGCTGAGCCCCACCACGCTGGTGGCTTCGGTGATGGCCATCATCAACGCCCTGCAGGTGTTCGACCAGCCGTACGTGCTGACCCGCGGCGGCCCCGGCGATTCCACCCGCACCGCCGTCATGGTGATCTTCGAATCGGCATTCCAGCGTCTCGAATTTGGCCAGGCGTCGGCCATCGGCGTGCTGCTCACCCTGATCATCATGGCCATCACGGCCGCGCAGTTCCGGCTCAGCAAACGATTCGTCTTCTACCAGTAAGGCCAGCCATGACAACCTCAACAGACCACGTCCTGGCCGCCGGGCACTCCCCGAAGCTGTCGCAGGGCCTCCCCGAAACATCGCCCGGCCGGCGCAGGTTCAGCTGGAACTTCGCGCTGCGCATCGTCCTGCTATTGATTGCCGCCGCACTGACGCTGGGCCCGGTGCTGTGGACCCTGTCCACGTCGCTGCGGTCGCCGTCGGAATCCTTCAAGCTGCCGCCGTCGTTCATTCCGTGGGACCCCGACTTCACGTCCTACGGTGAAGTGTTCCAGAAACTGAATATCTTCCTGCTGGTGCTCAACAGCGCCCTGGTGACCGGGCTGATAGCGGTGGGCCAGATGATCTCCGCAGCGCTGGCGGGCTACGCGTTCGCGCACCTCAAATTCCGCGGCCGCGGAGCGCTGTTCTCGATTGTGCTGGCCACCATGATGGTGCCGGTGCAGGTCACGATCGTCCCGGTCTTCATGCTGATCCGCGGCATGGGCCTCTCGGACACGCTGCTGGCGCTGATCCTGCCGGCCATTCCGACAGCGTTCGGCACCTTCCTGATGCGCCAGTACTTCATGGGGCTGCCGGCCGAGCTGGCGGAAGCCGCCTCGATCGACGGCGCCTCCCCGTGGCGGACGTTCCGTTCCATTTATGCTCCGCTGGCGATGCCGGGCATGGCGATCGTCGGAATCCTCGCGTTCAACTACCACTGGAACGAATTCTTCCGCCCGCTGATCCTCACGATTTCCGAACAGAACTTCACTCTCCCGCTGGGGCTTGTGTCGCTCCAGGGCAACCTGGGCACCGGCAGCATCTCCGTGGTGCTGGCGGGCGTGGTCCTGTCCATGATTCCGGCGTTGGTGGTCTTCATGTTCGGCCAGCGCGCGCTCCAGGACGGCCTCACCGCCGGCACCGGAAAATAACCTACTCACCGAAAGGCCCACCATGCCCTCCCCGGACCTCGCCGCCGTCCGCTTCGAAGACGTCGCCGCCGCCCACACCGACCCCGCCTTCCCGCGCTTCCATCCCCGCCCGGCGCAGGGCTGGATCAACGATCCCAACGGCATCAGCTTCATCAACGGCCGGTACCACGTGTTCTTCCAGTACAACCCGGACTCGGCCCGGCACCACAGCATCGCCTGGGGCCACGTGAGCTCAGCCGACCTGGTGCGCTGGGAGGAACACCCCGTGGCGCTGCGGCCCCAGCCGGGCGGTCCGGACGAGTACGGTTGCTGGACCGGTGTTGTAACGGAAGACGGCGGTGTTCCCACCGCGGCGTACTCCGGCGTCCGCGGGGACGGTGGGCACTCACAGGTGGTCATCGCCCGTGGGTCGGAGGACCTGGTCAGCTGGGAGCAGACCGGCCACGTGGCGGCTTCCATGCCAGGGGGGCAGGTCACCGCGGTGCGCGACCCGTTCATCTTCCGGTTCAACGGCAAGCGGTACGCGATGCAGGGCGCAGGCCTCGCCAACGGCCACGCCGCATTGCTGCTGTACACGGTGGAGGACATGTCCGATTGGAAGTACCAGGGCATCTGGCTCACTTCGGAAAACCCGGTGGCCGCCGAATTCACGGCAGCCGAGATCTGGGAGTGCCCGCAGCTGGTGCGGGTGCCGGATGATGCCTCCGCCGGGACTGATTCCGGGACTTGGCTGATGATGTTCTCGCTCTGGCTCTCCGGTGACGCGCACGAGCACGCCAACGGCGTGGGCCACCTGATCGGGTCGCTGGCCGAGGACGCGGCCACCGGCCTGCCGGTTTTCACTCCGCGCAGCGGTGGGAAGTCCGATCTTGGCCGCGACTTCTATGCGCCGCAGATTGTTGCCCTGGAGGACCGGGCGCTGCTCTGGGGCTGGGCCAACGAAGGCCCGGGCCGCGACGGTCGCCGGGGGCGCAGCCAGGACGAAACCGACGCCGCTGGCTGGGCCGGGGTCCTGACCTTCCCGCGCGAAGTCTCAGTAGTGGACGGGGTGCTCGCTGTCAGCCCCGCCCCCGAGATCGCAGCGTACCGCGGTGCGCCGGTCGCCCGCGCGGCCCGGGGCGCCGTTGTAGTACCTCCCTTCGCCGAAGCCTTGGTGACGGGAGGTTCGTCCGGCGGGGACACCGCCGTCGAACTCCTGCTCGTCGGGAACGGCAGCAGCCAGACGGTGTTCCGCGGGACCGTTGAGCCGGGGGAGAAGCTGCGGATCTTCGTGGATGCCTCGCTGGTGGAGGTTTACCGGCCAGGTTCGGTGTGCACGACCCTCCGCGCCTACCCGGCGGCGGGGGAGGAATGGGAGCTGCACCTTCCAGCCGGCGCGGTGGCGGATGTCTGGACGCTGGAGCAGCCGCCGGTCCAGGGCTGACGGCGCCGGGCCTGACCTGGCTGTCCGGGCCAGCCCCGCGTGTCGGGGTAGGCACCCCGGCCTCCCGCAGCCCGGCCTCCCGCAGCCCGGAGGTATGCCGGGAGGTATGCCCGGCCGGGAATTAGCGCCCGGCCGGGACGGGCCCGGTGGAGTCACGGATCACCAGCCGGCAGGGAACGGTGGCCTCGGCGCTGGTACCGGCAGGCTCAGCGTCTGCGGCGTTGCCGCCGTCGTCCGTCTTGCCCGGGGCCGCTTCCACCTCGGCGAGCAGTGCTGTCATGGCGGCGGCGCCCATCTCCCGGAGCGGGAGGGCCATAGTGGTGAGGGCCGGGACCATGGTCTGGGCCACACGGAATTCGTCGTCATAGCCCATGACGGATACATCCTGCGGGACGTTCATGCCGAGCCGGTAGCAGGCGAGGACGACGCCGATGGCGAGGCGGTCGTTGGCGCACAGGATCGCCGTGGGCCGCATGGTCGGCTCGACGCCGTCGAGGAATTTCATGGCGCCGTGGAATCCGGCGTCGATGTCCCAGCCCACCTGGAGGATCCGGTCCTCATTAACCGACATGCCTGCCGCGCCAAAGGCCTCACGGTAGCCCTCGATGCGGCGCGGAGCCGCGGGCGTCAGGGAGTCGCCGGCGAGGAACGCAATGTCCCGATGGCCGAGTGCCATGACGTGCTCGGCAGCTTCCCGGCCGCCCCTGACCTCGTCCGGGATGACGGCGGGGAGGCGCGAGTCGGGGCGGTCATCGAAGCAGTTGGCCAGGATCGACGGAACGCGGGCCATGTTGGGCGGCACGTGCAGGGGACGCAGACCGACGGTGACGTACATCAGACCGTCCACCTGCCGGTCGAGCAGGGTTTCGACGGCGCTCGCGTCCCGGGATTCGTCCAGTTCCGTGTCCATCACCACGGTGACAAACCCGTGCGACCGGGCAACGGCGTCCGCCCCCGCGATGATGTTGCCGTCGAACGGGCTGGTGACCACCTGGTCCGATACGATCCCGATGATCCGCGACTGCTGGTTCCGAAGGCTGAGGGCAATCTTGTTGGGTGAGTAGTTGAGCGCCGCGGCGGCTTCCCGGATGCGCTGCTGGCTTTCGACGGCGACGTTGCCGTCACCCCGCCCGTTGAGCACCAGCGACACGGCGCTGCGGGAGACACCCGCCAGCTTGGCGACGTCCAATGCGGTGGCCTTGCGGTTCATGGGATGATCCTCGCGGTGGAAAATGCTTTGTTGTGCTGTAGTCTACCTAACTCGTGTGAGACGGCTGCGGTGCTGGCCAGGGCGCCTCGACATGAGCCCGCGTATAGGTTGGTGGCAGACTGGTTCGGTGACTTCCTCTGAACCGGCCGAGCCTTCCGCCTCCTTGATCGGAGCCCCTGCCAACCCTGAACCCGCGCTGACGTCCATGGCGTCGGCACGGATTGCCGTCGCTTCGCTGCTCGACGGCGGCGTCCGGTACGTCGTGGTGGCCCCGGGCTCGCGGTCAGCGCCCATGGCTTACGCCCTGGCCGAGGCCTCGGCGGCGGGGAAGGTCGAGCTGCTGGTCCGGATCGATGAGCGTTCGGCCGGTTTCACCGCACTAGGCCTGGCCCTGGCCACGGGCGCGCCGGTAGCCGTGCTGACGACCTCGGGGACCGCCGTCGGGAATCTCCTGCCCGCTGTGATGGAGGCCAACCACGCCGCCGTCCCGCTGGTGGTCCTCTCGGCCGACCGGCCCGAGGAACTGCGCGGAACCGGCGCGAACCAGACCACCATCCAGCTAGACCTCTTCGGTGAGCACGTCCGCTTCGCCGTCGACGTTCCCGCAGGCGGGAGCCCGCAGCGCGCGGTGGAAACCTCGCTCGCCGCCGCCACCGGGGCCTTCGAGGACACGCCGCCGGGCCCGGTCCAGCTCAACCTCGCCTTCCGCGACCCGCTCGTGCCCGAACAAGGGGAGCGGCTGCCCGAGGAGCGCGGCCACGGGACCTTCCGGATTGGCACCGAACCGCTAACCATGACCCTCGACCCCGCCCCGGCCGGCCTTCCCGAACGGCGCACCGTGGTGCTCGCCGGGCACGACGCCGGTCCGGTGGCCGAAGCCTTCGCCCGCGCCCATGGACTGCCGCTGTTGGCCGAGCCGTCGTCCAACTCACGCTTCGGGCCCAACGCAGTGGGGCCGTACCGCCTGCTGCTGGAGCATTTCGGCCCGGACTCGGCGCTGCCCATCGAGCGTGCCGTGGTGTTCGGCCGGCCCACGCTGTCCCGCCCGGTGTCCGCGCTGCTGGCCCGGACGGACATCCCCGCAGTCCTCTATGAACCGGTGCCGGTGGCCTGGTACGAGCCGGGCCGGCGCCGGGAAACGCCCGTCGCCAGCCTGGCCGAGCTCGCGAATTTCGCCGGCCGGGGCCCCTCCGCCTGGCTCGACGCGTGGCTGCTCGCGGGCGCCGCGGCCCAGCATGCCGTCGACGGCATACTCGCCACTGAAGAGGCCACAACCGGTCCGGCCGTCGGCGCCTTGGTCTGGCAGTACGCACGCGGCCAGTTGGTCCTCGGCTCGTCCAACGGCATCCGCGACGTCGACCTCGCCGGCCAGCCCGCACCGGAGCCGGCCGCCACGGTCTTTGCCAGCCGGGGCCTTGCCGGCATCGACGGCACCATTTCCACCGCCACCGGCATCGCCCTCGGCGGCCACCAGCAGACCACCCTCCTGCTCGGCGACGTCACCTTCCTGCACGACGCCGGGGGCCTCTTCCTCGGCGCCGGGGAGGAACAGCCGCGGCTGCGCATGGTCGTGCTCAACGACGCCGGCGGCGCCATTTTCAGCCTGCTGGAACACGGCGCGGTGGCGGAAGCGGGCGGCTACGGGGACGCCGTCGAACGCCTCTTCGGCACCCCGCACTCAGTGGACATTGCGGCACTCGCCGCGGCGTACGGCGTCGGACACTGCTCGGTGAGTACGACGGCGGGACTCGCCGAGGCGCTTGCCGCACCGTTCACCGGGCGCACCATCATTGAGGTGCGCACCGACCGGCATGAACTCCGCGCCCTGCACGGCAGGATCAAGGCCGCGGTGAGGTCGGCCGTAGCGGGAGTGCTCGAGGGCTAGACCCCCGCGACGCGCATCCGGTTATGGGACGCGGAACCTGCCCCGGGACGCGCGTCCGGTTGTGGGACGCGGACATTTGGCTGTCCCACGGCCTGATCGCAGTCCCCAGGCCGACTCCGTGTCCTCAGCCGCCTGTTGGACGGACCATGCAGCATTCCGGAACCGTGTCGCGACACTGAATCCGAGTCCTCATGCACTTTGGACCTTTGCCCACTTAGCAGCAATTATGCACATAGGCGCGTACAGCGCTTCAGCGAGCCTGGCCGCTATGGAATTGTCGCAGCATGACGACGCTTCCCCGGCTGATTCTGGCGAAGAACATGACTCGGATCGGAGCCAACCCTCGCCCGCTGTCTGCTGACGCGAGGTCGGGGAAACTTGTGCGCATCCGTCAGGGCGTCTATGTTGATGCGGCGGCGTGGAACGGGTTGCGAGGGCCGGAGCGATACCGGCTGCGGATTGAGGCAGCCGCTGAAACCTGTGTGGCTCCGACAATTTTCTCCCATCACTCGGCTGCCTCGGCCTGGGGTGTGCCCACCATTCAGCGGGGCCAGCCGGTTCACGCGCTGACCACCTTCCGTGGAGGCGGCAGATCCCGGGCCGGCGTGCGGCGCCATCTGGCTGATCCCGAAAAGATCGATGCTGAGGAACTGGACGGGCTCCTCGTAACCTCCCGCATCACCACTGTGCTGGACCTCGCTGCCTTCGTCCCGTTCGCCGAGGCGCTGGTGCCGTTGGACCACGTGCTCAGGCCGGACGCCACGCGTGGCCTTCCAGCCCTCAGCAAGGAGCAGTTGCTCGCGGCGCTGCCGGACAGATACGTCCCAGCGGTGGAACGGCGCGTCCGGATCGCAATCGAATTCGCCGACGCACAGGCAGAATCGGCAGGTGAGTCTTACAGCCGTGGCCTCATTCACGCGGCCGGGTTTGCTCAGCCGGTACTGCAGTATGAAGTGCGGAACTCGACAGGGCGTGTGGGCTACTCGGACTTTTATTGGGAGGGTAGCCGAACGGTCGGCGAATTCGACGGCATCGCTAAGTACCAGAAGCCCGAATATCTCAAGGGGCGCACGCCTGGACAGGTTGTTGTCGATGAGAAGCTGCGGGAGGATCGAATCCGTGCCACCGGCCGAAGTGTTGTCCGATGGGTGTGGGCTGACCTTTGGGCGCCCGGTGAACTCGAAGGGAAACTCTCGGCAGCGGGGGTGCCGCGCCGTCGTCGTTCCGCGCCGGGACACGCAAATGGTGCCGGGGTACAGAAAAGGCCCGGGGACACTCGGAAATGAGCGTCCCCGGACCGATTGCGCATCGCAGCAGCGATAGCGCGTCGAACCGTTAGAGAACCCGGCTCAGGAACTCCTTGGTGCGGGCATGCTGCGGGTTGGCGATGATCTCGCGGGGATCACCTGTCTCCACCACCACGCCGCCGTCCATGAACGTCAGGCTGTCGCCCACTTCCCGGGCAAAACCGATTTCGTGGGTCACCACAATCATGGTCATGCCGGACTTCGCGAGGTCTTTCATGACGTTCAGGACATCGCCCACGAGCTCCGGGTCCAGGGCTGACGTGGGCTCGTCGAAGAGCATCAACTCGGGCTCCATGGCGAGGGCCCGGGCGATGGCGACGCGCTGCTGCTGTCCGCCGGAAAGCTGCGACGGATAATGGTCCGCTCGGTCCGCAAGACCCACGCGGTCCAGCAGTTCCAGGGCCTTCTTCCTGGCGGCCTCGCGCGGCTGGCGCTTCACCTGGACCGGAGCCTCCATGACATTCATGAGGGCGGTCTTGTGCGGGAACAGGTTGAACCGCTGGAAGACCATGCCGATTTCACGGCGCTGCGCGGCGATCTCCTTGGTCTTGAGGTCGTGCAGCCGGCCGTTCACCTCGCGGTAGCCGATCAGCTGGTCGCCTACCGAGATCCGTCCGGCGCTGATGCTTTCCAGCAGGTTCACGCACCGCAGCATGGTGGACTTGCCCGACCCGGACGGACCGATGACAACTGCCACCTCGCCCTGGTTGACGGTCAGGTCGATCCCGCGCAGAACATGGTGATGCCCGTAGTACTTGTGCAGGCCCTCGATTCGGACCAGCGTCTTTTGGGCGGTGATCGTCATTTTGCGCTCTCCTCGGGGAAGTCCATCTTCAGGGCCGGTTCCGCCTCGGCGCTCGGAGCACCGGCAGCGGCGGCCCTCGCTGCCGCAGGATTCACGACAGCCGGTACCCGGTTGTCCACGCCCTTGCCGTAGTAGGCCTCGATGTAGTGCTGGCCCACCATCAGCAGGCTGGTGATGACGAGGTACCAGATGGCTGCAACGATCAGCAGCGGCACCGGGAGGTAGGTCCGGTTGGCCAGGTTGTTCGTCGCGAAGGTCAAATCCAGCGTGAACGGAACCGCCAGAACCAGCGAGGTGGTCTTGAGCATGCCGATGGTTTCATTGCCTGTCGGGGGGACAATGACACGCATCGCCTGGGGGAGGATGATCCGCCACATGATCTTGGTCTTGGCCATGCCCAGCGCCTCAGCCGCTTCCATCTGGCCGCGGTCCACGGACTTCAGCCCGGCACGGAAGATCTCGGCAAGGTACGCCGATTCGTTCAGGCCAAGCCCCAGGATTGCAGCGATCAGCGGGTTGATGACCGTGCTGGTGTCCACGCTGAACAGCTCCGGCCCGAACGGAACCCCTGCCGCAATCTTCGGGTAAAGGACCGATACCAGGCCCCAGAAGATCAACTGCGTGTACACAGGAGTGCCGCGGAAGAACCACACCCAAGCCCAGCTGGACCAGCGGAACACCGGATTATCGGATTGACGCATGAACGCCAGCAGGATCGCCAGGACGATGGCGAGGACCATCGAGGCCACCGTCAGCAGCAGCGTCCACCCCACGCCCTGGACCACCTTGACGTCCAGGATGTAGGTAGCCACGATGTCCCACCGGAAGTTCGGGTTGGTCACCAGGCTCTGCGCGAATACCGCCAGCACACCGAGGATGACGACCGCGCTGATCCAGCGGCCCGGGTGCCGAACCGGTACTGAATCATTCAGAACCGGTGCGGTTTTGTGATGGTCGTCCATCTGTACACCTGATTTGTGGTCGGTGACGGCACGGCTCAAGAGCTGACCGCCGGGTTGACTTCGGACTTGGTGATGGCGCCTTCGCCATTCCCCCAGCCATCAAGGATCTTCTTGTACGAGCCGTCAGCTATGAGCTTGGTGAGGGTCTTCTGGATCACCTCGGCCAGGGCCTTGTCCGACTTGGCAACCGCGATTCCCTGCGGGGCTGAGTCGTAGACGGCGCCGAGCTTCTCCAGCTGGCCGTTGGTCTGCGTCAGGGCATAGCCGATGATGGGGGAGTCCGCTGCCATGGCGTCGATGCTGCCGTTGACCAAGCGGGTGGTGACATCGGTCTGGTTCTTCAGCGTGACGATGTTAATGGGCTGCTTGCCGTCAGCCGTGCACTTCTTGTTGCGGCCAGAAAGGTCGGGATCCTCCTGGACGGTGCCGGTCTGGACGCCGACGGACTTGCCGCAGACGTCGTCAAGGGAGAAGCCCTTCGGGTTGCCCTTCTTCACGGCCCAAGCGGTACCGGCGTTGAAGTAGCTGACCATGTTGACCGCGCCGAGGCGTTCCTTGTTGATGGTGAACGAGGAGATGCCGAGGTCGTACTTCGGGCCCAGCGCGGGCAGGATGCCGGTGAATTCGGACGTCTGCACCTGTACCTTCAGGCCCAGGGTGGCTCCGATGGCCTTGGCGATGTCGACGTCGTAGCCCACAGGGGTCTGGCCGTCCGTCCCGATGAATTCGGCCGGCGCATAGCTGGTGTCCGACCCAACAGTAAGAGTGCCCTTGGACTTGATCGCGGCGGGCACCGAGGCAGCCAGTGCGTCATCCTTCTGGATGGTCGACGGGTCGAAGCTCGCGGCGGCGCTGCCAGACGGCGACGCTGCACCGCCCGGGGCGGCGGATTCCGAGGCGTTGGTGCAGGCTGAAAGCGCCAGCGCGCCAATGGCGAGAACCGTAGCTGCCTTGAGCCTTGAATTGCCCACGAGCGAACGGGAGATCTGCATATTCTTACCTTTTGTTGCGGGGGAGGGATGCGGAACTAGCGGGTTATAGTGTAGCGCTCATCGAGAGATGTACGTCACAGGTAACTTAGTTTCACTATTGGATAACTGATTGGCGCCCGAAAGCAAGGGCTTTTGTTGAGGGGTGTCCGGTATATGAGACAAGCCTACCCGGTGCGGATCAGCTGCTGATCCCCAGCGACTCCAGCATCGGCCGGAACTTGGCCCACGTCTCCGCGAGCTCCGCTTCGGGCTGCGAGCCCTCGACAATTCCGCAGCCGGCATATAGCCGGACGGTGGTGGGCGACTCGATGACGGCGCCGCGCAGGGCAATTCCCCACTCGCCGTTGCCGGCGGCGTCGAGCCAGCCGACCGGCCCGGCGTACGGCCCCCGGTCGAGATGCTCGAGCTTCCGGATCAGCGCCCCCGCCACCTGCGTGGGCGTCCCGCACACGGCGGCGGTGGGGTGCAGCGCGTTGATCAGCGCCAGGCAGGTGGGGACGTGGCCCTCCACCTCGGTGAGCTCGGCCTTGACGTCGGATGCGAGGTGCCACACGTTGGGCAGTTCCAGGATGAACGGCTCGTCGTGGGCATTCATCGCCTCGGAGAAAGGCGCAAGCTGGGTGGTCAGTGACTGGATGGCGATCTCGTGCTCGTGCCGCTGCTTCTCCGATCCGGCCAGGACCCGCTCGGCGTAGTCCAGCGGCAGCCCCGCCTCGCCCACGGCGTCCCGCCGGTCCAGTGTTCCGGCGAGCACCCGCGCCTGGGCGGTCCGGCCCTCAACCTGGATGAGCATTTCCGGTGTCGCCCCCACGAGGCCGTCCACGCCATAGGTCCAGCATTCCCGGTACCGAACGGCCAGCTGCCGCAGCACCTCTGCAGCGTTCACGCCCCCCGGAACCGTGGCCACGATATCCCGGGCCAGGACCAGTTTCTCCAGTTTCCCGGTGCGGATCTCGGCGACGCCGGCAGTGACAGCATTCATCCAGTCCTCTTCGCCAAGGGAACCGGTTTTGAGCGTGGCGGCGTCCGGGTTTACGACGGCGGCAGCGAGATCCGTCGTCGGCCTACCGTCAGGGGAGCCGACGGCGGCAGCCGGGTCAGACTCCAGCCACCCCTTCAGGGCGGCCAACGCGCCCGCCTCGGTGAGTTCGCCGTCGTCGGCCGTTATCTGGGTGAGCCAGGCCCGGCCGTCCCTGACGCCGACCACGATCTCCGGCACGATCAGGCGGGATTCATGCTCCGAAGCCTTGGAGAAGGCGAAGGACCCGAACGCCACCGGGCCGGTGCCGGGGCACTCCACATGGTCGGTGATGTCCGCCTCGATGACCAGGTGCCGCCACCAGATGTCCGCCTCGAGGAACCGCTCGGGCCCCGTGGCCGTGAAGCGCGCAGCCTCACCGAAGCCCACCAGTCCGGCCTCGCGCCGGGTCCAGCACAGAACGTCATCGCGGACCAGATACGACGGCAGTCCCTCGGGAGCCGAATCTCCATCCAAAGGGACTGTCAGGGTGCGGAGCGTGCTGGTCATGATGGGTCAACAGTACTCTGTCGGTACTTAAAGGTACTTAGCTGCAGCCCACCACGCCCGGCGGCGGCCGTGTCACGAAGCCTGCTGAACTTTTGAGACAATGTCAGGGTGAACCGAGCATCCTTGGATAAGCGTCCGGACGAAGTAGCCACGATGTTTGACGACGTCGCACCCAAATACGACGTCGTCAACGATGTCCTCTCGATGGGACAGACCCGCCGGTGGCGCAAGGTTGTGGTTGATGCCATGGATGTCCGGGCCGGCCAGCGGGTGCTGGACCTGGCCGCCGGAACGGGAACTTCCAGTGAGCCATATGCCGATGCGGGCATAAACGTGGTGGCCTGCGACTTCTCCCTCGGCATGCTCAAGGTGGGCAAGCGCCGCCGCCCCGACATCGACTTCATCGCCGGGGACGCCACCAACCTGCCCTTCGCCGACAACACCTTCGACGCCAGCACCATCTCCTTTGGCCTGCGCAATGTCAACGAGCCCAAGAAGGCCCTGGCCGAGATGCTCCGGGTGACCAAGCCGGGCGGCAAGCTGGTCATCGCCGAGTTCTCCCAGCCGGTCGTTCCGCTGTGGCGCACCATGTACACCGAGTACCTCATGCGCGCGCTGCCGGCCATCGCCACCAAGGTGTCCTCCAACCCTGACGCGTACGTCTACTTGGCCGAGTCCATCCGCGCCTGGCCGGACCAGGACCACCTCGCCGCATGGCTGCAGGACTCCGGCTGGCAGGACGTCACTTACCGCAACCTGAGCGGCGGCATCGTGGCCGTCCACCGCGCCCACAAGCCGATGACCGGCAGCGGCTCGGCGGAAGCCATCGCCGCCCACACAGGCCCGGTGGCCAAGCTGCGCCGCAATCTCCCGCGGACCGCCCGCTGACATTGTGAAAGTACTGATTGTTGGCGCGGGTCCCGCCGGATCCACCGCCGCGTATTACCTCGCCAAGGCCGGCATTGACGTCACGGTCCTGGAAAAGACCAGCTTCCCGCGCGAAAAAGTGTGCGGCGACGGACTCACCCCGCGTGCTGTCCGCGAGATCCAGAAGCTCGGTCTGCCGCACCCCGAACGGGACGGCTGGCGCCGGAACAAGGGCCTGCGCCTGCTCGCCGGCGGCCGCAGCCTCGAACTGCCCTGGCCCGAGGTGTCCGACTTCCCGCAGTACGGCCTGATCCGCACCCGCCTGGGCTTCGATGAGGAACTCGCCCGCCATGCCCAGGCCGCAGGCGCCACGGTGCTGGAACGCCACAGCGTCACCGAGGCGCTGCGCAGCGGGGACGGACGGGTAACCGGCGTGCGTGCGGCGATCCTGGACGAGTCCGGACGGAAGACGGGGGAGACGCTCGACTTCAGTGCCGACGTCGTTCTCGCCGCCGACGGCAACTCCACCCGCACCGCCGTCTCCCTCGGCATCCAGAAGCGCGACGACCGGCCCCTGGGCGTCGCCGTGCGCACCTATTTCCAGAGCCCCCGGCACGACGACGACTGGATGGAAGGCTGGCTGGAACTTCCTGGCCGCGACGGCAAGCTGCTGCCCGGCTACGGCTGGGTGTTCGGCGTCGGCGACGGCACGTCCAACGTCGGCCTCGGCATCCTGAACTCCTCCAGGGAATTCGGCAAGCTGGACTACAAGCAGGTCCTCCGCGAGTGGACCGCCGGCATGCCCGCCGAGTGGGGTTTCGTCCCTGAGAACCAGGCGGGGGAGATCCGCGGCGCTGCCCTGCCCATGGGCTTCAACCGAACCCCGCATTACTCACCCGGCCTGCTCCTCCTCGGCGACGCCGGCGGCATGGTCTCCCCGTTCAACGGGGAGGGCATCTCCTACGCCATGGAGTCCGCCCGCTTCGCGGCCGAGTTCATCATCGATGCCAGTTCCCGTGCCGCGTCATCCGGCTGGTACGCGTCCGACGCCGACGCCCGGCTCGCCGGGTACGCGGACTATGTGCGTGAACAGTGGGGATCCCACTTCACGCTGGGGCGTGCCTTCGCTGCCCTGATCGGCAAGCCCGCCGTCATGAAGCTTGCGCTCCGGACCGGGATGCCCATTCCGGTGCTGATGCGCTTCGTGGTCCGGCTGCTGGCCAACCTGACCGACCCGTCGGCCAAGGGCTTCGAAGACCGCGTGATCCGCGTGCTCGAACTGCTGGTTCCGGCCACGTCCAACACCTCCGCCCTGGCCCCCTCCGGCTCCAAATCAGCGGTTTCCGCAACAAAAAGTTAGGGTTAACCCGTGACCAACTCCGCGAACCACAGCTGGACGCACGCCGGGCACGGCCTGCCGGACTCTGAACCCAGCCTCAACACCACAGCCATCGCCACCGGACTGCAGCTGCCGGCAGGCTTCGCGGCCATCGCGGAAGACCCCGACCTGGGCCCTGCCATCACCACCAACCTGGCCCGGGTGGAGAAGAAACTCCGCGAAGCGATCGCCAACTCCGACCCCCTGGCCGACGCAACGTCGCGTCACCTTGTGGAGGCCGGCGGCAAGCGTATCCGCCCGCTGCTGACCCTGCTCTGCGCCCACCTCGGCGACGCGTCGCTGCCCGCCGTGGTTCAGGCCGCCGTCGTGGTTGAACTGACGCACCTGGCCACCCTGTACCACGACGACGTCATGGACTCCGCGCCCTTCCGCCGTGGCGCCCCCACGGCCCACGAGGTGTGGGGCAACTCCGTGGCCGTCCTCACCGGCGACCTCATCTTCGCCCGCGCCTCCATCCTGGTGTCCGAGCTCGGTTCCCGCGCGCTCGGCATCCAGGCCCGGACCTTCGAGCGGCTGTGCCTCGGCCAGCTGCACGAAACCGTCGGCCCGCGCCCGGACGAGGACCCGGTGGAGCACTACCTGTCCGTGATCGCGGACAAGACCGGTTCCCTGGTGGCAGCCTCCGGCCAGTTCGGCGCCATCTTCTCCGGCGCCGACGCGGCCTACGAGAACGTTCTGGTGGAGTACGGCGAAAAGGTTGGCGTCGCGTTCCAGCTGGCCGACGACGTCATCGACGTCACGGGCGTGAAGGTCAAGTCCGGCAAGTCCCCGGGGACCGACCTGCGCGAAGGCGTGCCCACTCTCCCCGTGCTGCTGCTCCGCAACGCTGCGGCGGACGGTGACCGGTCCGCCGTCGAACTTCTCAAGCTGATCGACGGCGACCTGTCCTCGGACGAAGCCCTCGCCGAAGCCGTCTCCGGGCTGCGCGAGCACCCCGTCACCGCGGAGTCCTGGGTGGTGGCCCGCGCCTGGGCGGCCGACGCGATCGCCGCGCTGGACCCGCTGCCCGAGGGCGTCGTGAAGGCCTCGCTGTCCAGCTTCGCACACGCCGTGGTGGACCGCGCCAGCTAGCGTTTCTGCCAGCGAAGGGGCGCCCGCCTCCAGGCGAGCTGCGCCCTGAAAGCCGGCCGTGGCGAGCAAGCTTGGGGTGGGTAGGAAAGCTGTGCTCCGCTCAGACCAGCCAGCGCCACCAGCGTGGCTGCTCCGGCTCCGGCGTTGGTTCCGGCTCCGGCTCCTCGCCCAAGGCCAGCGCGGCCCCGACGATGTCGTCCGCGGTGAGCGTCATGACGGCCTCACGATCGAGCGCGTCGAGACTTTGTTCCCCGTCGAGCGACAGCCGCAGCGCCTGGCGGTTGAGCGCCTGCTCGAACAGCGTGCGGGCGAACCGTGCGTTGCCGGAGTCCTCGCCTGCGTGGAGCCCGGTGAAGATGCGGCGCAGCATGTGGTCCGCACCCGGCTCCAGCGTGTACTCGTGCTGCGCCAGCATCTGGTGGAAGATCGTCTGGAGTGCGTCGACGGAGTAGTCGGGGAACGTGATCTCGCGGGCGAACCGGGAGCGCAGTCCGGGGTTCGAGAGCAAGAACGATTCCATCAGCCGCGGGTACCCGGCCACGATCACGACCAGGCGGTGGCGGTGGTCCTCCATCCGCTTGAGCAGGACCTCGATCGCCTCGGGGCCGAAGTCCGTCCGGCCGTCCTCCGGGGCCAGCGCGTACGCCTCGTCGATGAACAGGACGCCGTCCAGCGCACGCCGGATCACCCGGTCCGTCTTGATGGCGGTCGAGCCGACGTACTGTCCAACCAGGCCTGAACGGTCGACCTCGACCAGGTGGCCTTTCTGTAGCAGGCCGACCGCGCGGTACATCTCGGCCAGGAGCCGCGCCACGGTGGTCTTGCCGGTGCCCGGGTTTCCGAGGAACACCAGATGCTGTGAAGTAGCCACCTCCGGCAGGCCGTGCGCCTTACGGCGGGCCTGGACCTGAAGCAGTGCGACGAGAGCCCGCACCTGTTCCTTCACGGTCTCCAGACCGACCAACGCGTCGAGCTCGGCCTGCACCTCGGACAGCGGCCGGGCCGGCCCGGGCCTCGCACCGATGAGATCGCCGACCAGGTCGTCGACGCGCTCAGAACCGGGCAGCTTGAGCTGATCGGCCAGATGGCCGAGGGTTTCGCGCAGGTCGTCGAGCGGATGGCGGCTGGAAGCCATGCATCCACTGTAGTACTTGATTCCCGACCGGGCACTGGCCGTGCTTTCGGTGCTGACCGCGGCACCAAGGATAGTCAAAAAGCTGCAGGCCGGGACGCTGCCCAGGCCGACAAGGTGAAACAGGAAGGCCCGCCCCCCAAGGTACCGGGCCTTCCTTGTTTAACCGGCGCTGCATGAGCCGGGCGACCTGCTTAAACGGAACGGCCCCGGTTCTGAGCAGCGTCACGAGTCAAACGCTGCGCGGAACCGGGGCCGCCTCTCCGTTCGCATCAAATCCACCGGAGGCATTCAGTGGATCCGAGAAACACTCTATGACAGCTTTGTCACATCTGCAAACTCTTCTGTTAACTGGCGTGTCACACACCTCCTGCGGTCCTCCTGCGGGCGCCGCGCCGTCATGGGGCACTTTGCGGCCGCTGAGGGCCGGTTTCGCCTCAAATCCGTCGTGTCCCGTGTCGACGGCCACTTTGGGCTGCGATTCGGTTACGACGACGTCGTCAACCACCCTGCGCGGATGGCCGCCGACGTGCTTGGGTACTTGAGCTGCGCCGGCGGGGAGCCTTCGGCGCGTGGTGAGTCCCGCCGTCGTACTTCCAAGTCCCGGCTAGGGCCCAATCCCCGGCGTGTCTCCGGCCTAAGTGCCCCGGTTTGGTCGCGGAACCACCAAGCAGCAGCCGAAACTTAGTCCTCGTCGTTGAAGGCCCAGTCGAACATGTCGAAGACGAACTCCGAGAAGGTGCCTTCCTCGCTCTTCCACTGGCCGCGGGCGTTGTTCCGGCGGTACACGATGGGGTCCGGGACGCTCAGGTCGCCGATGCGGAAGCCCCAGGTGAAGTTTTCTTCCTCGTCCTCGAGGAACATGAGGAAGCCTTCGTCATCCACCTCGAGTTCCTCAGGGTCCCAGAAGTAGTGGTAGGCCTCCATGAGGTCCTCGCACCCGCCCAGCGCCAGGTAGAACTCGCGCAGCACCAGGGGGATCGTGAACTGGTGATCGGAGAGCTCCGCGTCCAGTTCCTCGGCGGACAGCCCGTCCTCTTCCTGCCATTCGTCTTCGAGATACTTCGGAACAAGCGCACGGAACTTCTCGAGGAACATGTCAGTCATGGCTCTTATCCTAACTAATCCCGGCCCCTCGAATTCCCGGGTTCCAGACCCAGCCGGTGCCACCCCCGGACGGCCAGCGGAATGCGCCACGACCAGCGCCAGGCGACCACCCGGAACGCGAAGACCAGGGCCGCCACAGCGCATGCCGAGAAGGGATTGAACGCCCGAAGTTCCCACAAAATCGCGGTCAGGACGGCGCCGAGCAAGGCAGGCAGGGCGTAGAGGTCCCGGGCGTCGAACAGGCGGGGCACCTCGTTGGCCGTGATATCGCGCAGCAGGCCGCCGCCCACCGCAGTCGTGACCCCGAGCAGCGCCGCCGAGATGGGGTTCATTCCATATGACAGCGCCTTCAGTGTGCCCGTAATGCAGAACAGGGCCAGGCCGGCGGCGTCGAACAGGGTGAGGAGGGACGTGTAGCGCTGCACGCTGGAGAACAGGAAGTACACCAGCCCGGTGGCCAGCAGGGGCGGCACCAGGTAGGCGGGGTTGCTGAACGCCGCGGGCGGCCCCGCGTTGAGGATGATGTCGCGGATCACACCGCCGCCCAGCGAGACCATGCAGGCGAGCAGCAGGGATCCCATGACGTCGAACTGCTTCCGGGCGGCGAGCAGCGAGCCAGACACTGCGAAAAAGAAGATGCCGGCCAGTTCCAGCCATGCCAGGGCGGTGTCAAAAGAAAATGTCATGGAGCGTCCCGGCATATTTCAAGGGGCGGACAGTGCAGCTCCAACGTTACGCTAGCCCCTATGAATAGCCCGATCCTGATCGCCTGCGCCCACGGAACATCCAACGCGCAGGGTGCCGCCGAGGTCAACGCACTCCGTGACGCCATCGCCGCGCTGCGTCCGGGGCTCGATGTCCGCGAAGCGTACGTGGACGTCCAGCAGCCCGATCTGGTCGACGTGGTGGCCGGGCTCCCCGCAGACCCCGCCGCTTCCGCAGTGGCGGCCGACGGCGGTGCTGCCGCCGGCGGCCCAGGCGCCGCCGGTGCTTCCGCCGTCGTCGTTCCCTTGCTGCTCAGCGTTGGCTACCACGTGAAAGTGGACATCGCGAAGGCTGTTAAGAGCCGGCCGGGCACGGCGGCCGCGGCGCCGCTGGGGCCCGACCCCCGCCTCGCCGCCCTGCTGGACCGGCGGCTGCGGGAGGCCGGTGTTACGGACAACGATTCGATCGTCCTCGCCGCCGCGGGTTCCTCCAACCCGAACGCCGCGGTCAGCGTCGAGGAACTGGCCGGGCAGCTGCGGGCCCTGCGCTCCAACCGGATCATGCCCGCATACGGGGCATCGGCCAAGCCGTCGGTGCCGGAAGCCGTGGCCATGCTCCGCGAGGAAGCAGCGGGCGGTGCCGGGGCAGGGGAGTCTGCCGGGGGAGTGAGCGTCGGCGGCCGCGTGGTGGTGGCCTCGTACCTCTTGGCGCCGGGCTTCTTCCACGACCAGCTCGCCAAGGCCGGCGCGGACCTCGTGACCGAGCCGCTGCTGCCCTCGCCGGTGCTCGCGGAGATCGCGCTGGAACGGTACGACGCCGCGCTGGCGGCCCACGCTGTCAACTCCTGAAGAGGGTCCTGACAGGCGCCCCGGAGCCAGGGGCCGGAAGCACAGCAGGCGGCGCCGTTCAAGGCCTCCCGGCGAGTCATGACGAAATGTTTCCTTAGGTGACTTAGCATTTCCGGGCCTTTGTGACGTTTTTCGGGACGGCTCTACAGTCGATGCATGACTGATACAGCTCTAGCCGGAGCGTCCACGGACAAGCCCGCGCGCCCCGCCCGTGCCTCCCGCCCCGCCGCCAAGCCCCACGGCCAGTGGAAGGTGGACGGAACAACGCCGCTGAACGCCAACGAAACCTGGAAGCAGGAAGACGACGGCCTCAACGTCCGGGAGCGTATCGAGTCCATCTACGCCAAGGAAGGCTTCGACGCCATCCCCGGCCAGGACCTGCACGGCCGCTTCCGGTGGTGGGGCCTCTACACGCAGCGCAAGCCCGGGATCGACGGCGGCAAGACCGCAACGCTCGAGCCGCATGAGCTCGAGGACAAGTACTTCATGCTGCGCGTCCGGATCGACGGCGGTGCGCTCACCACCGAGCAGCTGCGCGTCATCGGCCAGATCTCCGTGGACTTCGCCCGGGACTCCGCCGACCTCACGGACCGCCAGAACATCCAGCTGCACTGGATCCGCGTGGAGGACATCCCCGAGATCTGGCGGCGCCTCGAGAGCAACGGACTGTCCACCACCGAGGCCTGCGGCGATGTTCCGCGTGTCATCCTCGGCTCCCCGGTGGCCGGCATCGCCAAGGACGAGATCATCGACCCCACCCCGCTCATCGAAGAGCTGGGCGAGCGGTTCATCGGCAACCCGCTGCTGTCCAACCTGCCGCGCAAGTACAAGACCGCCATCACCGGCCATCCGAGCCAGGACGTGGTGCACGAGATCAACGACTTCGCGCTGGTCGGAGTCAGGCACCCCGAGCTCGGCATCGGCTACGACCTCTGGGCCGGCGGCGCCCTCTCCACCAACCCGATGCTCGGCAAGCGCCTCGGCGCCTTCGTGAAGCCGGAGCAGGCCGCGGACGTGTGGCTCGGCGTCACCAGCATCTTCCGTGACTACGGCTACCGCCGCATGCGCACCAAGGCGCGCCTGAAGTTCCTCATGGCCGACTGGGGTCCGGAGAAGTTCCGCCAGATCCTCGAGGACGAATACCTCGGCTACAAGCTGGCTGACGGCCCCGCCGCGCCCAAGCCGTCCACCCCGGGTGACCACGTGGGCGTGCACGAGCAGAAGGACGGCAAGTTCTTCATCGGCGCCACCCCCATCGCCGGCCGCCTCTCCGGCGCGCAGCTGGTAAAGCTCGCCGACACCCTCGAGGCCCGCGGCTCGTACCGCCTGCGCACCACCCCGCACCAGAAGATCGTGGTGCTGGACGTGGAGAAGAACGAGGTGGAGCCGCTCGTCGCCGAACTGGACGCCCTGGGCCTGTCCGCCCGCCCGTCCGTGTTCCGCCGCGGCACCATCGCCTGCACCGGCATCGAGTTCTGCAAGCTGGCCATCGTGGAAACCAAGGTCACCGCGGCCACGGCCGTCGCCGAGCTGGAACGCCGCCTCGCCGACCTGACCGAGAGCGGCCAGCTCCCGCAGGCCCTGTCGCTGCACATCAACGGCTGCCCCAACTCCTGCGCCCGCATCCAGACCGCTGACATCGGGCTCAAGGGCATGATGCTCCCCACGCCCGACGGCGACCCCACGCCGGGTTTCCAGGTCCACCTGGGCGGCGGGCTGGCTTCCGCCGACCGTGAAGAGGCAGGCCTCGGCCGCACCGTCCGCGGCCTGAAGGTCTACGTCGCCGACCTGCCCGACTACGTCGAACGGGTTGTCCGCAAGTTCGTCGCAGACCGCGCCGAGGGCCAGACCTTCGCCGAGTGGGCACACGCCGCTGACGAGGAGGCACTCCAGTGACGGTAACCTCCCTTCGCTCCAAGGAAGAACTGAAGGCCCTGGCCGAGGCCGGCGCCGCCGAACTCGGCTGGGACGCCCCGGCCCGCGACGTCATCGCCTGGGTGGTGCGCAACTTCGACATGCCCGCCGTCGCCGTCGCCTGCTCCATGGCCGACGCCGTCCTGCCGGCACTGGTCGCGGACCAGCTGCCCGGCGTCGACGTCCTGTTCCTGGAGACCGGCTACCACTTCCCGGAAACCTACGCCACGCGTGACGAGGTGGCCGCGAACCTCCGCGTCAACGTGGTGGACGTCCTCCCCGAGAACACCGTCGAGCAGCAGGACCGGCTCCTGGGCAAGGACCTGTTCGCGCGCGACGCCGCCCAGTGCTGTGCCCTCCGCAAGGTGGCCCCGCTGCGCCGCACGCTGTCCGGCTACGAACTGTGGTTCACCGGCGTCCGCCGCGACGAGGCCCCCACCCGCACCAACAGTCCGCTGGTGACGTGGGACGAGGCCAACGGCCTGGTCAAGGTCAACCCGATGGCCGCGTGGACGTTCGACCAGCTGGTCCAGTACTCCGACGACAACCTCCTGCCCGTCAACCCGCTCCTGGCCCAGGGCTACCCCTCCATCGGTTGCCAGCCCTGCACCCGCAAGGTGGCTCCCGGGGAGGACCCCCGCGCCGGCCGCTGGGCAGGAACCAACAAGACAGAATGCGGACTACACGTATGAGCACTTTCCTAACTGAGGAGCCCACCCTGGTGACCGACGCAGCCGCCTCAACGCGCCTCTCCAGCCTGGACACCCTCGAATCCGAAGCGATCCATATCATCCGCGAGGTGGTGGCAGAGTTCGAGAAGCCGGCCCTGCTGTTCTCCGGCGGCAAGGACTCCGTGGTCATGCTGCACCTGGCCACCAAGGCCTTCTGGCCGGGCAAGGTCCCGTTCCCGGTGCTGCACGTGGACACCGGGCATAACTTCCCGGAGGTCATCGACTTCCGCGACCGGACCGTTGAGCGGCTGGGACTGAAGCTCGTCGTCGGCTCCGTCCAGGAGTTCATTGACCGCGGCGAACTGGCCGAGCGTGCCGACGGCACCCGCAACCCGCTGCAGACCGTCCCGCTGCTGGACGCCATCCAGTCCAACAAGTTCGACGCCGTCTTCGGCGGCGGCCGCCGCGACGAGGACAAGGCCCGCGCCAAGGAGCGCATCCTGAGCCTGCGCGACGAGTTCGGCCAGTGGGACCCGCGCAACCAGCGCCCCGAGCTGTGGAACCTGTACAACGGCCGGCACACCGTGGGCCAGCACGTCCGCGCGTTCCCCATCAGCAACTGGACCGAGCTGGACGTGTGGCGCTATATCGAGCGCGAAAACATCGAACTCCCGGGCCTGTACTACGCCCACCAGCGCGAGGTCTTCGCCCGCGACGGCATGTGGCGCGCGGTGGGCGAGGTGTCCCAGCCGCTGCCGCACGAGGAAGTCATCACCAAGACCGTCCGCTACCGGACCGTCGGTGACATGTCCTGCACAGGCGCCGTCGAATCGGCTGCCGCCACCGTGCGCGACGTCGTGATCGAAGTTGCCGCCTCCACCATCACCGAACGTGGCGCCACCCGTGCGGATGACCGCATCTCCGAGGCCGCCATGGAAGACCGCAAGAAGGACGGCTACTTCTAATGACTACCGACATTGACACCGCCCGCGCCGCGGCGCTCCTGGACGAGGCCCCCCTCGCCTCTGCCTCGCTGTTCCGCTTCGCGACCGCCGGATCGGTCGACGACGGGAAGTCCACTCTGGTGGGCCGCCTCCTGCACGACTCCAAGGCGATCCTCGCCGACCAGCTCGAGGCTGTTGCCCGGACCTCCTCGGACCGCGGCTTCGGCGGCGACAAGGGCGGCATCGACCTCGCCCTGCTGACCGACGGACTGCGTGCCGAGCGCGAACAGGGCATCACCATCGACGTCGCCTACCGCTACTTCGCCACGGACCGCCGCAGCTTCATCCTGGCCGACTGCCCCGGACACGTGCAGTACACCAAGAACACGGTGACCGGCGCGTCCACCGCGGATGCCGTCGTCGTACTCATTGACGCCCGCAAGGGTGTCCTGGAGCAGACCCGCCGGCACCTGTCCGTGCTGCAGCTGCTGCGCGTGGCGCACGTGATCGTGGCCGTGAACAAGATCGACCTCGTGGACTTCAGCGAGACCGTGTTCCGCGAGATCGAGGCGGACGTTCAAAAGGTTGGCCGTGAGCTGGGCCTCGGCTCGGACGGCATCACCGACCTGCTGGTAGTCCCGGTGTCCGCGCTCGACGGCGACAACGTGGTGGAGCGCTCGGAGCGCACCCCCTGGTACACCGGCCCGGCGCTGCTCGAGGTGCTTGAGACGCTGCCCGCCGCCGATGAGCTCGAAAGCCACCTGGAGAGCTTCCGCTTCCCGGTACAGCTGGTCATCCGGCCGCAGGGCGCCCTGGCGCCCGACGCCGTGGCCGCCGGACTGGACGTGGAGGCCTACCGTGACTACCGCGCCTACGCCGGACAGATCACCGAGGGCTCGGTCAAGGTTGGCGACAAGGTTTCCGTCCTGACCCCCGGCCAGGATCCCCGCACCACCACGGTAGTGGGCATCGACTTCGCCGGAGCCTCCCTGGAGGAAGCCGCCGCGCCGCAGTCCGTGGCCATCCGCCTGGCCGAGGAATTCGACGTCGCCCGCGGTGACACCATCGCCGCCGCCGGCACGGTCCGCGAAAGCACCGCCGACCTGTACGCCCAGCTGTGCTGGCTGTCCCCGAAGCCGCTCCGCGAGGGCGCCAAGGTCCTGGTCAAGCACGGCACCCGCACCGTGCAGGCCCTGGTCCGCAGCGTCAACGGCAAGCTGGACCTTGCCACCTTCAACCTCGAGGGTGCCTCAAGCCTGGAGCTCAACGACATCGGCCACGCGCAGCTCCGGCTCGCCGCCGCGCTGCCGCTCGAGAACTACCTGCACCACCGCCGCACGGGCGCGTTCCTGGTGATCGACCCGCTGGACGGCAACACCCTCGCCGCCGGCCTGGTCAAGGACCACCCGGGCGACCACGAGGACGAGCGCTACAGCATCTGACCGCTTTTGCCGCGCAAGGGCCCCGGTTCGGAGTTATTCCGAACCGGGGCCCTTCCTTGTCCACACGGACGGCCCTGTCCCGCAGGACCGTCCGTGCCCCGCTCGACCGGCCACGGCCCCGGCCGGTCCTGCGGGGGAGGGCCGGTCATGCACCCGCGTTGGCGATCTCGGCGCTCCGGCTGCCCGCCCTTGCCACCCGTCTCCCGCCCCACCATGATCGTCAGTGGGAGGCAGCATGGAATCCATCACCAGCCGGCTCATCAACTGGGCGTCGATCCTGGACGACAGGACCCGGCAGCAGGCCCTGACCACCTCCCGCCTGCCCTTCATCTACCCGCACCTGGCACTGATGCCGGACGCGCACCTCGGCAAGGGTGCAACGGTGGGGTCCGTCATCCCGACGCTCGGCGCGATCATTCCGGCCGCCGTCGGGGTGGACATCGGCTGCGGCATGATCGCCGTGCGGACCCAGTACACCCTCAAGGAGTTGCCGCGGGACCGGAAGCCGCTGCGTGAGAGCATCGAGCGCGCCGTTCCGCTGTCCGCGGGCCACAACAACCGCAAGGTGACGGCCACCGCCGAGCCGCGCATCGCGGAGCTGCACCGGCGGGCCGAAAAGGCCGGGTTCAACCCCGCGCAGTACGTGGCGAAATGGGACCTTCAGCTGGGCTCGCTTGGTTCCGGCAACCACTTCATCGAGGTCTGCACCGACGAGACCGACGCCGTCTGGCTGTTCCTGCATTCCGGCTCACGCGGCGTCGGCAACAAGATCGCCCAGCACCACATCGAGGTGGCGCAGGGCGTGGCGCGCGACAAGCGGATCACCCTGGAGGACCGGGACCTCGCGTACCTGGAGGAGGGCACGCCGCAGTTCACGCGATACATCAAGGAACTGCGCTGGGCCCAGCACTTCGCCCTGCTGAACCGCGAGGAAATGATGGACCGCGTGATCCGGCAGTTCAGCGACTGGGTGGGCGGACCGGTCACGGAGACGGAGCGGATCAACTGCCACCACAACTTCACCCAGCAGGAGACGCATTACGGAAAGTCGGTCTGGGTGTCGCGCAAGGGCGCCATCAAGGCTGAGGCCGGCGACCCCGGCCTGATTCCGGGATCCATGGGGACGGCGTCGTACGTCGTGGAGGGACTCGGCAACACCGCCTCCCTGAACTCCTCGCCGCACGGTGCCGGCCGGGAGTATTCGCGTAACGCAGCGCGCAAGACGTTCTCGCTGGCCCAGTTGAAGGAGGCCATGCACGGCATCGAGTTCCGGGCCAGCGAGGCGTTCATCGACGAGATCCCGGCAGCCTACAAGCCCATCGACCAGGTCATGCGCGACGCAGCCGATCTGGTGAAGGTACGGCACCGGCTGCGCCAGCTGGTCAATGTCAAGGGGGATTAGCCCCGAAATTCCACGGGCCCGGGCGCATGCGGATTTTTGTGGCTGAATGTGACGTTGCATGAACCTGCGTGACCCCGGGTTTCCGCTCCGTTGAACCCCGTTTACGCCAGTCCCTATGGTGAATCCATGAGTACTTCCAGGCCGGGCATGACCCGCATTGTGGCCGGCGAAAGCCAGGTGCCCAAGCGCCGCCGCGCCCTGGAAGTGGCGCTGGCTCTCGGGCTCGTCCTGCTGATCAGTGTGGGCGCGATCGTTGCGTCGGCAGTGGCGCGGAATTCCAATGCCTCGGCCGCCCCTGCGACAGGCGCGCCGGCAGCCCAGCTGAAGCTGGGTTACTTCGGGAACATCACCCACGCCGCCGCGCTGGTCGGCGTCCAGAAGGGCTTCATCGCCAAGGAGCTCGGCGACACCAAGCTCAGCACGCAGGTCTTCAACGCCGGCCCGGCCGCGATCGAGGCGCTGAACGCCGGCGCGATCGACGCCACTTACATCGGCCCGAACCCCGCCATCAATTCGTTCGTCAAGAGCAAGGGCGAATCCATCAGCATCATCGCGGGGGCAGCCTCGGGGGGTGCGCAGTTGGTGGTCAAGCCGGAGATCAAGACCGCGGCCGACCTCAAGGGCAAGACCCTCGCTTCGCCCCAGCTCGGCGGCACCCAGGACGTGGCGCTCCGCGCCTGGCTCGGCAAGCAGGGCTACAAGACCAACACCGACGGCGGCGGGGACGTTGCCATCAACCCCACCGAAAACGCGCAGACCCTGAAGCTGTTCCAGAACGGCAAGCTAGACGGCGCGTGGTTGCCTGAGCCGTGGGCGTCGCGTCTGGTGCTCCAGGCCGGCGCCAAGGTCCTGGTGGATGAGAAGGACCTGTGGGACGGTTCGCTGACCGGCAAGCCCGGCGAGTTCCCCACCACCATCCTGATCGTGAACAAGAAGTTCGCCGCGGAGCACCCGCAGACCGTGGAAGCCCTGCTCAAGGGCCACGTCGAGTCCGTGAAGTGGCTCAACGACACCCCGGCCGCCGAAAAGGCCGCCGTCGTCAATGCCGCCCTCAAACAGGACGCCGGCAAGGCACTTGCACAGAACGTCATCGACCGCTCGCTGAAGAACATCGTGTTCACGGTGGACCCGCTGGCCGGAGCGTTCAAGAAGCTGCTGCAGGACGGCGTCGACGCCGGTACCACCAAGCAGGCCGACCTCAACGGCCTTTTCGACCTCCAGGCGCTGAATTCAGTGGCCACCGAAAAAACCACAGCTGCGGGGCTGGGCCAGGACTAGCCCCGCCCGCATTTGCACCGCCGCATTTAACGCACCACGAACAAAGGACGGGAACATGCCAGTCGTACTGGAAAACCTGGGCAAGCGCTTCGGCGAAGGCGCCCCGGTGCTGGACGACGTCAACGCCACCATCGGCAAGGGCGAGTTCGTCGCCCTCCTCGGTGCGTCCGGCTGCGGCAAGTCCACCCTGCTGAACATCATGGCGGGACTGGAGCTCCCGACGTCGGGCGCCCTTGAGGTGCCCAGCGACGGCGCCGCCTTCATGTTCCAGGACTCCGCCCTGTTCCCGTGGCTCACCGCCCGCGAGAACGTTGAGCTGGCGCTGAAGCTGCGCGGCGTGGGCAAGGCCGAGCGGCGCGTCAAAGCTGCAGAGCTGCTGGACCTGGTCCACCTCGCGGAAGCCGCGGACCGGCGCCCGCACGAGCTGTCCGGCGGCATGCGCCAGCGCGTTGCACTGGCCCGCTCGCTCGCGCAGGACCGCCAGCTGCTGCTGATGGACGAGCCGTTCGCGGCCCTGGACGCCATCACCCGCGACCTGCTGCACGACGAGCTTGAGCGCATCTGGAAGGAAACCGGACGCACCATCGTCTTTGTGACCCACAACGTCCGCGAGGCGGTCCGCCTGGGCCAGCGCGTCCTCCTGCTCTCCTCCCGACCCGGCCGCGTGGTGCAGGAATGGGAAGTCACCGAAGAACACCGTACCGACGCCGGTCTTGCCGGACAGCTGACCGGGGTCATCACCGCCCGGCTGCGAGAGGAGATCCGCCGCCATGCCAAGTAACTCATCTCCCGTGGCCGACCCCGAGTCCCCGCTGGCCGAGCCGTCCACAACGCTGCTCGAGCCCGTCGAGGCCGGTGAATCCACAAAGATCCACGCCGCGCTGACCCGGTCCTCGACCGGCTCGGCCGACCTGCGTGAGCTGGAGTCCGGGCTGGACTCGCTGCAGTCGGATGCGGTCCGCAAGGCCCGGGTCGACTGGAGCCGGATCCTGCTGCCGGTCGCCGCCGTCGTGGTGCTCATCATCATCTGGCAGTTCTACGTTTCGCTGGGCCTCAAGCGCCGCGACCAGGTGCCCGGCCCCATGGATGTGCTGGAGCAGTTCGGCACGCTGTGGGCTGAGGGCTCGCTGCAGGAAGCCGTCTGGACGTCGCTGCAGCGCGGCCTTCTGGGCTTCCTGATCAGCGTCGCGATCGCCACGCCGGTCGGCCTGCTGCTGGCCCAGGTGGCACCCCTGCGCCGGGCGTTCGGCCCGCTGATCTCGGGCCTGCAGGTTCTGCCGTCCGTTGCGTGGGTCCCGGCCGCGATCATCTGGTTCGGCCTCACCGACGCCACCGTGTACTTCGTGGTGTTCATGGGTGCGATCCCGTCGATCATCAATGGCCTGATCTCCGGCGTGGACCAGATCCCGCCGCAGTACCGCAGTGTGGGCACGGTCCTCGGCGCATCCCGGTTGCAGATGGCCGTGCAGATCATCCTCCCGGCGGCACTTCCGGGCTACCTCAGCGGCCTCAAGCAGGGCTGGGCCTTCTCCTGGCGTTCACTCATGGCCGCGGAAATCATCGCAGTGGGCGGCACCATCGGGTTCGGCCTCGGCTCCATGCTGAATCAGGGCCGCGACCTCGCCGACATGACCATCGTGATGTCCGCGATCCTCCTCATCCTGGCCGTCGGCATCCTGATCGAGCTGCTGGTGTTCGCGCCGATCGAGAAGCGCCTCCTCCAGCGCCGCGGCCTCCTGGCAGGCAGCACCCGCTAAGCACCTCCACGCTGCACCTGAAAGCCCGACGGCGACTCCGCCGTCGGGCTTTTTGCTGTCCTGTTTGGTGCCTGCTGCAGTAGCCAACTGCTTGGGCCTCGTCCGAAGGGGGCACATTCAGACGTGAAACGCCGGGGACTCGGCACGCACTGGGGGTGTCGCTCCTCAAAGTGCCCCACGACGGAGCCAGGGCCAGCTCGTCCGCAGGGCACAAGAAAGCCCGACGGCGGTAATCGCCGTCGGGCTTTCTGCTCACAGAAGGGTCAGCCGCGGGTCAATGTGCCGCAGCCGTTGACCTCGAAGCCCCTTGCCCATGACGGGATGGTGACGACAATGTCGGATGAACCGAAGTAGTTGTCGTAGATGTCAGCAAGGGTTCCACCGAAGCCGGTCAGCAGCGCCATGTAGCAAGTGCTGCTGGTGCCGGACCCGTAATAATCACCTGGCAATATATCGATCCCAATTCGGTAGGTTCCGTCCTTGGTGATGCTGGTTGCCCTTGCACCCGTGGACGGGACAGTGGTCCAGGCGCCACAGCCGCTCGACCTGAACCCGACATCACCGGGAAGGATCTGGACGTACGTCCGGGCGGATCCGAAGTAGTTCGCGTTGATGTCGTCCAGAGTGTTACCAAAGCCATTAAGCCGTTCCCAGTAGCAGCCGCTGCCCGTGCCCGTCGCTTTGTACAGTCCCGGCTTGATCTGCGTTCCTACTCGGTACGTGCCGTCGCCGCGAAGGACCGTCACAGCCCAGACCGGCAGCTTCAGCGCCGGGCTCATCGTGACCCGGGTGTCCGAGTAGATCAGGCTGGCGGAGACGCGCACCGTGATGGAGCGGCCGTTGTCCGCGGCGGTGAGCCGGTAGGTGCGGTAGCGCGCGCCGGAGATGGCGGCACCGTTGCGGTACCACTGGTACGCGTAGGCCGACGGCGCGGGGGAGTAGGTGCCGGGATTGGCTGTGAGGACAGAGCCTAAGGAGGTCGCCCCGGTGATGCGCGGCGCCGTCTTCAGGTTGATGAGCGCCCTGCCAACGGTGACTGCGCCGGTGGTTACCGACCGTGTCGCATAGCCCGGCTTGGAAACCGTGACCTTCACGTTCACCCGTGAGCCGATGTAGCTCGCGTTGAAGTACAGCGCGTACCCGGTGCCGCCCCTGACCGCCACGCCATTCCGGTACCACTGGTAACGGATGGTGGTACCGGCGGGCCAGCCCTGGGACACCTTGACGGTGCTGCCGTACCGGTGCGTTCCGACGACCGTCAGGGCCTTGGTGGCGACGATGGTCCCGGCTGCAATGGCGCGCGGAGCCGAGAACTGGTCCTTTGTAACAAAGCCGGCCTTGGTGGCCCGGACCCGCACCTTGAGTGCCTTGCCGTAGTCGGCCGCGGACGTGGTGTAAGTGCGGCTCACTGCGCCAGCGATGGCCGCCGTTCCCCGGTACCACTGGTAGGACAGCACGGCACCGCCGGGAGCCCACGTTCCTGCGTTTGCGGTCTGCACCTGGCCAACACGGGCGGTTCCACTGACGGTGGGCACGGGCGCCGTTGCGAAGGTCGCCGAGACGCCGGTGACCTGGACGGAGGAGAGTTCCGCCGAGGTGAAGCCCGGCGCGGACAGGGTCACTTTGGCCCACAGCTTCTGTCCGACGTCGGAGGCTGTGACCGTGTAACGCGAGGTGGTGGCCGATCCGATGGCCGCTGCACCGCGGAACCACTGGTAGGCCAGGGCTCCCTGGCTGGCCGAGTCATCCCACTGCGGAGTGCCTACCGACAGCTCCTGGCCGACGGCGGGCTTGCCGGACACGGCGTTGCTCCACACAACTCCGGTGAAGGCTGCGGGGCGGACAGCAACGGCCGTGGCTGACGCTTCGGTGCCGGGAGCCTGGGCCTCCGACGACGCCACAACAGTGAGCTGGACGCTCTTGCCTGCCATGGACGGGACGATGTTCAGTACGTCCGGTTCGCCGACCACGTGGCCGGCGGTCTGGACCGGAATGCCGTCGATGATCCAGCGGTACTGGATCCAGCCTGCCCCGTTCCACTGACCGCCGGTGGAAGTGAGGCTGCCGCCGACGACGGGGTCGCCCTCAATGATCGGAGGGCTGACGTTTTTCGGAGCGGCAGGCGACGTCTCCGTGGGCGCTGTCTCCGTGGGCGTGGCTTCCGCCGACGGTTCTCCAGCCGGTGCCGGATCCACGGGCGCCGGGTCAGCCGGTGCCGGGTCCACAGGCGCCGGGTCAGTGGGTGCCGGGTCAGCGGGTGCCGTGTCAGCCGGAGCCGGTGCGGGCTCCGTAACAGTGGCTGTTTCCATCGGCAGCGCCTGTGCTGCCGGAGCCATCAGAAGTCCGGCAAGCAGCGCGATGCTCCCGGCTGTGGCAATGCTCCTGGTCAGAAAACCAGGGCGCGTCCGCGTACGGACGTTTTCGTGCAGAGACAACTAGTGTCCTTCCCCCATGTTGAGACCGATCGGGGAATCCCGATCGGAGTTATTGTAGGGCTCGCCACAGACACTTTTGGCCAGCATCGGCCCGCGGCCCGATAACACAAGCCCCGGAAGCAATGTGACGCAGCGTTACCTCGCGTGAACTGGTGTTTCCGCGCCGTTGGCCGGGCCCGTAACACAGCCCTACCGTTGATCCATGGCAATTCAGGACATTTACCCCACGGCGCTGCGCCTCCTCGGCCGCCCGGTGCTGGTGGTGGGCGGCGGACGCGTTGCTGCGCGCCGCGCGAAGGGCCTGCTCGACGCCGGTGCCCGCGTCACCGTTGTTGCCCCCGAGGCCACCGCCGCGGTCCGCGAACTCGCCGACGCCGGCCTGCTCACCTGGGAGCCCCGCACCTACCGCTCCGACGACGTCGACGGCGTCTGGTTCGTCCAGACCGCCACCGGCGATCCCGCTGTGGACACGCTGGTAGCTTCCGACGCCGAGGCGCAGCGCGTCTGGTGCGTCAACGCCTCCGACCATGAATCCTCTGCCGCCTGGACGCCCGCCGTCGCCGTGGTTGACGACGTCAAGATCGCCGTCAACGCCGGGGGAGACCCGCGCCGTGCCATGGCCCTGCGCGACGCCGTCGCCACAGCCCTGGAGTCCGGCGACCTGCCCCTGCGCCGCCGCCGTGCCCACCGCGGATCAGTCGCCCTTGTCGGCGGCGGCCCCGGCGACACCGGCCTCATCACCGTCCGTGGACGCCGGCTGCTCGGCCAGGCCGACGTCGTGGTCGCCGACCGCCTCGGCCCCCGCGAACTGCTCAACGAACTTGCCCCGGACGTCCGCGTCATCGAGGTCGGCAAGACCCCCGGCCACCACCCGGTGCCGCAGGCCGAGATCAACCGCATCCTCGTCGAGGAAGCCCTGCAGGGCCACCGCGTGGTGCGCCTCAAGGGCGGCGACCCCTACGTCCTGGGCCGCGGCGGCGAGGAAGCAGAATTCTGCCGCCAGCACGGCATCGAGGTGGAAGTGGTTTCCGGAGTGACCTCCGCGATCTCCGTCCCCGCGGCTGCCGGCATCCCGGTCACGCACCGCGGCCTGGCGAAGGGCTTCAGCGTGGTCACCGGCCACGAGGAACTGTCCGAGGTCCCGGCCCGCGCCGACCACACCGTGGTGCTCCTCATGGGCGTCGGCCAGCTCCGCGAATCCGCGTCCGCCCTCGGCAAAGCCGGCCTGCCCGGTGACACACCAGTTGGTATTGTTGAAAACGGCTACCTGCCGGACCAGCGCGTCACCATCGGCACCCTCGGCACCATCGCCGACCAGGCCGAGGCCGCCGGCGTCGCCAATCCTGCAGTGATCGTCATCGGTGACGTTGTCCGCGTCAGCCCCTTCGCGCCGACGCACTTCAAAACCGCTGACTACAGCACCACCAGCCCCAACAAGCCCCGCACAAGCACCACCCGCGTTCTCACCCCCTGAAACCCACCGATTGCTCCATAACTGCCCTTGTGATGGTTCAAAAGGGCGCCTACGGAGCAATCGATGCAGAAGAAAAGGAACACAGCCGTGTCAACCAGCACCACCGTAGGAACCGCCGCCCGCCCGTTGCGTGTGGCCGTCATCGGATCCGGCCCGGCCGGCGTCTACGCAGCGGACATCCTCACCAAGAGCGAGGCCGTCAAGAGCGGCGAGCTGACCGTGAGCATCGACCTCTTCGACCGCTACCCGGCACCCTACGGCCTGATCCGCTACGGTGTGGCTCCGGACCACCCGCGCATCAAGGGCATCGTGAACGCCCTGCACAAGGTCCTGGACCGCGGCGACATCCGCTTCTTCGGCAACGTTGACTACGGCACGGACCTCTCCATCGAGGACCTGCAGACACACTACGACGCCGTCATCTTCGCCACCGGCGCCATCAAGGACGCCGACCTGAACATCCCCGGCATCGAACTCGAGGGCTCCTTCGGCGGCGCCGACTTCGTCTCCTGGTACGACGGCCACCCGGACGTTCCCCGCGAATGGCCGCTGGACGCCAAGGAAATCGCCGTGATCGGCAACGGCAACGTGGCCCTCGACGTGGCCCGTGTCCTCTCCAAGCACGCCGACGACCTGCTGGTCTCCGAGATCCCGGACAACGTCTACGCCGGCCTGAAGAACTCGCCCGTCACCGACGTCCACGTCTTCGGCCGCCGCGGCCCCGCCCAGGTCAAGTTCACCCCGCTGGAACTGCGAGAACTGTCCCACTCCAAGGACGTGGACATCATCCTGTACCCGGAGGACTTCGAGTTCGACGAGGAATCCGACCGCCAGATCCAGACCAACAACCAGACCAAGACCATGGTCGGAACGCTCACCAACTGGATCGCCGAGCAGCCCGAGGACGTCTCCGAGCTCAAGGCATCCCGCCGCCTGCACCTGCACTTCCTGCACAGCCCGGTGGAAATTTACGACGACGCCGAGAACCCCGGGCGGGTCAGCGGCATGAAGTTTGAACGCACCGAACTGGACGGCACCGGCAACGCCCGTGGCACCGGCGAGTACATCGACTACCCGGTCCAGGCCGTCTACCGCGCCATCGGCTACTTCGGTTCCGCCCTGCCGGAGATCGAGTTCGACCACAAGAAGGGCGTCGTCCCGAACGCCGGCGGCCGCGTCCTGGACGCCTCCGGCGAGCACGTCCCGGGCATCTACGCCACCGGCTGGATCAAGCGCGGACCCGTCGGCCTCATCGGCCACACCAAGGGTGACGCCCTGGAGACCGTGACCCTCCTGCTGGAAGACCGCGAGAACCTGCCGGTTGCCGAAGCACCCGCTGCCAGCGCCGTCGTCGACCTGCTCGAAAGCCGCGGCGTGGAATACACCACGTGGGAAGGCTGGCTGGCACTGGACGCCCACGAACTCGCCCTGGGCGCCGAGGCCACCGCTGCCGGGGGCTCGCACGGCGTTGAGGTTGTGCGTGAGCGCATCAAGGTGGTGCCGCGCGAGGACATGGTCTCCATCTCCCGTGACGGGATCGCCGCCAGCGTCTAGCTTCTAACAGCAACGCGCGTCTAAACAGCAACGCGGGGTCACTTAGCGCCCATTCCTACCGGAATATTGGGCTAAGTGACCCCGCCCGCACCTCGCAAGCTCAGCCAGGGAACCCTGCGGCCGTGGGCCCACCCGCGTTGGTTTAAGCTGCCGTGTTTAAGCTCCCGCGCCGCCGGCGGCCATGAGCTCGAGGCGCTGCAGGGTTTCCCGGTTGCGCACGGTGATGATCGGATCCCGCAGCGCCTTGGGAACAGCCAGGCCAGGCCCGCGGACGGCGTCCTCAATCATCGTCACGCGGCACTGCTCGCCCAGATCCTCGAGGTTGATGACCACCTTGGCCTCGCCGATCGGCCAGCCGCGGGCAATCAGTTCCAGCCGCTTCCCCGGATCGGCCGCCGTCACTTTGGTTGAGTCGTTGATGAGCAGCGGCCAGGCGCCCACCGAGTGGTGGAGCTGAGCTCCGACCTCGGGCCAGCGCGCGTCCACGTCGCGGATTCTGGAGGCGCCGACCACCCAGCCGGAGTAAAGCCACCCGTCCGCGATCACTGTCCAGACTGCCGATGCCGGTGAATTGAAGACCTGCGTGACGGTTGACATGGTGTTCCTTTCGTCGGGCAAACCCTGGCGCCGGGTGGCGGAGGTCCGGTCTGCAGCGGTGAACCCGGCGGGATCCGGGGCACCAATGATGCCGGCGGCGGGGCGCCGGGCGGCCCGGTACGAGCGTTCCCGCAGCCGGCGGGCCCATGGGTAGGTCCCGGCGCCGGGCAGGGTGTGCTTCAGCGGATCGAAACGGATGGCGGTGTCCCCAGCACCGCCGTCCCCAGCACCGCCGTTCTCAGCGGCAGCGTCCACAGCGGGAGCGCCCCCAGGGGCGGTGGCAGTCGCGGCGGCTCTGAGGTGCAGCAGGCCCGCGTGCACCCACCGGCCTGCCGGGCTGGCGTACGACAGCGCCAGGGTCCAGTCTCCGCTGGCCAGCGATTCCTTGAAGTTTCCGCCGGTGTCCGCCCGGCCGGTCGCACGCCCGGGCAGGGACAGCGTTCGCAGCCCCAGAAGGACGGGGCCGTTGACTCCCCTGTATGGCATCAGCGTGGTGAACCTGGCGGTATCAACATCCAGCTTGGGCAGCAACATGTAACGGCCCGGCACGCCCCAACCGGTGGAAGCGAACAGGACATCCCCGACGTCGGCACTGTCGCCGACGCCGTCAAACTCACCGGCGCCGCCGGCACCGGGAGAACCTGCGCGGGTGGGAGCGGCGGAATCGGGAGAAATCCTCAGCGCCAGGCCCAGAATGTCAGGCAGCGACTCAGGAAGGCCCACCGACCGGGAAAACCGCCCGCGCACCCGGCAGGTTCCGGCGTCGTCGAGCCAAGTGATCCCGCTGGCTCCCGGGAGTCCGGCAGCAGCGCGTCCCGCGGCGCCCGTGAGGACGAGTTCGCCGACCAGGCTGATGCCCCGCGGATGGATGGGTCGGACGGGGCGCACGGCCTTGATGGCCCGGAACGCGGCAGCAAAAGCGCGCCCGGCGAGGTCTGCCGTGCGGTTGGAGGTCCGGTTCGGCGCCCCCGCCGGATCGCCGCTGAATCGCCTTTTCATGCTTCGCCTTCCCCTGACCGGACCTTTCCCATGGCTACATCCTTCCGAACTTCGACCGGACCAGCGCGAAGATCCCGTAGCAAATGAAGCCTGCACCGATGGCAAACAGCAGGTAGGGCCCGTACTCGTGTTCGCGGAGGGCCTTCAGGCTGCCGTCGAGGCCGGTGGATTCTTCAGGGGTGTGCTTGGCTGCGGCGATGGCGAAAAGCAGCCCGGCAAGGAAGAGTGCGATGCCCTTCGCCACGTGGCCGGTTACGCCCAGCGAATCGATGAGTTTGCCCCGGCGGGTGCCGTCAAAGTGGAAGAGTTCCTCCTTGAAGCCCCGCCGGAAGCCCTTCACCACAAAGTAGATGCCCACGCCTATGACGGTCAGGCCCAGGGCACTGAGGATCACGCCGCCAAAGGGGTTGGTGAGCAGGGCTGCGCTCACGTCCCTCGTTGACTCGCCGGAGTCGCCGCGAAGCCCCACGGCAAAGCCGCCGAAACTGAGCCCGACGCTGCCGTAGGCGATTGCCAGGAACCCGGAGGAGATCAGCTTCCCGATCCGTTCCTTGCGGCGCAGGTGGCGGGCCCGGAGGGTGGCCTCGCTGAGCTGCCAGAGGGAGAGCCCCGCACAGCCGATCATGCCGGCCCACATGAGTGCCGGGCCCCAGGGGTTGGCGGCCAGCTGTTCGATGGCTCCGGTGGGCTCGGCCTCGCCGGGATGCCCGAAGGCCAGGGCAATTGCGATGGCGCCCACGATGATGTGCAGCAGGGCCATGACAGCGAAACCGGAACGCGCGACGACGTCGAGCGCTTTGGTGTTCGATGCAGCCTCAGCGGCGTCGGCCGCTTCGCTGATCGTCGAGTCGTTGTCCGTCATGCTCCGGTTTAGCCGTTCCGTTTAGCCGTTCATCGGCCCTTCCGCATGGATGCGCTCCGAGCCTTCACCGACGAGCCTTACCGTGCAGCGCACCACGAGGTCGTCCGGTGCCGTGTCAATGTCGACGAGCGCGTCGCCGGCGCTGAGGATGGTGAATACTTCCGAGCCGGCCTCGACGTCGAAGCCCTTGCTCTTGGCGGCCTGCGTTGCGTTGGCCAGCGCCTCGCCCTTCAGCCCGTCCACATATGCCTGGTCGTCCTCGCGTTCGGAGTCGCCGAATGCCCAGCCGAACAGTGTTCCTGTTGATCCCATGGCGTCGATTTTACGCACAGAACCACTGATATTACGGGCTACCGTAACGTTAGTAAGTGTGCTTACCATATGGGGACCATGTCTTTGGTGCGGCTTGCGGGTATCTGAACCTTGGGCCCGCGGAAGCCACTGTTCCCGGATTGAACCTCTTGCCTTAGGAAGGACATCATGGCTGGAAATCTTTTTGCGCGGTCTGTTCACGACCTCACGGCGGCAGCCTGGTTTGGCGGCTCGCTGATGGGCGCCATCGGCCTGAACGGGGCCGCTGCAGAGGCGAAGGACCCGGCCGAGCGTACGCGCCTCTCAAGCCGCGGCTGGATGAAATGGGCGCCGGTCCAGACGGCCGCCTTCGCAACGCACCTGCTGGCGGACCTCTTCATCGCGCTGGAAAACAGGGACAGGATCGCAAGCCAGGAGGGCGTGGCGCGGGACACCGTTTACAAGACGGCCGTCACGGTGGCGGGCGCTGCCGTGACCCTGTATGCGGGCGTGCTCGGGAAGAAGGTGGACAAACTGGCCGATGAAGGTGCCGAGGGTGCCACAGAGCCGCGGTCCGGTTCCTCGGCCAAGCTGCAGTCGGCGCAGAAGCAGTTGAAGGCGCTGCAGTGGGCCATCCCCGCCTTCGCCGCCTCTGTGATCGTCCTCGGCGCCAAGCACGGCGAGATGCAACGGCCCAAGAATGTATTCAAGGGACTGCGCTGACGGCTTCTTAAACCGATAACGCACGACGGCGGCCGGGCACCCAGGTGCCCGGCCGCTTCACCTCCGTTCCGCGGAGTGCCTACGTGGGCTGGCTGTCCGCCGGCGGCAAGTCAGGGTTCATGCCCTGGAGATGCGGATCCTCGGCGGTCCACACCTGAATGATGGCCCACGCCACGGCTGCCAGCGGAACGGCCAGCACAGCGCCGATGATGCCCGCCAGGATAGTGCCCGCCGTCAGGGCCATGAGGATGACGAGGGCGTGGAGCTGGAGGGACTTGCCCATGACCACTGGCTGGAGCAGGTCGCCTTCGAGCTGGTTCACGGCGATGACCACCGCCACCGCGATCAGCGCCGCCACCGGGCCGTTGGCAACCAGGGCCACCAGGGCGGCGAGAATCCCGGCAAAGGTGGCCCCGACCAGGGGAATGAACGCGCCGATAAACACGATGATGGCCAGCGGGATGGCCAGCGGCACCTGCATGATCAGCAGGGCGGCGCCGATGGCCACGGTGTCCACCAGTGCCACGATGGCAGTGCCGCGGACGTAGCCGCCCAGCACCTCAAGGGTCCGCTGGCCCACCCGCCGCAGCCTGGCCTCCCGTTCCCCGGAGAAGGGCCGCAGAAGGAAGTTCCAGATCCTCGCCCCGTCCTTGAGGAAGAAGAACAGGATCACCACCATGAGGCTGGCGCCGGCCAGAAACTCCGTGACCACGGAGAGGCCGGTGATGGCTCCCGACCGGACCTGGCTGCTCGTGGCGAACTGGACGGCGCCCTCCCTTGCCTGGTTCAGCTGCTCGCGGTCAATGGGAACCGGGCCGGAGAGGAGCAGGCTTTCAAGTTCGTCGAGGCCCTCGGAGGCCTGCTGCACCAGCTCACTCCACTGGCTGCGGACCGAGAAATAGATCACGGTGCCGAGGGCCGCCAGCAGAAGCAGCAGGGCAGCGAATGCCACCGCTGTGGCCGCTCCGCCGGGCAGTCCGCGGCGGCGCAGGAGGTTGACGAACGGCCCGATGGCGGCGGCGAGGATCAGTGCGATCAGCACCGGAATGACGAGCAGGCGGACCTGCAAAAGGCCGTAGATGGACACGGCCGCCACGGCAAGGACCAGCAGGATCTGGCCGCAGCGGATTCCCGCCCTTCCCAGATTGTCGGACCACAGCTCCCGGGCCGGCTTGTGCTCCGGCGGCCGGGCAGCCTGGCTGGGCGAATGCGGACCGGATAAGGGCGCTTGGGCCGGATCCTGCCCGGACACCGGATCCTGCTCGGACAGGCGTGCTGTTCGGGCCATGGGAACTCCTACTCATCAGGTCAATCAGTCGACTGGCTTGATTAGTAAGCCTACTGACGTTTTCTGTTGAGGCGAAAGCCCGTTATTCCCCCAGCCACTCCGCGCAGGAGTTGAGGTTCCGGAGCACGCTGGCCACGGCCGCGTCGCCGTCGTGCGCTTCGATAGCGTCCACGAGCTCGCCGTGGCCCGCGTCCGGCAGGCCGTTGAAACCGGCGCGCCGGTGCTGCTTCAGAAGATCTGCGTGGAAAACGTCGCCGAAGCTGACGTACAGCTCGTGCAGGAGGGGATTGCCGGAGGCCTGCGCCACCCGCTCGTGGAAGCCCCAGTCGGTGCGGGCCCAGCGCGCGAAGTCTTCGGCGTGCCAGGCGTCCCCGCGTTCGCTGAGCAGCCTGCGCATGGCCGCGACGTCGTCGGCCGTTGCATGCCGCGCGGCGAGGCGGGCCGCCTGCGTGTCCAGCCCCACTCGGACCTCGAGGACGTGCACGTCCGTGTGTTCCTTGTAGAGCCGCCGGGCGGCCCCCGAGATCTCGCTGGTGGCCCGGACGTAGGTTCCGTCGCCCCGGCGGACCTCGAGCATCCCGCTGTGGGCCAGTGCCTTAACAGCTTCCCGGAGCGTCCCTCGGGATACGCCCAGCCCTGACATGAGCTCGGTCTCGGAGGGTATGCGCTGCTGCAGCGGCCACTCGCCGGTCTGGATCATCCCGCGGAGTTTGGCGGTGACTTCGTCCGTCAGCGGCGGGCGGTGCGACGTGCTCAGGGTCATGGCGTCCTATTCTTTCATTCCGGCGGCGTCGGTGCCGGCGTCGCTGCCAGTGGCGCTAACGCCGGCAGCCCGGCCGCTGCTGAGCAGGTGCGCCACGGCGATCTGCACCAGGGCGATGACCAGGAGCAGGGCAAGCGGCAGGGTCCAGCTGCCCGTCGCGCTGTGTAGCAGTCCCATCCCGAACGGCCCCACGGTGGCGAGGAGGTAGCCGGTGGACTGCGCCAGCGTGGACAGGGCCGTGGTCTCTGCGGTGTTCCGGCCGCTGCGGCTGATGATCACCATCACCAGGGGGAAGATGCCGAGGCCGAAGCCCAGCAGCACCGCCGGGATGACGGCCAGTGAAACGGGAAGGACAAGAAGCGCGGCAATGCCGGCCGTCATGGTCAGGGTGGCCAGGTAGACGGCGGGGCGCAGCATCCGCGGCCGGGAACCGATGGCGATCAGCGTCATGCCGGCAGGAACCGAAACCAGCTGCATGACGCCGAACATGAGGGCGCTGTCCGCCGGGCTGAGGCCCATGGTGGTGAGCATGTACGGGAACCAGCTGAGCAGCGCATAGGCGAGCAGCGCCTGAAGGGTGAAGATACCGGTGAGCAGCAGCCCGGTCTTGGTGCGCAGCAGCGGCCACGGGGACACGTGTCCGGCCGTCTTCCGGACGGTGTTGCGGTGGGCGTGCAGCGTCACGGGCAGGAAGCCCAGGAATGCCGACAGGGCGAGGATCCCGATGGTGCCCAGTCCGGCCGACGGCGAGCCCAGCAGCTGCGACAGTGGAACCACCACCACAGCCATGACGGTGGCGCCGCTGGTCATGGTCACCGTGTAGACGGCCGTCATCAGCGAGGTGCGTGCGGCAAAGTGCTCCCGGATGAAGGACGGCATGGATACGTTGCAGACGGCCAGGCCGGACATTCCAATCACCGTGCCCACCACCAGCATGCCGGTGGTGGGGATGCCCCGGACCAGCAGCCCGCCCGCCAGCATGCCGAGCGAGAGCAGGATGGCCTTCTCGACGCCGAGCTTCCCGGTAAGCCACGACGTGCCCGCTCCGGCCACGGCGAAGCACAGTGTGGGGATGGACGGGATGAGCGAGGCGACCAGCGGCCCGTAGCCCAGAACCTGCTGCAAATCGTGCAGCAGCGCCGAGGCGCCGGTGATGCCGGCCCGCAGGTTCAGGCCAATGAGGACCAGGGCAATAACACCGGCGACGACGGCGGTGCGCGGCTTGGCCGGGTATGTGGCAGTGGTCGGGGGTGCTGAAGAAGTGGTCGCCATCCCTTAACGTTAGACGTTTGACGTTTGATGTCTAGAACTTTGTGGGGAAACTCTCGCGGGTACCCTGACCCGGGCATAGACTCGGGCCAACAGGCGCATCGAGCGCAGTAACCCGGCAAGGGGAAAGGACGCCGCCCGGCCATGACTGCCGAAGGCCTTGAAACGGAGAAGAAGTACGACGTCGACGCCGGTACGGAACTGCCCGATCTCGCCGCCATCGCGGGGGTGGGGCGTGTGGGTGACCCGCACGGTGCTGAACTTGAAGCCGTCTATTTTGACACGGAGGACCTGGTTCTCGCCTCCCGCCGGATCACCCTGCGGCGCAGGACCGGCGGAACCGATGCCGGCTGGCATGTGAAGCTGCCAGCGGAGCCTGCATCAGGGTCTGAGGAGGAGCCAGGGCCGCGCCGGGAGATTCACGCCCCACTCGGCCAGGCCAACGTGGTCCCCGAGAAACTGCTGGCCTACCTGCACGCCTACCTCCGCGGATCCGATCCGGTGCCCGTAGCCCGCCTGAACACCCGGCGCACCACCCATGCGCTTTACGGGGACGACGGCGTGCACCTCGCCGACTTCGCCAATGACACCGTGGACGCCGAGCTTCTTCACGGGTCGGGTGGGAAACCGGCAGGCCAGAAACAGCAGTGGCGCGAATGGGAACTCGAGCTGGTTCACGGCCAGCCGGAGGTGTTCAAGGCAGCGGCGCCGGTGCTGGCGTCGGCCGGTGCCCGGCCGTCAGGGCACGTATCCAAGCTGAGGCGCGCGCTGGGGGAGGCGACTGACAGCACGGCAGCAACTGCCGCAGGGGCGAAGCAGCCCGGCGGCAGGAAACCGGGCAAGAAATGGCCGGCGTCCGCCGTCGTTAGCGCATACCTGGCCGGGCAGATCAGCGAAATCCTGGCCAACGACGCCCGGGTGCGGCTGGAGGAGCCGGATGCGATCCATGCGATGCGCTCGGCCACCCGCCGTGTGCGGTCGGCCCTCGCTGTCTACCGGAAGCTCTATGGCAAGGGCGCCGTAGGCCGGCTGCGCGACGAGCTCAAGTGGCTGGGCCGGATCCTCGGAACGCCCCGCGATGCCGAAGTCATGCAGGACCGGCTGCGGGCGCACTCGGAGAAGCTTCCGCCGGGGGAGGGAACCGACGACGTCAAACAGCGGATCGAGCGGGAGCTGGGCGCCAGGCTGGACGCCGGCTACCGCAAGGCGCAGGAGGTGCTCCTGACCGACCGCTACTTCCGCCTCCTCGACGACCTCGAAGACTTCCGTGACCACCCGCCCGTCCGCCCGGCCGCTTCCGCACCCGCCCGCAAGGCCGCCGGCAAGCTGGTGGGCAAGTCGGCCAAACGGCTGCGCCGCGCCCACAAGTCGGCTCGGCGGGTCAAGGACGGCGCCGGCGAAAAGCCCGGCATGGAGCTCAAAGATGCCACGGCTCACGAAACGGCGCTGCACCAGGTACGGAAGGACGCCAAACGGCTGCGGCATGCCGCCGAGACCGTGGATCCAGTCTTCGGCCGGCGCGCCGCCAAGCTGGCCAAGGCGGCGCACAAGCAGCAGACGATCCTCGGCGACCACCACGACAGCGTGATGGCGCGGATTTTCCTGGGGAAGCTCGCCGGCGGCCCTGACCTGCCGGAGCCGGTGCATGCGGCCTACGGCTCGCTCCTGAAGCGGGAACAGAAGATGGCAGCCAAGGCCGAAGCCAAGTACCGCAAGGCGCACCGGAAGTCCCGGAAGGCCATCCGGCGCGGAGTGGGATAGCGCGGCGGCCGGTGGACGAGCACCCGTCACGCCCGGGGGACACAGTCATCAGCCTGGCCCTGGTGGACGCCGGCATGGTGCCGGAGGTGGGCGGCAAGGCTGCCAACCTCGGTGTGCTCCTGGCAGCAGGGCTGCCGGTCCCGCGCGGATTCTGCGTCACCACCGCGGCATACCGGCAGGTGGCGGCCGCAGCCGGAGTGGATCCTTCCGGGCCGGCGGAACAGTCGCGCAGCAGGCTGGCGTCGGCCTCCATGCCCGGGGACACCCTCAGCGCTATCCTTGCCGCCTATGCCGCCCTGGGCGAAGACGCTACGGTGGCCGTGCGTTCCTCCGCCACCGCCGAGGATCTCCCCGAAGCCAGCTTCGCCGGCCAGCTGGATACCTACCTCAACGTCGTCGGTCCTGACGCGCTGGCGGACGCGGTCCGCCGCTGCTGGGCGTCCCTGTGGACGGACCGGGCGGTGGCCTACCGCGCCGACCACGGGATTGACCAGCGCCCAGTCGGGATCGCCGTCGTTGTCCAGGAGATGGTGGACGCGCAGGTGGCCGGGGTGATGTTCACGGCGAACCCGCTGACCGGTCGGCGGAAGGAAACGGTGATCGACGCCGCGCCCGGGCTCGGCGAGGCCCTGGTCAGCGGTTCTGTGAACCCGGACCACTTTCGGGTCGATGCCGCCACCGGGGAGATCCTTGAGCGCAGCCTGGGCGACAAACTTGTCCAAAGCCCGTCCGCCCCGGACGGGGGGACACGCCTGGTGCACCGGCAGGACGGCGGCGGGCGGCAGGCCTGTCTGACGGACGCACAGGTCCGCTCGCTGGCCAAGGTCGGCACCCGGGTGGAGGAGCTTTACGGGGAGCCGCAGGACGTGGAATGGGCCATCGATCCGGCCGGCGGCATCCGGGTGGTGCAGTCCCGTCCGATCACCACACTGTTTCCGCTGCCCGAGCCTGACAACCACGACGGCGGCACCCGCGCCTACCTGTGCGCCAGCCTGCTGCAGGGGCTGACCCGGCCGCTGACACCCATGGGCCTGGCGTCCTTCACCCTGATGAGCAACAGCTACCGCTCAGCCGGCGGCGGACCTGCCGCCTACCGCTCCGCCCAGGTCGGGATGCGCATGTATGTCGACGTCACGTCCCTGCTGCGGAGCAGGGGCGGGAGGCGCAGCCTTAAGCGAGCCATGAAGGTGGCGGACGCCAGGTCCGTGGATGTGCTGGCGTACCTGGCGGCGGATCCACGGTTTAGCCTCACCAAGGCACCCGGGCTGGCGTCGCTGAAGACGGGGCTCCGGGCGTCGCCGCCCTTGGGGCTGCTGGGGCAGGTCCTCCGCGCGATGGTCGATCCCGCCGGCGCACTGGAGAGGGTCAACGAGGCGGACTCTGAGATGGACCGGATGCTGGCACTGCCGGAGCCGGCCTCCGGCGTCCGGCGGCTGGACTTCGTGGAACGCGTCCTGACCAAAGAGATCACACCCGCCGTGATGCGGGTCCTGCCGCCGGCAGCCGCCGGGTATATCTGGCTGGGCCTGGCCCGGCTGCTGCTGGCCCGGCTGCTGCAGCCCGGCGAGCTGCAGGCCGTACTGCGCGGCTTGCCGCACAACGTGACCACAGAGATGGACCTTGAACTCTGGCGGACGGCCACCGCAGTCCGGCAGGACGCGGACTCGGTCCGTGCACTGACAGGGGAGGATCCGCAGATTCTCGCCGGCCGCCACTTTGGGGAAACGCTGCCCGCTGTCTGCCAGGGCGCGCTGGGCGGCTTTCTCGCCAACTACGGACACCGCGCCGTGGCCGAAATAGACCTCGGTGTTCCCCGCTGGGGCGAGGACCCCGCCCACATCATCAACGTCCTGGCCAACTACCTGAAACTGGCCGACCCGGAGGTCGCACCGGACCGGCTCTTCCAGCGGGCCGCAGAAAAGGCCGACGCCAAGGTTGCCGAGCTGGCGGCCCGTGCCGCCCGGTCCAGGGGCCGGTTGTACGGCAGGATGGTTGACCACAGTCTGCGGCGCGCACGGGAAACTGCCGGCATGCGCGAATACCCCAAGTTCAGGCTGATCACGGCCTTCGCAGTCCTCCGCGGCCAGCTCCAGCAGGTGGGCAAGGAACTCGCGGACGCGGGCCGGATTGCCGTGCCGGACGACGTCTTCTTCGTCGACCTCACCGAAGCGCGGGTGGCATTGCGCGGCGCGGACCTGCACGGACCCGTCGCCGAACGCCGCCAGAGCTACCAGCGGGAACTGCGGCGCCGGCACATCCCCCGCCTGCTGCTTTCCGATGGCACCGACGTCGAGGCGGCCATGGCCGCGACCCAAGCGGCGTCGCCGGCCGACGGCAAGCTGCGGCCGGGAACCCTGGCCGGGGCGCCGGCTTCGGCCGGCACCGTGACAGGCAAAGCCAGGGTCATCCTGGACCCGGCCGGCGCCCACCTCGAGCCGGGCGAAATCCTCGTTGCCCCGTCGACGGACCCGGGCTGGACGCCGCTGTTCATGACCGCCGGGGCGCTGGTCATGGAAATGGGCGGACCCATTTCCCACGGTGCCGTGGTGGCGCGCGAATACGGAATTCCCGCCGTCGTCGGTGTTCCAGACGCAACGCTACGGATCCGAACCGGGGACACCGTCACCGTGGACGGGGCGGCCGGGACGGTTGTGGTTGACGCCTCCCTTGCGTCCGACGGCGTCCCCCGCGCTTCCGGCGGCGGCCTCCCGTGAGTTCGGGACGGCCGGTAGGATCGCGTCCATGGAATTCGTCGTGTTGTACAGCCTGCGCGAGGGCGTCGACCGCTCGCGCGTGATGGAGACGTACCCCCGCCACAAGGCCTACTACGAGGAGTTCCGCGCCGCCGGTGGCGGGCTGGTCGCGCTCGGGCCCTTCCAGGCCCCCGACCCGGCCGGCTCATCGATGGGCATCTTCACGTCGCGCGAGGACGCCGAACGCTTCATCGCCGGTGACCCGTTCACCACTGAGGGACTGGCGGAGCCGCGGATCCTCGATTGGAATGCGGTGCGTTTCGAGTAGGCGTGCCAGAGCAGGAGGACAGGTGAGCACTTTCGTTCTTGTTCCGGGCGCCGGGGGAGCGGGCTGGTACTGGCACCGGCTGGTTCCTGAGCTGGAACGGCTGGGGCACCAGGCCGTCGCAGTGGATATCCGCGAGGACGATCCAGGCCTTGGGCTGCAGGACTACGCCGACATCGTCGTCGCGGCCACCGGTGACCACCGCGATGTGGTTCTCGTGGGCCAGTCACTGGGCGCCTTTACGGTCCCGGTTGTCGCGGGGCGGGTGCCGGTGAAGCTCATCGTCTTGCTGAACCCGATGGTCCCCCTGCCAGGTGAGACACCCGGCGAGTGGTGGGAGGCCACCGGCCAGCCAGAGGCCCTGGAGCTCAATGACAGGCTGAGCGGGCGAAGCGGTGATTTCGATGAGCGTGTGCACTTCCTGCACGACGTTCCCCCGGAGGTAGTGGCCGCGGGCGCCGGGGTGCAGCGCGCCCCGTCCGGCACGCCCTTCGGGCAGCCCTGCGAAATCGACCGCTGGCCCGACGTGCCCACCAAGGTGCTGGTTGGACGCGACGACCGCTTCTTCCCGCTGGACTTTCAGCGCCGCGTGGTCCGGTCCCGGCTGGGTTTAGGGATTGACGAAATCCGCGGCGGACACCTGGTCGCCCTGAGCAACCCGGTTGAGCTCGCAAGCCGGCTGGACGGCTACGCCCGCACACTGCAATGACCGGGCGGATCCGCTTACCCGTGCTCCGGGTCAGCCGGCGTGCCGCGCGCCCAGCCTGGCGACCGCCAGGGCCAGCCACAGCTGCACCCGGTCAGCGGTGACGGAGGGGTCGTACCCGGTCAGTTCGGTGATCTGGGCCAGCCGGTAGCGGACGGTGTTCCGGTGCAGGGTCAGCGCCTCGGCGACGGCGGCAACGGAGCCGTTGTTGTTCAGGTAGCTCTCCAGCGTGGCCATCAGCTCGGCGCCGTGGGCGGCATCGAAGCTGCGGAGCGGATCGAGTGATTCGCTGGCCATGTCGGCCAGCGGCACGTCTTCACTGGCCAGCAGCAGCGAGGTCAGGCTGAGCCGTTCGGGCTCGTTGACGGGCAGCCCGTGGCTGGCGGCGTCGCGCGCCTCGAAGTAGCTCCACCGCAGGCCGTTCGGCTTGGTGTACGCACCGCCGATGCCGATCGTCGCGTGGATGCCGGCCTCGGCGAGGTGGTCGCTGAGGCTCCGGGCCATCGCCGTGGCGCCCCGTCCGTCGTCGGGCACCACCGTCACCAGGTCCTTTCCGACGACGGCGGTCACCGCGTTCTCCAGCGCCTGCGGCAGTGAGGAACTGACCAGCTGCTTGTGGTGCGCCTCGGAGCCAGCCAGAATCACCACGTTCTTGCGTGTGCTGTTGATGCCCGTCCCCGCGAGGCGGCGCTGGGCCTCGCTGGGGTCAAGGGTCCCGTGGATCACGTCCTCCAGCACCTGCCCGCAGAGCGCCCGCTCGGCCTGGCGCTGCTTGACCATGTTGTTGAGCTCCACGCTGATCAGGTTCTGCGCGTAGCCGATGATGCCGGAATCCTCGAACGGCTGCTTCACCCAGAGTGTGCAGGCATCGCGGCGGCCGGTGGGGATGGGGTACGTGGTCCAGGAGTCTGCGGACGGCGGTTCGCTGCCGCTGTTGTACAGCTGGGCGGTGAACTGGCTGAGCGCGATCTCGGTGCGCAGCATGCCGCCGAGGTGCCGCAGGAGTTCGGCCAGGCCGCCGCCGGTCAGCAGCGCCCGTGCCAGGATCTGGTGCCCGGCGATGAGCCGCTCAAGCTTCGAATAGTGGTCCGCGGACTGCGCGTCGGCCACGAGCTTGCTGATGGCGATGAACGGGGTGCCGTACGGGACTTCGACCACCGGCAGCCCCCACCGGTTCGCCTCGGCGATCAAAGCCGGCGGAACGGCGTCGTGCGAGAGCCCTACGCCGAAGCCGATGCCTACCGCGCCGGCCCGCTGGACCTGGCGCACGAACCGCCGCTGTTCGGGCGCACTCTTCATCCGCAGCCCCGTGGTCAGCACCAGTTCGCCCCCGTTGAGGAAGCGCTGCGGGTCCTCCAGTTCGGTGACCGCAACCCAGCGGATGTCCTGGTGCGAAGTGGTCTCCGCCAGGCTGGATTTCTTGAGTCCCAGAGACTGCACGGCCAGCAGCGCCGCGAGGGAAATTGCCATGGATCAAGGGTAGCCGGATGCTGGCCGATCGCACTAAAGCACCGGTTCAAGGGTGTGCAGGTGGCTATTCCCCGGGATGGGGAGCTGGAATAGGCTCGAGTCAGCCGCATCACACCATTCAGGACGAAAGAGGTTGTACACCGTGGTTCAAACCTTGCAGAACTTCATCAACGGAGAGTTCGTAACGCCCGCAGGCACGGGCCTGATCGACATCGTGAACCCGGTGACCGGCGACGTCGTGGCCAAGTCGCCCGTTTCCGTTGAGGCCGATGTCGACGCCGCCATGGCCGCCGCCAAGGACGCCTTCAAGTCCTGGAAGCACGTGACCCCCGGACAGCGGCAGCTCATGCTGCTCAAGCTCGCCGACGCCATCGAGGCCAACAGCGATGAACTCGTCGACGCCCAGCACCGCAACACCGGCCAGGTCCGCGCCCTGATCGCCTCCGAGGAAGTGGCTGCCGGCGCCGACCAGCTGCGCTTCTTCGCCGGCGCCGCCCGCATCCTTGAAGGCAAGTCCGCCGGTGAGTACTTCGAGGGCCACACCTCCTTCGTCCGCCGCGAGCCGATCGGCGTCGTGGCCCAGGTGGCCCCGTGGAACTACCCGTTCCTGATGGCGATCTGGAAGATCGGCCCCGCGCTCGCAGCCGGCAACACCGTGGTCCTGAAGCCGTCCGACACGACGCCGGAATCCACCCTGGTCCTGGCGCGCCTGGCCGCGGACATTCTGCCGGCCGGCGTCCTGAACGTCATCCTCGGCACCGGCGAAACCGGTTCGCTGATGGTGGAGCACAAGGTCCCGGGCCTCGTGTCCATCACCGGGTCCGTCCGCGCCGGCATCGCCGTCGCCTCGGGCGCTGCGAAGGGCCTCAAGCGCGCGCACCTGGAACTCGGCGGCAAGGCCCCGGCCATCGTCTTCAAGGACGCCGACATCAAGAAGAGCGCCGCGGCCATCGCCGAGTTCGCGTTCTTCAACGCGGGCCAGGACTGCACCGCCATCACCCGCGTGCTGGCTGAGGACTCGGTGCACGACGACCTCGTGGCAGCGATGGTGGAACACACCAAGACCCTGCACACCGGTTCCCAGAACGACGAGGAAAACTACTACGGCCCGCTGAACAACGTCAACCACTTCAAGGCGGTCAGCGCCGTCGTCGATTCACTGCCGGCGCACTGCCGGATCGAAACCGGTGGCCACCGCGCGGGCGAGAAGGGGTACTTCTTCGAGCCCACCATCATCACCGGCGCCAAGCAGACGGACGACATCGTGCAGAAGGAAACCTTCGGACCCGTCATCACCGTGCAGAAGTTCAGCACGGAGTCCGAGGCAGTGGAGCTGGCGAACGACGTCGAGTACGCCCTGGCGTCCAGCGTCTGGACCAGTGACCACGGCACGGCCATGCGCCTGAGCCGCGATCTTGACTTCGGTGCGGTCTGGATCAACACGCACATCCTCCTCACCGCCGAAATGCCCCACGGCGGCTTCAAGCAGTCCGGCTACGGCAAGGACCTCTCCATGTACGGCGTCGAGGACTACACACGCATCAAGCACGTCATGTCCGCACTTGACGCCTGACCCGCTCCGCACCCCGCGCCCCCTCCGCAGTAAAGAAAGAAACACCATGACCACCACTGCCAACGAAATCACCTACCGCCTTGAGCAGAAGCGCCGCGTCCAGGCCGACTTCCCGGGCCCCAAGTCCGTGGCCCTGACCGAACGCCGCAAGGCAGTGGTCGCCGCCGGTGTCGCCTCCAGCGTTCCGGTCTACGTCGCGGACGCCGACGGCGGCATCATCCACGACGTCGACGGCAACTCCTTCATCGACCTCGGCTCGGGCATCGCGGTGACCAGTGTCGGCGCGTCCGATCCCGCCGTCGTCGGTGCCGTGAAGGAGGCCGTGGAGCACTTCACCCACACCTGCTTCATGGTCACCCCCTACGAGGGTTACGTCGCGGTCGCCGAGCAGCTGAACAAGCTCACCCCGGGCACCCATGAGAAGCGCACCGTCCTCTTCAACTCGGGCGCCGAAGCCGTGGAAAACGCCATCAAGGTGGCCCGCCTGGCCACCGGCCGGGACGCCGTCGTCGCCTTTGACCACGCCTACCACGGCCGCACCAACCTGACCATGGCCCTGACCGCCAAGGCCATGCCGTACAAGACCAACTTCGGCCCGTTCGCGCCCGAGGTCTACCGCATGCCCATGAGCTACCCGTTCCGCGAGGAAAACCCGGAGATCACCGGTGCCGAGGCCGCCAAGCGCGCCATCACCGCGATCGAGAAGCAGATCGGCGGCGACCAGGTGGCCGCGATCATCATCGAACCGATCCAGGGCGAGGGCGGCTTCATCGTCCCGGCCGAAGGCTTCCTGCCGGCGCTGTCCGCCTGGGCCAAGGAAAAGGGCATCGTCTTCATCGCCGATGAGGTCCAGTCCGGCTTCTGCCGCACCGGCGAATGGTTCGCAGTGGACCACGAGGGCATCGTTCCGGACATCATCACCATGGCCAAGGGCATCGCCGGCGGCATGCCGCTGTCCGCCATCACCGGCCGCGCCGACCTGCTCGACGCCGTCCACCCGGGCGGCCTCGGGGGCACCTACGGCGGCAACCCGGTGGCATGCGCCGCCGCGCTGGCCTCGATCGGCTCAATGCAGGAGTACGACCTCAACGCCCGCGCCAAGCACATCGAGGAACTCTCCTTCGGCAAGCTGCGCGAGGTGGCCTCTGAAGTTTCCGTCATCGGCGACATCCGTGGCCGCGGCGCCATGCTGGCCATCGAGCTGGTTCAGGCCGGTTCCAAGGAACCGAACCCGGAGCTCACCAAGGCCGTTGCCGCCGCGTGCCTCAAGGAAGGCGTCATCATCCTGACCTGCGGAACCTACGGCAACGTCATCCGCCTGCTGCCGCCGCTGGTCATCAGCGACGAACTGCTGCTGGACGGCCTGGAGGTGCTCGCCGCGGCCATCAAGGCCAACGCGTAATTCCACTCCGCTTTTAGCGCGAACTGGCAGGTAATGCCCTCAAAACGCTCCCAACAGGTCATTAGCTGCCAGTTCGCGCGCTGACGGACGTACGACGACGGCGGGCCGGGTACCAAAAGGTGCCCGGCCCGCCGTCGTTGTTGCCGCCGTCGTGCTCACCATTGTGATCCTGCCGCCGGCTTCCCCATCCACCGGCGGCAGTGCCGCGGTAGAGTCATCCTCACCACTGCACTTCACGCCGCAGGCCGGTGACCGCCGCCGGAAACCGGGGACCGGTCTGCACTACCCAAAGAGGGGTTTCGCATGCGATACGTAGTCGGTTACACACCCACCGAGCGCGGCGCGGACGCCGTCGCCCTGGCCACATCGCTGGCCCTGGCCCAGGGCGCCGAACTGGATCTGGTCTATGTGGTGAAGCCGAGCATGCCGTACCTGGCCCTGAACCCGGAGGGCAGCCGGGTCAGTGCCGCGGAGCAGGAGGTGCTGACGGCCGAACGGGAGGGCCTGGCCCTGGTTCCGGAGGGCCTGCCCGCGAAATTCCATGTGCGGGAGGCCGATTCCTTCGCCGGCGGGCTCATCGACGCGGCGGAGGAATATGAGGCCGGGCTCATCGTGGTGGGCGCCGCCAGCACGGGCCTGTTCAAGCGCTACACGGTGGGGTCAGTGGCCAATGCGCTGCTGCACGCCTCGCCGGTCCCGGTGGCACTTGCGCCGCGCGGCTACCAGCGGACGGCGCCCGTCACCCGGCTGACGCTGGCCGTGGGGCAGCGGGCCGGCGCCGAGGCTGCCATTGAGACTGCCATCCGGGCGGCGAAGCGGAGGGGAGTGCCGCTGCGGCTGGTGTCACTGGTGGAACTCGATGCCGCCGGTGACGCCGGGGAGGCCATCAACGCCGCGCACATCCACGCGAGCACGGTCCTGACGGCAGCATCGGGGAAGGTCCCGGCCGGTCACGAGGTCGGCGTGGCCGTGGCCCACGGCCGCACCATCGAGGAAGCCATCGACGGGCTCGAATGGGACGACGGCGAGATCCTCATCGTCGGGTCCTCGCGCCTGGCCGAGAAGAACCGCATGTTCCTCGGCAGCACCGCCAACAAGGTGTTGCGCGCCCTGCCGGTGCCGATGGTGGTGGTGCCGCGCGACTACGACCGCGCGGACTCGGCCCCCTGAGCGCAAACGGACAGTTGCAGCGCCCGGGGCTTAAGTGTCCGCTCGCGCTTCCCTGCGGGCGAGCCGCTTGGCCGCTGAACTCTTGCGTGTCGCGGCCAGCATGTCCACGGTGAGCACCAGCAGGGCAAGCCACACGACGCCGAAGCCAATCCACCGGGCCGGCGTCATGGCCTCGCCGAATACCACCAGGGCAACGATGAACTGCAGCACCGGTGCGAAGTACTGCAGCAGCCCGATGGTGGTCATCGGCAGCCGGCGGGCAGAGGCGCCGAAGAACACGAGCGGCACGGCCGTGATGACACCCGACGCCAGGAGCAGCCAGAAATGTCCGGCGCCGTGGGTGGTCAGGGAGGCGGCGCCGGTCACCGCGAGGAAAATCATCGTGGCCCCGGCCAGGGGAGTGAGAACGATGGTCTCCACGGTGAGGCTGGTGACGGCGTCGGCCCGGGGGCCCACCCGCTTCTTCACGAAACCGTACAGGCCGAAGCTGACGGCGAGGGTCAGGGCGATCCACGGCAGTTTCCCGTAGGACACGGTCAGCACGCCGACAGCGATGAAACCGATGGCGACGGCGGCCCACTGCAGCGGCCGGAGCGTCTCCTTGAGGACGAACACGCCGAGGAGGACGGACACCAATGGGTTGATGAAGTAGCCAAGCGAGGTCTCGACCGCCTGCCCCGTGGTGACGCCGTAGGTGTAGGTCAGCCAGTTCACCGCGATGAGGCCGGCCGCGGCCGCCAGGGTCCAGAAAACGGAGCGGTTCCGCAGGGCGGCACCCAGCACGCGCCAGGCCCTGGTCACCGTGATCAGGAGGGCGCAGAAGATCAGCGACCAGACCACGCGGTTGGCCACGATTTCCACGGCGCTTGCCGGCTGCAGCACGAAGAAGTACAGCGGAAGCAGCCCCCACAGCCCGTAAGCGCCGATGCCGAACAGCATCCCCGCCGTCGTGTCCTTGTCCAGGGCCTTGGGGGCTGGGCTGGTCACGCCCGGGGGCGCGGCGCCGGGTGGTGGGGCAGTCGGAAGGGCGGAGGAGACGTATCCGTCGGGGTTAGGCACAAGACCCATAACACCATCTTAGGGAGCGGTATTCCGCCTGCCTCGGGCCAAAAGTTGCCTGCGGAAAGGAATTAGTCAGTAGGCTTGCCATTATGAGGACGACTCACCGCAGGGCGGCGGCCCCATGAGGCTCCGCCACAGCAACGCTTCCGGCCGCGGATACCGGCGGGTGCGGGCCGGTACGGGGTTCAGCTACCGGGACCTGGACGGCTCCACGCTGCCGCCCGGTCCGGTCCGGGACCGGCTGGAGAGCATCGGCATTCCGCCCGCGTGGACGGACGTGTGGATCGCGCCGTTCGAGAACGGGCACATCCAGGCCACGGGACTCGACGCCGTGGGCCGCCGGCAGTACATCTACCATCCGGAGTGGCGCGAACGGAAAGACCGGGTGAAATTCGACCGCGCGCTCCAGCTCGCAGAATCGCTGCCCACCGCCCGCCGGCTGGTCACCATGGATCTGAGGTCCGACGGCGTGACCCGGCAGCGCGTTTTGGCCGCGGCTTTCAGGATGCTCGACAGCGGCTCACTGCGGGTGGGGTCGGAGCGGTACACAAACGAAAACGGCAGCCATGGGCTCGCCACCCTGCTCTGCGCCCACGTCCGTGTCCGGAAGGGCTGCCTGCACCTGAGTTTCCCGGCCAAGAGCGGCAAGACCTGGGAATCGCTCATCGACGATCCGGACCTTGCGGCGCTGGCCCAGACCCTGAAGCGGCGCGGCGGCAACGCGCGGCTGCTGGCCTACAAGAATGGCCGGGCGTGGCACCCGGTCACCAGCGCCGACATCAACAGTTACGTCAAGGAACGTACGGGCGACGACTTCACCGCGAAGGATTTCCGGACCCTGCGGGGCACCGCCGCGGCCGCCGTGAGCCTGGCCCGGAGCGGGCCGCAGAAAACCGAGGCAAAGCGGAAGCGGGCCATCAGCGTGGCCATGATGGAGGCCGCGGCGGTGCTGGGGAACACGCCGTCGATCGCTCGCAAAAGCTATGTGGACCCGCGGCTGCTGGACCACTTCGCGGCCGGCGAAACCATCGACCCCAAGCGGTTGGACTCGGCGGAGTCGGAGCTGCGGGCGCTGCTGTACCGCGAGGGCGGCGTGGTGGCCCTGCGCAAGAGCGGTTGACGCTGGCGGATCCGGGCCTGAGGCGGCGGGCTGCCGTGGCCCGGGCCCCCGGCGTCCCGGTGCCGCGGGCCGTCACGGACCGCCGTGCACCGTCACGGGTGGGACGCCCGGCCGGGCGGACAATTAGAATTGAAAACTGCGCGCCGGTGGGGCGCGGTCTCCCGTTCCGGAAGGGCTTACGGTGTCCAACACAGCTGAATCCACGGCCAAGCGGCCGCTCCGCGTCGCGATCGTCGGCGCCGGACCCGCAGGCGTCTACGCTGCGGACATCCTGACCAAGTCCAACGAGGTCAAGGACGGCGACTTCGAGGTCAGCATCGACCTTTTCGAGGCGTACCCGGCACCGTACGGCCTGATCCGCTACGGCGTGGCCCCGGACCACCCGCGCATTAAGGGCATCGTCAACGCCCTGCACAAGGTCCTGGACCGCGGCGACATTCGGTTCCTGGGCAATGTCACCTACGGCCGGGACTTGACACTGCACGACTTCCGCGCCTTCTACGACGCCGTCATCTTCTCCACCGGTGCCATCAAGGACGCCGACATGGACATCCCCGGCATCGGCCTCGAGGGCTCCTTCGGCGCCGCCGACTTCGTGTCCTGGTACGACGGCCACCCGGACGTTCCCCGCGAATGGCCGCTGGACGCCAAAGAAATCGCCGTCATCGGGAACGGCAACGTGGCCCTGGACGTCGCACGGATGCTGGTCAAGCACGCCGACGAACTCCTCGTCACGGAAATCCCGGACAACGTCTACCAGGGCCTGAAGAATTCGCCCGTCACCGACGTCCACGTCTTCGGCCGCCGCGGCCCCGCCCAGGTGAAGTTCACCCCGCTGGAACTCCGCGAACTCAGCCACGCACGCGACGTCGACATCGTGCTGTACCCGGAGGACTTCGAATTCGACGAGGCCTCCGACGACGCGATCCGGAGCAACAACCAGACCAAAACCATGGTGAACACCATGACCAACTGGCTCGTCGAGGAGCACGCCGAGGCCGAGCAGCCGTCGTCGCGCCGTCTGCACCTGCACTTCCTGCACAGCCCGGTGGAGATTTACGACGACGGCGGGTCCGGCAAGGTTGCCGGCATCAAGTTCGAGCGCATGCAGCTGGACGGCACCGGGAACGTCAAGGGCACGGGGGAGTTCATCGACTACCCGGTGCAGGCCGTTTACCGCGCCATCGGCTACCACGGCTCTGCGCTCGATGAACTGGAATACGACGCGAAGCGCGGGGTCATCCCCAACGAGGGCGGCCGGGTCCTCGACGCCGACGGGAACCCCGTCCCCGGCATCTACACCACGGGCTGGATCAAGCGAGGGCCGGTCGGCCTGATCGGCCACACGAAGGGCGACGCCCTGGAAACCATCGGCTTCCTCCTCGAGGACCGGCTCACCCTGCCGCCGGCGCAGAACCCCGACCCGCAGGCGATCATCGACCTGCTCGAGGAGCGCGGCATCGAGTACACCACGTGGGAAGGCTGGAACAAGCTGAACGCCCACGAGGCGTCCCTCGGCGCATCCTGGACCGAAGCCGCCCAGGCGGACGGCGGCGTCGTGCGTGAACGCATCAAGGTGGTGCCCCGCGAGGAGATGATCCAGATCTCCCGCGCCTAACCCCGCCCCCGGCTGACGAGTTTTTGTCCAGATAATGGCCGTTTGGCACGTTTCAACCCCCATTATCTGGACAAAAACTCCGACGAGGAGGGGCCTACTGCCGGCGCGGCGGCTGGACTAGACTTTTGCGGGCAAGCGTTTGGGCGAGTGGGAGTTCGATGAAGAACCTGATCCAGCCGGCGGCATCCGAAACCAACGATGCGGTGCTGCTGCAGCGCCGCGCCCTGGCAGGCCACGAATTCCTGGGCAGCTGCGCGCAGAGTGACGCGTTCCCCGATGCCGAGGAAATCCCCGGGCTGCGCCGCCTGATCCGGGAATCCTGGCAGCGGTCCGCCAGGCTGCGGGCCAACCCGGACAACCCCGAGGCGCCCCTGGCCATCGCCGCGGACGAGCTGGAGGAATACCGCCGCCAACACCCGCTCGCCGCCATCATGCCCGTGATCCAAAAGCTCCTCATCCGGCCAAGCCATGACAGCGGCCTGCTGGTTGCTGTCGGCGACGAGGTGGGCAGGCTGCTGTGGGTGGAAGGCGATACCGGCGCCCGCAGCCGCGCGGAAGGCATGATGTTCGTCCCGGGCGCGGACTGGTCGGAAGCGACCGTGGGGACCAGCGCCCCCGGAACCGCCCTCGCCCTGGGCCGGGGAATCCAGATTTCCGGCGCCGAGCACTACCAGCGGTCCGTCCACCCGTGGAGCTGCACAGCGGTGCCGTTCCAGGACCCCGACTCCGGCGCGCTGCTGGGGGTCGTGGACATCACGGGCACGGAGGCGGCCGTGGCGCCGCACACGCTCTCGCTCGTCGAGGCCACGGTGGCGGCGGCCCAGGCCCAGCTGCGCGTGGAACGCCTGCAGCTCGCTGCCGCCCAGGAACGGACCAAAGCACGACGGCGGCACCCGGGTTCGGGGGCTGCCGGCGGTTCCGCGCGGGAAGGCAGCCTGTACCGCAACAGCCTGCAGCTGCTGGGCCGCGATCAGGCACTGTTGAGCATCGAGGGCCGCAGCGTGGTGCTGTCCGCCCGGCACAGCGAGATCCTGGCCCTGCTCAGCACCCACCCGGACGGCCTCAGCGCCGAGGAACTGAGCGTCCTCCTGTACCCGGGTGACGGCTCCACGATCACCCTGCGCGCCGAGATGGTGCGGCTCCGGAAGGTCCTGCAGCAGCTGAACGCTGCCTCGGTACCGGAGTCGCGGCCGTACCGGCTGCCCATGGACCTCCTGCCGGACAGCAGCCAGGTGCTCACCTGCCTGCAGCGTGGTGCCCACCGGATCGCCCTGGACATCTACCGCGGCGCCGTCCTGCCCCGCTCCGAGGCGCCCGGCGTCGTCGAGCTCCGGAACCGGGTGTCCGCGCTGCTGCGCGAGGCCGTCCTGACGGACGGCAGCGCGGACTCGCTGCTCAAGTACGCGGAACTGCCGGAGGCAGCCGACGACGCCGGCGTCCGCCGTGCCGCCCTGAAGCTCCTGCCGCCGCGCTCACCCAAGCGGGCCGCCGTCGTCGCCGATCTGGAACGGCTGGAAGCCGAACTGGGCTAGCATCCGGACTTGGGCCCACGCCTGCAGGGGTTCCCTGGCCGAGCTGGGCCCACGACTTCCGGGTTACCTGGCCGAGCTTGCGAGGTTAGGGAGCAGGTGGGGATGCAGTTGCAACCTGGCTGCAACCTGCACGCTCCTACGCTCGATGCATCGGCGAACACCATGATGGATCGCCACCGTGTTGCAGAGCAAAGGAGCTAGCAATGACCGTTTACGCACAGCCCGGCACCGAGGGTTCGAAGGTCACCTTCAAGGACCGCTACGAGAACTGGATCGGCGGCGAGTGGGTTGCACCCGTGAAGGGCCAGTACTTCGAGAACATCACGCCTGTCACCGGCAAGGCGTTCTGCGAGGTGGCCCGCGGCACGGCAGAGGACATTGAACTCGCCCTCGATGCCGCGCACAAGGTGGCTCCCTCCTGGGGCCGGACCTCGGTAGCCGAGCGCGCCGCGGTCCTGAACAAGATCGCCGACCGCATCGATGAGAACGTCGAACTCCTCGCCGTCGCCGAGACCTGGGACAACGGCAAGCCGGTCCGCGAGACCCTCAACGCGGACATCCCGCTGGCCGCCGACCACTTCCGCTACTTCGCCTCCGCCGTCCGGGCCCAGGAGGGCCGGCTGTCGCAGCTCGACGACGACACCACGGCCTACCACTTCCATGAGCCGCTCGGCGTCGTCGGCCAGATCATCCCGTGGAACTTCCCTATCCTGATGGCCGTCTGGAAGCTGGCGCCGGCACTCGCGGCGGGCAACGCCGTCGTCCTCAAGCCCGCGGAACAGACGCCGACGTCGATCCTGGTGCTGATGGAACTCATCGGCGACCTGCTCCCGGCGGGCGTGGTCAACGTGGTCAACGGCTTTGGCGTCGAGGCGGGCAAGCCGCTGGCCTCCAGCCCGCGGATCCGCAAGATCGCCTTCACCGGCGAGACCACCACGGGCCGGCTGATCAGCCAGTACGCCTCCAACAACCTGATTCCCGTCACGCTGGAACTCGGCGGCAAGAGCCCGAACATCTTCTTCGACGATGTCGCCGAATCCAACGACGCGTTTTACGACAAGGCGTTGGAGGGCTTTGCGCTGTTCGCCTTCAACCAGGGCGAAGTCTGCACCTGCCCGTCCCGTGCCCTGGTCCAGGAAGGCATCTACGACTCCTTCATGGCCGACGCGCTGGCACGGACCGAGAAGATCATCCAGGGCAACCCGCTGGACACCGAAACCCAGATCGGTGCGCAGGCCTCGAACGACCAGCTGGAAAAGATCCTCTCCTACATCGACATCGGAAAGCAGGAGGGCGCCAGGGCGCTCACCGGCGGTGCCCGGGCCGAACTGTCCGGCGACCTGGCCGGCGGCTACTACGTCCAGCCGACGATCTTCGAGGGCCACAACCGGATGCGCATCTTCCAGGAGGAGATCTTTGGCCCCGTTGTGTCCGTGACCCGCTTCAGCGACTACAACGACGCCATGGGCATCGCCAACGACACCCTCTACGGCCTCGGCGCCGGCGTCTGGTCCCGCAACGGGAACGTCGCTTACCGGGCAGGCCGCGAAATCCAGGCCGGCCGCGTCTGGGTCAACAATTACCATGCCTACCCGGCCGGTGCCGCGTTCGGCGGCTACAAGTCCTCCGGCATCGGACGCGAGAACCACGCCATGATGCTGGACCACTACCAGCAGACCAAGAACCTCCTGGTCAGCTACAACGAAAACAAGCTCGGCTTCTTCTAGAGCCCACTCAGGCCGGGCGGGGACGGATCAGCTCCATCCGTCCCCGCCCGCACCACGCTTCCCGCCCGCACTGTGGCGGAAGACCGGCCCCTGGCCACCCCCCAGGAAGGCAGCACCACCCGTCCCGCACCACCTACGAACAACGCTTCAACGACGCAAGGATTTCGCCAATGACGACGACAATGCAAGCAGCCGTAGTAACCGAATTCGCCAAGGATCTTCAGATCAAGGACATCCCCGTACCCACCCCCGGCCGCGGCCAGGCACTGGTGAAAGTGATCACCAGCGGTGTCTGCCACACCGACCTCCACGCTGCTGAAGGGGACTGGCCGGTGAAGCCGTCGCCGCCTTTCGTGCCCGGCCACGAAGGCGTGGGCGAGGTGGTGGCCGTGGGCGAGGGCGTCACGGACCTCGCCGTCGGTGACCTGGTGGGCAACGCCTGGCTCTGGTCCGCCTGCGGTGACTGCCAGTACTGCCGCACCGGCTGGGAAACGCTCTGTGAGTCCCAGCAGAACGCCGGCTACAGCGTGGACGGCTCCTTCGGCGAGTACATGCTGGTGGACAGCCGGTTCGCCGCCCGCATTCCGAAGGGCTCGGATCCCGTGGAGGTGGCTCCGGTGCTCTGCGCCGGCGTCACCGTCTACAAGGGTCTGAAAATGACGGAGGCCAGGCCGGGGGAGTGGGTCACCATCTCCGGCATCGGCGGCCTGGGGCACATTGCCGTCCAGTACGCCGTGGCCATGGGCCTGCGCGTCGCCGCCGTGGACATCGCGGACGACAAACTCGCCCTGGCCAAAAAGCACGGCGCCGAACTCACCGTGAATGCGCTGCATGAGGACCCCGCGGAAGTCATCCAGCGGGAAACCGGCGGCTGCCATGGAGTCCTGGTCACGGCGGTGCACCCGTCGGCCTTCGGCCAGGCAATCGGCATGGCCCGCCGCGGGGGAACCATCGTGTTCAACGGCCTGCCGCCGGGCGACTTCCCGGCACCGATCTTCGAGATTGTGCTCAAGGGCCTGACCGTCCGCGGCTCCATCGTGGGAACACGGCAGGACCTGGAGGAAGCACTGGACTTCTACGCGCAGGGCAAGATCCACCCCACCGTTTCCACGCGGGAACTCTCGGAAGTCAATGCGGTCCTTGACGAGATGAAGCACGCCAAGATCGACGGCCGTGTGGTGCTGAGGTTCTGATGCCCGTCACCAGGCTCGACGCCGCCGTGACGCTGCCCGGGGAGGACTTCTCCCGGGTGGCGCTCACCGCCGAGGCAGTGGGGCTGCTGCGGAAGCTCTGGGCGCAGCACGGCCCGCTCATGTTCCACCAGTCCGGAGGCTGCTGCGACGGTTCCGCCCCCATGTGCTACCCGTCCGGGGACTTCCTCACCGGGGAGTCGGATGTGCTGCTGGGGCGGTTTAATCTCTTCGCGGACGACGGCGAAGGGTCCGGTTCCCCGGACGACGGCGGCTACCGAGGCACTCACGACGGCGGCCAGCCGCTGGAATTCTGGATGTCCAGGGAACAGTTTGGCTACTGGAGCCACACCCACCTGACAGTGGATGTGGTGCAGGGCCGGGGGAGCGGATTTTCCGTCGAGGCACCGGAAGGCAAGCGCTTCCTGATCCGTTCCACGCTCATGGACTGGCCGGTGTAGCCGGTAAGAGAGGACTCCTGAAGTCCAGCTTCACAATACGCAGGCGGGGCCACAAGTTAGTGGCCCCGCCTGCGTATTGCCTGTTAAAACGCCTGAGGAAAACCCCCAATTTGGGGTGGCTCAACAGATAAAAGAACTCCGGACCGGCCGCATCCACAAGGTTTTCACGGGCATGGCCACGGACTATGGCACGGTTACATCCCTCCTAGCGGCAGGTTGTGCCATGAATGTCTCAGCATGGAAGTCAGACGGGGGCACGGATCAAAGTCGATCCGCTGCACCCACCAATCCACCAACAAACCGGCGTCAACGACGCAAAAAGCACCGCAAGCAGTCCATCTCCTTCCGGACGGTGGCAGCAGTAACCACGCTCATGATGCCGATCGCCATGGGGTTGCCTGTCGTGGCAGCCAACGCGGTTCAGGCACCTGTGGGGGAGGGATTTACCATCACTCCCTCCGATCTCTCGTTCATCCTCAAGCAGATCAAGATCGCCGAGGCGCACGTGGCCAACACGACGTCGGCCACGGGCCCCTGCGGGGCGCTGATCGGGACCGGCCCCAACCAGATTCCGAGCCCCCTGGTTTCCCAGGGACTCCGGACGGTTGACGGGTCGTGCAACAACCTTCAGGCGGGCCAGGAAACGTTCGGTGCGGCGGACCAGAAGTTCCCGCGCCTGACAACACCTTCGTTTAAGGATGCCGAGAACTCGCCTCCCGCGTTCGGGCCTTCCCAGCCCACGTCGTATGCGCAGAAGAAGGGCAACGTCTTCGACTCCGAGCCCCGCGTGATCAGCAACCTGATTGTGGACCAGACCTCGACCAACCCGGCTGCAGTCGCCGCGGCAGGCAACCCGGTCCGGACACAGGGCAACGAGGGGGTCGTTCCCTGCACGACTGACCCGGATCCGCTGGCAACCCCGCCCGTGGCCGGTGTTCCCGCCGGCTGCGTGCCGTCCCACAGCACGCTGTTCATCGAGAACGTGACCACCGACGTCGGCCTCTCCCCGCCCTACAACTCGATGTTCACGCTGTTCGGCCAGTTCTTCGACCACGGCGTGGACCAGACCGTCAAGAGCGGCGGAACCGTCTTCGTTCCCCTGAAGGATGACGACCCCCTGATTGCAGGCCCGGACCACGTCTTTGGCAACGCGGACGACCTCGATCCGAACCTGCGCTTCATGGTGCTGACCCGCGGCCAAAACCAGCCCGGTCCGGACGGCGTCCTGGGTGACAACCCCGCGACTCCTGCGGACGAAAGCGCCGACGACATCCAGGATGCGAACAACACGGACTCGCCCTGGGTCGACCAGAGCCAGACTTACACCTCGCACTCCTCGCACCAGGTATTCCTGCGGGAGTACGTCAACAACACCGACGGCAAGCCTGTCGCCACGGGCAAGCTGCTCGGCGGACCTGCCGGACCCACTGCCGGCGGCATGGCCACCTGGACCACGACCAAGGCCCAGGCCTCGGCGCTCCTCGGTATCCAGCTGCTGGACAAGGACGTCCTGAATGTTCCGATGGTCGCCGCGGACCCTTACGGCAAGTTCATCCCCGGTCCCGCCCGCGGGCTTCCGCAGTTCGTGACAGATACCGGACTCGTAGAGGCCAACCGGGCCGACAACGGCGGCCTGGGCACCCTGGTGCCGGCGAACGTCAAGTACTTTGACACGCCGTTCCTGACGGACATCGCCCACAACGCGGACCCGAGTCCGCAGGACACCGACCACAACCCGGGGACGCCGAAGGTGACGCCGGCACCGGATGCTGACAACACGGCTTCTGCCGACTTTGCGAACCAGCCGGCGGGCACCTATGACGACGAGATGCTGAATGCCCACTTCATCGCCGGTGACGGCCGCGTCAACGAGAACATTGGCCTGTCGGCCATTCACCAGATTTTCCACTCCGAGCACGACCGACTCGTGGACGACATCGAAAACATCCTCACCAACGACACGTCCGCCAGTGGCGTAGCCGCGCTGCCCGAGTGGAAGCTGGGTGCCGGGGCCGGCGGCTGGAACGGAGAGCGGCTCTTCCAGGCCGCCCGGTTCATCACGGAAATGGAATACCAGCACCTGGTCTTCGAGGAGTTCGCCCGCAAGGTCCAGCCCGCGATCAACCCCTTCGAGCCGTTTGCCTTCACCCAGACGGAGCTCAACCCCGCGATCCACGCAGAGTTCGCGCACGCGGTGTACCGCTTCGGCCACTCGATGCTGACCGAGACGATCTCGCGCCGGAACGAGGACGGCGCCGGTCCCGACGCCGTGTTCGGCACGTCCGATGACACCAAGGGCAGCCAGAACGACATTTCCCTGCTTGACGGGTTCCTCAACCCTCCCGAGTACACCAACGGCGGGCTTGCCGGGCCCCTGACCTCGGAAGAGGCCGCCGGAAGCATCATCATGGGTATGTCGGATCAGGCGGGTAACGAGCTTGACGAGTTCGTAACCGACACGCTCCGCAACAACCTCCTGGGCCTGCCCCTGGACCTTCCCACGATCAACATGACGCGTGCCCGCTCTGAAGGAATCCCGCGGCTGAACGTCCTGCGCCGTGAGCTCTTCAACAAGACGAATGACGGCCAGCTGAAGCCCTACGTCAACTGGGTCGACTTCGGCGAGAACCTCAAGCACCCGGAGTCGCTGGTCAACTTCGTCGCGGCCTACGGCCTGCACCCGTCCATCACTGGTGCAACCACGCTGGCGGCCAAGCGCGAGGCTGCACGGCTGATCGTCAGCCCCGCCGCCGGGGACGTTCCTCCGGCTGACGCCGCAGCGTTCATGAACAGCACGGACGCCTGGGCGAACAATGGCGCCAGCTCGATCACCGGCCTCGACAACGTCGATCTCTGGGTCGGCGGTCTCGCGGAGACGACGGTTGTCTTCGGCGGCCTGCTGGGCAGCACGTTCAACTACGTCTTTGAGAACCAGCTGACGGACCTGCAGAACGGCGACCGGCTGTACTACCTGGCGCGGACCCCCGGCATGAACCTCAGGACGCAGCTGGAGGGCAACTCGTTCGCCGAACTGATGATGCGCAACACGAACGTGAAGAGCCTGAAGGCCGACGCGTTCGCCACGGCGGACTGCAAGTTTGAACTGAAGAAGCTGGAAGGCACCACAGCCGGCTTTGCAGCCTCGGGCAACACCGTACTGGATGACCCGGACTCAGAATGCGATGAGGGAGCTGTGCTGATCCGCATGCCGGACGGCACGATCAAGTACCGTGGCAGGAACACTGTCGACCCCTCCGGCATCAACGGACAGAGCGTCTACAACGGCACTGCCGGCGTGGACCGCATCTTCGGTGGCAACGACAGCGACACCTTCTGGGGTGGTGAAGGCAACGACATCATCGAAGGCGGCGACGGAGCCGACGTCGCGCTCGGTGGCGAAGGGGACGACATCATCACCGACCTTGCCGGTGACGACGTCCCGAAGGGCGGACCCGGCAATGACGCGATTGACGCCGGCCCCGGCCTGGACATCATCATGGCTGGCGAGGGCAAGGACTTCACGAACGGTGGAGCCAATGCCAACGAAACCTTCGGTGGAGCCGGCGACGACTTCATCATGCTCGGCCAGAGCCTTGACGCCGCGTTCGGCGACAGCGGCGATGACTGGGAAGAGGGTGGCGACCAGCCGGACCTGATGCAGGGCGACAGCGGCAACCTGTTCTTCCTTGATGATTCCCAAAAGCCCGGACACGACATCCTCGTCGGCCAGGGCGGCGACGACGACTACGACATGGAGGGCGGCGACGACATCGGCGTCGGCGGTCCTGGCATCGAGAAGGTCGCCGGAGCCTCCGGTTACGACTGGGAGACCGGTCAGGGCGATCCACAGGCCCAGGACCTGGACCTTGCCCTGCCGCTTGTTCCCCTTGACATCCTGACCGTTGACGTCCGCGACAAGTTCAACGAACTCGAGGCCGCGTCCGGCTGGAAATTCAATGACAAGATCCGCGGCGACAACGTCGTTCCCAGTGCCGTTGGCGGCGGCGGTTTCATCGGGTGCAACGTCCTGAACCAGGAGGGCCTGGACCGCATTGCCGGTCTTGACGACCTGGTGCCGGCACTGAACACTCCGGCGGACACGGTCATCGCGGCATCGGCGTCGAAGGACTGCCCGCTGCTCACGGCGGGTTCGAACGTCTGGGGCGATGGCAACATCCTCCTTGGCGGCGGCGGCTCCGACCTCCTTGAGGGACGCGGCGCCGATGACATCATTGACGGCGACCGCTACCTCGGTGTCCGGCTTAGTGTCCGCACCGACCCGAACAACCCCGCAACCGAGATCGGCAGCGCCAGCATTGAAGCGCCGGGGCAGAGCGCCATGACCAGCCGATACCTGAGGGACGCCAACGGCAACCTCACAGGACCGACGCTCCAGGAAGCTGTCTTCGCGGGAACGGTGAACCCGGGCAACATCGTGGCAGTCCGCGAGATCCTCACGGGTTCCGGCGGCACCGACTCGGCAGTGTTCACCGGACCGGAAGCCGACTACACGGTCACCACGACCGGCGGCGACGGCACCCTCGGCTCCCCGGGATCCACCACCACGGTGACCGACAATGTGGGCAATGACGGTACAGACACCGTGCGGAACGTCGAGCGGCTGGTGTTCGCCGACACCGTTGCACCGTCGGCGCCCGTCATCGGCGCGGCAACCACTACCGGCAGCGGCCAGGCTACGGTCAACTTCACCCCGGCAGCAGGCGGCCTCGCCACCAGCTTCGAGGTGCGGGTGGTCAACGCAGCCGGAGCCCAGCTGGGCGCACTTCGGACGGCAGACGCCGGTTCCACCAGCCTGCTGGTTACGGGTCTGGCCAACGGAACGCCTGTCCGCTTCCAGGTTCGGGCAGTGAACGCAATCGGTGCCAGCGCCTTCTCGGCACTGTCCAACGCAGTCACCCCGTCCGCTCCCGTCCTTGCCAGCGCTCCGGCGATCGGCACGGCGACCGCGGGCAATGCCCAGGCCACGGTGCGGTGGACCGCCCCCCCGGCAGTACCCAGCGCGCCTGTCACGCAGTTCCGGGTCCGCGTCTTCGTGGGAACGGGAGCCACTCCGACCCGCGAAATCACGGTCGGCAACGTGACGAACACAGTGGTCACCGGACTGATCAACGGCACCGGCTACACGTTCGATGTTTCGGCGATCAACTCGGCAGGCACGGGCGCAGCTTCAGCCCGCAGCGCGCTGACCACGCCGCGGACCGAATTCGTGGCACCGACCGTCACAGCCAGGACCCCCGCCTCGGGCGCCACGTCCGTCAGCCAGACGAACAACCTGACCGTGACCTTCAGTGAGCCGGTGGCGAATGTGACCACGACCACCGTGGTGCTGCGGCTCGGCACCACTGTCATCCCCGCCTCGGTTACGTACAACAACGCGACCCGGACGGCGACTGTGAACCCGACCGCCAACCTGCTGGCTGACCGCACCTACTCGCTGGCTGTCTCCTCAGTCCGCGACACTGCCGGCAACACCATCGCGTTCACGTCATGGCAGTTCACCACCGGCCCTGCCCCGACGGTCGTTTCGGTGACGCCGGCCATCGGTGCCAGCAATGTGAGCCGTACGGCGAACGTGACGGTCCGCTACAGCGAGCCCGTGACGAACGTCAACACCGGAACCGTGGTGCTGCGGCGCGGCGGACTGACCGGCCCGGTCGTTACGGCGACGGTGACCTACAACGCCGCGACGCGGACCGCGACGCTCAACCCGTCGGCAACGCTGGCGGCCAACACCACCTACACCGTGGCAACGTCCTCCGTACGGGATCTGGCGGGCAACCCGCTGGCGTTCCGGTCCTGGACGATCCGGACGGGTGCCGTGTAGTCGAGTTGGGGGCTGGCGGCCCAAGCAGGGGCCGCCAGCCACCAGCAAGGAACCACGCCCGGCCCTCCACACCGCGCAGCCGCAGCGCGGGAGGAGGGCCGGGCGTGGTTTTGCGTTGCTGCCGTCTCAGTATTTGGGACAAATGTGGCCGTCCACTGGATGGACACTATCCTTGATAGGTCTGTTTCCATCCCCTATCAGGACTGTGGACTTCCAATGAACCTTTTCCGGACCAAATCCATCGAGCAGTCAATTGCCGACGCCGATGAGCCCGGACGCAAGCTGAAGCGCTCCCTGAGCACCTGGGACCTCATGATCATGGGCGTCGCTGTTGCCGTCGGCGCCGGCATCTTCTCCGTGGGCGCCAAGGCCGCTGCGAACTTCGCCGGCCCCGCCGTCACCATCTCCTTCCTGGTCGCCGCCATCACCTGTGCCCTGGCGATCATGTGCTACGCCGAGTTCGCCACCGCCATCCCGGTGGCCGGCTCCGCCTACGTTTTCACCTACGCCACCATGGGCGAGATTCTGGCCTGGATCATCGGCTGGAACCTCATCCTGGAACTCTTCACCGCCGCTGCGGTGATTGCCAAGTACTGGGGCATCTACCTCAGCAAGGTCTTCGCCCTCATGGGCGTGGAAATGCCGCCCGCCATATCCATCGGAGGCGTCGACCTGTACTGGGGCGCCTTCCTCATCGTGGCGGTCTTCACCGTGCTGCTGGTGCTCGGGACCAAGCTGTCCGCCCGTGTCGGCAACATCTTCACGCTGATCAAGATCGCCGTGGTGGTGTTCGTGATCATCGTGGGCTTCAGCTACGTGAGGTTCTCCAACTACACGCCCTTCGTCCCGTCCTCTGAGCCGACGGCCAACGCCGGCGCGGCCGACGTTCTGAAGCAGTCGTTCTTCGGCTTCCTCACCGGCGCCGCCCCCGCGCAGTACGGCACCATGGGCATCTTTGCCGGCGCCGCGCTGGTGTTTTTCGCCTTCATCGGGTTCGACGTGGTGGCCACTTCGGCGGAAGAGGTCAAGAACCCGCAGAAGACGCTGCCCCGCGGTATCTTCGGGGGGCTGGCCCTGGTGACCCTGCTGTACATCCTGGTGTCCCTCGCCCTGACCGGCATGGTCTCCTACACGCAGCTCGCCGAGGCGGAGAGCCCCACCCTCACCACGGCGTTCGAGGCAGTCGGCAACACCGACGCCGCGAAGGTGATCGCCTTCGGCTCCCTCGTGGGCCTGACCACCGTGATCATGGTGCTGCTCATGGGTCTGGCCCGCGTGGTGCTGGCCATGAGCCGCGACGGCCTGCTGCCGCGTTCCCTCTCCAAGACCAGCGAAAAGCGTTCGACGCCCGCGCGCCTGCAGATCATCTGCGGCGCCGCCGTTGCCCTGGTTGCCGGGCTCACCAACGTGGACCTGCTGGAGGAAATGATCAACATCGGCACGCTGTCAGCGTTCGTGATGGTCAGCCTGGGCATCCTCGTGCTGCGTAAGAAGCGCCCCGACCTGAAGCCGGCCTTCCGCGTGCCGTTCGGCAAGGTCCTTCCTGTCGTATCCGCGGTGCTGTGCCTGTACCTGATGACCAACCTCGCTGTGGAGACCTGGATCTTCTTCGGCATCTGGCTGGTAGTGGGCATTGCCATCTACTTCGCCTACGGTCAGCGGCACTCCCGCCTCAACGAGAAGTTCGCTGGCGCCAAAGCAGCCGTGGACGGCTCCGCAGGCGGCCTCGACGACCGGGACGACGACGCGCTGACCAAGGTCTAGCTGCCTGTCCAGGTTCGGGCCGGCCAACGTCCGGCATGGTCCGGGCCGCCCTGAAGCGGCCCGGGTCTGGCCCCGGCCGGAGCTATTGTTGGCGACCGCCCGCTGGTGCTTCTGTTACGGGGCGGCATGCCGCCCCACCCAGTCCACCAGCGGGCGGAGCTGTTCCCAGCGGGCGGCGATCTCGCGTTCGGCCTCCGCCGAGCCGAGCCACTCGGGCTCCCCGAGGGTAACACCCGCGGAGAGCGACTTGTGCTTGAGCAGTTCGGCCCGGGGATGGTCCTTCGGGAAGCCCCGCGGAACGGTTTTGAGTTTCTCGCCCTCAATGGCGAACCCTGCGGCCGCGATGGCATCCACGATGTGCTGCAGCTGCTCGCCGGTATTTCCCGCGTCCACGGAATTCCGGTAGCGGACCAGCTGCGCGGGTGAATGTGAGTGGTAGCCGCCGCCAACCAGCAGGCCGTCGGCGCTGATCTGGAGGTAGTAGCCAAGGCCTTCCTGGTATGAGGCGAAGGCGCCCTGCGCGGTCTTGTACGGCGACTTGTCAGGTGAGAAGCGGACGTCGCGGTTGGGGCGGAAGATCCTGCCCGGACCAAAGCGCGGCTCGAGGTCAGCGAGAAGCGCCTGGAGCGGGGCTTTGACGGACTCCTGGTAGACCGTGGAGTGGGCCTGCCACCAGTCGCGGTTGTTGTTCTCCTCCAGCTCAGCGTAGAACTTGGTTGCCGCGGCGGGGATGCCCTCGAAGGTGCTCATGGTTGAAGCCTAGGGACTCAGCCCCGGCCCGGCCATGGGCCCGGCCGCCTATGTGGAAAACAGACAGGTCCGGCAACCGCACGCACAAACGCCCGGGCCACTGTTACAGCCGGGCTATTTCGGCAGCCGGTCCAGCAGCATCGGTGCCAGGAGTTCGCTGTACACGCGGTTGAGGTGGTTCGCGTCGTAGTAGACATTGACGCCGCCCACCACGGTGTAACACCTGGCCGGATCACAGAAGTAGTCGGTGAAGTCCAGCAGCCGAATGTCCTTGACGTAGCCTGCCTTGGCAGCGACTGACAGGGGGTCCTCCGGCTGGGCCACGGCGCGGTCGACGGCGCAGGCTGCAGGATCGGAGGTGTGGAGGCTGGTGCAGTCAGGAGGCCTGACCGCCTGGTTCAGGGGCGGATCGGCGAGCACATAGACCTTCGAGCCGGCGTCGGTCCAGCGCCGCCACGTTGCCTGCAGGCCGTCGGTGAACTGCTCCAGCTGGGGCTTTCCGGAGCCGTCGTCGACCGTTTGCGCGCGGGCAAACATTGACGTGAACACCGCCATCGGGCGGTCGCGGGCAACGGTCTCGGTCACTTGGTCAGCCCATTCGGAGCAGATCCTGGCCGCGCCGGGGTCGTTCTTTCCCTCATAGGCCTTGAAGACCACGTCCGCCACCGGGCATCCGCCGAGGAAGGCTGTGTTGACTATCCATCCCCGCTCCTTGGCCGCGGCGAAGACCGCACCCTGCCACTGCTGGCCGTGCGAGTCGCCCACCAGCCAGACGACCGGCGCGCCGGCCTTGCCCTGCGAGAAGTCGCAGCGCAGGTGCGTCTTGGTGCCCCCGGCCTTCAGCTCGTCGCGCAGGCTGCACTCGTCCGGCGACTTCCAGTACTGGTTCTGCTCCGCCATGACCGGAGCCGCGGACGGGCCAAAGCGGTCCGCGCAGTCTGCTCCCGGCAGCTGCGCAAGCGGGCCGTAGCACGGCTGCGATGCGGCGGCCGCCGCCGCGCTCTCTGCGGCGGAGTTGCTGGCCTTCTCGAGCTGCAGCTGGACGACGGCAAGGCCGGCCAGGACGGCTATGCCCACCGCCATCGCTGCAAAGGTCCGCCGGGAGGACGCCGTGAGGATCCTCGCCGACTGGCCGTAATCCTCCACGAAGGCCTTCGTCAGGCCGGCCAGAACAACGGACAGCAGGATGATGGCCGCCTTGTCCATCGTGCCCAGCGGCCGCGCGAGCGCGAAGGGCAGGAGGACGATCAGGGGCCAGTGCCACAGGTAGAGCGAGTACGAGATGTTCCCCAGGTACTGTACCGGGCGGGAGCCGAGGAGCGGCTTCAGGGCAGGTTCGCGGTTATCGCACCCGGCCAGAATCACCAGCGCCGTTCCCAGCACGGGAATTGCCGCAAGCCAGCCCGGAAAGGGCGTCCCGTCGTCGAACATCAGGGCAGAGCAGGCGATCAGTGCGAGACCGGCGAGTCCCGCCGCCCTGGCGTAACGGACGGGAACCCGAATCCGTCCGGCGGCGAGGGCCACCAGAGCCCCCGCACCGAACTCCCAGGCCCGGACCGGGGTGACGAAATAGGCCTGGTTCGGCGCCAGGTTGACCATGGCCGCGGAGCTAACAAGGCTGATGGCAGCCACCGCGGCAAGTCCCGTCAACAGGACACGCCCCACCGGCTTGTCCCGCCGGCCGGCGAACGCGAAAAGGGCCAGGAGCAGCAGCGGCCACAGCAGATAGAACTGCTCTTCCACCGAGAGGGACCAGTAATGCTGCGCGACGGTGGCCGACGCCGTCGACGCCGAGTAGTCCACGGACTTGGCGGCCAGCATCCAGTTTTCGGCGTACAGTGCGGCCGCGAGGACCTCATGGGCAGTGTCGCCCCAGCGCGAGAAAGGCAGCCAGAGCATGGTAGCCGCGAGGGAGACGGCCAGGACAAGGAACGCCGCGGGCAGCAGGCGGCGGATCCTTCTGGCGTAGAAAGCGGCAAGCCGGATGCGTCCTGTAGAGATCCGTTCCTTGAGCAGGTGCGACGTGATGAGGAACCCTGAGATCACGAAGAAAACATCAACGCCCACATAGCCGCCCGTCAGCCGGGTGGGCCACAGGTGGTTCAGGACAACCAACGTCACGGCGAGGGCCCGGAGCGCCTGGATGTCGACGCGGAACGTCTTCCTGCGCCGGGGGCGCAACGTGGTCCCGGCCTTGGCGGTGGGCAGGGGCGCGACTGCGACGGTGCTCATCGGGGTGTCCTTGTGCAGCTGGTGGGGGATGTCCTGACAGATGGTGCCCGGCCTGGCGGGCGGCTGTCAGCCTGCCTGGTGCCGCGTCCTGGTTCTCCTGGCCGCACCCAAGGCGGCGCTCAGCAGCCGTGCGGAGCCCGACGGCGGTGCCTTGGGGTGGCTTGCCGCGGGAGGGTAAATGCGCGCCGCCTCGGCGCGTTTTCGCGCCACGTGCGCCGGCAGTTCACCGTACAGCGGACCCCGGTCCGCGGGAATTCCGGGATCGTCGCCGTCCAGCGCGAGCGACCAGCCGCTGCCCAGGGAGGTCAGCGACTCGTGCTTGACGTCGTAATACCCCTTCTTCATTCCGACGGCGAGACCCCGGGCGCCTGCGGACGCTGCCAGCAGGTGGAAGTGGAAGCGGCTGGTCACCCAGGTCTGGTGCTCGGACAGCGGCAGGCCGTGGGCCCAGATGTGCAGGAACGGCAGGAACCGCTCTTCCGGAATAAGGTCAGCCAGCTGTTCGTAGGCGGCGCGGTCGGCGCCGGGGATGGCTTCCACATAGTAGGCGTTGGTGCCCTCGCCGGCGGCCTTTTCGACGGCGGCCCTCGCCACTTCCACAGCCGTCCCGAAACGCTCGGGGTCCGCTGTGTCGCTCTGGATGCAGACGTAGAGGCCGGGTTCGGCGGTGGAGCGAGCTATTTCGGCGGTGACGCCGAGGAAGGCATCGTCCAGTTCCTGGCTGATGCCGTAAGCCCGGGCGCCGGCCTCGTCGCGGGCGGCCGCGTGGGCGAAGTCCTGGAACAGGGGCATCTCGGCGGGGGCCGACGTGAGTTCGGGCATGAGTCCCTGGCCGGTGGCGATCAGGCGGGCGCCTGTGATGCCGTGTACGGCGCGCATGGCCAGGACCAGTCCGGCGTGGTGGGACCAGTTCTCGTTGATGAAGCCGCCGCCGATGAGGTGCAGCGATTCAGCTTCGCGCAGCTTGAGGAGGCCAAGATCGTAGGAAGGGGAGCCGAGGCCGGTGACCCGGGCCCTGATGGTCTCCGCCGCTTCCTCGAGCGGCAACTCAGCGGTCTCATGCACCAGGCGCCACAGTGTGTTGGTGACGTGCAGGCGCGGGTGCAGTCCCTCGAAAAGTACCTGCGCCAGGCCGGGCTGGGGGCAGTCCAGCCAGACGTCGGCGTCAGGCCGCACCTCGGCGAGATACTTCAGCCACGCGGCGGCGATGAACTCGTCGCCGAAATTGGGGTTGCCCGAAGGGCCGATCAGATAAAGAGGACCCGACTGCATGCTGATGACTATATCTTCCTGCGAACGTGTTGCCCGCGTCGGCGGCGTAAGGTTGCGGCCGGCGGTTTTTTCAGTGTGAACCCGGACGCAGGGAACCCCGCCGCGGCCGTGAACGGGTCACTGTGCCGCGGCGGGGTTCCTGTTGCGCTCTGGTGCTGTTAGCCGATCTTGTTGGCGGCCTCAGCGTCGGAGAGCGGTGCAGCGCCGAGGTTGGCGCGGAGCTTGGCGCCGAGTTCGGCGTCAACGTTGGTCCAGTACTGGATGGCGCGTTCCTTGATGTCGGCGCGCTTCACGCCGCCCACGGCACCGGTGATGGTGTCCAGGAAACGGGCCTTCTCGGCGTCGTTGTAGACCTCGCGGTACAGCGCACCGGCCTGGACGAAGTCGCCGTCCTCAGCGTGCAGGGAGTGCGCGGCGTGCGTCAGCGCGCCGTCGTTCTCCCAGCCGCCGCCGACAACGTCGGTGTCAAGAGCAGCCGGGCCACCGAACGTGTTCGGTGCGTAGACCGGCACGGACGGAGCGTTGAACAGGAAGCGTCCAGCGCCGTCCTGGCTGTAGTTGTTGACCTGGTTCTTCGGCTGGTTCACCGGGATCTGGGCGTGGTTGGTGCCCACACGGTAGCGGTGCGCGTCGGCGTAGGAGAAGATGCGGGCCTGGAGCATCTTGTCCGGGGACGCGGCGATGCCCGGAACGAAGTTCGACGGCGCGAAGGTGGCCTGCTCGATCTGCGCGAAGTAGTTCTCCGGATTCCGGTTCAGTTCCATGGTGCCGACCTTGATCAGCGGGTAGTCCGCGTGCGGCCAGACCTTGGTCAGGTCGAACGGGTTGAACCGGTAGGTCTTGGCGTCCTCGTACGGCATGACCTGGACGTGCAGGTCCCAGGAGGGCAGGTTGCCGGCTTCGATGTTCTCGTGAAGGTCGCGGATGTAGAAGTCCGCGTCCGAGCCGGCAAGGGCCTCGGCCTCTTCGCCGGTGATGTTCTTCACGCCCTGGTTGGAGTGGAAGTGGTACTTGACCCAGAAACGCTCGCCCTCGGCGTTGATCCACTGGTAGGTGTGCGAGCCGTAGCCCTGCATTTCGCGCCAGGAGGCGGGCAGTCCGCGGTCACCCATCAGCCAGGTGACCTGGTGTGCGGACTCGGGGGACAGCGTCCAGAAGTCCCACTGCATGTCGGCGTCACGCAGGTGCGTGCCCGGCAGGCGCTTCTGGGAGTGGATGAAGTCCGGGAACTTGATGCCGTCGCGGATGAAGAACACCGGGGTGTTGTTGCCCACGAGGTCGTAGTTGCCCTCGGAGGTGTAGAACTTCACCGCGAAACCGCGGGGGTCACGCCACGTGTCGGGGGAGCCGTTCTCGCCTGCGACGGAGGAGAAGCGGATCAGCATCTCGGTTTCGACGCCGGGCTGCAGGAACGCGGCCTTGGTGTACTTGGAGATGTCCTCGGTGGTCTTGAACGTACCGAAAGCGCCGCCGCCCTTGGCGTGCACCACGCGCTCCGGAACCCGCTCGCGGTTGAACTGGGCGAGCTTTTCCACCAGGTAGTGGTCCGTGAGGATGATCGCGCCGTCAGCGCCGACAGCCTTCGAATGCGCGTCGGACGTGACCGGCGCACCTGACTGGGTCGTTGAAATGGCAGTCATTGTTCTCCTTATTACTTAATTACTTGTTATTTACGTTGCAGGAAGTTTTTGGGCCCGCTGGCACTCTCCGCAGATCCCCTGGTACATGACATCCGCGATCTGGATGGTCATGGGGTGGGAATCTTCGCTCCAATGCGGGGTGAGGCACGGTGCGTGGCCGACAGCGCAGTCGACATCCTCCACCCGGCCGCAGCTGATGCAGATCGCGTGGTGATGGTTGTCGCCCACCCGCGTCTCATACAGCGCCGGCGAATGCGGAGGCTCGAAGCGGCGCAGCATCTGCAGGTCCGTCAGGTCACCCAGCACCACGTACACGGACTGCGCCGTCAGTTCCGGCAGTTCCTCGCGGGCAGCCGCCAGGATGTTTTCCGCCGGGGAGTGCGGGTGATGCTCGACGGCGGCCAGGACCGCCAGCCGCTGCTTGGTCACCCGGCGCCCGTGGGCGCGCAGGGCCGCGGCCCATGCTTCGTGGCTTTCCGGGTGATCGGTCATGACTCCATTGAATCACTTATTTTGACTAGATCACAATAAGGCGGGGCTAAGTTCCTGCCGACGCTAGAGTTGCCGGGTGGGAAAACTTCTGGCTGACATCACTCCGCTGCGCGAAAGCCCTGATTTCCGGCGGCTGTGGCTGGGGTCGGCGGTTTCCAACGTGGGCAGCCAGCTCACTCTCGTCGCGGTCGGCCTGGAAGTCTACCGGCTCACCCAGGACAGCCTGTACGTCGGGCTGCTCAGCATCTTTGCCCTGGTGCCGCTCGTCGTGGGCGGCCTGCTGGGCGGGTCCGTCGCCGATTCCCATGACCGCCGCACGGTGGCCCTTCTGTCGTCCGCGGTGCTGTGGCTGACCACCGGCGGGCTCGCCCTCCAGGCATGGCTGGAGGTGGGCAATGTGTGGCTGCTGTATGCGCTGGTGGCCGTGCAGAGCGGTGCGCAGGCGATCAACCAGCCGGCCCGCAGCGCCATCATTCCCGCGCTGCTGCGGAAGGAGCTCCTGCCGGCCGCCAACGCGCTGAACATGGTGACGTTCGGGCTGGGCATGACGGCGGGGCCGCTGTTCGCCGGTGTGCTGGTGGCCAGCGTGGGCTTCGGGTGGACGTACACGCTGGATGTCGTCAGCTTCGTCTTTGCGTTCTGGGCCCTGCTGAAGCTTCCGCCCATGCCTCCCGGCGAACACGCGGGCAGGGCCGGGATGCGCTCCGTGGTGGAGGGCTTCCGCTTCCTGGGCACACGGCCCAACCTGCGGATGACGTTCATCCTCGACCTCATCGCGATGATCCTCGCCCAGCCGCGGGCAGTGTTGCCGGCCATTGGCGCACTCATGATCGGCGGCGGGGAAACCACGGTGGGCATCCTGCTCGCGGCCGTGGCGGTGGGGGCCTTCCTCGCCGGCCTCTTTTCCGGGCCGCTCGGCGCGGTGCGGCGGCAGGGGACGGCCGTCGTCTGGTCGGTCATGGGGTGGGGCGCCTCGTTTGCGGCGTTCGGCCTCGTGGTGGTGCTGGCGGGGCGGTCGGGCTCCGGCGGCGTGACGTTCTGGCTGATCCCGGCAGCACTCTGCTGCGCCCTGGCGGGAATTGCCGACTCCGTGAGTGCCGTCTTCCGCACCACCATCCTGCAGGCCGCGACCCCGGACCACCTGCGCGGCCGGCTTCAGGGGGTCTTCATTGTGGTGGTCGCCGGCGGCCCACGGCTGGGCGACATGCTGGCAGGCGGCGGCACTAAGATTCTTAGTGAGGGCTGGGTCCTGCTGCTGGGCGGCCTCCTGTGCATCGTGGTGGCCTGGTTGGTGGCGCGGTGGCAATCCGGTTTCCTGAAGTACGACGCGCGGAATCCCGTTCCGTAGCGGCGGTGCCGGTTCCGACTTCTGAGCTGTGGAGGCAAAAGTGCACAATCACCACAACGGACTGAAAACGGCGGCGCTGTTCGGCGTGCTGTGGGCGATCCTGCTGGGCCTGGGTGCCCTGATTGCCGCCAACACCCGCAGTTCGGCGCCGATCCTGATCATGGCGCTCATCGGCGTGGGAACCACGGCCTACGGCTACTGGAACAGCGACAAGATCGCGCTCCGGTCCATGCAGGCCTACCCCGTCTCCGAAGCCCAGGCGCCGCAGCTTTACCAGACGGTCCGGGAGCTCTCCACCCGCGCCAACCAGCCCATGCCGCGGATTTACGTCTCGCCCACCATGGCGCCCAACGCCTTCGCCACCGGGCGGAACCCGCAGAATGCGGCCGTCTGCTGCACGGAGGGGATCCTGCAGCTCCTCACCCCGCGGGAACTCCGGGGTGTCCTCGGCCATGAGCTCATGCACGTCTACAACCGCGACATCCTGACCTCGTCCGTGGCGGCGGCCGTGGCAGGTGTCATCACGTCGGTGGGGCAGATGCTGCTGTTCTTCGGCGGCGGGGACAGGCGCAACTCGAACCCGCTGGCGCTCATTGCGATGGCGCTGCTGGCGCCGCTGGCGGCGTCCCTGATCCAGGTGGCCATCTCGCGCACCCGGGAGTACGACGCCGACGAGGACGGTTCGCAGCTCACCGGCGATCCGCTGGCACTCGCGTCCGCCCTGCGCAAGATCCACCAGGGCGTGCAGGCCGCACCGCTCCCGCAGGACCAGCGGCTGGTCAACGCCTCCCACCTGATGATCGCCAACCCGTTCCGCGGCGGCGGGCTCAGCAAGCTGTTCGCGACGCACCCGCCGATGCAGGACCGCATCAGCCGCCTGGAGCGGATGGCGGGCCGTCCGCTCAGCTGACTGGCCGCCGTCGTAACATTCCGCCGTTTCACAGCGAGCGGGCGTAGCAGACGGACAGCGGCTCGCCCGCGTAGGGTCCGAAGTTGTCGATCAGGCGGTAGCCCTCGCGCTCGTAGAAGCGGATGGCGTCGGGCTGGGCCGTTCCGGTTTCCAGCTTGAGTTCGCTCAGTCCCAGGCGGGCGGCTTCGGCCTCGAGGCTTCGCAGGACTGCCGTGGCCGCCCCGCTTCCGCGGTGGCCGGGGAGCACGAACATCCTCTTGATCTCCGCCGACCCGGCATCGAGCCGTCGCAGGGCGCCGCACGCGACGGCCGCCCCCTCGTGGTTCCGGGCCACCAGGAACACAGTGATGTCCTCGGCGCTGGGCGGCGAGCCCGGTTCGTGGTCGTCGCTGCCGTAGCGGGCATCCAGCTCGGCCCGCTGCATGCTGCGGAGCCTCGCCCCGTCCTCGTCGTCCCACGGCTCAGGGGTGACCGCGAAATTCATGTCCTGTCCTTTCATCGCCTTCCCGGATCCACGGCGGCAGGATGTGCAAACGGGCCGGGGACACCCGAATTGGTGTGTCCCCGGCCCGTTGACGTTTTGCTTAGCTGCGGAAGTTCACGAACTGAAGATCGGCCTCGTCGAAGTCCTTCAACAGGGCCATGGTGGCCTGAAGGTCGTCGCGGGACTTGGACGTGACGCGGAGTTCGTCGCCCTGGATCTGGGACTTGACGGACTTCGGGGCCTCGTCGCGGATGAGCTTGTTGATCTTCTTGGCCAGGTCCTGCGCGATGCCTTCCTTGATGGAGGCCTCCAGCCGGAATTCCTTGCCGGACGCATAGGGCTCGCCGGTGTCCAGGGACTTGAGCGAGATGCCGCGGCGGATCAGCTTGGACTGCAGCACATCCAGCACGGCCAGGACGCGCTCCTCGGAGTTCGCCTTCATCAGGATCTTCTCGCCGCTGAAATCGACCTCGGCTCCGACGCCCTTGAAGTCATAGCGCTGGGCGATTTCCTTCTGCGCCTGGTTCAGCGCGTTGGCCACCTCCTGCTTGTCTACTTTGCTTACGACGTCGAATGTGGACTCGCCTGCCATGACTCTCCTTTGCTGGTGCATGCGTCGCCCGGGCCGTGAGGCTCCGGACAGGGTGTGGGTATCTGGATTCCAGCGTAGTACGGATGGCGGTGATGTGAAGGTGGGCGGCATTCACAGTTCACTCATAGCCAAGTCATGGTGGGAACGAAGTTTTGGCGCCCAGAGTTGTTGCAGTTGGAAGCCGCTCGGAAGGAAAGCAATGACCCACAAGGCCGTCCGCTACGTCACCAAGTCCACCGCCGCAGCCGCCGGAACCATCGCCACCGCCGCCTCATCCGTGGCGGCCGCTGCCGTGGCTGCGTCCATCGTCCTCAGCCCCGTAGCCGACGCCTCGACCCGGATGGAGGGAGTGCAGGCGGATCTCCAGCGGGCCGTGCAGCTTAACCAGATCACCGAGGAGCAGGCGCTGCGGTTCGAGGCCAAGCTCGCCGGCCGGATCCTCGGCGAAGCCTGATTTTCCGCGGTTTTTGGGCCCACAGCTCCCCGATTTTATTCTTCGGCAGAAGTTCTGTAAGGTTGTCTTGCCCGCGGTTGATGGAAACACCGGCCGGGGTGATCTTCTTTTGAAGTTCGGCAGATTACCCGAGCGGCCAAAGGGGGCTGACTGTAAATCAGCTGGCAACGCCTACGGGGGTTCGAATCCCTCATCTGCCACATTTGAAAGACCTCCGGAACCTCCTGGTTCCGGAGGTCTTTTGCTTATCCAGATCAGTTCAGCGCGATGACAAGCATCTGGGTGGTGCCCGGAATGCAGGTCTGCAGGACCGCCCGGGGGAACCCGCCGAACACCGCCGCGACGTCGTTGGTGGTGCCAGGGTTCGGCACCTGGCTCCGGGCAGAGACCCGGTAGGAGCCGTAGCCTGGAATGTCGACCCGTTCGCCGACGCTGATGCCGGAGAACCGGGCCCAGCCGCCGCAGAAGTCGTGCTCGGTGATGAAGAGCGAGTATCCGTCGGTGGGCGTGAAATGGATGGGGCCGATGCAGCTGTCCACCATCGCCTGGCCGCCGGCGCCGGCCACATAGATGGTCCGCACTGCAGGAGCCGGAGCAGGTACAGGAGCCGGTGCGGGTGCGGCCGCTGGCGCGGGCGCGGGTGCAGACACGGCGCGGCCGCTGAGCTTGAGGGTCTGGCCCGGAAATATGACCGAGCTGGATCCAAGGCCGTTGGCTGCCAGCACGCCGCCGGCGCTGAGGTTGAAGCGTGCGGCAATGGAGCTCACCGTGTCGCCGGCCACCACCCGGTACCTGGCGGGCCTGGGCGCGGGGGCCGGTGCAACCTTGCCGACGGCCACTGTCTTGGCGGGTGCCTTCACCGCCGCCTTGGTGGGTGCCTTGGCGGCCGTCTTCGCTGCCGGCTTCGCTGCCGGTCTCGCGGGTGCCGGTCTCGCGGGTGCCCCCGGCGGCACCGTGGTGGCAGGCGCGGCGGCCACCGCCCTGGCCGGCACACTTGCGGCGGGTGCGGCAGCCGCTGCCGGCGAAGTCGCCGGGACCGGCTGTTCTACTGCCTGTCCGACAGTGGCAGGTTGGCCGACGGCGGCACCCGGGCTCCCGCCGTCGGACGCCACCAGCGCGCTGACGCCCAAGGACGCCCCCAACAGGGCGGCGGACACCGCGGTGGAAATGATCACCACGCGTGCAGCGGGCCTTCCGGCCAGCGGCCCGTGCCGGCCCCGCGGACCGTTGCCGTGGCCGGGGATGTTCTGTGGAACTGGCATGTCGTGCTGGTTCATGGCGGACCCTTGCTTCGTGCGCAGGCGGAGTCCGGATGCGCGTCGGACGGTGACGCGCAGACACAGGAGGCGCTCGGGCCCAGAGGCGGAAGCACGGCATATGGGGCGCATGACCGCTATTCATGAGTGGCGCACGCTGCTCGCTAGCGTGCCGGCCCCAGCCTGATTCGAGTGTAGGAAGCACCGCGCAGGGACTGCACGAGTAGGGGATACCTGTTTTTCCGGGAGCGGGCACCTGTTTTTCGCGGGTAGCCACCGAGCAGGTAGTCACTGAGCAGGTAGCCACTGCGCCGGCGGCCAGGGGGCGGCCACCGGGCGCAGGCCTGACCGGACGCGCCGGGTGCAAAATATTCCCGGTGACGCGGGGAGCGAACAAGGCTCCGGCGCGCGGGACTTACGGTCACGGCTCGCGTACGGTTGAACCATGGCTACCGTTGACATCACAGGTGAACAGTTCGCATCGACCATCGAGGGCAACGACATTGTCCTGGTGGACTTCTGGGCTGAATGGTGTGGCCCCTGCCGCCAGTTCGCGCCCACGTACTCTGCGGCGTCGGAGAAGCACCCGGACGTCGTCTTCGCGAAGGTGGACACCGAAGCCGAGCAGCAGTTGGCAGCGGAGGCGGGCATTTCCTCGATCCCCACGCTGATGGCGTTCCGCGAGAAGGTGCTGGTGTTTTCACAGCCTGGCGCGCTGCCCGCCCCGCAGCTCGAGCAGGTCATCGACGCCGTCAAGGCCCTCGATATGGAGGAAGTCCACGCGCACGTGGCCCGCTCCCAGGCCGAGGCGGCCGCTGCCGCGGGCAACAGCAGCAAGACCTCCGGGCCCCAGGACGGCTCGCAGATCCCCGACTTCTAAAGGGTCTCTAAACCACAACGGGGCCCAGGCCCGCGGGGTTCCCTGGCCGAGCTTGCGAGGCTAGGGAGCGGGTGGGGAGGCCCACGTTCCGCCTAATACCCCTTGGGTATTGGCGGAACATGACCCCGCGTTGCTTGTTGTGAGGACTGCCGTTCTCAGGGAGCTAGAGGCGCTCCACCTGGGCAGGTTCAGCCAGGAGGGCGCTGAGGGATTCGTTCAGGTCCTGCAGGGCAATGCCCTTGGAGTGCGCGTCAAGGGCCTCCTCCGACTCCCACCGCTCGGTCAGGACCAGCTTCTCCTCCGTCGCCTCGGTGAGCTCGTACCGGAGGCAGCCGGGCTCGTTGACTACCTCGTCAATGGCGATTTCCAGGGCGAGCTTCACGCGGAAGAACTCGCCGTCGTTGGGGATGAACGTGGCCTGCAGGTCGATGGGTGCACTCATGGATTTCACAATACCGGCTTGATAGCGTGCCTTATGCGCGCTTACACCGCCGGGGACGCGGACGTCCCCCTGCTCGAGGAAACCATTGGCGAGAACTTTGAGCGCGTGGTGGCGCGGTTCCCCTTAAACGACGCGGTGATCGAGGCCGCCCCCGTGCCCGGCGCGGACGCCCGCCGCTGGAGCTACACCAAACTGAACGACGACGTCGACCGGCTGGCCCGCGCGCTCCTCGCCCTTGGCGTCGCGAAGGGGGAGCGGATCGGCATCTGGAGCCCGAACTGCGCGGAATGGACCATCCTGCAGTACGCCACGGCGAAGGTCGGGGCGGTTCTGGTCAACGTGAATCCTTCGTACCGCAGCCATGAGCTCGAGTTCGTGGTGAAACAGAACGGCATGCGGATGCTGGTCGCAGCACCGTCGGACCGGAACAGTGACTATGTGGGGATGGCACGCCAGGCTCTCGCGGTGTGCCCGGACCTCCGGGAGCTCGTGTTCCTGCCGGACTTCGAATTGGACGGGCTCGACGCCGGAGTCCCCCTGGGTGACCAGGAGCTCACGTACGCTGAGCTGCTCAAGCGGGCTGACGCCGTCGGACATCCCGAACTGAGGGCCCGCATGGCGGGCCTGGATCCGCACGACCCGATCAACCTGCAGTACACGTCCGGAACTACGGGCTTCCCCAAGGGCGCCACGCTGACGCACCACAACATCCTCAACAACGGGTACTCCATCGGCGAGCTGCTCAAGTACACCGAGCACGACCGGGTGGTGATTCCGGTGCCGTTCTACCACTGCTTCGGAATGGTGATCGGCAACCTGAACGCGCTGAGCCACGGTGCTGCGACCATCATCCCGGGACGCGGGTTTACCCCCGCCGCCGCGCTGGAGGCCGTGCAGGATTTCGGCGGCACTTCTCTCTACGGGGTGCCCACCATGTTCATCGCCGAACTGGCGCTGCCCGACTTCGCCTCGTACGACCTTTCCACGCTCCGCACCGGGGTCATGGCCGGATCGCTGTGCCCCATCGAGGTGATGAACCGGGTGATTTCGGAGATGAACATGAAGGACGTGGCCATCTGCTACGGCATGACCGAGACGTCGCCGGTGTCCACCATGACCCGGGACGGGGATACGCTGCAGCAGCGCACGGAAACCGTGGGGCGGACCATGCCGCGGCTCGAAAGCAAGATTGTGGACCCTCTCGGTCAGGTGGTGGAGCGCGGCGTGATCGGTGAACTGTGTACCCGCGGCTACGCCGTGATGCAGGGGTACTGGAACCAGCCGGACAAGACGGCCGAGGCGATCGACGCCGATGGCTGGATGCACACCGGCGACCTGGCGCGCATGGACGACGACGGGTACGTGGTGATCGAGGGCCGGATGAAGGACATGGTGATCCGCGGCGGCGAGAACATCTACCCGCGCGAAATCGAGGAGTTCCTCTACACGCATCCGTCCATCCAGGACGTCCAGGTGATAGGCGTGCCCGATGCCAAGTACGGCGAGGAGCTCATGGCCTGCATCATCCTCAAGCCCGGGGCCGAACCGCTGGATGAGGCGGCGGTGGCGGACTTCTGCCGCGGGAAGCTGGCGCACTACAAGGTGCCCCGCTACGTCGAGGTCCGCGACAGCTTCCCCATGACGGTGTCCGGCAAGATCCGCAAGGTGGAGATGCGCGAGGAAGCCGTCGCCCGCCTCGGCCTCTAGCGCGAACGTACCTCTAAAAGCAACGCGGGGTCAGATATCGCCCCCTCCACTGGGCGCTAAGTGACCCCGCGTCGCAGTTAAAGCGGGTCAGTGGCCACGGTGGTCCTGGATGGTCATGCGCGGGCCGAACGTGGGTTTCCGGAAGCCGCTCAGGCCAAGCATCCGGACCACCCGCTGCCGGTGCCCCCTCCACGGTGCGAGGAGCGCCAGCATGCCGGCGTCGTCAGTCCGCCGGCCGGTCAGCGCCGCGCCAACGTATGCGGCCAGGTGATAATCACCCACCGCGATGGAGTCGGGGCAGCCGTGCGTCCGCTGCACCACCTCGGCGGCCGTCCACACCCCTATTCCCGGGATAATCTGCATCTTGGCGGCCGCTTCCGCCGGAGGCAGGGAAGCCAGACGTTCAAGCGCGACGGCGGATCGCAGGGCACGCATGACGGTCGCCGAACGCTGCGGGCCGACTCCCGCCTTGTGCCACTCCCAGGACGGGATGCGGAGCCAGGCCCCGGCGGTGGGCCGGACCAGCAGCCCGGCTGGCGCGACTGTCCCGGCGCCGGGGGCGGGAGTCCCGTGCCGGTACATGAGATAGCGGAAACCGCGCCGCGCCTCGATGACGGTGACCTTCTGCTCGAGGATGGTGGGCACGAGGGAATCAATCATCCGCCCGGTGGAGGGCAGACGGACGTCCGGGTTCCGGCGCCGGGCCTCACGGACCATGCGGGGGAGTGTTGCGGCGAAGGTGGGCTCGTCAAACTCCGCCCAGTCGTCGTCGGCGCCGAGGAGCCGGGGAACGCCGGCGATGGCGGCGCCGGAACCGGGGCCCCACGCCAGGGCATCGACGTAGGGGCCGCCGCCGTCCGGCCCGGATCCCGTCCGGCCCGCCTCGGTGAGCCGCAGCGTGACCGGGCCATCCGGCGTCGTGAACGCCATCCACAGGCCGTCCGGCCGCGCGGAAAAGGAGGGGTCGCCGTTGCCGCGCATCAGAATGCCCAAGGTGAGGTGCAGGTTGTACGGGCCGCCAGGATGCCACCTGAGGGACGCATCCGCCGCGGCCGCCAGCCGGGTGGGCGCGTCAGCAATGGTCATACAAACATCGTCCCACGCCGGACTGACAAAGCTGCCACCGGTTCGGCTGGAGGAAAGCACCAGGCCCTTATCCCGTGGCCGGGGCAGGACTACAATCCACGTGTGGCGCGGGTCCGCCGTGCCCTTTCTTCAAGTTGTAGGTGATCGCAATGGGTGGAGTGGTGCATTTTGAAATCCCCGCGGACGACCGGGACCGGGCCAGGAACTTCTACAATCAGGCGCTCGGCTGGCGGATCGACCCCATGGCTGAGATGGACTATGACGTGGTGGTCACAACCCCGATGGACGAAAAGACCGGCAGGCCCACGGAGCCGGGCGCCATTAACGGCGGCATGATGGGCAGGGACGGGGAACTGACCAGCCCTGTCATTACCGTCGACGTTGAGGACATCGACGCTACGCTGAAGACAGTCGAGCAGCTGGGCGGTTCCGTGGTGAAGGCCAAGGAAACCATTCCGGGCATGGGCCACTACGCCTACTTCAGGGACACCGAGGGAAACATCCTGGGGCTCTGGGAGAACCTCCCGGCCGACGCCGGCGGCGCTACGGGCTGACCTGCTCCTCGCCGAAGCGGCCGCGGGCCTCCACCGGGATCAGCGGTTTCTGGGCGCGGATCCTGAGCTCCTGCACCGCCCAGGTGTTGCCGTCGGGGTCGCTGAACCCGAAGAAGGTGCCGCCGTCACGCTCGTCGAAAACGGTGATCTCGCTTGCTTCCACGCCCCGGCTGAGCAACTCGTCGCGCGCGGCCTGGGCGTCCGCCACCACCAGCTGCAGGCCGCGCATGGAGCCCGGCGCCATCTCGTTCTGCGAGGGCAGGTCCCCGATGACGATCGAACACCCCGAGCCGGGTGGCGTCAGCTGGACCACGTGCATGTGCTCGTTCTGCGTGTCGTGGTCCAGGTTGAAGCCGACCTTGTCCCGGTAGAACTCCACCGCCCGGCCGATGTCGCTTACGGGCAGCACAACCACTTCGAGGGTCCAGTCCAAGGCACGTTCCTTTCAACGATTCAACGGCACGAATGATCTGCAACCCGGTCCCGGGCGCCGTAGCAAGCTTGCCCTGCCCGGACACGCCTTGGCTAGTATCTGGGCTGGAACCGGGGCGCATGGAACCGGGGCGCCGGCACCTGGGCGACACCCGGCCGTCACGGCATCCCGTTCCCCAGCCACAGCGCCAGGACCGCCAGCGGAAGCGCGAGGACAACCACCGCGGCGCCGGCAACCGCAAACCCGCCCCAGCGCACGCGCAGGTTCAGGCTCTGCAGCCGCTCGTGCCACAGGAGCGTGGCGAGCGATGCCCACGGCGAAATGAGCGGACCCAGGTTCACGCCGATCAGGAGCGCGCCCAGCCTCAGCGGCGATCCGGCCGCGGGCTCCAGGGCCAGGTAGGCGGGGAGGTTGTTGGCGATGTTGGCGGAACCGGCGCCCAGTGCCGCGAGGCGCAGCAGGTCCGGAAACGTCTCGCCGGCCCCGGCGGCGGGTGCCAGGGCCTGGGTGAGGCCGTGCGCGTGCAGCGTCTCGACCACCATGAAGAGCCCGGCGGTCAGCATCAGCGGGCGCCACGGCAGCATCGACCAGCGCAGGGCTGACGGCCGCCGCACCACGAATATGGCCAGCAGGAACCCGGCCGCAAGGGCGGCAGGAATCGCGACGGGGACACCGGAAACCAGCGCCGGAAGCAGCACGACCAAGGTGCCGGCCGATGCCCGGAGCAGCGTCCGGTCGCGTGCCGCGTGGACAGGCTGCGGCCCGTAGCGGCCCCGCAGGTCCCGGCGGAAGGCCAGCCACAGCAGCAGTGACGGCACCACAACACCGACGGCGGCAGGCGCCCACATCAGTTTGGCGAATTCCAGCGGGCTGAGGGACATGCTCGACTGCGCCAGCAGGTTGGAGAGGTTGGAAACCGGCAGGAACAGGGACGCGGTGTTGGCCAGCCACACGGTGCTCAGGGCAAACGGCAGGGGCGGGATCCTCGCGTGGACGGCGAGCAGCACCACCACGGGAGTCACCAGCACCGCGGTGGTATCGAGCGACAGAAAGGCCGTGGCGATGGCGGACAGGGCAAGCACAAAGAGCCACAGCAGGAAGACGCTGCCCCGGCCCAGCGCCGAAACGCGGTCCGCCAGCACACGGAAGAGTCCCGCATCATCAACCAGCTCCGTGACGAGGGTCATCGCCACCACGAAGGCCAGGATGGGGGCCGTGCGTCCCGCCAACGAGCCGAACGCGGGCCACGGCAGCAGGCCGGCGGCAAGGCAGCCGGCCCCGGCAAGCAGCATGCCGCCCGGCAGCAGGTAGCTCCGCACATTCTTCGGTATTCGCAGGGGTGCCACCGCCCAATCTTCGCACCGAACGCTATCGGGGCAACCACGCAGCCCGAGACGGTAAGTTGGTACCCATGAAGTACGCCCAGTCAGTCCTGGACCTCATCGGCAACACCCCCCTCATCAAGCTCAACCATGTCACGGAGGGCATCAAAGCCACCGTCCTGGTGAAGCTGGAATACGTGAACCCCGGCGGATCCATCAAGGACCGTATCGCGGCGAAGATGGTCGAGGAAGCCGAGCGCGACGGCAAGCTCAAGCCAGGCGGCACCATCATCGAGCCCACCTCCGGCAACACCGGCGTGGGCCTGGCCCTGGTGGCGCAGCAAAAGGGCTACAAATGCATTTTCGTGGTCCCGGACAAGGTGGGTGAGGACAAGCGCGCTGTCCTGGCGGCCTACGGTGCCCAAGTGGTGGTGACGCCCACCGCCGTCGAACCTGACAGCCCGCAGAGCTACTACGGCGTGTCCGACCGCCTGGTCACCGAGATCCCCGGCGCGTACAAGCCGGACCAGTTCTCCAATCCCGCCGCGCCGCTGAGCCATTACGAAACCACCGGCCCCGAGATCTGGCGGGACACCGACGGCAAGGTGACGCACTGCGTCATCGGGGCCGGCACGGGCGGCACCATCACAGGTACCGGCCGGTACCTCAAGGAGGTGTCGGCGGACCGTCCGGAGTCCGACGGCGGCCGGGTCAAGATCATCGGGGCCGACCCCGAAGGCTCCGTCTATTCAGGCGGCACCGGCCGCCCGTACTTCGTCGAGGGCGTGGGCGAGGACATGTGGCCGGCCAACTACGACAAGACCGTCCCGGACCAGGTCCTGGCCGTCAGCGACGCCGACTCCTTCGAGATGACCCGGCGGCTGGCCCGCGAGGAGGGCCTGCTGGTGGGCGGCTCCTCCGGCATGGCCGTGGTGGCAGCCCTGCGCACCGCACGGGACCTGCCCGAGGACGCGGTGGTGGTGGTGATCCTGCCCGACTCCGGCCGCGGCTACCTCGCCAAAATCTTCAACGACCAGTGGATGCGCTCCTACGGCTTCCTCTCCGGCGGCGAGGAAGCCTCCGTGGGCGAGGTCATCAAGTTCAAGACGGGCGAACTGCCGGATCTGGTGCACATCCACCCGAACGAGACCGTCCGTGACGTCATCAACATCATGAATGAGTTCGGTGTCAGCCACATCCCTGTCCTCTCCGCGGAGCCGCCCGTGGTGATGGGTGAAGTCCTGGGGGCCGTCGATGAACGGACCCTGACGGCCAAGCTGTTCCGCGGCGAGGCCAGGCTCACGGACAAGATCGCCGAGCACATGGGGGAGAAGCTGCCGGTGATCGGCTCGCTCGAAACCATCTCCGCCGCCCGCGAGCTGCTTTCCGACGTCGACACCGTGATGGTGACATTCGTCGGCGCGCCCATAGGCATCCTGACCCGCCACGACCTGCTCGCCTACCTCAGCCACTGATCAAGGAGCACCATGTCTGAAGAGAACCAAGGATTCAACACCCGCGCCGTGCACGCCGGCCAGGCCTTCGAGCCGCGCACCGGAGCCGTTGTTCCGCCCCTGCACTTCAGCTCGACCTATGCCCAGGACGGCATCGGAAATCTGCGGGACGGCTACGAGTACGGCCGCGGCGGCAACCCCACCCGCGACGCCCTGCAGGAACAGCTGGCGGCGCTCGAGCGCGGTACGCACGCCTACTCCTTCAGCTCGGGGCTCGCGGCCGAGGACTCCCTGATCCGTGCCCTGATGCGCCCCGGCGACCACATCGTGCTCGGCAACGACGCCTACGGCGGCACCTACCGGCTGATCAGCCGCGTGCTTGGTGAGTGGGGGATCGGCAACACCCCAGTGGACATGTCCGATCTCGACGCCGTTCAGGCAGCGGTTGCCGCCAACAGGACCCGCTTTGTCTGGGTGGAGACCCCATCCAACCCGATGATGAAGATCACCGCCATCGAGGCGCTCGCCAAGGTGGCGCACGACGCCGGGGCCCTTCTGATCGTAGACAACACCTTTGCGTCGCCCTACCTGCAGACCCCGCTCGACCTGGGTGCCGACGTCGTGGTGCACTCCACCACCAAGTACATCGGTGGCCACTCCGACGTGGTGGGCGGTGCGATCGTGGTCAAGGACGCCGGTCTGGCCGAGAAGATCGGCTTCGTGCAGTTCGCCGTCGGTGCCGTCTCCGGCCCGATGGACGCCTTCCTCACCACGCGCGGGCTCAAGACCCTGGGCGTGCGAATGGACCGGCACAGCGACAACGCCCAGGCCGTGGCCGAATGGCTCCTGGAACGCCCCGAGGTGGAGGCCGTCCTGTACCCGGGTCTGCCCTCGCACCCGGGCCACGAGCTGGCGAAGAAGCAGATGAAGAAGTTCGGCGGCATGATCTCCGTGCAGTTTAGAGGCGGCGAGGCCGCTGCGCGGAAGGTGGCCGAGTCGACGTCGGTGTTCACCCTGGCGGAATCCCTCGGCGGCATCGAGTCGCTGATGAACTATCCGTCCGAGATGACGCACGCCTCGGTCAAGGGGACCGAGCTGGCCGTCCCCGTGAACCTGATTCGGCTCTCCTGCGGCATCGAGGACGTTGAGGACCTCATCGCCGACCTTGAGCAAGCATTCACGCACATCCAGTGACGGCCGCTTTTCCTTCAACCTCTATTAGTGGTTTTTTGTGCTCGTGTCTAGTCAAGCTGAATAAGTCCAACGATTTTGACAATCCCTGGCGTTGGCTACATGATTCATCTGGATTTGAGAAATGTTCGATTGGAATCATGACTCGAGTTCCTGAAATTCACTTACAAAACAAATGGGGAAAAATGAAAAAGCTTGTTGCTTCTTTGTCGTCAATCGCTATTGTCGGCACGGCACTCACTGCGGGTGCGGTTGCGTTGGCGGCTCCCGCAAATGCCACTGCAATGTACCGTTGCCCGAACTCCAACGTGTGCGTCTACATTGAGCGGAATTTTCAGGGCGGTATCCAAGCAATCTCTGGCTACACGCAATACCAGACCTTGGCTTCGGGGTTTGTGGACAACACGGGTAGCTGGGTGAACGCCAATAACGGAACGTCCGAACGCCTGATCGACTTCCTGCCGGGTGGGGCGCTCCAGACCATCCAGGTTCTCCCCGCGAATTGGGTCGAGTCCAATCTCGACACGGTTGGCGGAACGAACCGGGCAAACGCCGTGGGTTGGGCTAACTGACGTGGTGCAGGGGGGGGGGGGGGCCGCAGGTGCGGGCTCCCCTGCCTGTTAGGTTGCCCGGACCCATGCGGCTGAGAATCGGCCAAGCGAGATTGTGAGTACCGTGAAGAGCGCAGTTTTGGCAGGCGTCATGATGATTGCAGTGTTGACTTCGGGGTGCGCGCCATCCGCCGACGGGGCACCTGACGAACGGCCGGCCTCGTCAGCGGCCCTCCTGCCACAGGCAAGCGCTGATACCCGATACAGGGCCATGGCTAAGGAGCTGAGCGGGCCCGACGTTGCGGCCGAGAAGTTCAGGCTGCAGACCACGGCTGCCTGCATGAAGTCGAAGGGATTCCACTTCGAGGCAGAAGAGCCCGTTGGAATAGACCTCCTTGAAGCGGCTGGCGTGCCAGAGATTGTGGCAGCCGGGGAGGGCCGCTACGCCTATAAGCAACTCGTCCCAAATCCGGCGCGGGCGGCGCTTCGTGCCCGGGTCGAAAAGGAAGCCACGGAGGCCTATCAGGGGGCGTTGACCGGAGCAGCTGGGATGGGGAATCTTGTTCAGGTGAGGCTCGGCCGCACCACGGCGGGCATGCCTGGAGAAGGGTGTCAGGCCGATGGTTACGTCGCTACCTACGGCACCCTTGAGGACGGCATTAGGGCAGGTGGATTGGCAACATCGGAACTCCTTAAAGCAGCTGCCCCCGCAGGCCGATCTCCCAAACTCGAGGAATTCAACAGCGCGTGGTTGGCGTGCATGGCACAGGGTGGGATCACGAAGTATCGGAGTCCGGGGCAGGCGATGGCGGGGGCTATGAAAGGGCCGGTGACTGATGAAACTGTGGATTTGCCATCCGCGGATCGAAAGTGCCGCCAATCGACCGGCTACGAAGAAAAGGTCTGGAAGATACTGGACTCCTATCTGGTTCCGCTTATTGGTCCAGCTGAAAAGGAATTCAAGAGAATACTCCAAATACGCCAGAATGCCAAAAAATGACGCCGGATCCGCGTCATCGAATCTCCTTTCATCGCGAAGGGTGTGAATTCTCATGATGGGGAAGGGCGTAGGTCGATTCTGGACGAAGTATTGGATTTTACGCATTTAAAGGATGCCTAAGTACTCGGACGCTGGAGGATGCGGCAGCCCTAGCTTTCTTCAAGAAAGTCAGCTAGGGTCGCAGCATGGCACTCCGCTCCGACTGGTCCCAGCGCAACTGCAGCATGGCCCGCGGCCTCGACATTTTCGGCGACCCATGGGGCATGCTGGTGCTCCGTGAGGTGTTCTTCGGCAACGGCCGGTTCGACGCCATGAAGGCGCGCCTGCAGGTGGCTGATTCCGTCCTCACCCGGCGGCTTGCGTCCCTGGTGGAGTCCGGCCTCCTGGCAAAACAGCCCTATGACGACGGCGGACGCACCCGCCATGAGTATGTCCTCACCGCCAAAGGGGAGGACGCCCTGCCGGTGCTCAACGCCGTCGTGATCTGGTCCGAAAAGCATCTGCACGCGCCATCCGAGCAGGCCCACATGTACGTGGTCCATGCAGCGTGCGGACAACGCACGTCGTCCGCGGACACCTGCACTGAATGCGGTGAACGGCTCACGGCGGAGAACACCAGCTGGCACAGCCTGACCCGCAGCGAAGAGCCGCTCCCGCTGGCCACAGCGCCTCTGCAACCCGACACCAAGACCAACCGCGTTCAAAGCGGCGAAGACGAAGGAACAGCCGCATGACCACCCCCGAGGACCCCGGAGTTTTTGTCCAGATATCGCGCCCTGAAGGGCCTTTAGAGGACGATATCTGGACAAAAACTCAAGAGGGAGGGACGAGGACTCCGGCGGAAGGGGCTGGCAAGAGGACCCTGGAGGAGGGGCCGAAGCAGCGGCGCCGGCTGCATCCCGCGTGGGCCGTGGCGGCGGTGGCGTTCCTGGCGCTCGTCGGGGCCGCCGGGTTCCGTGCCGCGCCCGGTGTGCTCATGGTGCCGCTGCAGCAGGAGTTCGGCTGGTCCACCACGGTCCTGTCGTCCGCGGTGAGCATCAACCTGGTGCTGTTCGGCCTCACGGCCCCGTTTGCCGCAGCCCTCATGGAAAGGTTCGGCATCCGGGCCGTCACCGCCGTCGCGCTCGGGCTGATCGGCGCCGGCAGCGCACTGACCGTCCTGGTCAACCAGTCCTGGCAGATCCTCCTCACCTGGGGCCTGCTCATCGGGCTGGGCACCGGTTCCATGGCACTGGTGTTCGCGGCCACCATCGCCAACACCTGGTTCGCCAAGAGCCGGGGCCTCGTGATCGGCATCCTCACCGCCGGCAGCGCCGCCGGCCAGCTGGTCTTCCTCCCGTTCATCGCGGTGCTCGCCCAGGACCCGGGCTGGCGGCAGGCCTCGCTGCTCATCGCGGCCGGGGCGCTGGCCGTGGTTCCGCTGGTGCTGAAGTTCCTGAAAAACTCACCGGCCGACGTCGGGGCGTTGCCTTACGGGGCAGAAGAACCGCCCGGCGCGGCCGACGGTAAGACAGAGGCCGACGGGATTACGGTCGCCGGGCAGCCCGCCGGGGCTGCCGAACCCCGCCGCAACGCCGCCGTCCGGGCACTGCAAGTACTCAGGAGCGCCAGCAGGAACCGTACCTTCTGGGCGCTCGCCGCCGGGTTCGCCATCTGCGGCGCCACCACCAACGGGCTGATCGGCACCCACTTCATCCCGTCCGCCCACGACCACGGCATGCCGGAAACGACGGCGGCCGGCCTGCTCGCCGTCGTCGGAATTTTCGACATTCTGGGCACTATCGCTTCCGGCTGGCTGACCGACAGGTTCAACCCCCGGATCCTGCTGGCCGTGTACTACCAGTTCCGCGGGATCGGGCTCCTGGTGCTGCCCCTGCTGCTCGGCTCCTCGGTCCAGCCCAGCATGATCCTGTTCGTGGTGATCTACGGCCTGGACTGGGTGGCCACGGTTCCGCCCACGGCCGCCATCTGCCGCCAGGTGTTCGGCGCCGACGGCAGCGTGGTGTTCGGCTGGGTCTTCGCGGCGCACCAGCTCGGTGCAGCCGCAGCCGCACTGGCGGCCGGGGCCATCCGGGACGCCACTGGCCACTACACCTACGCTTGGCTCGGCGCCGCCGCGATGTGCACCATCGCCGCGGTCATCAGCGCCACCATCCGCAAAGACGCCGGGCGACGGAAGTCCGCAGCGGTGGCAGTGGCTTCAGTAGACTGAGCGGGGCGCCCTCGGGCGCGGCTCTTGCGGCGGAACGCGCTACGCGTCCCCGCAGGAACGTTGCCGGACTACAGCTTGGGGGGACACTGAATGGCACTGCTTACTGCCCGGACTATGGTGGTGTTCCTGTTCTCGCCGAAAACCATCGGCACGGCCCTCGGCGCCGAAAACCTCGACCTGCAGACGCCGGTCCCGTGGATCATGGCGTCCAGCGCCGGGGTGTTCTGCGCTCTGGCGGTCAGGGTGTGCTGGCTCGTGGTCCTCCGCCGCGACGCGGTTGCGGAGCTGGCGGAATGAGCACCGCACTGGTCACCGGCGTCGGGCGCCTCGCCGGAATCGGCGCGGGCATCGCCCGGCAGCTGGCCGCTGACGGCTGGGACCTGGTGCTGACCTACTGGCAGGACTACGACGCCCGGATGCCCTGGGGAATCCAGCCGGACGACGTCGGCCGGCTCACCGCCGAACTGGAGGCCGCCGGCTCCGGGGTGGTGGCGCTGCCCGCCGATTTCCAGGACCCGGGGGCCGTGGACCGGCTGATGGCGGAGGCGGCAGCGCAGGCAGGGACGTTGCGCGCGTTGGTGCTCAGCCACGCCGAATCCGTCGACTCGGGGATTCTGGACACCACCGTCGAAAGCTTCGAGCGGCACTTCGCCGTGAACACGCGGGCCAGCTGGCAGCTGATTCGCGCCTTTGCGCAGCAAGTACCGGACGACGGCGGAGCGGTCGTCGCGCTCACCAGTGACCACACAGCGTTCAACCTGCCCTACGGTGCGTCCAAGGGGGCACTCGACCGGATTGTCATCGCCGCGGCGCGCGAGCTCGGACCGCTGGGCATCAGCGCCAATGTGCTGAACCCCGGGCCCGTGGACACGGGCTGGATGGATGGCCCGCTTCGTGAAGAGCTGGCCCGGCGCCAGCCTGGCGGGCGGCTGGGCACCCCGGCTGACGTCGCAGGAACCGTGGCCTTCCTGCTGTCCCCGGCGGGCCGCTGGGTGTCCGGGCAGCTCATTAAGGTCGACGGCGGGTTCTCAGCCTGACGCTTTCGGCGCACCCTTGGGGCGGGCCAGGTCCCGGCCATGGGATCTGCGTCTTGCCCGCTAGAACGATGTAGTGCCGCGCATCCGGCGGGGCCGGCCATCCGGGTCCACCACGAGGCGGTTTGCAGCGCCTGCCCAGAGACGCTGAAGGGGCGGCACCGGCTCAGGAGTGTGGTGGCGCACCTGACCCTTGGGACGGGGCGCGCGGCGGCCTGTTGCGTGCCAACGGTCCAGCGCGCCAGCCGCGGCGTTCCAGAGTTTCAGCCCGGCCGCCGGGGCTTGGAGCTGAGGATCATCCTCGTCCAGGCCCAGGTGTTCGGCCCAGAGCTGGAGCCGCAGCCGGTAGGCCAACGGCCGGGAAGCGCCGGAAACCGCGTTTGCCCCTTGCCCAGTGTCTGCAGTGGGCGGTTCCGGAGGAGTGGCAGTGGTGTCGATGACGGCGCAGGTGAGCTCGCTGTCGGTGGTCCAGGATCGACGGTTGAAGTTGTCCGATCCGCAGGTGAACCAAGCGTCGTCGATGATGCAGATCTTGGCATGCACATAGATCGGAGTCCCGGCACGGTTTTCCAGATCAAACACCCCGACCCTGTCGGGCGCAACCCGCCGCATCCTGCTGATGGCACGGATCTGCCCGACCCGCTTGGGCGGCCCGCCGAGAATGCCGTCAGAGTCCGGGTAGCGCGGCACGACGGCGATCACGTTCAACTCGGGGTTGCGTTCGAGGGCCGTTGCGATGCCGGCTGCGACCTCTTCAGACCACAGGTACTGGTCCTCGATGTAGATCAGTGAGCGGGCCCGGGCGAAGGCTTTCGTGTAGGCCCGGGCGATGCTCCGCTCACCGCCAGGTGCGAACGGGAACGGCGGATGCTTCATACCGTAGGTACGCAGCAGCTGCACGGCGTGAGGTCCCGCAGGCGGCGGGGGCGGCGCAGCGGCCGGAAGCGGTTCGGGGTGCCGGGGCATATCGGCCAGACGCTGCAGCAGCATCCGGTACGGTGTGCGGCGGTCCAGGGGATGGGGGTCATTCCACCGTTCGGCGAACAACTCCAGCACATCTGCCACGACCGGGCCACGGAGTTCGAGGGAAGCATCGTGCCACGGCGGTGTTTTTCCGTACCGGGAATCCATGGCCACCGCCTGCGGGTCCCCTTCGTGATCAGCATCGTCCCGGCGGCTGTGGGAAAGATCGATCCCGCCCACGAACGCGACGTCCCGCGACGGGTCGTTCCGCCGGCGGATGACGACCATTTTCTGGTGGTGGCAGCCGAAGAGGCGCACCCGCTGGTCCAGCAGCACCTCCCCGCCGGCGTCGTTGATCTGGCGGCTGAGGAGCTCGTTGGACCGCCAGCTCATTGGTGCCGACACGCGCTCGCCGTGGGAACGCCAAATCAGGCCGCGCACTTCCACTCCGGCCCGGGCCAACCGCGCCAGCAACTCACCGATCGTCGGTCCATCCGCCGTCAGCCGCTCGTCGGCATCGCCTCGCCAGTCGGTGAACCACACGCGGTCTCCCGGATCCAGGGCCGACAGCTCCTCAAGCAACCGGGCGAAGTAGGTGGCCCCGTGAATGAGGGGCCGCACGAGGTTGCCTTCCGACCACGACGGCGATCCGGCACCGCCGGCGTGCACGTCGGTTGCGGCATTTCCCCGCTCAGCGCCACTCAAGAACCAGGCGCCGGTACTGCTGTCCACTCGGTGGTCCCCGGTCCTTACTGGGGCCGGGGGATCGTCAGCGTCAGCCATGTGCCCAGTATGCTCCCGGCCATGCGGCCGGGGCGAGAGCTAGACAGCGCCTCAGCGGAACGCCGGCAGCCCGGTGATGTGCTGGCCGAGGATCAGGGTGTGCACCTCGTCCGTGCCTTCGTAGGTGCGCACGGACTCGAGGTTGGCGGCGTGCCGAAGGGGAGAGTAGTCCAGCGTGATGCCGTTGCCGCCAAGGATGGTCCGGGCTTCCCGCGCCACCTTGATGGCCTCGCGGACGTTGTTCAGCTTGGCCAGCGAGATCTGCTCCGGGCGGAGATGGCCGGCGTCCTTGAGCCGGCCCAGGTGCAGGGCGAGCATGGTGCCCTTCTGGACCTCGAGCAGCATGTTGACGAGCTTCTCCTGCGTCAGCTGGTACCCGGCCAGCGGCTTGCCGAACTGCAGGCGCTCCATCGAATACCGCAGCGCCGCCTCATAGGAATCGCGGGCCGCGCCCATGGCGCCCCAGGCGATGCCGTACCTGGCCTCGTTGAGGCAGCTGAAGGGGCCGCTCAGTCCCCGGGCACCCGGCAGCAGTGCCTCCGGACCCAGCCGGACGCCGTCGAACGTCACATCGCACTGGATGGAGGCGCGCATGGACAGCTTCCGCCCGATCGCCGTGGCGGTGACGCCCGCCGTGCCGGCGGGCACGAGGAAGCCGCGGACGCCGTCGTCGGTCCTCGCCCACGCCACCATCACGTCGGCCACGGAGGCGAGCCCGATCCAGCGTTTGGCGCCGTCCAGGACCCAGCCGGCGTCCTCTCCGGTTCCATCCGGCTGCGCTGTGGTGGTCATCGACGACGGGTCCGAGCCCGCCGTCGGTTCGGTCAGCGCGAAGCAGCCGATCACCTCGCCGGCGGCCATCCGGGGGAGCCACTCCTCCTTCTGGTCCTCCGAGCCCCATTTGTGGATGGCGGTCATCGCCAGCGACCCCTGGACCGAGACGAACGTGCGGATTCCGGAGTCGCCGGCCTCCAGCTCCATGGCGGCCAGGCCGTACTCGACGGCGGACCGGCCGGGGCAGCCGTAGCCCTCCAGATGCATGCCCAGGACGCCCAACTCACCCAGTTGCGCTGGCAGGTGCATGGGGAAGGCACCCTCCTCGTACCAGTCGGCGATGTCGGGGCGGATCTGCTGGTTGGTGAAGTCCCGGATCCGCTGCCGCAGGGCCAGTTCATCGGGAGTCAGCAGGGAGTCCAGGGCGAGGACATCCGAGGGGTCCGGGAGACCGTACTCGGCCGTGGCTTCCGCAGGATCAAGGGCGTCGTTGCTCATTGCAGCATCCTACGTGCCGAGGCCCACACGCCGAGGGATCCCGTGCCGCCGCCGGCCGGTGCTTTACCGGTGCGAGGGAACCCGCGTCCCGCCGAGGAAGTACTCCCGGGTTGACGGCAGGAACCGGCAGACCGCGGCCAGCACCACGCCGAGGGCCAGCAGCACCACGCCGCTGACGAAGGCCCCGCCCACACCAAGGATCTGCGTGTTCCCGTAGGCCGGGTCCCACATCTGCGCTGCAGAGATAAAGAACGCCGCGGTCAGCAGCAGGGCCCCGAGCAGCGGGAGGAGTCCGCGGAACCACAGGTTGCGGGCGGACACGCGCAGGGTGTCCCGGAAGTACCAGGCGCAGGCGAAGCCGGTGAGGGCGTAGTAGAACGCGATGAACAGGCTGATGGAGCTGATGGAATCGGACAACAGGTTCTCGCTGAGGAAGCTCATGGCCACGTAGTACACGACGGCCGCCGTGCCCATCACCTGGGTGGAGAAGCCGGGAGTCTGGTTGCGCTCGTGGACTTCCCCGAACTTCGGGGGGAGGGCCCGGTGCACGCCCATGGACAGGGTGCCGCGGGCGGTGGGCAGGATGGTGGTCTGGGTGGAGGACAGCACGGACGCGAGCACCGCCACCACGATCAGCCAGCCCCACGGACCCAGCACCACGTCCTTCATCGCCAGGAACACGTCGTCCTGGTTGTCGGCGTTGGCCAGGCCGATTCCCTCCGTCCCCACCGACGCGTACATCATCACGAGCAGCGCCACCGAGACGTAGATGGCCACCAGCACGAAGGCCGAGATGACGGCCCCGCGGCCCGGGGTGGTGGCGGGGTTCTCCGTCTCCTCGTTGACCGCCAGGCAGGTGTCCCAGCCCCAGTAGATGAACAGGGCAAGCAGGATGCCGTGGACCACGGCGCCGGGATCGGCGAACGCCCCGGCCGGGTTGAACCATTCGACGTCGAACGGCTGGCCCGCCGGTGCCCCTCCGGTCAGGCCCGCGATCCTGGCAATAATGGCCACGGCGAAGATGCCCAGCGAGATGTACTGGATGTACGTCAGGGTCCGCTGGACGTGCTCGCCCAGCCGGATCCCGCGGTAGTTCACGAGGGTCATGAAGGCGATGAAAACGACGCCGGTGGCCGTCACCACCGCCTTGTTCCCCGCCAGGGACCCGTCGCCTACGAGAAGCCAGAGGTACTGGCCCGCCACCTGCGCCAGGTTCGCCAGGACCACGACGCCGGCCAGGGCCACGCCCCAGCCGCCCAGCCATCCCGCCCACGGGCCGAAAGCACGGCGGGCCCAGATGAACGTGGTGCCGCAGTCCGGCATGGCGCTGTTCAGTTCCCGGAAGGCGTACGCGATGAACAGGACCGGAATGAAGCCCAGGACCAGGATCAGCGGGGTGTAGTCGCCGTTGACGGCCACGATGAGGCCGAGCGTCGCGGCCAGCGAGTACACCGGTGCAGTGGAGGCAAGGCCCAGCATCACGGAGTCGCCAAGGTCAAGGATCCCGGCGCGGAGGCCCTTGCCGGGGACGGCACCGCCGGGCTGGCCCCCGGTGCCGCCGCCCGCCGTCGTCGTTCCTGTCCTCATAGCGCTATACCTGCCTTGTTCGCGGTGGCCTGGGCCGCCTGGACGCTCAGCGGCGTCGGCGCGTCAATGGTGTTCGGGACGAAGCGGCAGAAATAGTCGGTCACGGGCCCGTCCGACTCGCGGATGCCGCAGCCCACCGATTCGCCGTCCACCACCCACAGGCCCAGGACCGGATGGTTGCCGTCGAAGTCGGGGAGGGAATGGTACTGCTGGAAGCACCAGCCCTCCCGGCCGTATCCGCCCGGCTTCTCCAGGCTGATGCCCTCCGCATGGATCCTGATGTTGTCACCCTCACGGCCGTGCAGCGGCTTGGCCACCCACTCCCGAAGCGGGCCCGGATCATTGAGGTAGGCGGGAAGCAGGTTCGGATGGTCCGGGTAGAGGTGCCACAGGGCGGCCAGGAGCGCCTTGTTGGACAGCAGCATTTTCCAGGCCGGCTCCACCCAGCGCGGATTCTGCGAGCGCTGGAGCAGGCGGTGGCCGAACGGTTCCTTCATCATCAGCTCCCACGGGTAGAGCTTGAAGATGGTGCTGATCACGAAGTTGTCCATGTCCACGAAGCGGTTCAGGTTTGGGTCCCAGCCGATGTCCGACATGTTGATGCCGATGGTGGTCCACCCGGCCTGGCCGGCGACGTCCCGCATGTAGGCGGCCGTCATCCAGTCCTCACCCGATTCCTCAGCCTCGGAGTGGGCCACGTGCAGCGTGCTCATTCCCGTGCGGTACTGCAGCTTCTTCCACTGCCGGATGAGCGCCTCGTGGATCCCGTTCCACTGGTCCTTCTCCGGGAAGACGTCCTGCAGCCAGAACCACTGGGCCACGGCCGCCTCGATCAGGCCGGTGGGCGTATCAGCGTTGTACTCGAGCATCTTGGCCGCGCCGCCCTGGCCGTCATAGATGAAATCGAAGCGGCCGTAGATGTCCTGGTCCCCGGCCTGCAGCGACTCGGCGGCCAGTTCCAGCGCCTGCGGGCCGATGCCGATGGGGCCCATGGCGCCTGTGGCCAGGAACTTTGCGGCCTCCAGGCACATCCTGTGCATGTCCTCGGCCGTGACCTCCAGCGCCTCCACCTCGTCCATGGTGAATTCGTAGTAGGCGGACTCGTTCCAGTACTCGATCTTCTTGCCGCCGGGCAGGGTGGTGGTGGAGAACACCAGGCCCTGCTCTTCGATCTTCTGCTTCCAGTCCGGCCGGGGCTCCGAAAGTAACCGCTTCACGCCTAGCCTCCCGTGCTTCCGCCCTTGGAGCTGCTGCCGAAGCCGCCCCTGCTGACGGTGCCGCCCTTGCTGCTGTAGCCCGTGGACGTCTTGGCCCCCTGCGGCACCGTCCTGGTGAAGTTCGGATAGGCCGTCCTGTTCTGGCCGATGCCCGGAACGCTGGCCCCGCGCGCGTAGAAGTACCAGGCGTAGAGGCCCCCGCCGCGCCCGGCCGAGCTGTTGCACTGGGTGTCCTCGACGCGCTCGCCCGTCTCTTCGTTGAAGCAGACCTGGGCGTAGTCGGGGTCCTGCTCATTGCTGGCCACGATCGCGGTGATGGTGCCGGCCAGGAGGGCGGTGACGCCGAGGCCCACCACCACCGTGCGGCGCTGCGACCGCTTCTTCCGAGCCGCCGCATCGCGCTCGCGGTCACGGGCAAAGGGGTCGAAGACGGGGGCGGGCTGGGGGAAGCCGGGCTGGGTCCGGGTACCCTCAGGCGGGGTTGCCTTGCCCGGTTTTTCCTTGCCCGGCTCTCCGGGGCCCCCCTGCCCCGGCGTGCCCTGCCCCGGCGTGCCCTTCCCCGGAATGCCCGGGGTCAGCAGTTCGGGGTGGAGCTCCGGCTTGGGCACCTGCCAGGGCGGCGGCTTGGCGCGACCGCGGGAGGCGTCGTCGCCGGAGCTGCCGTCGTTCCCGCCGGTCACGCCGTCGTTCCGGGCCCCGTCAGCGTCCTTGCTCGGGTCCTTCTCCGGGTCCATGGTTCCCCTTGCTGCTCCATGCTGTTCGCTGCGGTGCTGTTGGCTGCGGTGCTGTTGGTGGCCGGAACGCGTGGCTGTACCGGCTGTCCGTCCGGCCGTTGAATACTGCAGCAAGCCTAGTGGCTGGAGGGTGCTGCGGTGAACAAATTTCCACGTTCAGGCTCCCGCCGAAAAGCGCAAAAGCGCTGGTCAGGCCGAGAACCTAGACTGGTGCCATGCACACAGCCACTGTTCTCGCCGTTTGCCGGGTCCACCAACTCCTTCCCGACGAGGGAAGCGTGGGCGTCACCGCCATCGACAAGCGCCCTGTGGACGGTCCGGTGAAGGTGCACAAGCTTGGTTTGCACGGTGACGTCCAGGCCAGCCGCATCCACCACGGGGGAGAGGACCAGGCGCTCTACGCCTATTCCCAGGCCGACGCCGACTACTGGATCGGGGAGTTGCAGCGCGAACTGCCGCCGGGGATCTTCGGCGAGAACCTGCGCGTCGCCGGGATCGAAACCACGGGCGCCGTCATCGGCGAACGCTGGCGGATCGGGCTGGATGTTGAGGTTGAGGTCACCTCGCCGCGGGTTCCCTGTGCGACGTTCCAGCGGCGCATGGACGAGATCCAGTGGGTCAAGCGCTTCACCGAGGCCGGCCGGGTGGGCGCGTACCTGCGCGTCATCAAGACCGGCTCGGTGCAGGCAGGCGACCACATCCACCGCCTTTTCGTGCCCAAGCATGGAGTGACGATCGGCCGCTGGTTCAGCGAGCCCGACGTCGATGCCATCGAGGCCCTGCGCGACGCGGAAGCCGATGGCGAAATCCGCCTGCAGCCTGAGTACCACGACCGGTTCGAGAAGATGCTCCGCGGCGTCGGCGGCTAGCACGCAGGAGTTGGCCCGGCGGCCAGCGCCGGCGGCCCTGCCGCATTTCTGCACTGCTTTCAGCAGCCCACGGTGCCCCTGAGACCGCGCGGACGGTGGACCGCTTCGGCGGAAACCGGGGCAAAAATGCCGCGTGTGCGCAAGCTCACCGCCCGTGCCGGGCCCTCGGTTCGTCGGCATGCGGGGTCATGCCCTACACTGGAAACATCCCCCACTCCGGAAATCCCTTATTCCTGCCCAATTTTTGAGGCAGGACTGGCAAGTGTTGGGGCCCGCAAATGTGATGCGGGCAGTTTCATAGGGAGAGCCGGCTGAAGAAAACGCTGTACAGACTGCTGGGATAGCAGCCAAGAGATGCAGTGCGAAGTCCTGCCATGGGATCGCGAAAGCGCCGGACTTCGACGTGACCGGCCGGTCAATGAATGCCCGGCGCCTACGGCACATGTACTGCGGCTCCGCTCACCTCGGGTTGTGCCGCCTGGCCCCCTATGGATGAGGAACATTTCCCTATGCCCGAAAATCACGACGACGCCCAGAACACCGAAGCCGCAGAGGCGACCGCCGAAACCGCCAAGGTTGAATTCACCGAGGCTGCCGTCCCCGCAGCCGAGCCCGCAGCCCCCGCTGCAGCCGAGCCCGCCGAGGCCGCGGCCCCCGCTGCAGCCGAGCCGGATGAAGAAGGCGTGAAGTTCGCCGATCTCGGTATCGACGGCCGCGTGCTGGCCGCACTGCAGGACGTCGGCTACGAAAAGCCTTCCCCGATTCAGGCAGCAACCATCCCGCTGCTGCTCGAAGGCCGCGACGTCGTGGGCCTCGCCCAGACCGGTACCGGTAAGACTGCAGCATTCGCAGTACCGGCACTGTCCCGCCTGGCCGAGCTCCACGACCTCAACGGCCCGTCCCGCAAGACGCAGGCCCTGGTTCTCGCTCCCACCCGCGAGCTGGCGCTCCAGGTTGCCGAGGCCTTCACCTCGTACGCCAAGCACATCGATGACTTCACCGTCCTCCCCGTCTACGGCGGCTCCGCCTACGGCCCCCAGCTCGCCGGCCTGCGCCGCGGCGCCCAGGTTGTTGTTGGCACCCCCGGCCGCGTGATCGACCACATCGCCAAGGGCTCCCTGGACCTCTCCGAACTGCAGTACCTGGTGCTGGACGAGGCCGACGAGATGCTGCGCATGGGTTTTGCGGAAGACGTCGAGCAGATCTTCCAGCAGACCCCGGAATCCCGCCAGGTGGCGCTCTTCTCGGCCACCATGCCGAGCCAGATCCGCCGCATGTCCAAGCAGTACCTGAACAACCCTGCCGAGATCTCCGTGAAGTCCAAGACCTCCACGGGCACCAACATCAAGCAGCGGTACCTGCAGGTCATGGGCCCGCACAAGCTCGACGCGATGACCCGCATCCTCGAAGTGGAAGAGTTCGATGGCGTCATCGCCTTCGTCCGGACCAAGATGGCCACCGAGGACCTCGCCGACAAGTTGAAGTCCCGCGGCTTCCAGGCTGCCGCCATCAACGGCGACATCCCGCAGCAGCAGCGTGAACGCACAGTTGACGCGCTGAAGGAAGGCCGGATCGACATCCTGGTCGCCACCGACGTTGCCGCCCGCGGCCTCGACGTCGAGCGCATCAGCCACGTGGTCAACTACGACATCCCGCATGACACCGAGTCCTACGTGCACCGCATCGGCAGGACCGGCCGTGCAGGCCGCGCCGGCGATGCCATCCTGTTCATGACGCCGCGGGAGAAGTACCTGCTGCGCGCCATCGAAAAGGCCACCCGCCAGACGGTGGAGCAGATGCACCTGCCCACCGCCGAGACGGTCAACTCGCTGCGCCTGGGCAAGTTCGCCGAGCGCATCACTGAGACCCTGGAATCCGAGGACGTCTCGATGTTCCGCGATCTCATCGCCTCCTACGAGGAAGAGCACAAGGTGCCGGCGGCAGAAATCGCCGCGGCACTGGCAGTCATGGCGCAGGGCGGCCAGCCGCTCCTGGTCAAGGAACTGCCCGCAGCTCCCGAGTACCAGAAGCGCGAACGGTCCAAGGACGGCTTCGGCTCCCGCGGCCCGACCCGTGCACTGACCGAGGGCAACGCGACCTACCGGATCGCCGTCGGACGCCGCCAGCGCGTCATGCCGGGATCCATCGTGGGCGCCATCGCCAACGAAGGGGGCATTTCGTCGTCGCAGATCGGTGGCATCGACATCCGCTCGGACCACTCCCTGGTGGAGCTGCCGGCTGACCTCAGCCAGGAGCAGCTGCGCGCCCTGTCCCGCACCCGGATCGGCGGCGAGCTGATCCACCTCGAGCTGGACTCCGGACGCCGCCCGTCGGGTGACCGCGGCGATCGTGGTGACCGCGGCGACCGCGGTGGCTACCAGGGCGCCCGTGGCGGCAACTTCAAGGGCGGCGGCGGCTTCAAGAAGGAATTCCGGAAGAACGACGGCGAGCGTTCCTCCGCTGACCGCGGCGGCCGTTCGTACAGCGAGCGTTCCGAGCGCAGCTTCGGCGGCGACAGCGGTTCCAGCCGCGGCCAGGCCAGCGATTCCCGCTTCGGCGGCCACGGCGACGGCGCACGCAAGCCGCGCCACGGCAACGAGGGCGGACACCGCGACTTCAACCGCAAGGGCAAGTGGTAATCACCTCACCGCGACAATCCGTGTGAGGAATGACGCTACGGTGAATTCCGCATCCGATTAGAAACAGGCCGGCTGATCATCAGCCGGCCTGTTTCTGTTAAGGCTGTCCGCCCTGCCGTATGTAGGCTTCGTCACATCTGCGTCCTGGACGGTCCGAGAGGGGTATCCAAAAGGGCCCCCGTGCCCCCTCCAGGCCTGTATTTCCGGGCTTTTTCGGCCAAGGGAACCCCGCTCAGCCGCCGATTTGTTGAGTGCGAAATCTTCCGGTAGAGTATTTACTCGTTGCCCCCCTAGCTCAGTGGTAGAGCGCGTTCTTGGTAAGAACGAGGTCACCGGATCGATTCCGGTGGGGGGCTCGGAATGAGGGCCTGTGTCAAGGCGGTCTTGACCGGCTTGACACAGGTTTTTCTCATTCGTGGCGGTGTAGCTCAGTTGGTTAGAGCGCACGACTCATAATCGTGAGGTCGGGAGATCGAGCCTCCCCACCGCTACAGAATCTGCAGGCCAGAGGCATTCAGCCCCTGGCCTGCTTTTGTTTTTGGCCAAGGGCCCCATGCGCCCCAAGGCCAAGCCGTCGTGGGGCACTTTGGGGGAGTCGGCGCCGTAATAACGACGGCGGCCGGCGTGTCCCGTGTCAAAGTGCCCCATTTCGGACTTGCCTGCCCGGTCCGGGCCTAAGCCCTGGTGACGCTGATGCGCACGTTCGGGCAGGAGTCTGCCCAGCGGACCAGGGCCGCCTTCTCGGCGCTGTCCACCCGCAGGCCCCAGCGGATCTTCACGGCGATCCAGTTGCCGATGTATTCGCACTTATTCGCCGGCGGCATCCATGCCTCTGGGCCCTTGGCCTGCTTGGCGGAGTTCAGCGCCGCCGTCTGTGCGTTCAGGGACCGGCCGTCGCCGAGGTCGTTATAGAACGCCACGCGGCGCGCCTGTGACCAGTAGCGGGCGCCGGAGCCCCACGCCTCGTGGACAGGGACCGTGTGGTCGATCTCCACGGCGGACGCAAGGGTGTGCGTGCGATTGTCCCATCTGGTGACCCAGCGGCCCGTGCGCACAGTGCACCGGCGTGCGGTGGTGTACGTGGCGGCCACCTTCGCCTCCTGCAGCAGGACCTCGGCCCGGGTGTTCTGGCAGTCATGGTTGGTATCGAGCCAGGTGCCGAAGTAGCGGGTCCGGTCGTAGCCCATGTTGTTCTCCGGGGACACCGTGAGGGCGCGGGCAGCGGTGCGCAGCGGCGCGGAATAGAGGCTTGCGGCCTCGGCGGGGACTGCCAGCCCGGTGAGCAGCAGGCCTGCGGCCACGGCGGTGGCGGACAGCGAACGGACCCAGAGGCCGGACGTGACGGTCGCCGTGATGGCGGCCATCCGGCGTCGTGCCTGCTTGAACGCGCCGGCCTGCCTGGACGGCCCAGCCTGCCCGAACGGCGCGGCGTTCGGGTCTGTGTAATTGGACGTGCCTAACGGCATGCTTCCCCCATGGTTCCTGAAACGGTATGAATTTGCTTGATGCGTCAACCAGCATGCCAGCCGGAACAGGGGAGGACCGGATCCTTGATGAGGTCTTGATGCAATCCTGTGGGAACGCTGCGGCTGGACCCGGAACCGGCGGAACCGTTGTGTTCCGGGGCGGCTGGAACCTAAGGTCGGACTGCACAACCAAGGCAAACAGGCAGGCGGACAACCAGGAGCCGGCATGGCCAGACTGAAGTACCTGGGACTCATGTCCCTTGACGGTTACATCGCGGACCGGGACGGCAACTTCGACTGGGCCGAGCCGGACGCCGAGGTGCATTCCTTCGTCAACGAGCTGATGCGGCCGGCGGGAACACAGCTGCTCGGACGCCGGATGTACGAGGTGATGGCGGTCTGGGACCATCCTGAGGACTTCGGCGAGATACCCGGCTACGTCCGGGACTTCGCGGACATCTGGAAGGCAGCGGACAAGGTGGTCTTCTCCCGCACCCTGCAGGATGTGAGCACCGCCCGGACCAGGATCGAGCGGGATTTCGACGCCGACACCGTCGGGCGGCTCAAGGCCGAGGCCAGCCGGGACCTGGTGATAGGTGGCGCCGACCTTGCCGGGGAGGCCATCCGGGCGGGACTGGTGGACGAGTTCCAGATGCTCCTCTCGCCCGTGGCAGTGGGCGGCGGCAAGAGCTTCCTTCCGGATGACGTCCGTCTGCGGCTTGAGCTGCTCGAGGAGCGCCGGTTCGGCAACGGCACGGTCTTCCTCCGCTACGCCAACCGGACGTGATGGCCCGGCCGAGGCATGGGTTTGGGACACAATGGGGGCATGACCCGCATCGCAATCATCGGCGGCCACGGCAAAGTGGCCCTGCAACTGTCGGCACTCCTCACGGAACAGGGGCACAGCGTCACGTCCTTCATCCGCAACCCGGACCATGCGGCGGACGTCGCCGCCACCGGGGCATCGCCGTCGGTCCTCGACGTTGAAAACTCGACGACGGCGGAGATCGCCGCCGCGCTCCGGAACCACGACGCCGTGGTCTGGTCAGCCGGCGCCGGGGGAGGGAACCCGGCCCGCACGTATGCCGTGGACAGGGACGCCGCCATCCGTTCCATGGACGCGGCAGCGGAGGCCGGCGCCGGGCGCTATGTGATGGTGTCCTACTTCGGCGCCGGCCCGGACCACGGGGTCCCCGAAGGGCACAGCTTCCATGCCTACGCCGAGGCTAAGGCCGCCGCCGACGAGTACCTCCGCAGCACCCAGCTCCAGTGGACCGTCCTGGGGCCGGGAACGCTTACCGAGGGGCCGGGGAATGGGCTGGTCGATGTGAATCCCGCGGACGCCAGCTCAGGCACGCAGACGTCGCGCGCCAACGTCGCCTTGGTCGCCGCCGCGGTGCTGGACCGGCCTGGAACCGCCGGCAGGACCATCGAATTCCGCGACGGCACCCAGCCGGTGGCGGCGGCACTGAACGCCCTGCAGTAACCCGCCGGAATAGGTTTGCGCTTGTCTCGGGTTACGGGTCAGGCCGGGACGTTGAGCTCCAGGTCCAGGGTGTTCGTCTCCACGTAGTCCAGGGCCCGCCGGACTGCGCCCACGGTGACGATTGAATCGCCCAGCGGTGAGACCGCCACCCGCGGCGGGGTGGCCGTGAAGTCCGGCAGCCGCGCAGCAATGGGCTCGAGCAGGACGCCGGCAGAGTTGGCCACGGCCCCGCCGATCACCACGAGCTCGGGGTTGATCACGGTAGCCACCGAGCCGATCACCCGCGCCATCCTGTCGGCCAGCCGGTCCAGGATCTTCAGGGCCTCCGAATCACCCGCGGCGGCAGCAGCAAAGACGTGCTCCGCCTCGGCCCCCGTGGCTGCATGCTCGCGGAGGGACGTTTCCGCGTTGCCCTCCAGCGCCTCCGCGGCCCAGGCCCGCGCCAGTGTTGCGATGCCGTAGGTGTCCCCCACGCCCTCCACCAGGTCCAGGTATGCGAGCTCGCCCGCGCCGCCTCCGCTGCCGTGCAGCAGGCGGCCGTCCTCGATGACGCCGGAACCGAAGCGCTCACTCGCCAGGATCACGACGACGTCGTCCACGCCGGCCGCCGCGCCCCGCCACCGGTCGCCGAGGGCGGCGAGGTTGGCGTCATTCTCCAGCAGCACCGTCCACCCGTGCAGCTCATGCAGCGCAGACTTCAGGCCGAGGTCGAACAGCCCCCAGAAATGCTGGGCCGCCAGGATGTTGCCGTTCCGGTCCACCGGGGCGGCGATGCCGGCGCACACGGCCAGCACGGCATCAGGGGAGGCGCCCACACCGTGCAGGGCCATGGTGGCGGCCCGGTCAATGACGGCGACCCGTTCTTCGGCGGACATGTCCTCAATCTCAAATGGCTGGCTGGCACGCCCCAGCGCCTTGCCGCGAAGATCGGACACCACCACTGTCGCCTTGGAGAAGCCCACGTCCATTCCCAGCACGTAGCCCGCACGCTCATTGAGTTCGAACCGCCTGGCGGGCCGCCCCTTCTGGTATCCGCCAAAGGCACGCTGGTTCTCCAGTTCGGTGATCCACCCGCGCTCCATGAGGTCCTCGCACACGGAGAGGGCGGTGGCCCGGGTGAGGCCGGTGGCCTGGATGACCTCGGTAACCGTCACCGCACCCGAGGCGCGCATGAAATCCAGGACCGCCCCGGCGCTCACTCGGCGCAGCAGCTGGGGCGTGGCCGCCGTCATCTCGGACATGCTGTTGACCTCCTTGTGCTCTGCCCCACATAATACTTGAGGAACTAAATTTAGAGTCCATATAAATTGATCCCGTGGGCCGGACGGCCGCCGGCGCCGGGATTCTCCTTCCAGCTTTTTCCTCAGCCCTTTTGCAAAGGAGCAACTGTGAACAGCCCTTCGACGCACCAACCCCGGTATCTACAACGCCGCGCCACCGGCAGGCACTCCCCGGCCTCCGAGCTGTGAGCGCGAGTCCGCTCAGCCGGCGCGCGCTGTTCAAGGCCGCCGGGTTGGCTGGCGCGGCAGCCGTCCTTCCGCTGGCGGGCTGCGGTGCCGTGCCCAGCAGCCAAAACGGCGTCACGACGCTGCGCTTCATGCAGAACAAGCCCGAGGTGGTGGCCTACTTCAACCAGGTGATCAAGGACTTCGAGGCGCTCAACCCGGACATCCGCGTCATCCAGGACTTCAATGAGGGCAACTTCGTGCCCGGCCTGGTCCGCAACGACCCGCCGGATGTCGTGACCCGCGGCTTCGTGCAGGCCAGCGCCGACTTTGTCCGCAAGGGCGTGTTCGCTGACCTTTCAGACCATCCGGCCGCAGCCACGATCGATCCCAAGGTCCAGGCCCTGGTCAGCTCGTGGGGACAGTACAACGGGCACGAGATCAGCGCCCTTCCGTTCTCCCTGGCAGCCGCCGGGGTCATCTACAACCGCGACATCTTCGAGGCGCAGGGCGTGTCCGTCCCCCGCACGTGGAACGAGTTCGCCGCGGCCTGCGGGAAGTTCCAGTCCGCCGGCATCACCCCCATCTACGGCACGTTCAAGGACAGCTGGACCCTCGGCCAGGGCATGTTCGACTACCTCGCCGGCGGCTCCCTGGACGTCGCTGGCTTCTTCGCGAAGCTCACCGCCAAGGGCGCCGCCATCAGCGAAGACGCCAAGGAATCGTTCACCAGCAACTTCAGCCCGGTCCTGCCCAAGATGCTCGAGCTGGCCGCCTTCTCGCAGAAGGGCGCCACGAGCAAGAACTACGCCGACGGCAACGCCGCATTCGCCAAGGGCCAGGCGGCCATGTACCTGCAGGGCCCGTGGGCACTGTCCCAGCTGGTGGCCGCCAACAAGGACGTCCGGCTCGGCAGCTTCCCGCTGCCCGTCACGAACAACACCGCCGACACCAAGGCCCGGGTCAACGTGGACATGGCTCTGTCCATCACCCGCAACACGCCCAACATGGCCGCGGCACGCCGGTTCGTCAGCTACCTGCTGGACCCCTCCGTGGTGAACGCCTACAACGAAAAGAACGCGGCGTTCTCGCCGCTCAAGGAAGCTCCCGCCGTCGAAAATCCCCAGATCACCGGCCTCGCCGCCTCCGTCCGGGAGGGGCGGTACTACCAGGGGGCAACCACCTACTTCCCGCCGTCGGTACCGCTGTACAACTACATCCAGTCCTTCGTGTACGGCAAGAACGGCCGGCAGTTCCTTTCCGCCCTCGACGACGAATGGCGCCGGGTGGCCGAGCGCACCGCGGTCTGACCCGCCCGAATCCAGGAGCCCCCATGACGACAACCACAGAGACGGCGCAGGCAGCCCCGCCCGCAGCCGCAACCGTTTCCCCTAAAGCACCGCAGCTCACCGGCAGGTCCAAGAACAAGATCGATCCCGCGTACTACTGGATGGTGGTGCCGGTCCTGGCACTGTTCGCCTTCTTCATCACGCTGCCGGCACTCGTGGGCGTGTTCTTCAGCCTGACGAACTACGCCGGCTACGGCGACTGGAAGTTCATCGGACTGTCCAACTACGTCAACATCTTCAAAGACCCCGCCATCCTGCAGTCCTACATCTTCACGTTCGTGTTCGCCCTGACCACCACCGTGGTGGTCAATGTCGTGGCACTGGCGATCGCCCTCGGCCTGAACGCCAGGATCAAGTGGCGCTCCGGCATCCGCACCGTCTTTTTCATCCCCATGGTGCTCTCGGCCCTGGTGGTGTCCTTCGTGTTCAACTACCTGTTCTCCAACACCCTGCCGGTGATCGCGGACAGCCTCGGCGTGACACCACTGGCCACGAGCATCCTGGCCAATGAGAACTACGCCTGGCTTGCCATCGTGCTGGTCACGGTCTGGCAGGCGGCACCCGGCGCCACCATCATCTACCTGGCCGGGCTGCAGAGCGTACCGTCCGACGTGTATGAAGCCGCGGACCTCGACGGCGCCGGCACCTTCCGGCAGTTCGCCAGCCTGACGTTGCCGCTCATCCTCGGGTACCTCGTCATCAACGTGATCCTCGGCTTCAAGGGCTTCCTCGGTACCTACGAGATCATCGTGGGCCTTACCGGCGGCGGCCCCGGCATGGCCACCCAGTCCGTGGCCATGCGCATCTTCTCCGGCTTCACCGGCGGGGACTACTCGTACCAGATGGCGAATGCGGTCATCTACTTCCTGATCACCCTGCTGATCTCCGTCATCCAGCTGCGCCTCATCCAGCGCCGGGGGGTTTCACTCTAATGACAGCTCTTCCACTGACCAACCGCCGCCCTTCCAGCGACGCAGCCAGCCCGCTTGGCCGGAAAAACCGCTCCGGCCGGGAAGGCTACAAGATCAACTGGTGGCTCACCGCGCTGATGCTGGCGGCCTCCCTGACCGTGCTGCTCCCGCTGTACTTCACCGTGGCCATGGCACTGAAGGCCCCGGACCAGATCGGTACGGGCACGGGACTGGAATGGCCCAGCCCGGTGAACTGGGAAAACTTCGGCGCCGCCTACATGGCAACGAACTTCCCGCGGGCGTTTATGTCGACGGCGTTCGTCACCGTCCTCAGCGTGCTTGGTTCGCTGGCTTGCAGCTCGCTCGTGGCCTATGCCATCGCGAGGAACTGGAACCGGAAGTTCTTCCGCGGCTCCTTCGTGTACCTGCTGTCGGCCATGTTCATCCCGTTCCCGGTGATCATCCTGCCGCTTATCAAGCAGACGGCACTCCTCGGCCTGGACAACCCGGGCGGAGTGGTGTTCCTGCACGTGCTGGGCGGCATCTCGTTCAACACGCTGCTGTACATCGCCTTCGTCCGCTCCATCCCCGTGGAGCTGGAGGAATCGGCCCGGCTCGACGGCGCCACCACCTGGCAGGTGTTCCGCAAGATCATCTTCCCGCTGCTGGCCCCCATGAACGCCACCGTGGGCATCTTCGCCTTCCTCGGCTCCTGGAACGACTTCCTGCTGCCGCAGATGATGATCGCCGACCCCGCCCTGCAGACCCTTCCCGTGGTGCAGATGCTCTTCCAGGGGGAGTTCAACACCAACTACAGCCTCGCGTTCGCCTCCTACCTGATGGCCATGGCACCCACCTTGGTGGTTTACATCCTCGCCCAGCGTTGGGTACTGTCCGGAGTCATGCGCGGGGCCGTCAAGTAGACCCATCAAACCAGTCCAGCAACAACCCCAACCACAAGAAAAGGATCATCCCTTGTCCACCACCGCCACGCTGGCAACCCTTTCCGATTCCGACCGTCTGGCCGATCCGAACTGGTGGCGCCAGGCGTCCGTCTACCAGATCTACCCCCGCAGCTTTGCCGACTCGAACGGCGACGGCCTGGGCGACATCAAGGGCATCACGGCCAAGGTCCCGTACCTGAAGGCGCTCGGAATCGACGCCGTCTGGCTCAGCCCGTTCTACCCCTCGGCGCTCGCCGACGGCGGCTACGACGTGGACGACTACCGCAACGTGGACCCGAAGCTCGGCACGCTGGAGGACTTCGACGAGATGGCCGCCGCCCTCCACGCCGCCGGCATCAAGCTGATCGCGGACATCGTCCCGAACCACTCCTCGGACCGGCACGAATGGTTCAAGGAAGCCCTCGCCTCCCCGAAGGGTTCACCGGCCCGGGACCGCTACATCTTCCGTGACGGCAAGGGCCCCAACGGCGAGCTCCCGCCGTCGGACTGGGACTCCGTCTTCGGCGGCCCCGCCTGGGAGCGCATCACCGAACCGGACGGGACCCCCGGCCAGTGGTACATGCACATCTTCGCCAAGGAACAGCCCGACCTGAACTGGGCCAACCGGGAAATCCGCGACGACTTCCTCAAGACCCTGCGCTTCTGGTCGGACCGCGGCGTCGACGGCTTCCGCGTTGACGTGGCGCACGCGCTCACCAAGGACCTCACCGAACCGCTGCTGTCCAAGCTGGAACTGAGCGCCGCCAACACCGGCACGGACGGGTTCGACGACGGGTCGCACCCGTTCTGGGACCGCGACGAAGTGCACGAGGTCTACGCCGAGTGGCGCGAGGTCTTCAACGAGTACAACCCGCCGCGCACCGCCGTCGCCGAGGCCTGGGTGCACGCCACGCGCCGGGCCCGCTACGCCAGCCCCGAGGGCCTGGGCCAGGCGTTCAACTTCGACCTCCTGCAGGCGGACTTCGACGCCGAGGAGTTCCACGAGATCATCACCCGCAACCTGGCAGAGGCCGCCGCCACCGGCGCCTCCTCCACCTGGGTCTTCTCCAACCACGACGTCGTCCGGCACGCCACCCGCTACGGCCTGCCGAAGGGCTCCAAGGGCAAGCACGCCAAGGGACAGGACGGCAAGGACTGGCTGCTGGCCGGCGGTCCAGCGGAGGAACTCGACGTGGATCTCGGCCAGCGCCGTGCCCGTGCCGCCACGCTCCTGATGCTTGCGCTGCCGGGTTCCGCCTACCTGTACCAGGGCGAGGAACTGGGCCTGCAGGAAGTGGCCGACATCCCCGAAGCCGAAAGGCAGGACCCGTCGTTCTTCCGCAACAGGGGAGTGGAAGTGGGCCGCGACGGCTGCCGTGTGCCGCTGCCGTGGTCCGTGGAAGGCACGTCCTTCGGGTTCGGCGACGGCGGCGCGCACCTGCCGCAGCCCGAGTGGTTCAGCACCTACGCGGTTGAGGCGCAGGACGGCACCCAGGGCTCCACGCTGGAGCTCTACCGCACGGCGCTGAAGCTCCGCCGCGAGCTGCAGGCTGCCGAAGAGCTGGAATGGATCGAAACCGGGAACCCGGACGTCCTGCACTTCAGCCGTCCGGGAGGGTGGCAGTCCGTGACCAACTTCGGGGACACCGCCGTCGACCTTCCCGCGGGCACCGTGCTGGTGAGCAGCGCCCCGCTGCAAGACGGGAAGCTGCCGGCCAACACCACGGCCTGGCTGCGCTGATCCGCACTGAATACCCGCCGCTGGCGGCCCCGGGCCTGACTGGACGGGGTGCCGCCAGCGACTCGTTAAACACCCGGCCGCCGGGGCTCTGTGCGGGGCCCGGAACAAATGAAAGAGTGATGCCATGACTGAACAGACTGCAGCACCCTACGGCCGGCTGCTCTACGGCTGCATGGGCCTGGGCGGGGACTGGTCGACCGAACCCCACGAAATCACCGACGTCGAGGCCGCGGCAGAGGCCATCGATGCGGCGCTGGACATCGGCGTCACGCTCTTTGACCACGCCGACATCTACCGGCACGGAAAGGCCGAGACGGTCTTCGGCGAGGTCCTGGCCGGCACGAGCGGCCTGCGCGAACGCATCCAGCTGCAGACCAAGTGCGGGATCAGGCTGAACGAGCGGGGGCTGGAGACACACTACGACCTGAGCGCGGACGCCATTACGGAGCGCGTGAACGGCAGCCTCGAGCGCCTGCGCACCGATTACGTGGACATCCTCCTGCTGCACCGCCCGGATCCCCTGATGGACCCAGCGGAGGTGGCCGCCGCCGTCGGGAAGCTGATGGCGGAAGGCAAGGTGCGGGCGCTGGGCGTGTCCAACATGTCCGCCGCCCAGATCGAGTTCCTGCAGGACAGCCTCGAGACCCCGGTGGTGGCCAACCAGCTCGAGCTCAGCCTGCTCAAGCGCGACTGGCTGGAGAGCACCGTCCTGGTGAACCATCCCGATGCCCACAGCTACAGCTTTCCGCACGGGACGCTGGAGTACTGCGCCCGGCAGGGGATCACGCTGCAGGCCTACGGCGCCCTGGCCCGCGGCCACTACACCGGCAACCCGCCCGAACGGCCCACGCCGGCCGAGAGCGCCACGGCCGCGCTGCTGGCGGAGATGGCCCGGGAGAAGGACACCACGGTGGAGGCTGTGCTGCTGGGGTGGCTGATGAAGCACCCTGCCGGGATCGCGCCGGTCATCGGGTCCGCCAACCCGGACAGAATCCGTGCCTGTGCCGGGGCCGCCCGCGCGGCCCAGACCATGACCCGGGCCGAGTGGTACCGGCTGTGGGTCACGGCCAGGGGAAGCAACATCCCTTAAACCAAAGTGGGGCCGCAGCTGTTGCCGTTACGAGGCTTCAAAACGACAACAACTGCGACCCCGTTTGGTGTGGACAACCCTAGAGCGGGGCGATCTCCGAGTACGTGGAGGCATCACCCTTCAGGGCCTGGCTCTGCTTGCCGTCCACGCCCACCGGGATGTCCCCGGCAATGGTGACTCGGTTGAGCTTGCGCGGCTGGCCGTCGTAGTTGTCCGGGGCGTAGTGCTGGGTGATCCGGTTGTCGAAGAGCACCAGCTGGTTGGGCTCCCAGTTCACCCGGACCACGTTCTCAGGACGTGTCACGTAGGCCTGGAGCAGGCGGATGATGTCCTTCGATTCGGTGTTGGACAGGCCGACGATCCGCAGGCGCTGCGCGAAGCCTCCAATGAACAGACCGCGCTCGCCGGTCAGCGGGTGAACGCGCACCACGGGGTGGGCGGTCTCGAACTTCAGCCGGGTGAATTCCTTGCGGCGCTCGTCGGCGTTGGCGTGCTCCAGGTTCTTGGGCACCGAGTAGTCGTAATCATTGGTGTGGATGGCCCAGAGGGTGTCGGCGAAGTTCCGCAGCTCGTCCGGAAGATCGGCGTAGGCGCCGGCGGAGGAGGCGATCAGCGTCTCGCCGCCGTAGGCCGGCAGGTCGATGCTGCGCAGCGTGGACGCCTGTGGCGGGTTGACCACGAACGTGACATCGGTGTGCCAGTTGTTGGCCGAACCGTTCTCGCTGTCCACCGGCAGGACGTTCTCCTCGCCTTCCACGGACGCCACGGTGGGGTGCGCCTTGGTGAGCGGGCCGAAGTGGCTGGCGAACTTCACCTGAGCCTCGTCGGAGAGGATGTTGGCCTCGCGGAACACCAGGGCCTTGTGCTCGTTGAGGGCCGCGCGGATCTCCGCAACGGTCTCTGCGGACAGGTCGCCGCTGAGGTCCAGGCCCCGGATCTCGGCGCCGATGCGGGAGCCCAGCTTGGAGAATTCGAGCTTTGTTTCGGTAATGACAGTCATCGTTCTTTCCTCACTTAGTGCGTTGCTTTGGATCGGTCGGTTACTTGGAAGCCGTCAGGAGTCCGTTGAACTCGTTGGTGTACAGCTTTTTGGTGTCCAGATCGGACTTGATGATGCCCGCGGACTTCAGGTACTCCTCCCAGCGGGTGAAGTCCTCGTCCTTGATCTCGCCCTTGGCAGGGACGCCCACGCTCTTCCAGTACTGCAGGGCGGCGGGGTTCTCATTGCGGCCGCGTTCCTTCAGGATCTTGGTGAGCCGGGCAACGACGTCCTTGCGGGGCGTGGCCCGCTCCCATTCGATGGCCTTGGCCACGCCCGTGGTGAAGGTCCGGACGGTGTTGGGGTTCTTGGCGATGAAGTCATCCCGGAACACGTAGGGTCCGCCGGCAAACGCGCCGAACAGCTCGTAGTCGCTGAAGACGGACCGCAGCCCGCCGTTGGCGACGGCCTTGTCCTGCAGGATGCCGCCCAGGGCGCCGGCGTCAACCTGGCCGCGGCGGATGGCTTCCTCGGTGTCGTTCGGCGGAACCACCACGAGCTGGACCTGCTTGATCTCGTCCGCGCTCAGGCCGTTCTTGCGGAGGTAGGTGTTGATGACGGCCTCGGAGTGGGCGCCGAGGGTGTTCACTGCGATCTTCTTGCCGATGAAGTCCCGGGCTGTCCTGATCGGGCTGTCCTCCTTCACGTAGAAGCCGTTGAAGGTTTTGCTGTCCTCGCCGTAGTAGTTGATGACGGCCTTCACCGGGGCGCCGGCCTCCACGAGTTTCACCACGGCCCCGGCGAACGCGCCGCCGAAGTCTGTCTGGCCCGTCGCTGCGGACTGGATGTCCTGTGGGCCGCTGATGGTGTTGCCCACCCAGTTCAGTTTGACGTCGCCCAGATAGCCGAGGTCCTGCGCCAGCTCGGGAAGGGTGACGCTGTTGGCCCAGCCCTGGTAGCGGAGCTCCTTGACTTCATTGGCGCCGGAAGCTCCCGCGCCGCCCGTGTCATCACCGGCGGCGCTCCCGCCGCAGCCGGACACCGTCAGGGCGATGACGACGGCGGCCGCAGCACTCAGGATGGTCAGGTGTCGTTTCATTGGGGGTTCCTTCAGGGGTTGGTTGGCTGGTTCGCCAGGTTCACTCCGGCCGCTGCAACGGCCGATGGATCGATGTAAGCGCACTCGGAGGACGCAGAAAAGTGCCGGGGTCACGGCGGGAAACCGTTGGAAATCCGCGGAAATACGGCGCAACAACGGGTCATGAGGCGCACCGTTGCGGGCAGTGAATCCGTGTGACAGGCGGCATCAGGGCTCCCCGCCGAGCAGGGTACACTGCCCCTTTTGTTCGTATTGGTCTGCCCCGCGGGGCAGATCTGCGTCGCGCATACGGGCGCGCGCCCGATACGGTAGAACCATGACGTCTACTTCCACAGCCGAGATCACCCGGCACGAACGCAATATCCCCGCCGAGATCGCCCGGTCGTGGCTGCTTGTCAACGCAATGAAAACCGAGCTTTTCGACCAGTCCGCCGTGTCCCGCGCGGACTCGATCATCCTCGACATCGAAGACGCCGTTGACCCCTCGCAGAAGGACGTTGCCCGCGAGAACGTGGTGAACTGGCTCGCCGGCGGAGGCCAGGCCTGGGTGCGGATCAACGACGCCACCAGCAAGTTCTGGGCCGACGACCTCGCGGGCCTGCGCGGCACGCCGGGGCTGCTCGGCGTCATGCTGGCCAAGACCGAATCGGCTGACCAGGTCACCGAGTCCTTCCACCGGATGGACGGCAAGACGCCGGTCGTCCCGCTCGTGGAATCCGCGCTCGGCATCGAGGAAGCCAACCACATCGCCAAGGCCCAGGGCGCCTTCCGCCTGGCCTTCGGCTCCGGCGACTTCCGCCGCGACACCGGCATGGCGAACACCCAGGAGGCCATGGCCTACCCGCGGGCCAAGCTCGTCGTCGCCAGCCGCGTCGGCAACCTGCCGGGCCCCATCGACGGGCCCACCGTGGGCACCAACCACCCGATCCTGCGCGAGCAGACCGGAGTCACGGTGATGATGGGCATGACCGGAAAGCTCTGCCTGGCCATCGACCAGACCAGCGTCATCAACGAGGTCATCAGCCCCACGCCGTCGGACGTTGCCTGGGCCACCGACTTCATGAACGACTTCGAAGCCAACGGCCGCGTCATCCGTGACGGCTCGGACCTGCCCCGCCTGGGCCGTGCAGAGAAGATCATGAAGCTCGCGGTAGCGTTCGGCGTGCAGCCCGCGCTGTAAGCGCCAGCAGCATCACCAGGAGACCCCGTGACCGATACCCGCTATCTGGTGCACGGGGTCTTCTGGGATGGGCCGCCGTCCGTTTCCGCAGTGTCCGACGGCGGCAGGCCGGTTTTGCGTCTCCAGCACCATTCAGGCGGGTTCAGTGAGATGACGCTCGACGCCGGCACCCGGCTCGGGTTCCGGGTGGCGGACGGCGCCAGGCACTGCCTCGGCCACACCAGGGTTTTCTCGGCTACCGAGCGGCGGCACGTGACGTGCCCGGACAGTGCCCGCGCGGTCCGGGGCAGCCAGTGCGAGACCTGCCAGTTCGCGGACGACACCCGGCTGATCCACGACTTCCACCGCGGGGGCGTGTCCCGGCGGGCCTGCGGGACTACCTGATGCAGCCGCACTGGCTGTACGTCGCCACGTTCGCCAACGGTGCCAGCAAGATCGGCACGGCCTCGCAGCCGCGCAAATGGAACCGGCTCGCTGAGCAGGGTGCGGTGGTTGCCCGGTATGTCGCCCTGGCGGAGGACGGGCGGGCGGTGCGCGTCCTGGAGGACCTGGCCACGAGCGAAGCGGGCCTTGCCCAGCAGGTGCGCGGCGCGGCGAAGGCCGCCGCCCTCACGGACCCGCTGCCCGGCGTCGAGCTTGACCTCCTCAACCGGCGCCGGGCGGAGGACGTCCGGACCCTGCTGGCGGGCACCGCCGTCGGGGGTTTTGCCATTGTGGACGAACAGTGGATCCGCCCAGCCCAGGCCGCGGAGCTGTGCGCCGCGGCCTCCCGGCACGCGTACCCGCACGGGATGCACGGCGGAAGCCACGGCTTCACCCTCACGGCACTGTGCGGCAGCCACGGCCTTGCCAGCCTGGACGGCTCGGAGCTGGACTTCGTGGTGAACCTCGGGCTGTTGAAGGGGCGGCTGGTGGAACCGGGGGAGTACGCCTCGGAGGTGCCGGCGGTGCAGCCACCCCTCTTCTAAGGAGGCCCTTGAATGGGGGCGCACAGCCTCACTGGGTAAACTGGCACGGTGCTGCACGAATTCTGGGTCACCGCGCCCAAGTCCTACAAAATCCTGGTCTTCACCGCGATGGGCCTCATCGCCGTCGGCCTCATCCTCAACATCGCGGGCAACGTCACCGCCAACCAGGGGCTCATGATCGGGTCCCTGCCGGTGATCGGCCTGGGCCTCGTGCTGCACATGGTGGGCCTGGTGGTCCGCGGCCAGAGTGTACGGAAGAACATCCGCAAGTAGGAAACCCTTGCGCGTGCCCCGATAGGCTTGAACCCATGACTATCAATCCGGACCTGCAGGGCCGAAGCTACCCTGCCGCAGAGGTGTATGACGTTGGCCGCGAGAAAATCCGCGAGTTCGCCCGCGCCGTCAAGGCCACCCACCCCGCCCACTTCGATGTTGACGCCGCACAGGGTCTGGGCCACCCCGACCTCGTGGCCCCGCCCACTTTTGCGATCATCATCGCCCAGCGCGCCGACGCCCAGCTGATCGAGGATCCGGAGGCGGGCATCGACTTCTCCCGCGTCGTCCATGCCGACCAGCGCTTCACCCACCACCGCCCCATCTTTGCCGGCGACCGGCTCGTCGCCGAATTGCACGTCGACGGCGTGCGCGCCATGGGCGGCGGTGCCATGATCACCACGCGCAGCGAGATTTTCCTACTGACGGACGGGAACGGGCGCGAGCCGGTATCCACCACCAAGTCATCCATCCTGGTCCGCGGAGAGGGACAGTAGCCATGAGCCCCACATTCGAAGAACTCAGCGTCGGCCAGGACATCGGCAGCCGCAGCATCGAGGTGACCCGGCAGGACCTGGTCAAGTATGCCGGCGCGTCGGGCGACTTCAACCCCATCCACTGGAACGAGGCCTTCGCCACGGGCGTCGAGCTTCCCGGCGTCATCGCCCACGGCATGTTCACCATGGGTGCCGCCGTGCAGCTGGTCAGTGACTGGGCCGGTGACCCGGCCGCCGTCGTCGATTACCAGACGCGTTTCACCAAGCCGGTGCTGGTCACCGACACCACGGGGACCGGCGACGCCGGTGCCGTGATCGACGTCAGCGGCGCAGTCGGCGCGCTCGATGCCGAAGCGCGCACCGCGCGCGTTGACCTCACCGTGGTGTCCGACGGCCAGAAGGTGCTCATGAAGGCCCAGGCCCTCGTCCGGTTGTCGTGACGTGATGCTGTCTTGAGCTCCACCGCCGTCCAGGCGCGGGAAGTCGCCCTGTGGCGCAACGCGGTCGTCGTGGCCTATGCCGCCAGCGGGCTCGCCTTCGCATCCTGGGTCTCCCGCCTCCCCGCGATCCGCGACGGTCTCCACCTCACGCCCGGCACGGTGGGACTGCTCCTGCTGTGCATGACCGCCGGGTCCTTCCTCTCGGTCTCCGCGTCGGGGCTGATCGTGCTCCGGCTCGGATCCCGGCGGACCATCCGGACCGGCAGCATCATGGTGGGGTGCGGCCTTATCCTGGCCGGCTTCGGCACATCCGTCCTGTCCAGCCCGGTGGCCGTTGCCGCGGGCCTGGCCGTCGTCGGGCTGGGCACGGCCAGCTGGAACACGGCGTCCAACGTGGAGGGCGCCGCCGTCGAACGCGCCATCGGCCGACACATCATGCCCCGGCTGCACGGCTCGTTCAGCCTGGGCACGGTTGCCGGGGCCGGGCTTGGTGCCTGGGCGGCAGGCACCGGCGTGCCCGTCCTCTGGCACCTCGCCGCTGCCGGGCTGGTCGTCGCCGGTTCGGTGACGACGGCGGCACGCTGGTTCCGTGCCGACGTCACGCCGGCGGAACGTACGGCACCGTACCGGCCCGACAACTTCGAGGACCCATCCACCGGGCCGATCCCTCTTGTCCGCCCCGGCAACGGCGGCGGCGAGGCCCCGCTGAACAACAAGCGCAAGATCGCCCAGGCTTGGCGGGACCGGCGGACCCTGCTCCTCGGCGTCATGGTGCTGGGCCTGGCGCTGGCCGAGGGCGCCGCGGGGGACTGGGTGGCACTGGCCCTGGCGGACGGACACCACCAGTCGGATGCGGCGGGCGCCGCAGGGTACGGGCTATTTGTCACATTCATGACGATCGGCCGGTTTCTTGGGACAGTGGTGCTCGACCGGTTCGGCCGGGTCCCGGTGATGCGGTGGTGCTCGGCCATGGCCGTTGTTGGGCTGGCGCTGTTTGTGTTCGCCCCTGTCCCGTGGCTGGCCTACGCCGCCCTGGCCGTTTGGGGACTCGGCGCCTCGTTGGGTTTCCCGGTGGGCATGTCCGCCGCGGCTGACGACCCCGCCAAGGCCGCCGCCCGCGTGTCCGTGGTGTCCACGATCGGGTACGGGGCGTTCCTGTGCGGCCCGCCACTGCTGGGGCTGCTGGCTGAGCACGTAGGGATCCTGCACTCGCTGCTGGCCGTGATGGCCGTGCTGGTGGCAAGCTTCCTGCTGTCCCCGGTGGCCCGCAAGCTTCCCTGATTTCCCCTGCTTCTGTTCCCGATAGGCTGGACTGGTGACCTCCCCAATGCTTTCCGATCTGACCACGGCCGCCGTCGGCGGTCCCGCCGGCACCTACGTCGAGGCCCGCACCGAGGCCGAGATCATCGAGGCGGTGCGTGCCGCGGACGCCGCCGGCGAGCAACTGCTCATCATCGGCGGCGGCTCGAACCTGCTGATTTCCGACGACGGGTTCCCCGGTACCGTCCTGAAGATCGCCTCCGAGGGGTTCACCGTCAGCGCGGAGGACTCCTGCGGCGGCGTTTCCGTGGTGGTTCAGGCGGGCCACAACTGGGACGCGCTGGTGGAGCATGCCGTGCTCCACGCCTGGTCCGGAATTGAGGCGCTGTCCGGGATTCCCGGCGCCACCGGCGCCACTCCGGTGCAGAATGTCGGCGCGTACGGTTCGGACGTCTCGCAGACCATCGCCGCGGTCCGGACCTGGGACCGGGAGCGCAACGCGGTCAAGACCTTCACCAACTCGGAGCTTAAGTTCGGGTACCGGGATTCGGTCCTCAAGCAGACCACCGTTGACGGGTCCCCCCGCTATGTGGTGCTGACTGTTGAATTCCAGCTGCCGCTGGGCCGCATGAGCGCACCCATCCGATACGCCGAGCTGGCGCGGGTCCTCGGGGTCGAGCAGGGCCAGCGGGCCTACTCGAACGACGTCCGCCGCGAGGTCCTGCGGCTGCGTGCCTCCAAGGGCATGGTGCTGGACCCGGCCGACCGCGACACGTACTCCACGGGTTCGTTCTTCACCAACCCGATCGTGCCGTCTTCCGTGGCAGACGGACTGCCCGAAAACGCACCCCGGTACCCGGGCGGCTCCGACGGGCTGATCAAGCTGTCCGCGGCCTGGCTGATCGACCACGCCGGCTTCGGCAAGGGCTTCGGGCTGGGGGAGGGCAGCGTCTCCGGCGGCCGGGCCTCGCTGTCCACCAAGCACACGCTGGCCATCACCAACCGCGGCTCGGCCAGCGCCGCCGACATGGTGGCGATCGCGCGCGAGGTTAGGGCCGGCGTCGTCGGACGTTTTGGCATCGAACTGCATCCCGAGCCGCTCCTGGTCGGCCTCACGCTCTAGCGAGTGTCTGGCCACGCCACGACCGGCCCTTAGCCGCACGACCGGCCCCGGCCGGTCTTGCGGGGCTTGGCCGGTTCTGTGGCGCGGGAGCGCGGGCCCGCAACCGTCAGGACGCCAAGAACCTCTCGTACCGCTCCGCGGCACGTCGAAAACCAGCGAGTGCCGCCGGGCCCAGAGGCTTCGTATCGTCGAAGGGGACGGGCACGACGGCGGCCGTCCGGCCATTCCCTTGCCTCACCCAGGTGCCGGTCACCTCGCCGCCGGCCACGATGGCCTTCTTGAACACCCCGTTGCCGCCCGGGACGATCTTCTGCGCGTGTTCGGGCGGCAGCACGATGCTCCGATCTGTGTAGCCGAGAACGAACTCGTCGAACCCCGGCAGGGCAAGGACCGTGCGCTGCCCGGGCACACCGTCGTCCAGCAATGCGGCGGCTTCGGGGGACAGCCAGAACTGGGTTCCGTCGTGCTCCAATTCGACCAACTCGCCGCTCACCTCCGGCAGGGCCCGCCGGACTTCGGTCAACGGAATGCTGGACCACCAGGCGAAGTCGCGCAGCGTAGCGGGTCCGTGCCCTCTCAGATACCGCAGCAGCAGCTCAGCGATCCCCTCCTCACGGCCCGGATGGCGTGAGGACCTGATCCAACGGTCGAACGCAACGAACTTCTGCTGGTTGCCGTCCAGCGGCCCGGGCACCAGGGAGGCACTCTGGCACAGCATCCACAGCAGGTGGATCCCGCGCTGGGCCTTGGTGGCCTGCCCGGCGGCTTCGAAGGCCGCGAACAGCTCCGCCCGGCTCGCTGCACGTCCGACGTCAACCACGCCGAGGGCTATTTCGCGGCATTTCTCCACGTCGTCGCTGGTGATTTCCAGTTGCCTGTGCCGCCCTGCCGTGCCCTGGACCATGCGGGCGGTGGTGATGTTCAGGATCCACTGCAGATCCTCGGGCGCCAGCAGGTGCAGTGTCCCTCGCATGGGCCACGACCTGACGACCGCACCGTCGTCCAAAGCCCTGCGGACATCGCTCAGTCCCGTGCCGGGAACCCGGACACCCACCGCCCACAGCGCCGACTGGAGATCCTGTGCCTGCATCGCGCCCATCCCGCGGACGGCCTCCGGCACGCCGCCGAACCCGGACCCCACAAGCCCCTGCGACGCCAGCCGCAGCCGGCCCATCACCTTCGATGAAACCCGGGTCTTCACCGCCGCTGCCATGAGCCCATCCTAGGACGTTCCGGATTGATGCAGGACCGGCCTCGCCCCGCATTACCGGCCTCACCCCGCATTACCGGCCCGGGCGGGGCCGCTCCTGCGGCTAAGGGCCGGTTTCGATTTACTCCGCCCGCTGGTCCTGCGGCCAAGAGCGAATCGGAACGCGGTCCGGGGGCGACTTGTCCACATAGGGCAAGTCATGCCTGTCCCCGGGTCCATCGCAGGGAGAACCTTGAAGCATGCGGCGAGAGGAACTCCATGTGGCTATCGAAGCGCGGTGGCCAACCGGACCTGTGGCTTCGACCCGGCAGCTTGCGGAGGCAGGCATAGACGACAGGCTTCTGACCGGAGCGGTCAGAAAAGGTGTCCTGTTAAGGCTCCGCCGCGGCGCTTATGTACGCAACTCACACTGGAGCCAGCTCAAGCCTTGGGAGCGGGACGGCCTCAGGATCCAGGCCCACTATGAAACTACCGGCGGCGCATGCCGCTACAGCCACGTCAGCGCAGCCCGGCTTCATGCCTGCAGCGTCTGGAACTGCGGGCCACAGGTCCAGTGACAACCGGCTATTCACACTCGAGGACTAGAACCGGCCCGGACGTGAAGACGCATCTTTTCGCGCTCGACGACTCCGAGATCGGCACCCTCCAGCTGGCTGATGGGAGGGAAATCTACGTGAGCCTGGAACGCACAGTCCTCGACTGCGCCCGGCTGCTGAGGCTCAATGAAGCAGCCGTAATCGGTGACCATGCGCTGCCGAACGGCGCGGACTTGCCCGGGATGCGGCAGATGCTGGAGCAAAGCAGCATCAAGCGGGGCAGCCGCCGAGCGCTGACCCTGTTGGATGCCCTTGACGCCCGATCGGAATCCGCCGGAGAGACGCGCACGCGGCTGCTTCGACGAGAGGTTGGCATCGACGGCTTCGAACCGCAGTACGAGCTGCGCACACCGGCTGGACTGTTCCGTGCAGACTTCGCAGACCCGTCACGGCGGGTCATCATCGAGTTCGACGGTCAGGGAAAGTACAGCGACTTCGTGCCGACCGACGAGGTGCTGCTGGCCGAACGCGTCCGCGAGAACGCCCTGACCGAGGAAGGATGGATATTCGTGCGCCTGCAGTGGCCGCATCTTGCTTCTCCCGCTGACGTCAAGCGGCGGGTCCTGGCCGCGACCACACGGGCGCGGATACAATACCGGCCCCGCACCGCATGAGCGGCCGGGCCCATGAAACAGCGGGCGGGGCCGGTCGTGCGGGGCAGGGCCGGTTGACTAGGTCGAAGCCTGGTTACAGCGTGCCGGTGGCAATGTTGAGCATGCGGCGCAGCGGCTCGGCGGCACCCCACAGAAGCTGGTCGCCGACGGTGAAGGCGCTGATGTACTGCGGGCCCATTTCGAGCTTGCGGATACGTCCCACCGGAATGGTCAGCGTTCCCGAAGCAGCCACGGGGGTCAGGTCGGCCATCGAGGCTTCCTTGGAGTTGGGCACCACCTTGGCCCACTCGTTGTCCTCGTCGAGCAGCTTCTCGATTTCGGCAACGGAAAGGTCCTCGCGCAGCTTCAGGGTGAGCGCCTGGGAGTGGGAACGCATGGCCCCGATCCGCACGCAAAGGCCGTCCATGATCACGTGGTTCTCATCCGAGGTGCCCAGGATCTTGTTGGTCTCGACGCCGGCCTTCCACTCTTCCTTGGACTGGCCGTTGCCGAGGTCGGCATCGATCCAGGGGATGAGGGAGCCGGCCAGCGGCACACCGAACTGGGTGGCGTCGACGCCGTTGCGCTGGTGGGCCAGCACCTTGCGGTCGATGTCCAGGATGGCCGACGCCGGGTCGTTCAGTTCCGTGCTGACCTCAGCACTGAGGGTGCCGAACTGGCTGAGCAGCTCGCGCATGTGCCGCGCGCCGCCGCCGGAGGCGGCCTGGTAGGTCATGGACGTGCCCCATTCGACGAGGCCGTTCTTGAAGAGGCCGCCAAGGCCCATGAGCATGCAGGAGACGGTGCAGTTGCCGCCGATGAAGTCCTTGACGCCGTTGGCGAGGCCCTTGTCGATAACGTCTCGGTTGATGGGGTCAAGCACGATGATCGAGTCATCGTTCATGCGCAGCGTGGAGGCGGCGTCGATCCACAGGCCATCCCAGCCCCGGCTGCGCAGCTCGCCGTGAACCTGCTTGGTGTAGTCCCCGCCCTGGGCGGTGACAATAATCGGCAGCTTCGCCAGGGTCTCGACGTCGAACGCGTCCTCGAGCTTACCGGCGCCATCAGCGAAGGACGGGGCGGCACCTCCCGCGTTTGAGGTGGAGAAAAATACCGGGTTGATGCTGGCGAAGTCGCCCTCGTCCTGCATGCGCTGCATCAGGACGGAGCCGACCATGCCGCGCCAACCGACCAGTCCAACGGACGGAGTAGCTGCTGTAGTCATTTAGCCAGTTTATCTTTGGATCAGGCGGGCCGCAGTCGGTTACGTCACGGCCCCTGGCACGCTCGACGCAAAGACGTCAGTCGACGGGCCGCGGACGGTTCAGCGCCCGGCGTGGCCTCTCGGCCTTGCGCTCCCGGAAATAGCCAGCCCAGGCGGCCAGGAAAGGAAAAAGACAGGCCGGGAACACCCACCGTATCCGGCGCGGGAGTAGCCCACCACCTCGCCGGCCTCGGCCCGGCGGTTATGCAGCTGCTCGGGAGACGGCCGTGACGGCACGTAGCCGCGGTCCTGTGGCGCTGTGCTTACCCACTGTTGAGGTCTATTCCACGGGCCGAGGCAGGCTGCGGGCCCGGCGCAGCCTCTCGGCCTTGCGCTCCTTGGCATACGCGGACCACGCCGCCAAGGGAACGAAAACCCCGACAGGCACAACCCACCAGACCTCGCCCAGGATGCCCCAGGTGCCGTCGAGTGCGATTCGGACAATGCCGTAGACGATCGCGCCCGTGAACAGCGAGGCAAGAACCGCCAGGAAGAGCAACCCGGCGGAGCTGTTGACGGGTTTCACGAGGCCGTGGCCGTCGTCTTTGCGCACGCCATATTCGTCCGGCGTGTAGCCCACGGTCTCCCCGTTCTCGGCGCGGCGATAGATCAGCTTGCCGTCGGGGGCCTGTGACGGAACGTAGCCCGGCTCCTGCGGGACACCCTCGCTACGCCTCGCCACGGGCATCCTCAATCGCTGCCAGCAGCCCAGCGTCATCCAGGCCTGCGGTTTCTGCCACCTCGTCCTTATCGAAATCAGGAACGCCGGTGGTCCACGAGGTCTCTTCACGGCGGATCAGGAGGTGCTGTTCGGAAGCCAGGGTCTTCAAAACCAGATATGCGGAGCCGCCAGGGTTTTGTTCGACATGCTGGCGTACCACCCGGAGCGTCGCCTCCGCCGATGAAATGGCGGGATCCTGGGCGAAGACGAACCATGTGCCTAGGAGCCGGGGCTGGAGCATCAGCGAAACACCGGGTGCTTCCAGCAGTGCCACGTTGTCCATCGATTCGCCGGTAAGAAGCGAGATTTCCGTCCACCGGGTCGCTTGGCCCAGCGCCGTTGCGACCGCAGCAGCCACGCCCTTTACGCCAAGATCACCGTCGTCATCCACCGCAGCCAAGTCACGTGCCAGCAGCGACGAGGCTCCAGCGGTGGACAGGGTGACGTCGTCGATCATCTCTTCGGCGCGGAAGACGCTGACTGAACGGTCACGGGCAGGGCCCTCAAAAACGTTCAGCAGGTAGGCGAACTCGCCCACGCCGAAGCCGATGACGTCGACGCCGAGGCGGGGTTCCTGCTGGGTGGGGTCCTGAACAGTCATGCTTGTCTCCTAATCGCCGAATCCAAAGAACTTGCCCACGGACTTGCCCGCATCAACCAAGTTATCCTTCGTGTCGCTGACGAACTTTCCGGGGTCCTTCACGGCGTTGACCACTCCTTCGCCGATGTCCTTGCCGACGCTGCTGATGGTGTCCCAGTTCTCGTACACCGCAATGCCGACGCTGGCCACCTGGCAGACCGTCCCGGCAGGTGGCGGCAGGAAGCACCCGACACCCAAGAGACCTTTACCCGCGCTGGCCAACCCACCCTTTACGTCGCCGTCGGCAAAGCTCTTCACCGAGTCATAAGCGCTGAAGCCGACGCCGGCCCAGCCAAGTCCGCGGGCGAGGCCCGACTTGCCCAGCCACTCGAGCTTGGTGCCGGCGCCAAGCCAGGGCTTCTCCTCCAGGACAGGGCCCAACTTGGAAAGAACGCCAATGTGCTTGTTCAGGTTCTTCAGGGACGCAATGTCGGTGGCCTTGTCGATCAGCCCGAGTCCGCGGTTGGCGGATGCAGACCCCTTAAGCAGGTCGTCCAGGGCGGAGTTACCGAGCAGCCGGTGCGCCGCGAAGCCGGGCCCGCCAATGCGGTGACGTCCTTGCAGGAACGACTTGATGAAATCCGCCCGCTGGTTCTTGAGCACCCAGCCGTACTGGCTGAGGTGTTTGGCCAGGGTAAACGGGGCCTTGATGAACTTATGCAGGGTCATGCCTGCCTTGAGCGCTCCGACTCCTCCGAGCAGCACACCGCCCAGTACGCCTGGCAGCGAAGAGCCGGGATCGCCAAGGGTGACGGGGCCGCCGCCGGAGCCCGGGGCGGCATCGCTGGCCTTCACCTGTTCGTTGGCGTTCTCCAGCAGCTTCCGGGACTCATCCTTCAGGGCGCGGGCGGTCCGCTGGATGAGGGCACGGTGGTTGCCGTTCCAGTCCGAGCGGAACTGGGTGGCGTCATTGCCCTTCCACGAAGGGTTGTTGTTGATCTGGTTGGTCAGCTGCGACGACGTCTGCAGCAGTGTGTCGGAAACCTTTCCGAACTGCTGCGCAAGTGTGCGAAGCTGCGCGACGTCGGCGCCCCACAAATTACCTGTCACTGCCGCATCATCCCCCAAATCCTGACCGCCCCGGACGGAGACGGTTGCTGCTAAGTCCAGCCATCACTCTAGTTCGGGCCCAGGTGCGCCGCGATGGGCAGCACTCCCCATCCGGACGCTACTGGCGGTCGGGCTCCTCCAGCAGCGCATTCTTGCGGGCGCGCAGCGCAAAGAAGGCGCCGAAGGCGAATACCTGTGTCACCACCACCAGCACGATGATGCCCCCGATCTTGTTGCCGCCCAGGATCATGGTCAGACCAACAACCGCGGACAGCAGTGCCAGCAGCGGCAGCAGCATGTAGCCGAGCACAAAGAGGGTTTCGGGTTTACGCAGCATCTTCTAACCTTCCGAGCGGTTCCACTGGGTGAACCGGTAGCGGGTGCCGTTGGCCCCCGTGAGCCAGCCGTCGGAGGGCACGGACGTGCCTGCCACCCAGCCGTCGCCGAGCTCCGGGGCGTACGTGTCGCCGTCGGCATCCACATCGATGGTGGTGACCACCGCAACGTTGGCCAGGCCCGTGGACTCCTTGAAAATTTCGCCGCCGCCGAGGATCCAGACTGCTTCGCAGCCCGGGGCGAACTGTGATTCCAGCAGGGCGTCATCAAGGGACTTAACGACGACGGCGCCCTCCGCCTCGGGCGTGCTGCCCCAGTTTTCCTGCCGGGTGATGACGATGTTGGTCCGGTTGGGCAGCGGACGGTACTTCGCCGGGAAGGAGAGCCAGGTCTTGCGGCCCATGATGACGGGGTGGCCGGTGGTGACCGTGGTGAAGTGCTTCAGGTCCTCGGGCAGGTTCCACGGCATGTCGCCGTCCTTGCCGATGACGCCCGCGGGGGTCTGTGCCCACACGAGCCCGATTCCGGACATCCCTGCGGCGATGTCTTCGCTGAAAGCCTGCCCGTCCATAGTGCCCTCCGTGCTCATACGGCGATCGGCGCCTTGATTGTGGGGTGGTGCCGGTAGCCCACCACTTCGAAGTCGTCCAGGGTGTAGTCGAAGATCGACGCCGGCTTGCGGGTGATCTTCAGCTGCGGGTACTCGTACGGCTCCCGGTCCAGCTGCTTCAGGACCTGGTCCATGTGGTTGTCGTAGATGTGCACGTCGCCGCCGGTCCAGACAAACTCGCCGGGCTCGAGGCCTGTCTGCTGCGCCAGCATGCAGGTCAGCAGCGAGTAGGAGGCGATGTTGAACGGCACGCCCAGGAACATGTCCGCTGAGCGCTGGTAGAGCTGGCAGGAGAGCTTGCCATCCGCGACGTAGAACTGGAAGAACGCGTGGCAGGGCGGCAGTGCCATGTCCTTGAGCTCGCTCACGTTCCAGGCCGAGACGATGTGCCGGCGCGAGTCCGGGTTCGACTTCAGGCTCTCCACGAGTTCGGCGATCTGGTCGATGTGACCGCCGTCAGGGCTGGGCCAGCTCCGCCATTGAACGCCGTAGACCGGCCCGAGTTCACCCTCGGCATCGGCCCACTCGTTCCAGATGGTGACGCCCTGGTCTTGCATCCACTTCACGTTGGAGTCGCCGCGGAGGAACCACAGCAGCTCGACGGCGACGGACTTGAAGTGCACCCGTTTGGTGGTGATCAGCGGGAAGCTTTCGCCCAGATCAAAGCGGATCTGGCGGCCGAAAACGCTGCTGGTTCCGGTGCCGGTGCGGTCTGATTTGTGCGTGCCGTTGGCCATGACGTCGCGCAGAAGGTCTTCATAGGGCGTTGGGGTGCTCACCTGTCCAGTCTATTCGACCGCCCTATTCGAACGAGCCATGGCCGCGGCGGCGCTGGAGACCAACACGGACCAGAGCAAGAAGCTCCTCGTCGGGCAGTCCCGCCTTGGACCGGGAAGCGCCATGGACGGCAGCTCAAACTGTATTGGCAGCAGACCCCCAGATGATGGCCAAGCGCCTGCTTCGCGGCGCCATCTTTGTATCAAGTATTTGATAGCCGGGCTGGGAGCGAACTAGTCGTCGAAGGGCTTGAACTGCTCGACGGACACGATTCTGCTCCTGCTGCCGTGCGCCACGTGGCAGATGATCATTTCCCCCGGGGCGAGGTACGGGTCCGCCACCGGCAGCAGTCCCTTGAGCCGAGGCGTCATATAGCGGGCAAGCTGGCCCAGCACTGTGGGGAGGGCCGGCCGATGGGTGCACAGCACCACCGCGCGCTGCTTGTCGAACAATGCGTCGACGACGGCGGCCGTCTTTTTCGGATTCCGGGCATGCCGGTGCTCGGTCAGGGCGTCCACCAGTTTCACCTTGGCGTCCGAGGACTTGACATAGGGGGCGATGGTGGCCACACAGCGCAGCCACGGGCTGCTGACCACGCGCAGCGGTTTCCACGCTTTCAGCAGCCGGTGCACTGCTTGCGCCTGGCGGATGCCGGTGGCAGCCAGAGGGCGTTCCCCCTCCGCCTTGGTCCACGAGGATCGTGGCTTGGCCTTGGCATGGCGCACGACGACGAGCGGCCAGGTCTGCAGTTCCCTGCGGGCATGCGCCGCGGCCAGGTATTCCAGCGGCGCCCGGTCCGAGGGGTTGGACAGCAGTTCGGCCGCACGCTCCGGGGCGCACCACATGACGCTGTCCACCTCCTTGCCGTCGGGCCGCAGGGAATTGCCGGTCACCTCGACGGCCCAGTAGTGCACAACCTTCAGCCCGGCGGAGACGTGGTAGTGGATGGGCGGAAGCGGGATGCCGAGGGCCGCCACGAGGCCGATCTCCTCCTCGACCTCGCGGACGGCGCACTCGGGCACCGTTTCGCCGGAATCAAGCTTGCCCTTGGGCCAGGACCAGTCGTCGTACCGCGGCCGGTGTATCAGGAGGACTTCCAGCTGGTCCTTCTTGACGCGCCAAGGCAGGGCGCCGGCGGCCGTGACGGCTACCGGCTCGCCCGGGTGATCGGTCTGATCCGCTATGGGTGAGTCGCTGCTCTTCAAAGGCCGGGTTCCTACCGCCGGACGACGGCGCGTTGCCGGGAGCGTGATGCCAGGAGCCAGGACTGGACGTCGTCAAGCTTGCGGCCGTCGGCGCCGATGTGGTGGCGGGTCCACTCGCCGTCACTGTCCAGGTGCCAGCTGGACGTTTCGGGGTCCATGTACCGGCGCAGCAGGTCCAGGACGTAGGCGGTGTCCTCGCCGCCGGACAGCTGCACCAGCGCCTCCACCCTGCGGTCCAGGTTGCGGTGCATCATGTCCGCCGAGCCGATGTACACCACGGGGTCGCCGCCGTTGCTGAACGCGAACACGCGCGAGTGCTCAAGGAAGCGGCCCAGGATGGAGCGGACCGTGATGTTCTCGCTGAGCCCGGGGATGCCGGGGCGCAGCGAGCAAATGCCGCGGACAATGACGTCCACCTTCACGCCGGCCTGCGAAGCACGGTACAGGGAATCGATGATGGACTCATCCACCATGGAGTTGACCTTGATCTGCACCCGCGCGGGAATGCCTGCCCGGGCGTTGCGGATCTCGCCTTCGATCCTGTCAATCAGGCCCGAACGCACGGAGCGCGGCGCCACCAGGAGCCGCTTGAACGTGGACTTGGGGGCGTAGCCGGACAGCTGGTTGAACAGCTTGGTGAGGTCCTCGCCCACCTGCTCGTTGGCGGTCAGGAGGCCCAGGTCCTCGTAGTAGCGCGCGGTCCGCGGGTGGTAGTTGCCGGTTCCGATGTGGCAGTAGCGGCGGAGGCCGTCCACCTCCTGGCGGACCACGAGGGAGAGCTTGCAGTGGGTCTTCAGGCCCACGATGCCGTAGACCACATGGACGCCGGCCTGCTCGAGCTTGCGGGCCCAGGAGATGTTGGCCTGCTCGTCGAAACGGGCCTTGATCTCCACGAGGGCCAGCACCTGCTTGCCCGCCTCTGCGGCATCGATGAGGGCGTCCACGATGGGGGAGTCGCCGGAGGTCCGGTACAGGGTCTGCTTGATGGCCTGCACCTTGGGATCCGCCGCCGCCTGTTCCAGGAATGCCTGGACGGATGTGGAGAACGAATCGTACGGGTGGTGCAGCAGGATGTCCCGGCGGCGCATGGCGGCGAACACGTTCGCGGCCTTGGATGTCTCGGACTCGTTAAGGTACCGGGACGTGTGGGGCACGTGCTTGGGGTAGTGCAGGTCGGCACGGTCGATGCCGGCGATCACGGACAAACCGCGCAGGTCGAGAGGCGCCGGAACGGAGTAGACCTCCGACTCGTCCACGCCGAGCTCGCGGATCAGCAGTGCCCGGATGTTCGGGTTGATGTCGTTGGTGACCTCGAGCCGGACGGGCGGGCCGAACCGGCGGCGCAGCAGTTCCTTCTCCAGCGCCTGCAGGAGGTTCTCGGCGTCGTCCTCCTCCACCTCGACGTCCTCGTTGCGGGTGACGCGGAAGGTGTGGTGCTCCAGGACCTCCATGCCGGCGAAGAGCTGGTCCAGGTGGACGGCGATGACTTCCTCGAGGGCGATGAAGCGGGCCACGCGGCCGGGCACCGAACCTGCCCGGGGCCCGTCTATGGAGATCAGGCGGGGCAGCTGGTCCGGCACCTTGACGCGGGCGAAGAGCTCCTTGTCGCTGACCGGGTTCCGCACCACCACTGCAAGGTTCAGCGAAAGGCCCGAAATGTACGGGAAGGGGTGGGCAGGGTCCACGGCCAGCGGGGTGAGGATGGGGAACACCTTCTCCGCGAACATGGCGCTGAGCCGGTGCCGGGCGTCGTCGTCGAGCTCGTCCCAGTGCATGAGGTGGATGTGCTCGTAGGCCAGGGCCGGCCGGATCTGCTCGGCGTAGACCTGGGCGTGCCGCTGCTGCAGGCGGTGGGCCGCCTCGCCGATCTGTTCCAGGACCTGGACGGGGCTCAGCCCGGCGGGAGAGGGAACGGCGAGCCCGGTGGCGATGCGGCGCTTCAGGCCGGCCACCCGGACCATGAAGAATTCGTCGAGGTTGGAGGCGAAGATGGACAGGAAGCTGACGCGTTCCAGCAGGTACAGGTCGGGATCTTCGGCGAGTTCGAGGACGCGGGCGTTGAACGCGAGCCAGCTCAGTTCGCGGTCCAGGAACCGGTCCGGGCTGATCTCACCCTCAGGTTCCAGGATGGCTGCGAACTCGGGGATGTCGATCCGGTCCTGCGTGGCGCGGGACGCCGGCACTTCGGAGGAACCGAACCGGGCGCGCACAGGGGCCGCCTTGATTTCGGTGGTGGCTGTTCCGGCGGATTCCGGTTGCATGCGCTCTCCTTGAGTACTGGCGGGTTTAGTTTCAACCTTACAAGCATTAACCCGTCCGGGACCCGAAGATTTCGGGCCGGCGGCACGCGGGCCGGAGGGTGCGATCAGCGTCCCTGGAGCGGCCCGTACATGACGTCCATGTCCCAGCGCGTGAAGCCCAGCCGCCGGTACAGCGAGACGGCCGGGGTGTTGTCCGCATCGGTGTACAGCATGACGGCGTGCAGGCCCTGCTGCTGGAGGTGCCGGATCCCGGCGATGGTCAGTGCCTTGCCCAAGCCCATGCCCTGCGCGGCCGGCGTAACGCCCACCACGTACACCTCGCCGATGGCCGGGTGCGTTCCGTGCTGCGGATGCACCTTGGTCCAGTGGTAGCCGAGGAGCCGCCCGTCCCGGTCCTCGGCCAGGAGGAACCCTGCGGGGTCGAACCAGGCCTCGTCCATCCGGGCCTGCAGGTCTGCCCTGGTGAGGGAGCCCTGCTCCGGGTGGTGCGCGAAAGCCTGCCGGTTGGCCTCGAGCCAGGCCTCCTCATCCTTGCCCGGCACGAAGGCGCGGATCGAGACCCCCTCCGGAAGGCCGGCGTCGGGCAGGTCAGCGGCGGCGGTGGTGAGCCGCATCTTCCACAGCTCCCGGATCGGTCCGTAGCCGTACCGGGCTGCCAGGTCCGCTGCTGCCTCATGGTTGCCGTGCGACCAGGCCTTAAGCCCGTCCAGGCCGCGGGAGGACTTGAGGGTGCCCACGAGCCGGTCCGCCACGCCTTGGTTCCGGTAGCTGGGGTGCACAGCGATTTCCACCACGCCTGTCCCGTCCGGCTCCTCGACGACGACGGCGAAACCGGCCAGGTCCTGTGCGGTGGCCGGGTCCGACTGTTCGTCGGGGGCGTAGAGGGCAAGGGTCAGCAGCGTGTGGGGGCCAGTGTCCGCCGCGCGCATGGTCACGAGGGTCTGTTCGGAAATGGGGGGATTGCCGTCCGATTCCTCGGCCGCGGCCAGCAGGGTGCGGACATCCCGCAGCAGCTCGTCATCCACACCGCCCTTGATGACAAGGACAGGCCATTTCTCGGGGTGTGCTGGACTCATGCTGTAAGGCTATACGGACGCCGCCCGGGCGTGCCCGATTTGGAACAGGCCGTGGCGCCACGTATAGTCGTTACCTCAGCCGGCAATCATGCAGGTTGTGAGGGGGATCCACCACTGGGGTGGCCTCGATACGTTCGACCCGTATGTCCTCCACTTAGTAGCAGTAATGCAGAACGGCCCGGCTCTGGTGAGCCGGGCCGTTCTGCATTTTGCATTGGGTTCGTGCCGAAGCCCGAGGTGCTCGGCCGGGGGCTACGCCTCGGTGAGCTCGTCCTCCTGCTGGCGGATCAGCGTGAGCCGGTAGCCCACGTTGCGCACCGTGCTGATGAGGTTCTCGTGGTCGGCGCCCAGCTTGGCGCGCAGCCGCCGGACGTGGACGTCCACGGTCCTGGTGCCGCCGTAGTAGTCGTAGCCCCACACTTCCGTGAGGAGCTGCTGCCGCGTGAACACCCGGCCCGGGTGCTGCGCGAGGTACTTCAGGAGTTCGAATTCCTTGAAGGTCAGGTTCAGTGCCGCGCCGTTGACGCGCGCCGTATAGCTCGCCTCGTCAATTACGACGCCGGCAGCCCGAATTTCGGACGGAGCCTCCTCCTGCTCCGGTACAGCCCGGGCGACGCAGAGGCGGATCCGCGCCTCCACCTCGGCGGGGCCCGCCGAGTCGAGCACGATGTCATCGACGGCCCAGGCGGAGGAAACGGCCGCCATGCCGCCCTCGGTGAGGATCAGCACCAGCGGTGCGCTGAGGCCGGTGGCCTTCAGGAGCTGGGTCAGGGAGCGGGCGCCCACGAGGTCTTTGCGCGCGTCCAAAAGGACGATGTCGCAGGGGTCTGTCTCCAGCAGCGCGGTGGGCTCCGCGGGCAGGATGTGCACCCGGTGATTCAGGAGCTCCAGGGCAGGCAAAATGTCCACCGATGACCCGGTGCTGTTGGTCAGTAACAGGATGTGCGACATTATTCCTCCAAGGGGCTGTCCGCGCATCGTCGGGCGACTGAGCTGATGTCTGAGTATACCCAACGGCCCCCGGACCGACACTGATGGGCCGCACCCGCGTGCCTTGTTTACGACATATGGCGTTCATATAGGGCAGGATTGAAACCGTCAGGGGGCCGAGCCCTGCCCGTCAACGGCACAGCCAGGATGAGGTCGCAGCAGATTTGAGTGCAGAGTCCGAGATGAGTACGCCACGGCCTGCCCGGGAGGTGGTCGCTCCGGCCGCTGAAGGCCGGACGCTCCAGTCGTGGAGCATCGGAGTCGTTGGCCTGGCGGGCCTTGCCACGCTGGTGGCCAGTGTCTTCCGGACACCGGATGTCCTTCTCGCGGTGGCCGTGCTTTTTGCCCTGGGGATCGGTGTCGGCTGGCCGCATTACCTGGATATCCCTGCCAAGAAAACCCTCGCCGCCGTGATCGGCCTGTCCGGGGCCGGCTCGGCCGTAGCAGCAACCTTCGCGGCCGCCCCCGGCTACCTCAACTGGACGCCCGGCTTCATCGCCCTGGGTGTCACCGCCGTCTTCCTCGTCCAGCTGCTGCGCGGCACCGGTCAGGCGCAGCGCCTCGAGTCGACGCTTGGCTGCAGCGTGGGGGTCCTGCTGTCCTGCCTGGGGGCGGGCTGGATCGCCGGTGCCAGGTTCAACGGTGTCAAGGAGATGGTGCTGGTGGCTGGCATCAGCGCCGCCGTCGCACTGCTCACCGGCCTCATCCGGTGGCCGGACCGGATTATTGCGCCCCTCGGCATCACCCTGGCCGGACTGGCGGGGCCGCTGGCCGGACTGGTGTTCTCCGACATTGCCGTGCTGCCCGCTGCCGTGTTCGGCGTGGTTGTGGGGGCAGTCCTGGTCAGTTTCCGCCGGCTGGTGACCCTTCGCGGGGCTCCGCTGAACTTTCCGGCCGCCCTGGGCATGGGGTTGGCGCCCATCGCGGCGGTCGGTTCGCTCGCCTACTTCATAGACAAACTACTCATCTCCTGACGGGTTAGGATGGCATCATGTCCGTACTTGCATTTGAAATCTTCTTCCTTGTCCTGCTCGGCGTAGCCAGCCTGTCCATGGCCTGGTTTGCCGGTTTTGTTGTCTACCGGCTGTTCAAAGGCCAGCGGTAAACCCCTGCTTAGCGGTTTCGAGAGGTAGCGGCTGTGCCTATTGAAATTCCTACGGACCTGACCCCCGAACTGGTTCCCCTCTCCTGGCTCATTGGTGAGTGGGAGGGCCGAGGCCGGCTCGGGGCCGGTGATGAAGGTTCGGAGCACTTCCTGCAGCATGTCTCCTTCACCCATAACGGTCAGCCGTACCTGCAGTACCGTGCGGAAAGCTGGCTGACCGACGAGGACGGCACCAAGCTCCGGCCTCTGACTGTTGAGACCGGTTTTTGGGCCTTGGAGCGCAAGCAGCTGGAGGCCGACAGCGGCCCCGGCCTCATTCCCGGGGACATCGTGCCCGTGCTGAAAAGCGCCGACGAGGTGGAGGCCCTCCGCAACAAGGATGGCGGCTTCGACATCTCGGTCTCCATCAGCCACCCCGGCGGCATCTCTGAGCTGTACTACGGGCAGATCAAGGGGCCGCAGATCCAGCTCAGCACCGACATGGTGATGCGCGGCAGCCATTCCAAGGAATACAGTGCGGCCACCAGGATCTTCGGGCTGGTAGACGGCAACCTGCTCTGGCGCTGGGACGTGGCCACCGGCAGCCCTTCGGCCGGCGGCACTGTCTCGGAGGCCGGCAACGGGCTCGAGGCGCACGCCTCGGCGTTCCTGAAAAAGGTCTCCTGACCGCAGGCGCCGTGCTGTTCGGTGCCCTGTGTTTCGCCTGCTCTGTTCGCCGGCGCTCCCTTCGGCTACCTTGGCCTCAGGTCCCATAACCTGAGTCCGCAGCAACCCGATGGAGTGTCCAATGGACGAGACCCAGCCCCCGGCTGACTACAGCGACCTCAAAGCCGTCTACTTTAACGGCACGCTCAAGCGTTCGCCGGAGAAGTCCAACACCGAGGGCCTGATCACGGTGAGCCGGCTGATCATGGAGAAGCAGGGTGTGGCCACGAGGGTCATCCGTACCGTTGACCACGACGTCGCCAGCGGCGTGTACCCGGACATGCGCGAGCACGGCTGGGCCACCGATGAATGGCCGGAGCTGTATCCGGCCGTCAGGGAAGCGGACATCGTAGTGGTGGCCGGACCCATCTGGCTGGGTGACAACTCCTCGCAGACCAAGAAGCTCATCGAGCGGCTCTACGCGCACTCAGGCCAGCTCAACGAGAAGGGCCAGTGGGCCTATTACCCGAAGGTGGGCGGCTGTCTGATCACCGGCAACGAGGACGGCATCAAGCACTGTTCCATGAACGTCCTTTACAGCCTGCAGCACATCGGCTTCAGCATCCCGCCGCAGGCCGACGCCGGCTGGATCGGTCCCGTCGGACCCGGACCCAGCTACCTGGATGAGGGCTCGGGCGGCCCGGAAAGCGACTTCACGAACCGGAACACCACGTTCATGACGTGGAACCTCCTGCACCTGGCCCGGACGCTCAAGGACGCCGGCGGAATTCCTGCCTACGGCAACCTTCCGGAAGAATGGAAGGCCGGAACCAAATTCGGTTTCGAAAACCCGGAATACCGCTAGGTGGCCGGAATACCCTCCCAGCCAAGGACGTTCCCCTTCATATGACTACCAAGAGCCCTCTGTTGTCGCGCCCTGGCGCCGTTGAAGCGGGCGGCGCCGACGCCGGCGTCGCGTCCCACTACGGCGAGCCCCTCCGGGAGCAGCGTGCCCTGGCGTCCGGAGCCGCCGTCGTCGATCTTTCCCACCGCGGCGTGGTGACGGTCACCGGACCGGACCGCCTGAGCTGGCTCAACACGCTGTCCTCCCAGCAGGTCACCAATCTCCAGCCCGGCGAGTCCAGCGAGCTGCTGTTGCTCAGTGTGCAGGGACGCATCGAGTTCGATGCCCGCGTAGTGGACGACGGCGGGACCACCTGGCTGATTGTCGAGGCGGCCGAAGCCGGTCCTCTGTCGGAGTGGCTGACCAGGATGAAGTTCATGCTCCGGGTCGAGGTGGCAGACGTCTCGGCTGACTGGGCAGTGGTGGGATCCACCAAGGCAGTGCCCGAATGGTCCGGCCTGGTGGTGTGGCAGGATCCCTGGCCGCACGTCGGGGCAGGCGGCTACTCCTACGCCGTTGTCCCGGAGGACAGCCACCCCGGCGCCGAACGCCCGTGGTTCGAATACCTTGTGCCCGCCGCCGAGCTCGAGCAGACGGTGGGGGAGCGCAAGCTCGCCGGCGTCCTCGCCGCCGAAGCCCTGCGCGTGGCTGCCTGGCGTCCGCGGCTCGGTGCAGAAACGGACGACAAGACCATTCCGCACGAACTGGACCTGCTCCGCACCGCCGTGCACCTGGCCAAGGGCTGCTACAAAGGCCAGGAGACGATCGCGCGCGTCCACAACCTTGGCCACCCGCCGCGGCGCCTCGTGTTCCTGCAGCTCGACGGCTCCCAGCACACCATGCCCGCCCCCGGCAGCGAAGTCCGGGTGGGGGAGCGCAAGGTGGGCACCGTGACGTCCGTGGCACAGCACTACGAGATGGGCCCCATCGCGCTGGCAGTCATCAAGCGTTCGGTCGCCCCGGATGAAATACTGACGGTAATGGACGGGGACGAACCGTACACAGCCGCGCAGGAAGTGATCGTGGCGCCCGACGCCGGACAGGTCGTCGGAAGGCAGACAGGATTCCTGAGGGGGACCCACAGATGACAGACTCCATTGCGCCCGACGCACACGCTTCTCAGCCCGCTTCGCAGCAGCCCGCTTCCCAGCGGCCCGCTTCGCAGCAGCCCGCTTCGCAGCAGCCCGCTTCCCAGGGGCCTGATGAGGAAACTCTTGCGCTGGCGCATACGCTCTTCGACGCCGCCCGGAACGGCGACACGGAGCTGCTGCGAAGCTATCTCAATGCCGGCGCTCCGGCCACGATGACCAACCACGCCGGCGACTCGCTGCTGATGCTCGCCGCCTACCACGGCCACGCCGAGACCGTTCAGCTCATCCTGCACCACGGCGGTGACGCCAACGCGGCCAACGACCGCGGGCAGACCCCGCTGGCCGGCGCGGTGTTCAAGGGCTACGCGGACGTCGCCAGGGCACTGGTTGACGCGGGAGCAGATCCCGACGCCGGCTCCCCGTCGGCGCGCGACGCCGCCAGGATGTTCGCCCGGGACGACATCCTGGAATTGCTGGGCTGAGCTTTTGGAGAATGTCACCAGGCCGTGGCCTGCACTCTGGTCCCTCGTCATCGGGTTCTTCATGATCCTGATCGACACCACCATCGTTTCGGTGGCCAACCCGCGCATCATGGAGGGGCTGGATACGGACATCAACGCCGTCATCTGGGTCACCAGCGCCTACCTGCTGGCGTACGCGGTGCCGCTGCTGATCACTGGCAGGCTGGGTGACAGGTTCGGGCCCAAACGGCTGTATCTGGCCGGCCTCGTGGTGTTCACCCTCGCGTCGCTGTGGTGCGGGCTGTCCGGCACCGTCGGGATGCTCATCGCTGCCCGTGTGCTGCAGGGCCTGGGCGCTGCGCTGATGGCCCCGCAGACCATGGCGGTCATTACCAGGATCTTCCCGCCTGACGGGCGCGGCGCCGCCATGGGCCTGTGGGGCGCCACCGCCGGTGTGGCCACGCTGGTTGGTCCGATCCTGGGCGGCGTCCTGGTGGACGGGCTTGGCTGGGAGTGGATCTTCTTCATCAACGTGCCCGTCGGGATCGTGGGCTTCGTACTTGCGTGGCGCTTCGTTCCGTCCCTCACCACCCACCCGCACAGGTTCGACATCCCCGGGGTGGCGCTCAGCGCCGTCGGCCTTTTCCTCCTTGTCTTCGGCATCCAGGAGGGCGAGACATACGACTGGGGCACTATCACCGGCCCGGTGACTGTGTGGGGTCTGATCATCAGCGGCATCGTGGTGCTGGCGCTTTTTGTCTGGTGGCAGGCAGCCAACAAGGGCGAGCCGCTGCTGCCGCTGGGCCTCTTCCGGGACCGCAACTTCTCGCTGGCGAACATCGGCATCACCACGGTGGGCTTCACCGTCACCGCGTTCGGGCTGCCGCTCATCTTCTACTACCAGATCGTGCGGGACATGACCCCCACGCAGTCCGCTCTGATGATGGCGCCGATGGCCCTGATTTCCGGCGGACTGGCGCCGCTCGTGGGCAAGATCATCGACCGGGTGAACCCGAAATTCATCACGTCCACCGGCCTGCTGCTGATGGCGGTGGCGCTGTTCTGGAACTCAGCCCTCATGCATCCGGACACGCCGGTGTGGCTGTTCCTGCTGCCCAGCGCGGTGCTCGGCTTCGCGAACGCAGGCATCTGGGCACCGCTGAGCTCCACCGCCACCCGCAACCTGCCCATGCGGCAGGCAGGGGCCGGCGCGGGCGTCTACAACACCACGCGGCAAATCGGTGCCGTCCTCGGCAGTGCCGCCATCGCCGTGCTCATGCAGGCCCGGCTCGCGGCGGAACTTCCGGCGGCACCCGGCGGGACGCCCGGGAGCGGCGGTGAGTCCGGCGGCTTCGGCGGCCAGCTGCCTCCGGCCCTCCATGACGGCTTCGCGACGGCGATGGGCCAGTCCATCATGCTGCCTGCAGCTGTGATCGTGCTCGGCGCCGCCGTGGCCCTGTTCTTCGCCAAGCCCAAGGCGGTCCAAGGCTGGGGCGGGCAGCGGCCCGCCGGCCAGGACGCGGAGGCGACGACACGCTAGCGCGTATGGCGGCTGGCCTCCCGGCGGCCTGCTGAGGCGGGAGGCCGCCGGTCCACCACGAGGCGGCCTCCGGCCTAGCCCAGCAGCACGCTGGTCTGGATGCCGCCGGTGGAAAAGCCCAGGCTGCGTGCCGTGGCCAGGGAGCCCTTGTTGCTGACGTCGGTGCGCCACTGCAGCGTCAGCCCGGAGGCCAGTGCTTCATGGGCGGCCACCGAGGCCGCGAGCGATCCGAGTCCGCGGCGGCGCCACTCGGGAGCTACCAGAACGCCCATGTGGGCCAGGATGCCTTCCCATTCGGAGTAGGCGCCGCAGGCCACGGGCACGCGCTGCCCCTCGTCGTCGTGGATGATGGTGTAGCGGTTCTCGAGGTCGGACAAGCCGACCTCATTCACGTCGTCGGGCGGGCACAGGCCCTCGAGTTCGATGGCCTCAGGGTTGCCGTGCGATACCGTCAGCTCCTCAGCGGGCTGCAGCAGCGGCAGGTCGTCGGCGAAGAAGAGTGCGGCCGAGCCCTGGCCATGGCCTCCGTGCTGGCGGGTGATGGTCAGCAGGGTGACATGCTGGGCCATCTCCTCGTCGGAAATGCCGGCCGCGGCGTCCAGCGCCCACTGCGGACCCACCAGGGCCGAGCTGCCGAACAGCCGCACGAACTCGACCGAGTGCGCGGCATCGTCAACCCTGGTGATCCGATCGCCGGTTTCCAGCGCGCGGGCGAAAGCGCCGTCGTCGAGCCCCAGGCGGCGCGCCCAGGCCAGCTGGATGATGGCGGCGGATCCGGGGTCAAGACTCATGATCCCAGCCTACCGATCCCTGCCGTCCGACTGGCGCTGCCAGGAACCGGCCCGGGGCCTCAGCCGAACAGGACGGCGGCCTCGTCGTAGCGGTGCTGCGGAACGGTCTTGAGCTTGCCCAGGGCTGCTTCGAAGCCCACGTGGTCAATGTCGGTGCCGCTCAGCGACACCATGGTGCCCCAGCGGCCCTCCACCACAGAGTCGACGGCGGCCATGCCCAGTCGGGTGGCCAGGACGCGGTCGAAAGCCGACGGCACGCCGCCGCGCTGGATGTGGCCCAGGATGGTGGCGCGGGTTTCGATTCCGGTCCGGGCTTCGATTTCCGGGGCCAGCTGGTCGGCGATCCCGCCCAGCCGGGGACGGCCGAAGGTGTCCAGACCGCGCTCGGAGTGCGGGCTTTCCATGTGCTCCGGAACGAACCCTTCGGCAACCACCACCAGCGGCGCACGGCCACGGTCGTGGGCCTCGGTCACCCATTTGGTGATCTGTTCGATGCTGGTCTTCTGTTCCGGAATAAGGATGGCGTGGGCGCCGGAGGCCATGCCGGCGTGCAGTGCGATCCAGCCGACGTGGCGGCCCATGACCTCGGCGATCATGCAGCGGTGGTGGGATTCGCCGGTGGTCCGCAGCCGGTCGATGGCCTCGGTGGCGATCTGCACGGCGGTGTCGAAGCCGAAGGTGTAGTCGGTGGCGTCGAGATCATTGTCCACGGTCTTGGGGACGCCGACGATCTTCAGGCCGGCGTCGGTGAGGCGCTTGGCGGCCGCGAGGGTTCCTTCGCCGCCGATGGCAATGATGGCGTCGATCCCCAGCCGTTCCATGTGGGCTTTGATGACGTCGGGTCCGCCGCCGTTCTCGAACGGGTTCGTCCGGGACGTGCCTAGGATGGTGCCGCCCTGCTTGGCAATACCGCGGACAAGGGTACGGGGAATGGGGATGATGTCACCCTCCACCACGCCGCGCCAGCCGTCGAGGAACCCCACGAATTCGTGGCCGTGGATGGCAATGCCTTTGAGGACGGCGCCGCGGATAACGGCGTTCAGTCCGGGGCAGTCGCCGCCGCTGGTGAGGATTCCGATTTTCATTTTCTTGGCTCAAATCCTGGTTCGAAGGTTTTACGGGCAGAGCGCCACGCTGAGCTCAATTAGAGATTCTAGTGGGGAGTGTGGGGTAGGACACAAACGATTACACCCCGAGGGGTCCGGATGCTGTCCCAGCACACTGGCGCGGCATGGGCCGGGACAGCACAGTGCCCCCGTTCCGGCGGGAGCGGGGGCACTGTATGAATGGACGACGGCGGTTGCCCGCCAAGGGCTCTACCGCCCTATGCCGCGCTTCGCGAGGAAGGACTCAAGGGCGATCGAGTTGTTCTGGTCCGGCAGGATCAGCCACGCCGCGAGATAGAAGACGATGGCCGGGCCCGGCAGCAGGCAGAACAGGAGAAATGCGATCCGGACGAATGCCACGTCCACGTTCAGCTTCCCGGCGATTCCGCCGCATACGCCGCCCAGCCAACGTTGCGGTCCGCGCTTCAGGCCAAGGCCCCTGACAATGCTGAAGAACTTTTCCATGGTTCAAGACTTCCCGTTTGTTGTCCTGTTGTCACGTTTTCGTGCTGAGAGCAGCCCGCCGATCACCAATGCCGCCCCGGCCCCGATCATCAGGCCGATCAGCACGTATGTCCCGTTCAGGACCACAATCCCCAGTTGGGAGATGACGATCAGGACGGCCAGGGCGAGGACCACCAGCCCCCAGACTATGGTGCCTACCCGGGCGGGCGCCTCGGCGGGTTCGTCCGTTCCCGTGGCGGACGGTTTGGGTAGTGGGTTTGTTTCCTGTGACGGATCAAAGCTGCCCATGTCAGTTTCCTTCCTGGATGGCGATGTTGCTCACGGTGCCGTCGATCTGGAGGATCAGGCGGGCGCCGGGCTTGTCCGAGTTGTAGCTGCTTTGCCGGGAGGTGATGCCGCCCCGGCTGTCCGTGCCCTCGTTCAGGTTGCCCAGGGTCATGTCGGCCCGGACATCCACGGGCACGGTGCGCGGGATGATGACCGTCACGTTGCTCGCCGTGGCGTCGAGGGGGATCACGACGTCGGTGCTCAGGGGCGGGTTCAGGTTCAGGCCGGTCAGGTCAACAGTTCCCCGGCCGCCGGTGATCTGGAAGCCCTGGCGGGCCTGTTCGATGGTGACGGGGTTCCAGTCCGCGTTCTGGAAGCGGAACCGGTCGCCGTTGGGTACGGCGCTGAAGATGCCGCCGACGATGAGCGCCACCACGGCGAAGAACCCGAGGATGCCCGAGGTCCTGCCACGCAGGCCGGATAGCAGGATGCCAAGGCCAAGGACCGCCGCGCCGGCTGCCCAGACCACAGCGTTGGCTGAATCGCCGAGCTCAATCACGTTGCCGGCGTCGAGCGCTTTGAGCGTTCCGCCGGCCAGCAGTGCCAGTCCGGCGGTGATCGCTACGGCCGGCGTGCCGGGGCCGCTGGGCCGCGGCTTGGGTACCGGTGCGGGCACCGGAACCGGAGCCGGCCGGCGCGGCGGACGGCCGCCGCCGTGGGAGGCAGTGGGGGCTGCAGAGCCATAAGGGGCTGCCTGGCCGTACGGACTAGCTGGGCTGTACGGGCTTGCCGGGCCGTATGAGGGGATGGCGTCCGGCGTCGGCGGCACGGTGTAGGGCTGGGCAGGTGTGTGGCTGCCGGCGGCGAAGGAGGACGGCGAGGTGGTGGATCCCGCCGGCGCGGTTGCCGGCGGGTTGCCGGGGGCTGCGTAGCCGTAGGCGGGCCGGCCTCCGGCGGCGCTGCCCATGGGCGTTGCGCTGCGGTTCTTGTTCCGCTGGGTCAGGAAGTAGATCAGGTAGATGATGCCGCCGATCCAGAACAGCGCCCAGAAGAAGCCGAAGCCGTCATGGCCCCATCCCCAGAAGCCGCCGCCAATGCCGGTAAGGCCGACGATCGAGGTGATGAGCGCGCCCGTCATGCCGGTGCTCCAGCGGCCGGCGCCCGCCTCCTGGGTGTGGATCCGGCCGTCGGGCTCAGGCAGCAGGGCCCAGCCGAGGCCGTACAGGAGGACGCCGATGCCGGCGAACAGCGTCAGCACGATGAAGATGCCGCGCACGATCAGCGGGTCGATGCCCATCCTTTCCGCGATGCCGCTCGAGACGCCGCCGATCCAGCGGTCGCGTCCCCGGTGTATGCCGTGGCTGCGGATCCAGTCGAAGAAGTTCAGCGGCTCGGCGGTGCGGCCGTAACCGGCCCCGTAAGCGGGGGCACCGTAGGCGGGTCCGGCATGGGCTCCGGCGTGTGTTCCGGAAGGGGTGAACAGCGGTTCCGTGGGATCCTCCGGCGGAGTGTGGCTGCCCGGCTCTGGGTGGTCCGGCCCTGCGTTTTCCTGAGCTGCGTCTTCCGGATGAGCGTTCTCCGGCCCGGCGTTTTCCGGTTCTGCAGGATGTTCCGCTTCCTGGCCGGTGCCGCCTTCGGACGGGGTTCCCGGCTGCTGGCCTTCATTGGGGGTGGGGTTCTGCGAGTTCATACCTCGATCTTGCCGTTCGCGCTGGTCAGTCCTCTATTGGGGAACACCCTGAACCGTCCCTGAGTTACCCCCGGTTCACCCTCATAACGGGCCTCGGGAACCCTGATCCGTGTTTGGATTGATGCATGACCACCGCCCCGATCCGCCCGCCTCTGGTCCGCAGCAGCGACCGCGTGATCGCCGGCGTCTGTTCCGGCCTGGCGGTCCATCTTGGCTGGCCGGTGCGCATGGTCCGGATCGGCATGGTGGTGGCCGCCTTCGCCGGCGGCGCGGGGCTGGCGTTCTATGCGTGGCTGTGGATCATGGTCCCAACCGCCGACGAGAACGCCAAGCGCAATGCCCGCCGCCCGGCGTCGCCCATTGCCCCCGCCGTGAGCCTGCCGCCCGTGACCTTGCAGGCCGGCCCGGCCCCCGTCCCTTCGCCAGGCACTGTCCCGTCAGCGGGCACTTTTTCTTCGCCTGCCTTCCCCCCGCCTGCGGGGGAGTACGACGACGGCGCCGCCTCCCAGCCCGCGGCGGCCACCGCAGCTCCCGGGGCGGGCACCTGGTTCCGGGTCCGGGGCATGCGCTACGGCAAGGAGATCCTGCTGGGCGCAGGACTCCTGCTAGTGGCCGCGATCATGATCGCCAGGCTGCTGGGTGTGGAGGTGCCCCTCGGCAGCCTGATCCCGGCGGCGGCCATACTCGGCGGCGCGGCGATTGCCTGGATGCAGCTGGATGAAACCCGCCGGGCCGGGCTGGTCGATAAAACCAAGGCGGACCAGGCCGGCGGCTGGGCGCGGTTGGCTGCGGGCCTGGCGCTTGTGGTGGCCGGCGTGCTGGTGATGGTCTCCGGGTCGGGCTCATGGCAGCAGACGTGGCTCGCGCTGCTCGCGTCCGTGGCCGTGCTGGGCGGCGTGGCGCTGGTGCTGCTGCCCTGGGGCCTGAAGTTCTGGCGCGATCTGGAAACCGAACGGGCAGGACGCGTGCGGGAGACCGAGAGGGCGGAGATCGCCGCACATCTGCATGACTCCGTCCTCCAGACCCTCGCGCTGATCCAGCGGCGGGCAGGCAACGAACACGACGTCGTCCGCCTGGCCCGGGCGCAGGAGCGCGAGCTGCGGGGGTGGCTCTTCAAGGACCCCGCCCGCGACGCCGGCCAGCTCTCGGACCGGATCAAGGCAGCCGCGGCCGAGGTTGAGGACGGACTGGGAAACGCCGTCGACGTCGTGACCGTGGGCGACACGGAGATGACCGAGCGCCACGAGGCCCTGGTCCAGGCCAGTCGCGAGGCCATGCTGAACGCAGCCCGCCACGGCGGCGGCCCCGTCTCCGTCTACCTTGAGGTGTCCGACGGCGGCGCGGAAGTCTTCGTCAAGGACCGCGGCCCCGGCTTCGAACTGGATACGGTCCCGCACGACAGGCTGGGTGTCCGTGAATCAATCATTGGCCGGATGAGACGCCACGGCGGCAACGCCGCCATCAACAGCGGACCCGACGGCACGGAGGTGCGCCTCAGGCTGCCTGCGGACGTCGCGGACAACGGGGAAGGGAAGTCATGAGCACATCAGCAGGGGCAGGCGCGGCGGGAAGAAGTGTGCGGGTGGTAATCGTCGATGACCACGCGATTTTCCGTTCCGGCCTGAAGGCTGACCTGGACCCGAGTGTGGTGGTGGTCGGCGAGGCCGGCACCGTGGAACAGGCCGTCGAGGTCATTGCAGCGGCACGGCCCGACGTCGTGCTGCTGGACGTGCACCTGCCCGGCGGCCGCGGCGGGGGAGGCCGGGAAGTCATCACCGGTTCCTCGGCACTGCTGGGAACAACCCGGTTCCTCGCCCTGAGCGTGTCCGACGCCGCCGAGGACGTGGTGGCTGTGATCCGCGCCGGGGCCCGCGGCTATGTTACGAAGACCATCTCCGGCGCGGAAATCACCGACGCCGTGTTCCGGGTGGCCGGCGGCGACGCCGTGTTCTCCCCGCGGCTGGCAGGCTTTGTCCTGGACGCCTTTGGCACTGCCCCGGCGGACATTGCCGACGACGAGCTGGACAAGCTCTCTGCCCGCGAACTCGAGGTGATGCGCCTGATCGCCCGCGGCTACAGCTACAAGGAGGTGGCCAAGGAGCTCTTCATCTCGATCAAGACCGTCGAAACCCACGTCTCCGCCGTGCTTCGGAAGCTGCAGCTGTCGAGCCGCCACGAACTGACCAAGTGGGCCGCCGAACGCCGCCTCCTCTAGCCCAAACGCTCGATCACTACCTGCCGCTTTTCCCCAAACGCTCGATCACTACCTGCCCCTTTTCCAACGCGTCCTCAGTTCCTGCAAACGCTCCCGCACCAAAAAGTTTGGTGCGGGAGCGTTTGAAGATTTCCTGCAGGAACTGAGAGAGGATCCATGACTTTGCTGCAGGAGCTGATGGAGCGTTTGGAACTATTGCCCCGTGCCTGGTTACTGAGCCTTGCCGAGGAACTCCTGCAGGCGGCCGACGCCGGTGGCAAGGTCGTCGTCACCCAGGGCGTAGGAGAGCCGCAGGAAGCCGGACGGGCCAAAGGCTTCACCGGGAACCACGGCGACCTCCACCTCGTCCAGGATCAGCGCGGCCAGCGCGGCCGAGGTCTCCGGGCGGACCGTACCGTTCGCCGTCGGGAACTCCTTACCCAGCAGCGCGCGGACGTCAGCGTACACATAAAAGGCGCCCTTCGGCGTCGGGCATTCAACGCCCTCGATGGCGTTGAGCCCGTCCACGATGGCCTTCCGGCGGCGGTCGAAGGCGACCTTCATCTCATCCACCGCTGTAAGCGGGCCGGAGACGGCTGCCAGGGCGGCAATCTGCGGGATGTTGGACACGTTGGAGGTGGCGTGCGACTGCAGGTTGGTGGCGGCCTTGATGACGTCGGCGGGCCCGATCATCCAGCCCACGCGCCAGCCCGTCATCGCATAGGTCTTGGCAACACCGTTGAGGATCACTACCTTGTCGCCCAGTTCGGGGGCGGCGGTGGCGATGGAAGTGAACGGAACGCCGTCGTACGTCAGGTGCTCGTAGATCTCGTCTGTGACCACCCACAGGCCCTTGGCGGCAGCCCACTTGCCGATCTCTGCGACCTGCTCGGGCGAGTAGACGGAGCCGGTGGGGTTCGACGGCGAGACGAACAGGAGGATCTTCGTGCGGTCCGTGACGGCTGCTTCGAGCTGCTCGACGGTCACCAGGTAGTCCTGCTCCGGGCCGGCAAAGACTTCCACCGGGACGCCCCCGGCGAGGCGGATGGCCTCGGGGTAGGTGGTCCAGAACGGCGTGGGGACAATCACTTCGTCGCCCGGATCCACGAGGGTGGCGAACGTGTTGTAGACAGCCTGCTTGCCGCCGTTGGTGACCAGCACCTGGGACGGGTCGGCCTTGTAGCCGGAGTCCCGGAACGTCTTCTCGGCGATGGCCTTCTTCAGCTCGGGCAGGCCGCCGGCGGGGGAGTAGCGGTGGTACTTCGGCTGGCTGGCGGCGTCGATTGCGGCCTGGACGATGTAGTCCGGAGTGGGGAAATCGGGTTCGCCCGCGCCGAAGCCAATCACCGGCCGGCCGGCCGCCTTCAGCGCCTTGGCCTTGGCGTCGACAGCCAGTGTGGCGGATTCGGCAATGGCGGAAATGCGTTGGGAAACGCGGGCGGAAGACATGGCGGGTCCGTTCTTCGCTTGCAGCTGGTGAGCTGAATGGTGGATTTCGACGGAATCTACTCTATGCTGTTCACCGGATCGTTCGAGGTGGAACACGGATTTGTGACTGCGGTGCGGCGCGGATTCAAAAGCCGAAAACGGTCCGAAATGAGGCTGGTTCGACGTAAGCGCAGTTGTTGCGTAGACTGGTTCTCCGGTGTTGAAAACACGGATGATGACGTGCGCCCCAGATGGCCTTGGGGAAAGTGCGGCCTCCATGGTTTTTGATCCATAGGGTAGTGGCGCAATTGGTAGCGCAGCGGTCTCCAAAACCGCAGGTTGCAGGTTCGAGTCCTGTCTGCCCTGCGCAGGCTGTTCCGGCGAAAGCCGGAGCAAGCGCAGCAAACAAAGGTTCAGTTCAGAGCCGGGTAATCCGACTTGCGAGGATGAGTGAGGAACAGGTGACCGAAACAGCTGCAAGCAGCTCCAAGGGCCGCCCCGCAAAGAAGGCCGCCAAGGCCGGCTTCTTCGCTCGCATCGCACTCTTCATCCGCCAGGTCATTGGCGAACTGAAGAAGGTCGTCGCCCCCACCCGCAAGGAACTGATCAACTACACGCTCGTGGTGCTCGTATTCGTAGTCATCATGATGGTGGTCGTCACTCTGCTGGACCTGGCGTTCGGCACCGCGGTGAGCTGGGTCTTCAGCGGTACAGGCGCCACGGACCGCTAAGGCGATCGGTCCGCAGACTGCGCGGACTCCGGCCGGAAACGGCAAGGAGTTGCGGGGTGTGCGGAATTGAGCCATTTAAATAGGCAATTAGGCAATGAGGAAGCAGGAGACCAAGTGTCTGAGCAGGAGCTCGAGGTAACTGAGACTGAGCTGGATGAAACCCAGAACCCCGCGGCTGAGTCCGCTGAGGGCTCCGAGGTTGAGTCTGCTGCGCCCGATTCCGAAGGCGACGCCGATTTTGAAGACGACGCTGACGCTTCCGATGAGGACGACACCGACGCCGACGACGTGACCGGAGAGGCCGCCGAGGAAGGCGCCGAAGGGACCGACGTCCTGGCCGCTGCTGCCGCCCAGGCCACCGACCCGGCCGAAGAGTTCAAGTCCAAGCTGCGCCGCCAAGAGGGTGACTGGTACGTCATCCACTCCTACGCCGGCTACGAAAACCGCGTCAAGGCCAACCTTGAAACCCGCATCCAGACCCTGGACATGGAAGATTACATCTTCGAAATCCAGGTGCCGATGGAAGAAGTCGTTGAGATCAAGAACGCTCAGCGCAAGGTCATCAACCGCGTCCGCATTCCCGGCTACGTGCTGGTCCGCATGGACCTGACCGACGCCTCGTGGGGCGCCGTCCGCCACACCCCGGGTGTCACCGGATTTGTGGGCAACGCCCACAACCCCGTGCCGCTGCGCCTGGATGAGGTCTTCTCCATGCTCGCCCCGGTCTTCGAAGAGGAGCAGGCGGAGAAGGGCAAGCCCGCCAAGCAGGCTGCCGCTCCGGTCAACGTCGACTTCGAGGTCGGCGAGTCGGTCATCGTGAAGGAAGGCCCGTTCGAGACCCTTCCCGCCACGATTTCCGAGATCAAGGTGGATTCCCAGACCCTCGTGGTGCTGGTGTCCATCTTCGAACGCGAGACCCCGGTCACGCTGGCCTTCAACCAGGTCACCAAGATCTAGCCGATCACCCCAGAATTCGTTCCGGAGCGGCCCGCTTTAGCAGTTCCGGAACGGCCGACCGCCTCGCCATGGCGGTCAACCACCTGAGGCACGCTCCTGTGTCCCAGGACGCATTTGAGAGAAGGACCCTACATTGGCTCCCAAGAAGAAGGTCACCGGCCTCATCAAGCTGCAGATCCAGGCAGGTGCCGCTAACCCGGCTCCGCCGATCGGTCCTGCGCTTGGCCAGCACGGTGTCAACATCATGGAATTCTGCAAGGCGTACAACGCCGCGACGGAAGCCCAGCGCGGCAACGTTATTCCTGTTGAAATCACCGTTTACGAAGACCGTTCGTTCACGTTCATCACCAAGACCCCGCCGGCTGCAGAGCTCATCAAGAAGGCTGCAGGCGTCGCCAAGGGTTCGGCTACCCCGCACACCGTCAAGGTTGCCAAGCTGACCCAGGCCCAGGTCAACGAGATCGCCTCCACCAAGATGGAAGACCTCAACGCCACCAGCCTCGAAGGCGCAGCGAAGATCATCGCCGGCACCGCCCGCTCCATGGGCATCACCGTCGAGGGTTAATTCCCGCCCGCTGATGCGGCGACGGATCCGGGAAACCGGAAACGACGCCGGGCAGCACCGCCGGAAAACCGGCACCACTGAAACATTGAAATGCCGCTAGTTCCGACACGGATAAAACCGCCGGACTCGCGGCTGTGGCAGGGCCCAGCGCGGTCCGCAGACCACAACTGCACAAGGAGAAAAAGCAGCATGGCAAAGCGCAGCAAAGCATATGAGGCAGCCGCCGCTAAGATCGACGCGGAGAAGTTCTACGCGCCGTTCGAGGCCGTAACCCTCGCCAAGGACACCAACCCGTCCAAGTTCGACGCCACCGTTGAGGTTGCCTTCCGCCTGGGCGTTGACCCCCGCAAGGCCGACCAGATGGTCCGCGGCACCGTCAACCTGCCCCACGGCACCGGCAAGACCGCCCGCGTCCTGGTGTTCGCCACGGGCGAGAAGGCCGAAGCAGCAATCGCTGCCGGAGCCGACTTCGTTGGTTCCGACGACCTGATCGAAAAGATCGCCGGCGGCTGGACCGACTTCGACGCAGCCGTTGCCACCCCTGACCTCATGGGCAAGGTTGGCCGCCTCGGTAAGGTCCTGGGTCCGCGTAACCTGATGCCGAACCCGAAGACCGGCACCGTCACCCCCGACGTCACCAAGGCTGTCAACGACATCAAGGGCGGCAAGATCGACTTCCGCGTCGACAAGCACTCCAACCTGCACTTCATCATCGGCAAGGTTTCCTTCGACGCCGTCAAGCTGGCCGAGAACTACGCCGCCGCCCTCGAAGAGGTGCTCCGCCTGAAGCCGTCCGCTTCCAAGGGCCGCTACATCCAGAAGGCAACGGTTGCCACCACGTTCGGTCCGGGCATCTCCGTTGACCCCAACGTCACCAAGGTTCTCATCGAGGCGTAAGCTTCCTGAACCCACGGCCGGATATCCGGCCGGCACCAAAGGACCGTCCGGCATTTGCCGGGCGGTCCTTTTGCATTGCCCGTGGCGCGTTTCGCGGCCGGCGAGGTTCGCAGCCTTAAGTACGACGGCGGGACTCCAGTCAGGCGCGCGGGCTCCGCTCTGGAGGGGGCTCTGTCGGCCGCAGGGCGTTGCGGTTAGGCTGATCCGGTGACGACGCCCTCCTACCGGATCGAGCCGCTGTTCCTGCCCGCGTCTCTTGACGCTCCCGACGCCACAGACTTCCACGAGTTCAGCGACCTCAGCGACGCCGTGGTGCTGGAGACCTGGGGCAATCTGGACCGGGCAGCGCCCCGCAGGGCCAGGCTGGAGGGGTGGCGGGACGACGACTACGCGAAGCTGCGGCTCTTCTTCGTGCGGCTGGACGGCCGCATGGTGGCGAGGTCCTGGGTGAGGCTTACCCAGAAGGAAAACCTGCAGGACGCGTTCGTCCGGGTGGACGTCCTCAACGAGTTCAGCGGCCGCGGCATCGGCCAGGCACTCCTGCGGCACGCAGAGGCGCTGGCAGCGGAGGACGGACGCAGCACCCTGCAGAGTTTTACCGAGCACGCACCCGGCTTCGATCCGGACGGTACGGGGATGTTGAAGCCCGGAACGGGCACCGGCGGAGTCCCGGCCGCGGCACGCGGCGTACGGTTCGCCGTGGCGGCCGGCTACACCCTCGAACAGGTGACGCGTTTCAGCGCACTGGACATGCCGCCGTCGGACGGTGTCCTGGACGTGCTGGAACGGGAGGCAGCCGGCATCGCCGGGGACGGGTACGAGATCCTCGGCTGGACGGACCGCTGCCCGGATGAGCACGTGGAGCAGATGGCAGTGCTCATGTCGCGGATGAGCACGGATACCCCGGCCGGCGCGCTGCACTACGACGCCGAGGTGTGGGACGCCCGTCGTGTCCGGCACGTCGAGGACGAGTGGAAGCGTACGGGCCTGGAGTCACTGGTGGCAGTCGCCCGGCACAAGGGGAGCGGTGAGCTGGCCGCCTACTCGGTGCTGCAGCACACGGACGAAAAACCATGGCTGGCCGAACAGGACGACACCCTGGTGGCCAAGGCGCACCGCGGGCACCGGCTGGGGATGCTGGTGAAAGTGCTCAACCTCCGGCGCCTGCAGCACGAGCATCCCGAAGTGGAACGGGTCCTCACGTTCAACGCTGCCGAGAATGACCACATGCTGGCCATCAACGTGGCCTTGGGATTCCGTCCGGCCGGGTACGACGGTGAGTGGCAGCGCCGGCGCTAACCGGCATATGCTGACCACGGATACACCGGGACTCAAGCCCGCAGCCTTGCAGGCGAGCGGCGGAAACGGCTGGGGATGATGGCAATAGAGGTGCGGATCGAGCGGCTGTATATTCCGGACTCCGTGGACGCTGCCGACGCAGCGGATTTCCTTGCCGCGGTGGAGGTGGGGCGCAAGGTCCGGATGGATACCTGGGGCAGTGACGACCTCGCCTACACTCCGCTGGAAAAGCTCCTTGAACTGGACGACCCCTACGAGCGCCAGGTAATCCTCGTGGCAAAGGTCGACGGCGACATCGTGGGCACCGTGGACATTGCCCTTCCCCTCGCCGACAACCTGGACCTTGCCGAGTTCACCCTGGACATCCTCCCCGAGTACCAGCGCCAGGGCGTGGGCAGGCAGCTGCTGGAAGCCGCCGAGCACTTCGCCCGGAACGAGGGCCGCACCATGATCCTGGTGGACACCAACCACCCCGGGGCTTCCCTGCACGAATTCGCGCCCGAGCAGCTGGTGCCCGGTTCCGGGCAGGGCTACGTGCCGCTGGGCAGCCGCGAGGTGGATTTCGCCCAGCGCACCGGCTACACGCTGCAGCACATTGAGCAGTTCAGCTCCTGCGCGCTGCCGCTGGACAGCAAGCTGGTGGCGGAGCTCGAAGCGGAGGCCCAGGAAGCCAACAACGGCCGCTACCGGCTGCACCACTGGACCGACCGCTGCCCGGAGCGCTGGCTGGAATCGGTGGCTGCCCTCGAAAACCAGGCCGGCGGTGACGCCGGACCGGTCGAGGGAACCGATGACATAGTCTTCGACGCGCGGATCCTGCGGGAAGCGGAGGAAGTGACCATCGGCCAGGGACGGCGGACGGTGGTGACCGCCGTCGAACATATCGCCACGGAGACGCTCGTGGGACTGACCACCATCAGCGTCCTGGCACAGCGGCAGGACGTCGTCTTCCAAGACGATACCGTGGTGCTGCAGGCACACCGGGGCAACAAGCTCGGCCTGCTCATCAAGGTGGCAAACATGGAGCGCCTCACCGAGCAGTTCCCTGCTGCGCGGGTGATCTACACGTGGAACGCGCCGGAAAACCGGTATCTGCTCACGGTCAACCACCAGCTTGGGTTCACGACGGCGGGAGTCACCGGGATCTGGCAGAAGGAACTGCCGGACCTGGGACCCAGCAGGAGCTAGCCGATTTGGTTATCCGCTGAATCGTCCCGTAAGCTTGAACTACCAAAGACCGTCGGTTGTTGGATTCCCACTCTTTCGAGCTCAGCTCAACTCTGCAGTTGTGTGCGGAAGGGCCAGTGGGTTTCCAGACGAAGGACCCTGAACATAGGGCGGCCGGCGCAGGTGAACGAAGCAAAGTTCCGCTGTTTGAACAGCGTTGAGCCAAGCCCCGTGCATCTGCGCGGGGCGTTTTTAGTTTTTAGCTCACCTGAGCGGGGACCCGGAACACCGGCACTATCCCCGGAAGGAGGGTTATGGCAACGCCTACCAAGGTTTCAGCAGTAGCTGAGATCACTAACGATTTCAAGGAATCGAACGCCGCTGTCCTGACCGAATACCGTGGGCTCACCGTTGCACAGCTCAAGCAGCTGCGTGTTTCTCTCGGCCAGGACACCAAGTTCGCGGTCGTCAAGAACACCCTGACCGCCATTGCAGCCAAGGAAGCTGGTGTCGAAGCATTCGACGGCCAGCTCGCCGGCCCGACTGCAATCGCGTTCATCAAGGGTGACGCAGTTGCAGCTGCCAAGAGCCTGACGGATTTTGCCAAGGCTAACAAGCAGCTGGTCATCAAGACCGGTTACTTCGAGGGCAAGGCACTGAACGCCAGCGAAGTTGCTGCCCTGGCAGCACTCGAGTCCCGCGAGCTGCAGCTCGCCAAGGTTGCAGGCATCCTCAAGGCCCCTGCTGCCGCTGCTGCACGCATCATCGACGCACTGCGCCTCAAGCTTGAAGAAGAGAACGGTGCTCCGGCTGAAGCCGCAGCTCCCGCCGCTGAAGAAGCTCCGGCCGCAGAAGCAGCAGAGGCTCCGGCCGAAGCCGCTGCCGAAGAGAACTAACTCTCTCCCAAAAAGACTCCCGGTGGAACGGACGGCATTCAGCCCCCGGCCACCTTTATAGGAAGGACGCCAACCATGGCGAAGCTCAGCAACGAAGAGCTCATTGAAGCTTTCAAGGAACTGACCATCATCGAGCTCTCCGAGTTCGTCAAGCTCTTCGAAGAGACCTTCGAAGTTACCGCAGCTGCTGTTGCTGTTGCCGGCCCCGCCGGTGGCGCCGCCGCTGAAGAAGCTGAAGAGAAGACTGACTTCGACGTCATCCTCGAAGCTGCTGGCGACAAGAAGATCGCAGTGATCAAGGAAGTTCGCGCCATCACCTCCCTCGGCCTCAAGGAAGCCAAGGACCTGGTTGACAGCGCTCCCAAGGCTGTTCTCGAAGGCGCCACCAAGGAAGCTGCCGAGAAGGCAAAGGCTCAGCTCGAAGAAGCTGGCGCCACCGTTACCCTCAAGTAACACTGCTTTTCCAGGAATCCCCTTCCACTCCGGTGGGCGGGGATTCCTGCATTTAACAGCTTCGGGGGCCCACGCCCGCAGGGTTCCCTGGCAGGGGAGCCGCGCCGGCGAGGGTCCCAGCCTGAGCTTGCGAGGGCAGGGGAGCCGGCGCGGACTTGCGAGGCTAGGGTGCGGGTGGGGAGGGTTCGCTGATGTCCGCGAGTACGGAGCCGAGGGCCGAGACCAGGGCATCGGCGTCGACGAAGGCACTGTAGCCGTGCTGGCCGGCACCCATGGAAATCCGTTTGCCGGCGATGGTCCGGTCCGCGTAGACGGGCCAGGCCGTGGTGCTGCCGAGCGGCGTGATGGTGCCGCGCTCATAGCCGGTCGCTTCGAGCGCCACGTGGGCCGCCGGGAGCGAGAGCTTGTTGACGCCTACCAGGCTGCGCAGCTTGGGCCACGAGATCTGGCGGTCGCCCGGGATGAGGGCGAACAGGAAGCTGCCGTCCTTATGCTTCACCACGAGGGACTTGACGATGTCCGCCGGGCTGATGCCGAGGATCTCCGCAGCCTCCTCGAGGCTGTGGGCCGCCAGGCGTTCGACGAGCTGGACGTCAAGGCCACGCGCCGCGGCGTCGGCAAGGAACCGCTCCCTGCCGCTCACCAGTCCCTGCCCTCTATCACTAATCACGGAACAGCAGGAGAGCCTCGCCCTGGCCGCCGCCTCCACAGAGAGAGACGGCCGCCTTGCCCCCGCCGCGCCGCTTCAGTTCATGCGCCGCGTGCAGTGCCAGCCGTGCCCCGGATGCTCCGATGGGGTGGCCCAGCGCAATGGCCCCGCCGTGGATATTGCACTGCTCCAGCGGGTAGTCCAAGTCCTTCAGCGACTGCACAGCCACGGAACCGAACGCCTCGTTGATTTCGATGAAGTCCAGGTCCGCGGTGCTCCAGCCGGCCCGGTTTAATGCGTTCCGGATGGCGTTGGAGGGCTGGGAGTGCAGGGAGTTGTCCGGCCCGGCCACCTGCCCGGGCTTGCCCACAACAGCCAGGTATTCCAGACCGTTCTCCTCCGCGAACTTCCGCGAGGTCAGCACCAGGGCGGAGGCGCCGTCGGACAGGGGAGAGGAGTTGCCTGCTGTAATGGTGCCGTCGGTAACGAATGCGGCCCGCAGGCCGGCCAGGGACTCCACCCTGGTGTCCGGCCGGACGCCCTCGTCCGTGGATACCACCACGGGGTCACCCTTGCGTTGCTTGACGCTGATCGGCGAGATCTCGTCGTCGAAAACGCCGTTCTTCGAGGCGATCGCGGCGCGCTGGTGGGAGTTGGCGGCCACGTTGTCCTGTGCGGTCCGGTCAATGCCGAGAGTCAGGTTCTTGGATTCGGTGGACAGGCCCATGGACTGGCCGTCGAAAGCATCTGTCAGTCCGTCGTGTGCCGCAACGTCCAGCGCCTGGACGGTGCCATAGTTCCAGCCCTGGCGGGAGCCGGGGAGGACGTGGGGCGCGCGCGTCATCGATTCCTGGCCGCCGGCGACGACGACTGTGGCGTCGCCGGCACGGATCATCCGCGCCGCGTCGATCACGGCCGTGAGCCCGGAGAGGCAGACCTTGTTGATGGTCACCGTGGGGACGTTCCAGCCGATGCCGGCGCCGATGGCGCTCTGGCGCGCCGGGTTCTGGCCGGCCCCTGCCTGCAGCACCTGGCCCATGATGACGGCGTCCACCCGATCGGCTTCCAGCCCGCTCGCCGCGATGGCCGCCTTGATGGCGTGCGCTCCGAGTTCGACGGCGGTGAAGCTCGCCAGTTGCCCGTTCAGCCGGCCCTGCGGTGTGCGCGCGCCGGACAGGATGACAACGTCGCTGTTGTCCGCGGAGTTGCTCATGGATATTCTCTTCCGTCTTTTGGTCGATGGTTGGCCTAAGGGTATCGTGAGCCCGGTCACCTATCCATTCAACGCCGGGAAGGCGCGGTGCATTCCGGTTAGGTGCCCGTGGCAACGGTGCTTGCTTTCTGCTGGCAAGTGGGGTAGACACGCGTGGGGTTTTGCCGTATCGTAGATATTTGCGTCTTCCCTGTTTACCTTCAGCCTTCATATAGCGGTGGGCTTAGCCTGTTAGCTGTTCCATCAATGTGCCGTGAACAACGTCACCAGCATGGGCAGAACCAGGTTCCGGGTCATATAGCGGAACCGGATGGTAGCACTGCGGAGTCACTTCGCAGGGTGAAAAGCGGGGGAGATCTGAAAACGCCTGAAGGTCTGTGGAAGGATCCCTCTTGGTCGCCTCGAGCACCTCTAATAACGAAACCGCTAACACGGCAAGCACCGATGGTGCGACTCGCCGGCTCTCATTCGCAAAGATTCACGAACCTCTTGACGTTCCGAATCTGCTTGCCCTGCAGACGGACAGCTTCGACTGGCTGGTCGGAAACGAACGCTGGCAGGCCCGCGTTGCGAAGGCCGTCGAAGAAGGCGACCTGAGCGTCGCCACCACCTCCGGTCTTTCCGACATCTTCGAAGAGATCTCCCCGATTGAGGACTTCCAGGGCACCATGTCCCTGAGCTTCTCCGATCCGGAGTTCGCTGACCCGAAGTACACCATGGCTGAATGCAAGGACCGGGACGCTACGTACTCGGCACCGCTGTACGTCAAGGCCGAATTCATGAACAACAACACGGGCGAAATCAAGCAGCAGACCGTGTTCATGGGTGACTTCCCGCTGATGACCGAGAAGGGCACCTTCGTCGTCAACGGCACCGAGCGTGTCGTCGTTTCCCAGCTGGTCCGTTCCCCGGGCGCCTACTTTGAGCGCGCCGCTGACAAGACCAGCGACAAGGACATCTTTACCGCAAAGATCATTCCGTCCCGCGGCGCCTGGTTCGAGCTCGAGATCGACAAGCGCGACCAGGTCGGCGTGCGCCTCGACCGCAAGCGCAAGCAGTCGGTCACGGTGCTGCTGAAGGCCCTCGGCTGGACCGAAGGTCAGATCCTCGAGGAGTTCGGCCAGTACGACTCCATGCGTGCAACGCTGGAGAAGGACGCCACCGAAACCCGCGAAGACGCCCTGCTGGACATCTACCGCAAGCTGCGTCCGGGCGAGCCGCCCACAGTCGAGGCTGCCCAGTCCCTGCTGGACAACCTGTACTTCAACTCCAAGCGCTACGATCTGGCCAAGGTTGGCCGCTACAAGATCAACCGCAAGCTTGGCATCGACCGCTCCCTTGGTGACAAGGAAGCCTCGGTCCTGCACGTTGAAGACATCGTGGCCATGATCAAGTTCCTCGTCGCGCTGCACGCCGGCGAGAAGACCATCATGGGCAAGCGCGACGGCGAAGACCACGAGCTGCGCGTCGAGATCGATGACATCGACCATTTCGGCAACCGCCGCATCCGCGCCGTGGGCGAGCTCATCGAGAACCAGGTCCGCACCGGCCTGTCCCGCATGGAGCGCGTCGTCCGCGAACGCATGACTACCCAGGACGTCGAGGCCATCACGCCGCAGACCCTGATCAACATCCGTCCCGTGGTGGCAGCCATCAAGGAGTTCTTCGGAACCTCCCAGCTGTCCCAGTTCATGGACCAGAACAACCCGCTCTCGGGTCTGACCCACAAGCGCCGCCTGTCCGCGCTGGGCCCGGGCGGTTTGTCCCGTGACCGTGCAGGCATGGAAGTTCGAGACGTTCACCCGTCCCACTACGGACGTATGTGCCCCATCGAAACCCCTGAAGGCCCGAACATTGGTCTGATCGGTTCGCTGGCGTCCTACGGCCGCATCAACCCGTTCGGTTTCATCGAGACGCCGTACCGGCTGGTCAAGGACGGCGTCGTCTCCGACGACGTCCAGTACCTGACGGCTGACGACGAGGCAGAGGTCCTGATCGCACAGGCCAACGCTCCGCTCGACGAGAACAAGCGCTTCGCTGAAGAAACCGTCCTGGTCCGTGCCCGCGGTGGTGGAGGCGAGCCCGTGCTGGTTCCCGCCGCCGACGTTCAGTTCATGGACGTTTCCCCGCGCCAGATGGTGTCTGTGGCAACCGCCCTGATCCCGTTCCTCGAGCACGACGACGCCAACCGTGCACTCATGGGTGCCAACATGCAGCGCCAGGCTGTGCCGCTGGTCCGTTCCGAGGCCCCGTTCGTGGGTACCGGCATGGAGCGCGCCGCCGCTGTCGACGCCGGTGACGTCACCATCGCCAAGAAGGCCGGTGTGGTTACCGAGGTCTCCGCCGAGCTCGTCGTCATGCTCAACGACGACGGCACGGAAACCAACTACCGCATCAACAAGTTCGCCCGCTCCAACCAGGGCAACTGCTACAACAACCGTGTTCTGGTGAACGAAGGCCAGCGCCTGGAAGTTGGCGGCATCATCGCCGACGGCCCGGCAACCGACCAGGGCGAGCTCGCCCTCGGTAAGAACCTCCTCGTGGCATTCATGTCATGGGAAGGCCACAACTTCGAGGACGCCATCATCCTCTCGCAGCGCATCGTTGCCGAGGACGTTCTTTCCTCCATCCACATCGAGGAGCACGAGATCGATGCCCGCGACACCAAGCTTGGTGCCGAGGAAATCACCCGTGACATCCCCAACGTGTCCGAGGAAGTCCTGGCAGGCCTGGACGAGCGCGGCATCATCCACATCGGTGCCGAGGTTGAAGCCGGCGACATCCTGGTCGGAAAGGTCACCCCGAAGGGTGAAACCGAACTGACTCCGGAAGAGCGCCTGCTCCGCGCGATCTTCGGTGAGAAGTCCCGCGAAGTCCGCGACACCTCCCTGAAGGTTCCGCACGGCGAGTCCGGCACCGTCATCGGCGTCCGCGTCTTCGACCGCGACAACGACGACGAGCTGCCCCCGGGCGTCAACCAGCTGGTCCGCGTCTACGTGGCTGCCAAGCGCAAGATCACCGACGGCGACAAGCTCGCCGGCCGCCACGGCAACAAGGGTGTCATCTCCAAGATCCTCCCGATCGAGGACATGCCCTTCCTTGCCGATGGTACTCCCGTTGACATCGTCCTGAACCCGCTGGGTGTTCCGGGCCGTATGAACGTCGGTCAGGTGCTGGAAACGCACCTCGGCTGGGTTGCCAAGACGGGTTGGAAGATCGAAGGCGAGCCGGAGTGGGCCAAGCAGCTGCCGAACCTGCCGCGTGAGAGTGGCCAGACCACTGTTGCAACGCCGGTCTTCGACGGCGCCCGCGAAGAGGAAATCACGGGCCTGCTCGACTCCACCAACGTGACCCGCGACGGCGATCGCCTGATCGACTCCTCGGGCAAGACGCGCCTGTTCGACGGCCGCTCCGGCGAGCCGTTCCCGGATCCGATCTCGGTCGGCTACATGTACATCCTGAAGCTCCACCACCTGGTGGACGACAAGATCCACGCCCGCTCCACCGGCCCGTACTCCATGATCACGCAGCAGCCGCTGGGTGGTAAGGCACAGTTCGGTGGCCAGCGCTTCGGTGAAATGGAAGTGTGGGCGCTCGAAGCTTACGGCGCCGCCTACACGCTCCAGGAACTGCTCACGATCAAGTCCGATGACATCCACGGCCGCGTGAAGGTCTACGAGGCGATCGTCAAGGGCGAGAACATCCCCGAGCCGGGTGTTCCCGAATCCTTCAAGGTGTTGATCAAGGAAATGCAGTCGCTGTGCCTGAACGTGGAAGTGCTTTCCACGGACGGAACCACAATTGAAATGCGTGACTCTGATGACGCAGTCTTCACGGCTGCGGAAGAACTGGGCATCGATCTGTCTCGTGCAGAGCCCAGTTCCGTAGAAGAGGTCTAGCAGGGGTCCCGACGGCGGGTGGCCACCACCCGCCGCCGGCCCCTCGGCCCTTCCCGCAACCAAGACTTCAGAATTTAGAGAACAAGAGAGAACAGGGACCATATGTCCAGCGAATCCTCCTTCGGCCTCATGCAGATCGGCCTCGCCACCGCGGAAGACATCCGCGGCTGGTCGTACGGCGAGGTTAAGAAGCCGGAAACCATCAACTACCGCACGCTCAAGCCCGAGAAGGACGGCCTCTTCTGCGAGAAGATCTTCGGCCCGTCCCGTGACTGGGAATGCTACTGCGGCAAGTACAAGCGCGTGCGCTTCAAGGGCATCATCTGTGAGCGGTGTGGCGTCGAGGTCACCCGTGCCAAGGTGCGCCGTGAGCGCATGGGCCACATCGAACTGGCTGCTCCCGTAACCCACATCTGGTACTTCAAGGGTGTTCCGTCCCGCCTGGGCTACCTCCTTGACCTGGCTCCGAAGGACCTCGAAAAGGTCATCTACTTCGCCGCCTACATGATCACCAGCGTCGACGAGGAAAACCGCCACGCGGAACTGCCCAACCTGCAGGTTGAGCATGACGTCGAGAAGAAGCAGCTGATCGACAACCGCGACTCCGACATCGCCGCGATCGCCCGCGACCTTGAGAACGAGCTTGCCCGTCTCGAGGGCGAGGGTGCCAAGGCTGCCGACAAGAAGAAGGCACGCGACTCCGCAGACCGCCAGATGGCGAACGTCCGCAAGCGCGCCGACGCCGAGATCGAGCGCCTCGAGCAGGTCTGGGACCGCTTCAAGAACCTGAAGGTCGCCGACCTCGAAGGTGACGAGGGCCTCTACCGCGAACTGCGTGACCGCTACGGCATGTACTTCGAGGGTTCCATGGGTGCCGAGGCCATCAAGAAGCGCCTTGAGAACTTCGACATGCAGGCTGAGTCCGACAACCTGCGCGACATCATCGCCAACGGCAAGGGCCAGCGCAAGACCCGCGCCCTGAAGCGCCTGAAGGTGGTCAACGCGTTCCTGACCACCAACAACAGCCCGCTCGGCATGGTGCTGGACGCCGTCCCGGTGATCCCGCCGGAACTGCGCCCGATGGTCCAGCTGGACGGTGGCCGCTTCGCGACCTCCGACCTCAACGACCTCTACCGCCGCGTGATCAACCGCAACAACCGACTGAAGCGACTGCTTGACCTGGGTGCTCCGGAGATCATCGTCAACAACGAGAAGCGCATGCTTCAGGAAGCTGTTGACAGCCTCTTCGACAACGGCCGCCGTGGCCGTCCGGTCACCGGACCGGGCAACCGTCCGCTGAAGTCCCTGAGCGACATGCTCAAGGGCAAGCAGGGCCGCTTCCGCCAGAACCTGCTCGGCAAGCGCGTCGACTACTCCGGCCGTTCGGTCATCGTCGTCGGCCCGCAGCTGAAGCTGCACCAGTGTGGCCTGCCCAAGCAGATGGCGCTGGAGCTCTTCAAGCCGTTCGTGATGAAGCGCCTGGTTGACCTCAACCACGCCCAGAACATCAAGTCGGCCAAGCGCATGGTCGAGCGTTACCGTCCGCAGGTCTGGGACGTGCTGGAAGAGATCATCACCGAACACCCGGTGCTGCTCAACCGTGCACCTACCCTGCACCGCCTCGGCATCCAGGCATTCGAGCCGCAGCTTGTTGAAGGCAAGGCCATCCAGCTCCACCCGCTGGTTTGTGGCGCGTTCAACGCTGACTTCGACGGCGACCAGATGGCAGTCCACCTGCCGCTGAGCCCCGAAGCCCAGGCTGAGGCACGCATCCTGATGCTGTCGTCCAACAACATCCTGAAGCCGTCCGACGGCCGTCCGGTGACCCTGCCTTCGCAGGATATGATCATCGGCCTCTACCACCTGACCACCAAGCGTGTCGGTTCAGCTGGTGAAGGCCGGGTCTTCGGCTCCGTGTCCGAAGCCATCATGGCGTTCGACGCGCACGAGCTGCACCTGAACTCCCAGGTCAAGATCCGTCTTGAGGGCTTTGTTCCTTACGCCGGCTGGGAAGCTCCCGAAGGCTGGGAGCAGGGCCAGCCCGCACTGGTGGACACCTCCCTGGGCCAGGTCCTCTTCAACGAGACCCTGCCCGAGGACTACCCGTGGGTTGAGGCTGTTGCCGACAAGGGCGAGCTGTCCCGGATCGTCAACGACCTCGCGGAGCGCTACCCGAAGGTTGTCACGGCCGCAACGCTGGACAACCTGAAGGACGCTGGTTTCTACTGGGCCACCCGCTCGGGCGTCACCGTCGCCATCTCCGACATCGAGGTTCCGGAGTCCAAGCCGGCCATCCTTGCCGGTTACGAGGAGCGGGCCGCCAAGATCCAGGGACAGTACGACAAGGGCCTGATCGACGACGACGAGCGTCGCCAGGAACTGATCGAGATCTGGAACAAGGCGACCAACGAGATTGCCCAGGCGATGCGTGACAGCCTGTCGCCGATGAACACCATCAACCGCATGGTGTCCTCCGGTGCACGTGGTAACTGGATGCAGGTCCGCCAGATCGCGGGTATCCGTGGCCTGGTCGCCAACCCGAAGGGTGAAATCATCCCGCGTCCGATCAAGTCCTCCTACCGTGAGGGCCTGTCGGTGCTGGAATACTTCATCGCGACGCACGGTGCACGTAAGGGTCTTGCCGACACCGCGCTGCGTACCGCCAACTCGGGTTACCTGACCCGTCGTCTGGTGGACGTTTCGCAGGACGTCATCGTCCGTGAAGAGGACTGCGGCACCGAGCGCGGCCTCGTCACCCCGATCGCCGTGGCTGATGCCAACGGTGAGCTGACCCTGGACGAGAACGTCGAGAACAGCGCCTACGCCCGTACGCTGGCTGTTGACGTCGTCGACTCCAAGGGCAACGTCCTGGCTCCGGCCGGCACCGACTGCGGCGACGTCGTGATCGCTGAGCTGTTCGCAGCCGGCATCACCGAGGTCAAGGTCCGCTCCGTGCTTACCTGTGAGTCCAGCGTTGGAACCTGTGCCCTGTGCTACGGCCGTTCGCTGGCCACCGGCAAGACCGTGGACATCGGTGAAGCTGTGGGCATCATCGCCGCACAGTCCATCGGTGAACCCGGTACCCAGCTGACCATGCGTACGTTCCACACCGGTGGTGCTGTCTCCGCCAGCGGTGGCGACGACATCACCCAGGGTCTGCCCCGTATCCAGGAGCTCTTCGAAGCCCGTACCCCGAAGGGTGTGGCGCCGATTGCGGAAGCGGCCGGCCGCATCACCATCGAGGAATCCGAGCGCCAGATGCGCCTGGTGATCACTCCGGACGACGGTTCCGAAGAGATCGCCTACCCGGTCCTGCGCCGGTCGCGCCTCCTGATCGAGGACGGCCAGCACGTCACGGTGGGCCAGAAGCTCATCAACGGCCCGGTCGACCCGAAGCAGGTCCTGCGCATCATGGGCCCGCGTGCCGCACAGAAGTTCCTCGTGGACGAAGTGCAGGGCGTGTACCGCAGCCAGGGCATTGGCATCCACGACAAGCACGTGGAAGTCATCGTCCGCCAGATGCTGCGCCGCGTCACGGTCATCGAATCCGGCGACTCCGACCTGCTCCCCGGTGAGCTGGCCGAGCGCAGCCGCTTCGAGGACGCCAACCGCCGTGTTGTATCCGAGGGCAAGACGCCGGCTTCCGGCCGTCCCGAGCTCATGGGTATCACCAAGGCATCGCTGGCCACCGAGTCCTGGCTGTCCGCAGCTTCCTTCCAGGAGACCACCCGCGTCCTGACGCAGGCGGCCATGGAAGGCAAGAGCGATCCGCTGCTCGGCCTCAAGGAGAACGTCATCATCGGTAAGCTGATCCCGGCCGGCACGGGCCTCCCGCGCTACACCGAGATCACGGTGGAGCCGACTGAAGAAGCAAAGGCCAACCTGTTCACCGGCCCGAGCGCATTCAGCGACTTCTCCTACGACACGCTGGGCGGCGACGGAGCTCCTGAGTTCCACGCCATCCCGCTGGACGACTACGACCTCGGAAACGACTTCCGCTGAAAGTAGTCGCTACGCGAAGGAAGGACCCCGCACTCACTGAGTGCGGGGTCCTTCCCCGTTGGCGCCCTACACCCGATTAAGGCTCCAGATCAAGCCATGCTAGACTTTGTGTAATTGTTCTGTGTGGCAGTGGATGAAGGCCGCCGCAGCATCATTTCGGTTTTGTTCTCATGATGCTGGGTGGAGCCTGTTTCCGGGTTGCGGGCTACGTGCGCAACGAATGCCGCACTTTTGCACGCCCACGGACCCTTTCGGATCCGCAGCCGCAGGGACAACGCCAAAGCTCTCACGCAACACAGGCTGTCGCCTGGCGCGGGGCAGAGATCAACCAACGGAGAACACGAAAGTGCCTACGATTAACCAGCTGGTCCGCAAGGGCCGCACGCCGAAGGTCAAAAAGACCAAGGCTCCCGCGCTGAACGGCAGCCCGATGCGCCGCGGTGTTTGCACCCGCGTTTACACCACCACCCCGAAGAAGCCGAACTCGGCTCTCCGTAAGGTTGCACGTGTGCGCCTCAACGGTGGTATCGAAGTTACCGCCTACATCCCCGGTGTTGGCCACAACCTCCAGGAGCACTCCATTGTGCTCGTCCGTGGTGGTCGTGTGAAGGACCTTCCCGGTGTCCGCTACAAGATCGTCCGTGGTGCCCTCGATACCCAGGGTGTGAAGAACCGTAAGCAGGCGCGCAGCCGCTACGGCGCAAAGATGGAGAAGAAGTAATATGCCTCGCAAGGGTCCGGCCCCGAAGCGGCCGCTCGTATCAGATCCCGTCTACGGCTCCCCGCTGGTTACCCAGCTGATCAACAAGGTGCTGGTTGACGGCAAGAAGTCCACCGCAGAGCGCATCGTCTACGGTGCTCTCGAAGGTGCACGCGCCAAGTCCGGCGGCGACCCCGTTGCAGCCCTCAAGAAGGCCATGGACAACGTCAAGCCTTCCCTCGAGGTCCGCTCCCGCCGTGTCGGTGGCGCCACCTACCAGGTTCCGGTTGAGGTCAAGCCGGGCCGCTCCACCGCCCTCGCCCTGCGTTGGCTGGTCGGCTACTCCAAGGCCCGCCGCGAAAAGACGATGACCGAGCGTCTCCAGAACGAAATCCTGGATGCCTCGAACGGTCTCGGTGCCGCTGTGAAGCGTCGCGAAGACACCCACAAGATGGCCGAGTCCAACAAGGCCTTCGCCCACTACCGCTGGTAAAACTTCCCGTACGCCGCCGGCTCCACCGAGCCGGCGGCGAACGCGTAGTCCATCCGAAAGGGAGACACCGTGGCACAGGACGTGCTTACAGACCTTAGTAAGGTCCGCAACATCGGCATCATGGCCCACATCGATGCCGGCAAGACCACCACCACCGAGCGCATTCTGTTCTACACAGGTGTGAACCACAAGATTGGCGAAACGCACGACGGCGCTTCGACCACTGACTGGATGGAACAGGAAAAGGAACGCGGCATCACCATCACGTCTGCCGCCGTGACCTGCTTCTGGGAAAACAACCAGATCAACATCATCGACACCCCGGGCCACGTGGACTTCACGGTTGAGGTTGAGCGCTCCCTGCGCGTCCTCGACGGTGCAGTTGCCGTCTTCGATGGCAAGGAAGGCGTTGAGCCGCAGTCTGAGACCGTTTGGCGCCAGGCTGACAAGTACAACGTTCCGCGCATCTGCTTCGTCAACAAGATGGACAAGCTCGGCGCTGACTTCTACTTCACCGTAGACACCATCATCAGCCGCCTGGGTGCCAAGCCGCTGGTCATGCAGCTGCCCATCGGTGCCGAGAACGACTTCATCGGCGTCGTGGACCTGCTTTACATGCGCGCACTGGTGTGGCCCGGCGATGCCAAGGGCGACGTGACCATGGGCGCCAAGTACGAAATCCGCGAGATCCCGGAAGACCTCAAGGCCAAGGCCGAGGAATACCGTTCGACCCTCGTGGAGACCGTTGCAGAGGCCTCCGAAGAACTCATGGAGAAGTACCTCGAGGGTGAAGAACTCACCATCGACGAACTCAAGGCCGGCATCCGCAAGATGACGATCAACTCCGAGCTCTACCCGGTGTTCTGCGGTTCCGCGTTCAAGAACCGTGGCGTTCAGCCGATGCTCGATGCAGTCGTCGACTACCTGCCGAACCCGCTCGACGTCCCGCCGATGATCGGTCACGATCCCCGCGACGAAGAGAAGGAACTGACCCGCAAGCCGTCCGCGGAAGAGCCGTTCTCCGCTCTGGCGTTCAAGATTGCTGCGCACCCGTTCTTCGGCCAGCTCACCTTCATCCGCGTGTACTCCGGTCACGTGGAAGCAGGCGCACAGGTGGTTAACTCCACCAAGGGCAAGAAGGAGCGCATCGGCAAGCTGTTCCAGATGCACGCCAACAAGGAAATGCCTGTTGAGGGCGCCACCGCCGGCCACATCTACGCAGCGATCGGTCTGAAGGACACCACCACGGGCGACACCCTGTGCGACTCCAGCAACCAGATCGTCCTCGAGTCCATGAGCTTCCCGGAGCCCGTGATCTCGGTTGCCATCGAACCCAACACCAAGGGTGACCAGGAGAAGCTCTCCACGGCCATCCAGAAGCTCTCCGCTGAGGACCCGACCTTCCAGGTCTCCCTCAACGAAGACACCGGCCAGACCATCATCGCCGGCATGGGCGAGCTCCACCTGGACATCCTGGTGGACCGCATGCGCCGCGAGTTCAAGGTCGAGGCCAATGTTGGCAAGCCGCAGGTTGCTTACCGCGAAACCATCAAGCGTGCCGTTGAGCGTCACGACTACACGCACAAGAAGCAGACCGGTGGTTCCGGCCAGTTCGCAAAGATCCAGATCGCGATCGAGCCGCTGGACACTGCGGAAGGCGAGCTGTACGAGTTCGAGAACAAGGTCACCGGTGGCCGCGTTCCCCGCGAGTACATCCCGTCGGTCGACGCCGGCATCCAGGACGCACTGAACGACGGTGTCCTGGCCGGTTACCCGGTTGTTGGCATCAAGGCAACGCTGATCGACGGCGCCTACCACGATGTTGACTCTTCGGAAATGGCGTTCAAGATCGCCGGCCGTATGGCTTTCAAGGAAGCCGCACGCAAGGCGAACCCTGTTCTGCTCGAACCGCTGATGGATGTTGAGGTCCGCACCCCTGAGGAATACATGGGTGAAGTTATCGGTGACCTCAACTCCCGCCGTGGCCAGATGCAGTCCATGGAGGATGCCCAGGGCGTCAAGGTTGTCCGCGCACACGTACCGCTGTCCGGCATGTTCGGCTACATCGGTGACCTACGCTCGAAGACCCAGGGCCGCGCTGTGTACTCCATGACGTTCAACAGCTACGCCGAGGTCCCGAAGGCAGTTGCCGACGAGATCATCCAGAAGTCCCGCGGCGAATAGTCCCCAGGACTGTCCACGCGACAAGCTGCGAAAAACCCGGTGCGTTTCCCCTGCGGAACACACTTAGTGCGGATGGCCGGAACGCTGGTTCCGGCCCGGTTCCGGCCATCAGCACGAACAGGCTCTAGGCACTAGTATTAGTTCCTGAATCTGCAATTTCACCAATCCAAAGCCCCCAAGTAGACTTACTGGAGTTTCTGCCGCGATAAGCGCGGTCGAAGGTAAGCCATTTGAAAAACGTTCTAGGAGGAACCTGTGGCAAAGGCAAAGTTCGAGCGGACTAAGCCGCACGTTAACATCGGTACCATCGGTCACGTTGACCACGGTAAGACGACGTTGACGGCCGCCATTTCCAAGGTGCTGTACGACAAGTACCCGACTCTCAACGAGAAGCGTGACTTCGCGTCGATCGACTCTGCTCCGGAAGAGCGTCAGCGCGGCATTACCATCAACATCTCCCACGTTGAGTACCAGACCGAGAAGCGCCACTACGCACACGTAGACGCTCCGGGTCACGCTGACTACATCAAGAACATGATCACCGGTGCTGCTCAGATGGACGGCGCAATCCTCGTGGTTGCCGCTACTGACGGTCCGATGGCTCAGACCCGCGAGCACGTTCTGCTCGCCCGCCAGGTTGGTGTTCCCTACCTGCTGGTCGCGCTGAACAAGGCAGACATGGTTGACGACGAGGAACTCCTCGACCTCGTTGAAATGGAAGTTCGTGAGCTCCTGAGCTCGCAGGGCTTCGATGGCGACGAAGCACCCGTTGTCCGCGTTTCCGGCCTCAAGGCCCTGGAAGGCGACCCGGAGTGGGTCAAGTCCGTTGAGGACCTGATGGCTGCTGTCGACGAGTCCGTTCCGGACCCCGTACGTGACCGCGACAAGCCGTTCCTGATGCCGATCGAAGACGTCTTCACGATCACCGGCCGTGGCACCGTTGTTACGGGCCGCGCCGAGCGTGGAACCCTCGCCATCAACTCCGAGGTCGAGATCGTCGGCATCCGCCCGGTCCAGAAGACCACGGTTACCGGTATCGAGATGTTCCACAAGCAGCTCGACGAAGCATGGGCCGGCGAGAACTGTGGCCTGCTGCTCCGCGGTCTGAAGCGCGACGACGTCGAGCGTGGCCAGGTTGTCGTCAAGCCGGGTTCCATCACCCCGCACACCGACTTCGAGGCTAACGTCTACATCCTCTCCAAGGACGAAGGCGGACGTCACAACCCGTTCTACTCGAACTACCGCCCGCAGTTCTACTTCCGTACGACGGACGTGACCGGCGTTATCACCCTGCCGGAAGGCACTGAAATGGTTATGCCCGGTGACAACACCGAGATGACCGTTGCGCTGATCCAGCCGATCGCTATGGAAGAGGGCCTCGGCTTCGCTATCCGTGAAGGCGGCCGCACCGTTGGTTCGGGACGTGTCACCAAGATCATCAAGTAACTCTTGTTGATTGCAGGCCTAACGGCCTGATCTTCGAAAACAGCCCCGCTGCTACTCGCAGCGGGGCTGTTTTTGTGTCGGCGGCCCACCTTTGCCGAGGGTGCCCCTGATAGGGTTAGTGCTCGCGACAGATACGTGGCAAAGAGGGAGCATCATGGGTTGGCTTATTTTCCTGCTGGTGGTTGCCGCCGTAGTGGTGGGCGTTGTCTGGACGAAGAAGCACTTCCGCCACGAGATTGAACGCGCCAAGCGCATCAACCGGGCGAACAAGAACCAGTAGGTCCGACGGGAACCAGTCCGCAGTGCGTCACGCTGCGCGTGGCCGTGCCCGGGTGAGTGCCTGCAGCCAATAAAAGGACTTCTTGGGCGTCCGCTTCAGGGTCTCGAAATCCACGTGCACCAGGCCGAAGCGCTGTGAGTACCCGGCGGCCCACTCGAAGTTGTCCATGAGCGTCCAGACAAAGTAGCCGAGAAGCTGCACGTCGTGCGCGATGCCGCCGGGCGACGTGGCGTTCACCGCCTGGTCCAGGTGGTGTGCCAGGTAATCGATCCGACGCGAGTCCGCGATCGGGCCGGTGACGTGCTCGGGTTCCGGAAAGCTTGCGCCGCTCTCGGTGATGTATATCGGCGGCAAAGCATCCCCGTACCTGTCCTTGAGCTCCCGCAGCAGGATGCCCAGGAGGTCCGGGGCCACCGGCCACCCGAATCCGGTGGTGGCATATTCGGGAAAGGCCGCAAAGTGGAACGGTACCCGCGCCATGGCCTGTGCGTTGCCCGTTGGTGTCTCCGGCGGGCCATGTCCCGCGGCCACACGGACCGGGTAGTAGTAGTTCACCCCGTAGAAGTCGAGTGGCTGGCTGATCAGGCGGAGGTCGTCGTCGGACGTCCGGGATAAGAACCTGAACCAGGGGCGTGCGGCAAGCGGCGGTGCAGGGTAGCGTCCCAGGAGGATGGGATCGGCGTACACGCGGTTGAGGACAAGGTCGCAGACCTTGGCCAACACCCCGTCCGCCAGCCGCCGGGTCGCAGGGCGCACGGGGGAGTGCAGGTTGGTGACGCCGATGGTCCCGGTCACGCCGGCGGCGCGCAGGGCCTGTACCGCGAGCCCGTGGCCGAGCAGCTGGTGGTGGACCGATGGCAGCGCCTTGAACAGCAGGTCGCGGCCTGGCGCATGGACGCCAAGGGCATAGCCGTTCAGCGTGACGGATACGGGTTCGTTGAGCGTGACCCACTGCGCCACCCGGTCACCGAGCCGCTTGCCGGCAGCGGCCGCGTACTCCGCGAAGCGCCCGGCCGTAGCACGGTTCATCCATCCGCCGCTGTGCTCAAGGGGCAGCGGAGTATCCCAGTGGTAAAGCGTGGCCATGGGGGAGATGCCGGCCGCCAGCAGCAGGTCAACCAGCCGGTCGTAGAAGTCCAGGCCCCGCGGGTTGGCGGCGCCACGGCCCTCCGGATGGATCCTGGGCCAGGAGATCGAGAAGCGGTACGAGTCGATGCCGAGCTCGCGCATGAGGGCAACGTCCTCCGGAACACGGTTATAGTGGTCACAGGCCACCGCCGGCGAATGCCCGTCGAGAATGTTGCCGGGCTTCGCCGCAAAGGCATCCCAGCCCGACGGCCCGCGGCCATCCGCAGCGAGGGCGCCCTCGATCTGGAAGGCGGCGGCAGCAACACCGAGCGTGAAATCCGGGCGCAGGCGTCCGGCGAGGTTTTCCACCCAAGCGGAATTGCCGGCGTCGGCGTTCTGCACGGCCATCCACCCATCATCCAACCGGAGACTCGGGGCGGCAATGGCGGCCCCGGTTGCGGAGCCGGGCCGGAGGGACCGGCGGCTGAAAAGGCCCGATTCGCATCCTCGGACAAATTCCGGCATACTAGTTGAGTTGTTCAAGCGCTTCTTCGCGTCCCGATCCGGATAATGCCGGGTGTCAGGGTCCAGGTCGAAGCCCAAACATAACCCACCCCCAAGGAAATGCGGGCTCGTGCGTCTTGCACAGCGCGACACGCCCGACCGCGGGGGTCGGGTGCGCCGGCAGGTTGAGGAACCCGGATTCATCCGGATTCAGCTTGTGCGGCGGATGGTAGTCACGACTTCAAATGCTTCGGCAGCCATACAACACGCAAGTAAACAGAGCAGCAATTACTGAAAGAGAGTCAGGCGACATGGCGGGACAAAAAATCCGCATCCGGCTGAAGTCATACGACCACGAGGTCATTGACGTTTCAGCACGGAAGATCGTTGAGACGGTCACGCGCGCAGGCGCAACGGTAGTCGGCCCGGTGCCGCTGCCCACGGAGAAGAACGTGTACTGCGTTATCCGCTCTCCCCACAAGTACAAGGACAGCCGCGAGCACTTTGAAATGCGCACGCACAAGCGTCTGATCGACATCATCGACCCCACGCCCAAGGCTGTTGACTCGCTCATGCGTCTCGACCTGCCGGCCGACGTGAACATCGAAATCAAGCTGTAGGGAGGTGCTGAGAGACTATGACCGCAACCCGTAACGTAAAGGGCCTGCTGGGCACGAAGCTCGGCATGACCCAGGTCTGGGACGAGAACAACAAGCTCATCCCCGTCACTGTTGTCCAGGCTGACTCGAACGTCATCACCCAGCTGCGCAACGCAGAGACTGATGGCTACGTCGCCGTTCAGATCGGCTACGGCCAGATCGATCCCCGCAAGGTCACCAAGCCGCTGGCTGGTCACTTTGAAAAGGCAGGCGTCACGCCTCGCCGTCACGTCGTCGAACTCCGTACCGCAGATGCTGCTGAGTACGAGCTGGGCCAGGAGCTCTCCGTAGAGGTCTTCGAAGCCGGCCAGAAGATCGACGTCGTTGGCACCACCAAGGGTAAGGGCTTCGCCGGTGTTATGAAGCGTCACGGCTTCCACGGCGTTGGAGCTTCCCACGGTGCCCACAAGAACCACCGTAAGCCCGGTTCTATCGGTGGAGCATCCACCCCGAGCCGCGTCTTCAAGGGCATGAAAATGGCCGGCCGCATGGGCGCCGTTCGTCACACCACGCTGAACCTCACGGTCCACGCGGTTGACGTCGAGAAGTCGCTGCTCCTGATCAAGGGCGCCGTTCCCGGTGCCCGCGGCCAGGTCGTACTCGTACGCACCGCCGTGAAGGGAGCCTAGTTCAATGGCTAACACTGTCAAGGTTGACCTGCCTGCAGAGATCTTCGACGTTCAGACCAACGTGCCGCTGCTGCACCAGGTCGTCGTTGCCCAGCTCGCTGCTGCTCGCCAGGGCACCCACAAGACCAAGACCCGCGCCGAAGTTTCCGGTGCAGGCCGCAAGCCGTTCAAGCAGAAGGGTACCGGCCGCGCCCGTCAGGGTTCGATCCGCGCTCCTCACATGACCGGCGGTGGCGTCGTCCACGGGCCCACCCCGCGTGACTACAGCCAGCGGACCCCCAAGAAGATGATTGCTGCTGCCCTGCGCGGCGCTCTCTCTGACCGCGCCCGCAACGGCCGCGTCCACGTCGTTTCTGAACTGGTTGCCGGCGACAAGCCGTCCTCCAAGGCAGCACTGGCAGTCCTGCGCGGAGTTTCCGAGCGCAAGAACCTGCTGGTCGTCATCGAGCGTGCGAACGACGTTGCTGCACTGTCCGTGCGCAACCTCGCCGAAGTTCACGTCCTGTACGTGGACCAGCTGAACACCTACGACGTGCTCGTTTCCGACGACGTAGTCTTCACCAAGGCTGCCTACGAAGCATTCGTTGCTGACAAGGCTGCAAAGAACGAGGAGGATGCCAAGTGAGCGCAGCCACCATCAAAGACCCGCGCGATGTTGTGCTTGCACCCGTCGTCTCGGAAAAGAGCTACGGCCTGATCGACGAGGGCAAGTACACCTTCCTGGTGGACCCCCGCTCGAACAAGACCGAGATCAAGCTGGCCGTGGAGAAGATCTTCTCCGTCAAGGTCGAATCGATCAACACCATCAACCGTGCCGGTAAGCGCAAGCGCACCAAATTCGGATGGGGCACCCGCAAGAGCACCAAGCGTGCCATTGTGACCCTCAAAGAAGGCACTATCGACATCTTCGGCGGTCCGCTCGCGTAGCGGAGACCACTTTAACGAGGAAATGAATTATGGGAATCCGTAAATACAAGCCGACTACGCCGGGCCGCCGCGGCTCGAGCGTAGCTGACTTCACCGAAATCACGCGGTCGACGCCGGAAAAGTCGTTGGTACGTCCGCTGCCCAAGAAGGGCGGCCGTAACAACACCGGTAAGATCACCACCCGTCACAAGGGTGGTGGACACAAGCGCCAGTACCGTCTGATCGACTTCCGTCGGCACGACAAGGACGGCGTCAACGCCCGCGTTGCCGAAATCGAGTACGATCCGAACCGCACGGCTCGCATCGCCCTCCTGCACTACGTTGATGGCACCAAGCGCTACATCATCGCCCCGAACAAGCTCTCCCAGGGCGACTTCGTGGAAGCCGGCGCCAACGCTGACATCAAGCCTGGCAACAACCTGCCCCTGCGCAACATCCCCGTGGGTACTGTTATCCACGCGGTTGAGCTGCGCCCGGGCGGCGGTGCCAAGATGGCCCGTTCCGCCGGTGCTTCTGTTCAGCTCGTCGCCAAGGAAGGCCGCTTCGCCCAGCTGCGTCTGCCCTCCGGCGAAATCCGCAACGTTGACGTGCGCTGCCGCGCCACGATCGGCGAGGTCGGCAACGCCGAGCAGTCGAACATCAACTGGGGCAAGGCCGGCCGTATGCGGTGGAAGGGCGTTCGCCCGACCGTCCGTGGTGTCGCCATGAACCCGGTTGACCACCCGCACGGTGGTGGTGAAGGTAAGACCTCCGGTGGTCGTCACCCGGTCAACCCGAACGGTAAGCCTGAAGGCCGTACCCGCCGTCCCAACAAAGAGAGCGACAAGCTTATTGTTCGTCGCCGTCGTACTGGCAAGAACAAGCGATAGGAGCCTGGACACATGCCACGCAGCCTGAAAAAAGGTCCTTTCGTTGACCAGCACCTCTTTGTGAAGGTCGCAAGGGAAAACGAAAAGGGCACCAAGAACGTCATCAAGACCTGGTCCCGCCGCTCGATGATCATCCCCGACATGCTCGGGCACACGATCGCCGTGCACGACGGACGCAAGCACATCCCGGTGTTTGTCACCGAGTCGATGGTCGGGCACAAGCTCGGCGAATTCGCTCCCACGCGGACATTCCGCGGCCATGTCAAGGACGACCGTAAGGGCAAGCGCCGCTAGGCGCCTGCACTTACGTCAAAGACGAGAGAAGGAAAGCAATGGAAGCCAAGGCAATTGCGCGCCACATCCGCGTAACGCCTATGAAGGCCCGGCGCGTCGTCAACCTTGTTCGTGGAAAGCAAGCGAACGAGGCTCTGGCAATTCTGAAGTTTGCCCCCCAGGCAGCTTCGGAGCCGGTATTCAAGGTAGTTCAGTCGGCAATCTCCAACGCCCGCGTCCTCGCGGACCGCGACGGTGTTGCGTTCGACGAAGGTGACCTCATCATCAGCGAAGCGTTTGTTGATGAAGGCCCGACCATGAAGCGGTTCCAGCCGCGTGCTCAGGGTCGTGCATTTCAGATCAAGAAGCGCACCAGCCACATCACCGTGGTAGTCGCTACCCCGGAGAAAGAGGAGGCTCGCTAAGTGGGACAGAAAGTAAACCCGCACGGGTTCCGACTCGGCATCACCACCGATCACGTATCGCACTGGTTCGCTGACAGCACCAAGTCCGGTCAGCGGTACAAGGACTTCGTTCGCGAAGACATCCGTATCCGCCAGCTCATGTCCACGGGCATGGAGCGCGCCGGTATCGCCAAGGTTGAGATCGAGCGCACCCGTGACCGTGTCCGCGTGGACATCCACACGGCACGTCCGGGCATCGTCATCGGCCGCCGCGGCGCCGAGGCAGACCGCATCCGTGGCGAGCTCGAAAAGCTCACCGGCAAGCAGGTTCAGCTGAACATCCTCGAGGTCAAGAACCCCGAGATGGAAGCCCAGCTTGTTGCCCAGGGTGTTGCAGAACAGCTGACTTCCCGCGTGGCATTCCGCCGTGCGATGAAGAAGGCCATGCAGTCCGCACAGCGTGCCGGTGCCAAGGGTATCCGTATCGCTTGCTCGGGCCGTCTGGGTGGCGCAGAAATGTCCCGCTCGGAGTTCTACCGCGAAGGCCGTGTGCCCCTGCACACCCTCCGCGCGAACATCGACTACGGCTTCTACGAAGCCAAGACCACCTTCGGCCGCATCGGCGTGAAGGTCTGGATCTACAAGGGTGACGTCACCTCCAAGGAACTGGCTCAGCAGGCAGCTGCTGCTCCGTCCCGTGGCCGCTCCGGCGACCGTCCGGGCCGCCCGGGTGGCGCTGACCGTGGTGACCGCCGCCGTCGTAACGACCGTCCGGCAGCCGACGCAGCTCCTGCTGCTGCAGCTCCGGCAGCCGAGGCAGCAGCACCGGCACAGGCAGCAGAAGGAGGACAGGCTTAAATGCTTATCCCACGTCGAGTCAAGCACCGTAAGCAGCACCACCCGGGTCGTTCCGGCGCTGCCACGGGCGGCACCAAGGTCTCCTTCGGTGAGTACGGCATCCAGGCTCTGAGCCCGGCATACGTCACGAACCGTCAGATCGAGTCTGCCCGTATCGCGATGACCCGCCACATCAAGCGTGGCGGTAAGGTCTGGATCAACATCTACCCGGACCGTCCGCTGACCAAGAAGCCTGCCGAAACCCGCATGGGTTCCGGTAAGGGTTCGCCGGAGTGGTGGGTCGCCAACGTCAAGCCGGGTCGGGTTCTCTTCGAACTCTCCGGTGTCAATGAAGAGGTAGCTCGCGAGGCCCTGCGCCTGGCAATCCACAAGCTGCCGTTGAAGGCACGCATTGTGCGTCGCGAAGGTGGTGAGTAGAAATGGCAGTAGGGTCGAAGGATCTCGCACCCGCACAGCTGGACGGTTTCGACAACGAGCGTCTCGTTGAAGAACTCCGCAAGTCCAAGGAAGAGCTGTTCAACCTGCGTTTCCAGTCCGCCACCGGACAGCTGGAGAACCACGGTCGTCTGCGCGCGGTAAAGAAGGACATCGCACGCATCTACACCGTTCTCCGTGAGCGCGAGCTGGGCATTCGTGCCGAGGTTGCCGCACCGGTTGTGGAAGCCAAGGAAGAAAAGAAGTCCAAGAAGTCTGCAGCTAAGAAGGCTGAAAAGCCGGCCGAGGCTGAGACCGAGGAGGACGCCAAGTGAGTGAAAAGGACGAGAACGTGACGGAAACTGCTACGGCAGCTACGGCTGGGCAGCGCGGTTACCGTAAGACGCGTCGCGGCTACGTGGTCTCTGACAAGATGGACAAGACCATCGTTGTTCAGGTTGAAGACCGCGTGAAGCACGCCCTGTACGGCAAGGTCATCCGCCGCACCTCCAAGGTCAAGGCACACGACGAGCAGAACACCGCCGGCATCGGCGACCTGGTTGTCATCGCCGAGACCCGCCCGCTGTCCGCCACCAAGAACTGGCGGCTCGTGGAGATCCTCGAGAAGGCTAAGTAACACCTGCAGCATCGCTGCTTCAGCAGCTGCGCCGGTAACCCCCGTTCCCTTTGGGAGCGGGGGTTTCCGCGTTAAGCGGGGAGTTTCCGTCACACCGCGCAGGTTTTATGGAATGCGTACGACGGCGGCGACCCGGCTTTCCGGGGGAGTGCTGCGGCAGGCGGGCCAAAAGGCTGCCGTGCGTGACGCCGTCGTGCTTTAAGGGGGAGCCCCGTACGTTGCGGGGGAGCGGCGGGAGGTGATATGGAGGCTGGCCCAAACTGTGCTAAGATTTTGAGTTTGTATGGCGCCTGTTGTGCGCCTACAGCAAACCTCGTAAACAATCGTGCCACGGCATAGTGCCCCCTTGCGCCTTCATGGGCTTGGGAAGCAACTGTTTGTGGCACGGGCGTTTAGGCCTGGTCTGGCAAAATCCAGTCAGGTCAAGAGACACCCCGATCAACCGTTCCGCAAGGCTCATTCCGTAGCAAGTTATTCGGTCTGAGAACCGGCGCGACGCAAGGAGTAAATAGTGATTCAGCAGGAGTCGCGACTCAAGGTTGCCGACAACACGGGTGCTAAGGAAATCCTTACCATTCGCGTTCTCGGTGGATCTGGCCGTCGCTACGCAGGCATTGGCGACGTCATCGTCGCAACCGTCAAGGATGCAATTCCGGGCGGCAACGTAAAGAAGGGCGACGTCGTCAAGGCTGTCATCGTCCGTACCAAGAAGGAACGCCGCCGTGCGGATGGTTCCTACATCAAGTTTGACGAGAACGCAGCCGTCATCCTGAAGAACGACGGTGACCCCCGCGGTACCCGTATCTTCGGACCGGTTGGTCGTGAACTCCGTGACAAGAAGTTCATGAAGATCGTTTCTCTGGCTCCGGAGGTGCTCTAGTCCATGGCTAAGATCAAGAAGGGTGACCTGGTACAGGTCATCACTGGCGCCAAGGCTGAGCGCGGCGGCGACCGTGGCAAGCAGGGCAAGGTCCTGCGTGTGTTCCCGGACACCAACCGCGTGCTGGTTGAAGGTATCAACCGCGTAACCAAGCACACCAAGGTCGGACAGTCGCAGCGCGGCACCAAGACCGGCGGCATCGAGGTTGTCGAGGCACCCATCCACGTTTCCAACGTGGCTCTGGTTGACCCGTCCACCAAGAAGCCGACCCGCGTTGGTTTCCGCCTCGACACCGTAGAGAAGGACGGCGTCAAGAAGACCGTCCGCATCCGCGTGGCCAAGAGCTCCGGGAAGGACATCTAATGACTGAGACTCTCGAGACTCCGGCAACGAAGATCGTTCCTCGTCTGAAGACCAAGTACGCCGATTCCATCAAGAGCTCGCTTCTTGAGGAATTCAAGTACGAGAACGTGAACCAGGTTCCCCGTCTGGTCAAGGTTGTAGTGAACATGGGTGTTGGAGATGCCGCCAAGGACTCCAAGCTGATCGACGGCGCTGTCCGCGACCTCACCCTGATCACCGGCCAGAAGCCGCAGGTCACCAAGGCCCGCAAGTCGATCGCACAGTTCAAGCTGCGCGAAGGCATGCCCATTGGTGCACACGCTACCCTGCGTGGCGACCGCATGTGGGAATTCGTGGACCGTCTGGTCACGCTGGCCCTGCCCCGTATCCGCGACTTCCGCGGCCTCAGCGGCAAGCAGTTCGACGGCAACGGCAACTACACCTTCGGTCTGACCGAGCAGGTTATGTTCCACGAGATCGACCAGGACTCCATCGACCGCACCCGCGGTATGGACATCACGGTTGTGACCACCGCCAAGACCGACGACGAAGGCCGCGCGCTGCTCAAGGCGCTTGGTTTCCCGTTCAAAACCGAAGCTTAATTAACTACGTAAAAGGTCCGGCCGCCGCGGTGTTGAACCACGACGGCGGAAACCGTTACGAGGAAGGGCAAGTGCCCAAATGACTATGACAGATCCTGTCGCAGATATGCTTACGCGCCTGCGTAACGCAAACTCGGCATACCACGACTCCGTGTCTATGCCTTACAGCAAGCTCAAGGCTCGCGTTGCTGACATCCTCAAGGCCGAAGGTTTCATCGCCGGCTGGAAGGAAGAGGACGCTGAAGTCGGCAAGAAGCTGACCCTCGAGCTCAAGTTCGGTCCGAACCGCGAGCGTTCAATCGCGGGTGTCCGTCGCATCTCCAAGCCGGGTCTCCGCGTTTACGCGAAGTCCACCAACCTGCCGCACGTGCTGGGTGGCCTGGGTATCGCAATTCTGTCCACCTCTTCCGGCCTCCTGACTGACAAGCAGGCCGGCAAGAAGGGCGTGGGCGGCGAAGTCCTCGCTTACGTCTGGTAACGGGAAAGGAAGAGAATAATGTCACGTATTGGACGTCTCCCCATCACCGTTCCTGCCGGCGTTGAGGTCAAGGTTGACGGCTCTGTCGTCAGCGTCAAGGGTTCCAAGGGCGAGCTGAGCCACACTGTGGCCAGCCCGATCGAGGTTGCGCTGGAAGACAGCACCCTGACCGTCACCCGCCCGAACGACGAGCGCGCCTCCCGCTCGCTCCACGGCCTGACCCGCACCCTGATCGCCAACATGATCCAGGGCGTCACCGCAGGCTACGAGAAGAAGCTCGAAATCGTCGGCACCGGTTACCGTGTTCAGGCCAAGGGTTCTGACCTTGAGTTCGCTCTCGGCTACAGCCACCCGGTCAGCGTTTCGGCTCCGGCCGGCATCACCTTTGCAGTAGAGGGACCGACCAAGCTCTCTGTCTCAGGCATCAACAAGCAGCAGGTCGGCGAGGTTGCTGCCAACATTCGCAAGCTGCGCAAGCCTGACCCGTACAAGGGCAAGGGCATCCGCTACGCGGGCGAAGTCATCCGCCGCAAGGTCGGAAAGGCTGGTAAGTAACCATGGCCATCGCCATTAACAAGAAGCGTACGAACAAGAGCAAGTCTGCTTCGCGCAGTCGCCGCCAGCTTCGTATCCGCAAGCGCATCTCCGGAACGGCTGTACGTCCCCGCCTGGTCGTCAACCGCTCCGCACGCCACGTATTTGTCCAGGTTGTCGACGACACCATTGGCCAGACCGTAGCGAGCGCGTCCACTCTGGAAGCTGACCTTCGTGCATTCGACGGTGACAAGACTGCCAAGGCCAAGCGCGTTGGCGAGCTCGTCGCCGAGCGTGCCAAGGCTGCCGGCGTCGAAGCTGTTGTCTTCGACCGTGGTGGTAACAAGTACCACGGCCGGATTGCAGCCGTCGCTGACGGTGCACGCGAAGGTGGGCTGTCACTGTGACCGAAGCAAACAAGGAAAAGGACACTGTGTCTGCAGAAGAGAAGGCGACCGAAGCCGCAGCTGCTGAGACCACTGCCCCCGCTACCGAGGACCGCCGTGGTGGCGCCCGTCGCGGCGAGCGTGGCGACCGTGGCCAGGGCCGCGGCGACCGTGGTGGCCGTGGCGGCCGCGACGGCGGACGTGAAGCCGAGAAGAACCAGTTCATCGAGCGCGTTGTAACCATCAACCGCGTATCCAAGGTCGTCAAGGGTGGTCGTCGCTTCAGCTTCACCGCACTCGTCGTCGTTGGTGACGGTAACGGCCTGGTCGGCGTCGGTTACGGTAAGGCCAAGGAAGTTCCCGCTGCTATCGCCAAGGGCGTTGAAGAGGCCAAGAAGTCCTTCTTCCGCGTTCCCCGCGTTGGCAACTCCATCCCTCACCGCGTTCAGGGTGAAGCCGCCGCTGGCGTCGTAATGCTGCGTCCGGCTTCCGCCGGTACCGGTGTTATCGCCGGTGGTCCGGTCCGTGCGGTACTGGAGTGCGTGGGCATCCACGACATCCTCTCCAAGTCGCTCGGTTCCTCCAACGCCATCAACATCGTTCACGCGACCGTTGACGCCCTGAAGCGCCTCGAAGAGCCGGCAGCCGTGGCAGCACGCCGTGGCCTGCCGCTCGACGAGATCGCTCCGCCGGCACTGGTGAAGGCTCTGATGAACCAGAAGGCAGGAGTCTAAGTCATGGCTAAGAACCTGATTCCCTCCGACGCCAAGTTGGAGATCACCCAGATTAAGGGCGTCATTGGCGCCAAGCAGAACCAGCGCGACACCCTGCGGTCCCTCGGCCTGAAGCGGATCGGACACACCGTTGTCCGCACCGCCGACGCCGTGACCGTGGGAATGCTCAACACGGTTCCGCACCTCGTGAATGTTGAGGAGGCGAAGTAATGGCAGAGAAGAACACGTCCGAGACCGCAGCTGCTGAGAAGCAGAGCGCTCTGAAGGTTCACCACCTGCGTCCCGCCCCTGGTGCCAAGACCGCCAAGACCCGTGTTGGTCGTGGTGAAGGCTCCAAGGGTAAGACCGCCGGTCGCGGTACCAAGGGTACGAAGGCCCGCTACCAGGTAAAGGCTGGCTTTGCCGGCGGCCAGCTGCCGCTGCACATGCGCCTGCCGAAGCTGCGCGGCTTTAAGAACCCGTTCCGGGTTGAGTTCCAGGTTGTGAACCTGGAGAAGCTCAACGAGCTGTTCCCGGAAGGTGGCACTGTCACCGTGGAGGACCTGGTTGCAAAGGGTGCCGTTCGCAAGAACCAGCCCGTGAAGGTGCTTGGCACCGGCGACATCACCGTCAAGGTTGACGTCACCGCCCACGCCTTCTCAGCCAGCGCGACTGAAAAGATCGCTGCAGCCGGCGGCAGCACCACCGCGCTCTAAGGGATTCCTTCCCGGAGCCGGTGGGCAATTGCCCGCTGCGCAAACTCCCGGCACGGGGGCCGAGGCCCCTGTGCCGGGAGTTTTTTCATACCCCTTGGGTCTTCCGGATTGTTCGCATGCCGCAATCACCGGTTAGACTCGGTTGTTGGGTTTATCGACCTGCATCACGTGACCTATTAATTACTGAGGAGGACGCTTGCTAAGCGCATTCGGCCGGGCGTTTCGAACGCCTGATCTGCGACGCAAGTTGTTGTTCACGCTGGGAATCATCACAATCTTCCGCTTGGGAGCCTTTATCCCCTCGCCCGGTGTGAGCTACCAGAATGTCCAGCAATGCTTGTCGAACGGTCAGACCCAGGGCGGGATCTACCAGCTCGTCAATCTTTTCAGCGGCGGTGCACTGCTGCAGGTCTCCATCTTCGCCCTGGGCATCATGCCGTACATCACGGCGAGCATCATTGTGCAGCTGCTGCGTGTGGTCATCCCGCGGTTCCAGCAGCTGTACGAAGAGGGCGCCTCCGGGCAGTCCAAGCTGACGCAGTACACGCGGTACCTGACCATCGCGCTTGGCCTGCTGAACGCCACGACGCTGGTGTCGCTGGCCCGTTCCGGCCAGCTGCTGCCCGGCTGTAACCTTCCGATCATCCCGGACCAGAGCGTCATCACCACGATCCTCATCGTCATCACGCTGACGGCCGGCACCGGCCTCATCATGTGGATGGGTGAGCTCGTGACCGAGAAGGGCGTCGGCAACGGCATGTCGCTGCTGATCTTCACGGCCATCGCCGCCGGCTTCCCAACGTCGCTGGGCGCCATCTGGTCCGCGCAGGGCCCGGGCACGTTCTTCATCGTCATCATCATCGGCCTGCTGACAGTTGCCCTGGTGGTCTTCGTGGAGCAGTCCCAGCGCCGCATCCCGGTGCAGTACGCCAAGAGGATGATCGGCCGCCGCACTGTGGGCGGAACCAGCACGTACATTCCCATCAAGGTGAACATGGCCGGCGTCATTCCCGTCATCTTCGCTTCCTCGATGCTCTACCTGCCGGCGTTGATCTCGCAGTTCAACCAGCCGAAGGCGGGGGAGTCCATCCAGCCGTGGGTTGAGTGGATCAACAACAACCTGACCCGTGGTGACCACCCCATTTACATGGCGCTGTACTTCGCCATGATTGTGTTCTTTACCTACTTCTATGTCGCGATCACCTTCAACCCTGAAGAGGTCAGCGACAACATGAAGAAATACGGCGGCTTCATTCCGGGTATCCGTGCCGGCAAGCCGACCGCGGATTACCTGCAGTACGTCCTGTCGCGGATCACGCTGCCCGGAGCCTTCTACCTTGGCTTCGTGGCACTGATCCCGCTGGTGGCGCTCGTGCTGATCAACGCAAACCAGAACTTCCCGTTCGGTGGCACCTCGATCCTGATCATGGTGGGCGTTGGCCTGGAAACCGTCAAGCAAATTGACGCGCAGCTACAGCAGCGTCACTACGAAGGGCTATTGCGATGACCAGAATGTTGATTATCGGACCACCGGGTTCGGGCAAGGGCACGCAGGCGGAACGCATCTCGGAACGCCTCGGCGTTGTTGCGATCTCCACCGGCGACATCTTCCGCGCCAACGTCAAGGGCGAGACGCCGCTCGGCGTTGAAGCCAAGAAGTACATGGACAACGGCGACTTCGTGCCGGACAGCGTGACCAACAAGATGGTCCGCGACCGTCTCAGCGAAGCCGACGTCGAGGACGGCTTCCTGCTGGACGGCTACCCCCGCACCACCGCCCAGGTTGACTACCTGGACCAGATCCTGGCCGACGGCGACCAGAAGCTGGACGTCGTCCTGCAGCTCACCGCCGACGACGAGGAGCTCGTCTCCCGTCTGCTGGGCCGCGCGAAGGAAACCGGACGCAGTGACGACAACGAAGCCGTCATCCGTCACCGCCTCGACCTGTACCACGAGCAGACCGAGGCTGTCGTGGCCAAGTATGCCGAACGCGGCATCCTGACCCAGGTTGACGGCATCGGCCAGATCGACGAGGTCACCGACCGCGTCATGCAGGCCATCAAAGAGGCTCAGGCCGCCTGAAATTAGTTCCAACGCTGCGAGGCTCCTCCCGGACCATGGGGAGGGGCCTCCGGCTTTTAGCCCCGGCCGTTCGGTTCCATATCCGGAAACCTGCCAGGCAGGGGCACATTGAGAGGAAACACCGCTGATGGCATTCGGCCAGCCACGGATTGAATACAAGACCAACGCCCAGATGCGCACCATGCACGAGGCCGGGCTCGTCCTGAGCCGTGCCCTCGACGCGGCCGTGGCCGCGGCAGCTCCGGGCGTCACCACCCGGCAGCTGGATGAGGTCTTCGCTGCGGTGCTGCTGGAGGCGGGCGCCAAGTCCAACTTCCTGGGCTACCACGGCTTCCCCGCCACCATCTGCACGTCCGTCAACGAGGAAGTGGTCCACGGCATCCCCGGCGAGAAGGTCCTGCAGGACGGGGACATCATCTCGATCGACGGCGGCTGCATCGTCAACGGCTGGCACTCCGACTCTGCCCGGACCGTCATCGTGGGAACGCCGGACCCTGAGGACCAGCGCCTCTCCGACGTCACCGAGACGGCCATGTGGCACGGCATCGCCGGGCTGGCCAAGGGCAAGTTCGTAGGTGACATCGGCGCGGCCATTGACGACTATGTCTCCTCCGTGCCGGGCAAGCCCCTGGGCATCCTCGAGGACTATGTGGGCCACGGCATCGGCTCCGAAATGCACATGGCCCCCGATGTGCTGAACTACCGCACCAGCCACCGCGGCCCGAAGATCCGTCCCGGCCTGTGCCTGGCCATCGAGCCGATGCTGGTCCGCGGCGGCATCGAGACGGCCGTGCTGGAGGACGACTGGACAGTTGTCACCACCGACGGCAAGCGCTCCTGCCAGTGGGAGCACTCCGTGGCTGTGCACGAGAAGGGCATCTGGGTCCTGTCGGCGCCCGACGGCGGCGCAGCCCGGCTCGCACCCCTCGGCGTGGTGCCGGTCCCCATTCCGTGACGACGCGCTTTTAGCCGGGCGACGCGCTTTTAGCCGGGCGACGCGCTTTTAGCCGGGCGACACGCAAAATCCCTGGCGACACTTGAATTCCGGTGTCGCCGGGGATTTTGCGCGTCATGGGGACGTATCTGCGTCGCCGTGTCAGGTCGCGGGGCAGAATGGGAGCCATGGGAGCCATGGGAGCAGGCAACGGAGCGAACGAAGCAGCCGGGGCGCGGGGCAAGATTACCGATGTGCCGGGCGTGCGCGTGGGGCACCAGCAGAAGCACGACGGCGGGTGGCTGAGTGGGGTGACGGTGGTCCTGCCCCCTGCGGGGACAGTCGGTTCGGTGGACGTCCGCGGGGGAGGGCCCGGAACCCATGAGACCGACGCGCTCGATCCCACCACCCTGGTGCGCACCGTGGACGCCGTGGTGCTTACCGGCGGTAGCGCCTACGGTCTGGCGACCGCGCACGGTGTCCAGCGCTGGTGCGAGGAACAGGGCCGCGGCTTCGCCGTGACGGGAGGTGTGGTGCCCATCGTTCCGGCCGCCGCCATATTCGACCTCGGCCGCGGCGGCGACTTCAGGGCGCGTCCGGACGCAGAGATGGGCTATGCGGCGGCAGCGTCCGCCGGGGCTCAAGCGGAAGGGCACGACGTCGAACGCGGCAACGTGGGTGCCGGCACCGGAGCCGTCATCGGACGGGGGAAGTACAAAGGGGGAGTAGGCACAGCGTCGGTCACCCTGGAGAGCATCTCCACAGGCGGACCGGTCGTTGTAGGTGCGTTAGCGGTGGTCAATGCGCTCGGCCTTCCGCTGGTTCCGGAAGCGTCGGGTGGGCCTGGCACACCCGAGCAGCGGGTTTCGGCCGGTGGGACGGAACCTGGCCCACCTCTCAACACCACGCTCGTCGTAGTCGCCACGAATGCCGTGCTGGATGTGGCCGAGTGCAATCGGACCGCCTCGGCTGCCCACGCGGGGCTGGCGCGGGCGCTGAATCCGAGCCACACCCTGGCCGACGGGGACACCGTGTTCTGCCTAGCCACCGGAGGCCGGGAGCTGGACAGGAGCACGGAAGCTGCCCGGCAGGTAAGTCTTATTACCCTGCAGAGTGCGGCAGCCGACGTCGTACGTTTGGCCATCCTGGACGGGGTCAGCAGCGCCCAGCCGGTGACAACCCCTGCCGGCGAATTTGGTGCATACCCGGGCAATATGCGCTAACATGGCTGGATTTAACTTTCCGGGCCTAATGCCGTAGAGTTGCATGTTGGTTGTCTGCCCTGCCACGCCCATTTGCGGCCGGAGGGCGACGGTCAATCAAATCAAAAACGTCCGCAGTCTTTCATGGTGCAAACCCGAAGGCTGTGGCAAACAACAGTTAGCGGAGGATATGGCCAAGAAGGACGGGGTCATTGAGATCGAGGGCGTAGTGACTGAGGCGCTGCCCAACGCGATGTTTCGCGTTGAGCTCACCAACAAGCACGTGGTCCTCGCACACATCTCTGGGAAGATGCGCCAGCACTACATCAGGATCCTTCCTGAGGACCGCGTAGTGGTGGAGCTGAGCCCTTATGACCTGACACGTGGTCGTATCGTCTACCGCTACAAGTAAACGTTGGGTGGCCAGGCAATTGCCTAAGGCCGCTCCAACGGCCCAACTGCTATCACGCAAAGGAACGCCATGAAGGTCAAGCCGAGCGTCAAGCAGATCTGCGAAAAGTGCAAAGTGATCCGCCGTAACGGCCGGGTCATGGTGATCTGCGAGAACCCGCGCCACAAGCAGCGCCAGGGCTAATTCCCGTCAGGGAATCCCTGGGTTGCTAACCCACGCAAGTAAATAAAGGCAGCACAAGCTGAACTGGGACATTGAGCTAGAAAGAGTCCGGACAGCTAACCCCCGGTCGGAGGCTGGGGCCGCACTGAAAGTGCGGGTGTACTGCCTACGACCTCCGGTTTATTCAAGGAGTACCGCCACTATGGCTCGTCTCGCTGGCGTAGACATTCCCCGCGAAAAGCGGTTGGAAATTGCGCTTACTTACATCTACGGCGTGGGCAAGACCCGTGCACACGAAACCCTGGCTGCCACCGGCATCAGCGCTGACGTTCGGGTCAAGGACCTGACGGACGCGCAGCTGGTAGAGCTGCGTGACTACATTGAAGGCAACTACAAGGTTGAGGGTGACCTTCGCCGCGAAGTGGCAGCAGATATCCGCCGCAAGGTTGAAATCGGCAGCTACGAAGGCCTGCGTCACCGCAAGGGCCTGCCCGTACGCGGTCAGCGTACGAAGACCAACGCTCGTACCCGCAAGGGCCCGAAGCGTACCGTCGCCGGCAAGAAGAAGGCCCGCTAAACCGCATTTGCCTGACGGCAATGTGGGTTCAGCAAGGCCTTCCCCCAAATAACTTTCTGTAGGAGAAGAAATGCCCCCGAAGACTCGTGGCGCGGTTCGCAAGCCGCGTAAGAAGGACAAGAAGAATATCGCGCTTGGCCAGGCGCACATCAAGAGCACGTTCAACAACACCATCGTGTCCATCACGGACCCGACCGGTGCTGTGATCTCCTGGGCTTCCGCCGGTGAGGTTGGATTCAAGGGCTCGCGTAAGTCCACCCCGTTCGCTGCGCAGATGGCTGCCGAAGCCGCCGCCAAGCGTGCACAGGAGCACGGCCTGAAGAAGGTTGACGTGTTCGTCAAGGGACCGGGTTCCGGACGCGAAACCGCCATCCGTTCGCTGCAGGCTGCCGGCCTCGAGGTTGGCTCCATCCAGGACGTCACCCCCGCCGCGCACAACGGCTGCCGTCCGCCGAAGCGCCGCCGCGTCTAAGTACTTTCCGTGCACCGGAGCTTGCCCGGACCCGTTTCGGGTCCGGGCAAGCCCAGCGCGTTAAGTCCTCAGACCGATTTTCCACCACCTGTGTTGCGTCATATAGCGGATGCTCGCCGAAAGGAAACCTAAGTGCTCATTGCACAGCGCCCCACCCTCTCCGAAGAGGTCGTCTCCGAAAACCGCTCCCGGTTCATCATTGAACCGCTGGAGCCGGGCTTCGGTTACACCCTCGGAAACTCCCTCCGCCGTACCCTGCTCTCCTCCATCCCCGGTGCCGCTGTAACCAGCATCCGGATCGATGGCGTGCTGCACGAGTTCACGACGGTTCCGGGTGTCAAGGAAGATGTCACCGAGATCATCCTCAACATCAAGAACCTTTCCGTGTCTTCCGAGCACGACGAGCCGGTTGTTGCTTACCTGCGCAAGCAGGGCCCCGGAGTCGTCACCGCCGCGGACATCGCTCCGCCGGCCGGCGTCGAGTTCCACAACCCGGATCTGCACATTGCCACGCTGAACTCGAAGGGCAAGTTCGAACTCGAACTGACCATCGAGCGCGGCCGCGGCTACGTTTCGGCAGCTCAGAACAAGTCCGGCGACGCAGAGATCGGCCGCATTCCGGTTGACTCCATCTACTCGCCGGTGCTGAAGGTTACTTTCCGCGTGGAAGCCACCCGTGTTGAGCAGCGCACCGACTTCGACAAGCTCATTGTCGACGTCGAGACCAAGCAGGCCATCGCCCCGCGCGATGCCGTTGCTTCCGCTGGCACGACCCTGGTGGAACTGTTCGGTCTGGCCCGCGAGCTGAACACCGCAGCTGAGGGTATCGAAATCGGCCCGTCGCCGACGGATGCTGCCCTGGCAGCAGACATGGCTCTGCCGATCGAGGATCTGGACCTCACCGTTCGTTCCTACAACTGCCTCAAGCGTGAGGGCATCCACACCGTGGGTGAACTCGTTGCCCGCTCCGAGGCTGACCTGATGGACATCCGCAACTTTGGTGCGAAGTCCATCGATGAGGTCAAGGCAAAGCTGGTTGAACTGGGCCTGTCCCTGAAGGACTCCCCTCCCGGTTTCGACCTGGCAGCCCGCGCCGCAGCCATCGAAGAGGACGACGCCGCGTTCAGCGACGACGAGCTCTAACAAGCAGATCTTGGCCGAGGGGCTGGTCCGCACCGTGTTGTGCGCAGCCTCCCGGCTTCCATATGAGGAGAAATAACTATGCCTACCCCCACTAAGGGTCCGCGCCTCGGAGGCGGCCCGGCTCACGAGCGTCTGATGCTCGCGAACCTGGCTTCCGCACTGTTCGAGCACAAGCGGATCACCACCACGGTCACCAAGGCCAAGCGCCTGAAGCCGTACGCAGAGCGCCTGGTCACCTTCGCCAAGCGTGGCGACCTCGCTTCCCGCCGCCGCGTTCTCGGCCTGATCAGCAACAAGGGCGTCGTCCACGAGCTGTTCACCGACATCGCCCAGGCTGTGGAGAACCGCAACGGCGGCTACACCCGCATCACCAAGATCGGCAACCGTAAGGGCGACAACGCTCCCATGGCTGTCATCGAGCTGGTTCTCGACCCGGTTTCCGCCAAGCAGGCTGTTGTAGCCGAGGCCACCCAGGCCGCTGCCGCTGCTGCTCCGGCCGCCGAGGAAGCTCCCGAGGCAGAGGTCGTTGAGACCGAAGCTGCAACCGAAGAGGCTCCCGCCGCTGAGGAAGCTGCTGCTGAGGAAGCTCCGGCTGAAGAGGCTGCTGCTGAAGAGGCTCCGGCCGAGGAAGCTGCCGCTGACGAGGCTGCTGCCGACGAGGCCAAGGACGCGAAGTAATTCGCTAAATCCTTCGCATAGACTTAAGTCTATGAACCACCAAAAACCCGCTGCCCCCGTTTTGGGGGGCGGCGGGTTTTTGCGTATCCGGCTGGATCTGGCGTACGACGGCGGCCCGTTCAGCGGCTGGGCAGTGCAGCCAGGATTGCGTACCGTTCAAGGAGTCCTGGAGGGCGCGCTGGAGCTATTGCTCCGCCGGCCCATACGCGTCACGGTGGCCGGGCGTACCGATGCCGGCGTGCACGCCCGCGGCCAGGTGGTCCACCTCGACCTGACGGAAGCCGAGTGGGTGGGACTGAGCCGTGGCGCGGCAGTCGATCCCGCCGTCGCACTTTTGCGCCGGCTGAGGGGAGCGCTCAGCCGGGGTCTGGGGGACCAGACCGGCGCCATCGTCGTCCACCACGCTGCGGTTGCTCCTGAAGGCTTTGACGCCCGGTTCTCCGCGCTGTGGCGCCGCTACAGTTACCGGATCGGGGACGGCCCGGAGAAGTGGGATCCGCTCGGCCGGTATGACACGCTCTGGCACAAGGCCCCCTTGGACGTGGACCTGCTCAACGAGGGCGCGGGGAAGTTGCTGGGCCTGCACAACTTCCTGAGTTTCTGCAAGCCTCGGGAAGGCTCCACGACGGTCCGTGAGCTGCAGCGATTCGAATTCTCCCGCGGGCAGGACGGCGTCATTGTTGCCACGGTCCAGGCCGATGCGTTCTGCCACAACATGGTGCGCGCCCTGGTGGGGTCGGCGCTGTACGTGGGGGAGGGACAGGAGCGGCCGGAGTGGCTGCACGAGCGCCTGCTGGCACGGAAGCGGGATGCACGTTCCGTCCTGGCCGCGCCGCACCCCCTGGTGTTCGAGGAAGTGGCCTACCCCTCCGACGGCGAACTGCTCGCGCGGGCTGAGCTGACGCGGGCGCTGCGGGAGTAATACGCTGCCCCACTGCTGCCCCGCGATCTTGTGTTGGGGGCGTTGAGGGTCGCGCGTCATTTCCGGGCGCGCGGCTAGTAGTCTGAGACGCAGTCTTTAGTCATGCGGTCCTTACAGGGGGTAAGGGATGAATGATCGTCGCGTCGTTGTCGTCATCGACAGGGATGAGGAAGTCCGGTCCGTGTTGCGGGCCACGCTCGGGGAGGCCGGGTTCGAGGTGCACTGCGCTGCCACCGGCGAATCCGGGGTGGCGTTGGTGCGTGCCAGGCAGCCGGACACTGTCACGCTTGACCTGGCGCTTCCGGACACCGACGGCTACGACGTGCTGCGCCGGATCCGGGAGTTCAGCCACACATACATCCTGATCATCACCGCGCGGAGCGGCCTTCGGGCCACCTTGCGGGGCTTCGATGCCGGGGCTGACGACTATATGGTCAAGCCCGTCCGGCCACGGGAGCTCCGGGCCCGAGTGGACGGCATGCTTCGCCGGCCCCGGCAGCTTACGGTGCCACCGATTGTCACACCGCGGGAGCCGCCCCAGGTGTCCCCGCGGCTGCGGGGCTCTGTCCCGCCGGCGCGGAACCTGCGGCCGGTCAAAACACCCGCGTTGGCGGCGCCCCGACTGCAGGACTCTGTCCCGCCAGCCGCACAGGACCTCGCCGCAGCGCCGGGCTACGCGAACAGCTACGAGCACAAGGGACTGGAGCTCGATTACGCGGCGCGGGCAGCCACTATCGGCGGCCGCACCCTGCAGCTGACCCGCACCGAGTTCGACCTGCTGCACATCCTGTTGCAGCGCGGCACGGGCGTGGTCACCAAGACTGAACTCGTCGGTCTTCTGGGCCTCGTGAAGCGGAAGTCAGGTCCGGATGGCGGCGCAGCCGACTCGCGGGACCCCGGCCGGATCATCGAAACCCACGTTGGCAACCTGCGCCGTAAGCTGGGGGACGACGCGAGGAAACCACGCTGGCTGAAGACGGTCCGCGGGTCCGGCTACACCTTGGCGTAGAGCTATAAGGCCGCGCCTCGGATGCGCCCCTTCAAACGGGGGACACGCCGAAAAGTTACAAGAAAATAACAAGGCGCCGGGCGCACAGTTGGAACATGAAATCACTAGCAAGCGACGACGTCGTCGCAGTCCGTGGCGTTCTTACCGATACGCATCCGGTTGATTTCTATGCGCTTGGCGTCGCGGGGGCGATTGACCGTTTGGCCCTCCCGCTGCGCGAGCGAGGGATCACCGTGCACCTTGAGGCGCCCCACCATGGAATGGAAGTGGACAGGAAGTCCGCCACGCTGCTCTACCGGGCCGCGCAGGAGCTCCTGAGCAACATCCATAAATATGCGGAGGCGTCCTCCGTGACTGTCCGGCTGTGCTGTGTCTGCCGCTCCGGGGACAACCACGCCATCCAGCTTCGCGTGACGGATGACGGCGGGGGCTTCGATGTCGAGGCCGCCACCCACGGCAGGCACTCGGGCATGGGACTGCGCCTCATGCGCCTGGCCGTGACTTCCGCGGGCGGCAGGATGGCGGTCGAGTCCTCACCCTCGATAGGAACGTCTGTCACCGTGACCTTGCCGCTGGACTAGCGGGTCGCGAGATTGGCGCGCCGGTTTCCGCTGCGGGGACGCGCCGGTCTACGCTGCAGGGAATGGTGCCCAATCGGGCAAAGGATCTACTGGCAGCGGTATTTCCGGGCCATTGAGGGAGTCGGGAGAGCCCGGCGGTTCTTGGCAGTCTTGCAGCTCCTGCCAATCTTGGCCGGGTGGCAGTTTCCGCCGGTCTTGGCCGTTCAGCAGTTCTGGCCAGGTGGGTGGTTCCCAGTCCTGGTACTCGGCCTTGTAGGTCCGTCCCATGGGTGAGGTCCAGCCCGGTGGGGTGGCGCGGGTGGCGCCGACTGGTTGCCAAGCCGTACAGTGTTTGAGTTTGTGGTGTTTGGGGCAGGGTTGGCCGAGGTTGGCGACGCCGGTGCCGCCGCCGTCGGCCCAGGCGAGGATGTGGTCGGCGTCGTTGTCCAGGGAGTGGTTGTTGCAGCTCGGGAACGTGCACTTGGCGTCGCGGAGCCGCAACCACTGACGCATCGGTTTGGTCAGCCGGTAGCTGGTGCGTCCGATCTCCAACGGTGCCCCGTCGCGCGGGTCAACAAGCACCCGGTGGAAAGAGGTTGCGCCCTCGGCGACGAGCCGGCGGGCCATGGACGGCGGGATCGGCCCGTACCCATCGAGTGTGGCTGGCTCATCGGACAGGCCAAGCAGGGAGAACACCGGCACCGTGACTAGGACCTGCGCCGCCGGCGACGGCGCTTCGCCATCAGCGAGCACTTCACCGGGCAGGATTGCACCGCAGGTGGCATCACCAATCCGCCCACCCGTAGCCAGTACGTCGCCAGCCCGGGCGCCACGGGCTGGTACATCACCTGCCGGGACGGAATCGGCGGGAAGGAGACCTGCGGCAAAGAATGCTGCGGCCAGGTCGGCCGGCGCACGGCCGTCAACCCGTTGGCCTGGGCCGAGGACCCACGCGGCGAACGCGTCGACGCGGAGCTGGGTCAAGGTCCTGGTTTCGGCCGGGCCCTGCACAGCGCGGGCGGCGGCGGTGGCGCGGTTCCAGATCCCGGCGGCCTGGTCCGCGGGCAGGTACGCCGACAGCCAGGCCATGCCGTCCCGGTCCGGGGTGTATTCCAGCCGCCTGTCCTCCACACACTTGTGGTGGCGTTTTTCGATGCTGTCCTGATGATGCCGTTCCCGCCAATACCTGGCCTTGGCCCGGAACCTTGCCGGTGTCAGTTCCCCGGCCGGGCAACCCCGCGCAAACCCGGGAGCGTCGTGGTCGAGGAAGTGGGTCTCAAAAGCCGCAGTGGCCTCCGGGTCCAGCCCGTCGGTTTCGTCGCACATGATCCGAGCGTGCTGCCACGAAATGCTTCCCGCCCGCAGCGCCGCCAGTGTCACCGGCAGTTGCGTTCCCAGCATGCTTGCTTCAACCAGCAACCGTGAGGCCGTGCCCTCGCTGACGGTCAACGCGCCGGCCACCTCCGCCGTCACCGATATCTGCCGGACGGCAGAGTCCTGCGGGCTTGCAAGTGGGGGCGCCATGGCCGCGTCCGCCGTGGTGTATCCAGTGGCAAGGTGCACCTTTACGGCCGCAAGCTGGGCTTCCATCCCGGCCACCCCGGTCAGGCCGTCCAGGTATGCAGTCGCCTGCTCTCCAAGCGGGTCCAAGCGATCCGGCACCGCATCCGCCCCTGCCGGATCCTTACCCGCCGGGCTAATCTCAGCGGTCCTGCGGAGCTCGGCGGCCAGCCCCAAGGCAGAGGCACTAATAGCCTCCAGCGCCTCAGCAGCAGCCACCCCGTTATCCATACCGAGAGCATGCCACGCGCCCATAACAAAAACGACGCAGATCTATGCCTATGTGGAAAACGGAACTGTGGAAAACGGAAGTGTGGAAAACGAAGCTGTGGAAAACCTGTGCCGCTGGGAAGGGATCATGGTGTGAAAAACCACTCTGCCCCACCCGGCGTCAGACTTCGGGCGTCCCTTCGGCTGGCAGCGTGAGGGTGAAGGTGGTGCCCGCGCCGGGTTTGCTGTCGCAGGAGATGGCACCGCCGTGCCGCTCCACGATGGTCTTGGTGATGGACAGGCCCAGCCCCACGCCCGGAATGGCCGCCTGGCGTGCGGCTTGGGTGCGGAAGAACCGGGTGAAGATGCGCGATGTTTCCTCTTCGCTGATACCCATGCCCGTGTCCTGGACCTTCAGCTGCACCCAGGAGTCACTGCGCCGCGCACTCACGGTGACTTTGCCGCCGTCGGGAGAGTATTTGATGGCATTGGACACCAGGTTGTCCAGAGCCTGGCCGATGCGGAGCGGGTCGGCGTGGGCCCACAGCGGCGCCGGGACGTCGGTGGTGAGGGAGACGTGGCTGGCGTCCGCCTGGGCCTGGACCGAGCCGATGCTGTTCTCGATCAGGCCCGCGAGGTCGGTCCGGCGGGGATGCACGGCCAGAACGGCGGACGCCGACACCAGAAGTTCGGAGACGAGGGACAGCAGCCGCTCGGCATTGCGCTGCACCACTTCGAGCCGGTGCACGGAGTCGGGGGACAGGCTGTCCGCTTCATCCAGCACCAGGTCCACATTGCCCAGGACTGACATCAGGGGGCTGCGGAACTCGTGGGAGACGTTGGAGATCAGCTCTTCCTTGGCAGAGAGTGCCTCGACCAAGCCCGTGACATCGGTGTAGACGATGACCGCCCCACTGAACCCGCCGTCGTCGTTCTTGATAATCCGTGCAGCCGTGGAGACGGCCCTTTGCGTGGATCCCTCGCCCAGCCACACCAGATAGTCGGCGAAAGTCTCGCCGGCAACGGCCCGGCGGATGGGGCGCTTGTCCAGCGGCAGCGGGGTCACCCGGTCCCGGCCGAACATGAGCTGCTCCGCTTCCAGCGGCTGCTCCATGCCGGCGGGCGCCGCGGCCTGCCTGAAGGTTTTCTGCTGGTCGTTGACCAGCACCTTCTGGCCGTCGGCGTCCACGGCCACAATCCCGACGTCGGTGGTGTCCAGGATGGTCTTCAGCAGCCGCTCGCGGTCCTTGCTCTCCACGAGCAGTTCGCGCAGTTCGGCGTCCTTCTTTTCCAGGCGCTGGCGCTGCAGCCGAACATTGGCACCGGCGAACCTGATGGCCACCGAGACTGCCAGCATCATTAGCGGCAGCAGAATTGCGGTGGCAATGTCCGAAGGTGAAATTTTGGGAAACTTTTGCACCAGCGTGGGAATGCCGATGAGGACGGTACCGAAAAAGCTCAGGAATATGGTGGTGCGCGGGTAGTTGTCGGAGCTGGAAAGCCAGATCACCGGGAATATCGCCAGAACTCCGAGTCCGGCCACCGCTGGAACCGCGCCGTTGCGTGCCAGTCCGATGACCACCATGTCGAGGATTGGAATTAGCAGGTAGGCGTTGGGCGGCAGCCGTTCCCAGGGAACCAGAAAGCAGCCTAGAAACGTGGCAACCATCATGACGATGGCTGCGATAAAGACGGGGCTCTCGATCAGCGTGGGCCACACCGCCGGCGCCGCGATCGCCAGCGCACCAAGAATAAGGGTTACCGGGAGTTGGCAGAGCGCCACCTGGACGCGGGGCTGCAGCCGGCGGAAGAATCGGTCCGTGTCGTGGACCAGCACCTGCTCACCCAATGCGGCTGCGCCCGGTACTCGCCTGCACTTCCGAATTCCAAGGCCCCTCGACGTTATATGCACACATGAAGCCCATTATGCACAGCTATAGTTCGGTATTGGAGGGTTTGGCACTACTGACGCGTGTGCGTCTAAAAGATATGGGCAATTTTGGCTCTTTGGGCACTTCTACGTTGTAGCGTAGGTAATCTGGTAAGGCTTACCGCATTGCGCTGGGCCGTGCGGTGGTTTTACCTGGATATGAGGTTGTGGTGGGCGATCTTGGTGTTGCTGTGGTTATCGAGGATGACGTTGACGTCAGGAATCTCCTTGACGCGGTTTTGCAGCAGGCTGGGTTTGAAGTGCACTCGGCAGGGACCGGCCGTGACGGGGTTGATGTGGCCAGGCAGCGCCAGGCAAACGTAATAACTCTCGACGTCGGCCTGCCGGATATCGACGGGTTCGAAGTCCTTCGCCGCATTCGCCAGTTCAGCGATGCGTACATCGTGATGCTTACAGGCCGCGATGAAGAGCTGGACACCATCACAGCGCTTCAGGGCGGCGCGGACGACTATATCGTCAAGCCCTTCCGCCCGCGCGAACTGCGGGCGCGGATAACGGCCATGCTGCGCCGGCCCCGGGTTGCCGGCGAGGCCGCCGCTTCGCCTGCTGCGGAGGCCGGGTCCTCTGGTGCCGCCCCCGCCGGCTCGCGCCGGGGGACGGTGCTTCAGCACAACGGACTGGCTCTCGATACCGAAACCCGGACCGTGAACCTCCGCGGCACGCCCCTCGGACTGACCCGCAGCGAATTCGACCTGCTGCACGAGCTGCTGAGGGGCACCGGCGCGGTGCGTACCCGGGCCGACCTGGTGCGCGTAGTGCGAGGGGAGTTCTACCGCGAGGACACCTACATCAGCGAAGCCGACGAGCGGGCCGTTGAAGTCCACATCGGCAACCTGCGCCGCAAGCTCCGGGAGGACCCGCAGGATCCACGGTGGCTGGTCACCGTGCGAGGGGTGGGTTACCGGCTGGCTCCTAAGCGGGCGGAGTAGGGCCAATAGGTCACGGTCGACGGCGGGCGGCCGGCTAAGTTGCGGCAGACTGCTTTGTGGGCGGCTCAGGCCTCCGGCGGGAGATAGCCCTGCTCCAGGCTGCAGACAGTTTGTTCGCCCGTGAGGGCCACGAATGGCAGCAACCGGCGCACGGCGGGCAGGTCGCCGCTCTTGACGAGGCGTTCCAGGTTCACCGCCAGCTGGGCCAGCCGTGCGGCGCCCACCATCATCGCGGAGTTCTTCAGGCTTAGGACGGCGTCCATGGCGGCCTCGGCGTCGTCATCCTCGATCGACGACTCAAGGTAGGTCCGGCGTTTGTCCCAGATCCTGATGTAGTCCCGGGCGAAGCTGTGCGCCACGCCGGTGCTGCCCATGTCTTCTTCGAGATCGTGTAGGACGTCCAGGTCCAAAACGGGCAAAGTGGCACTCTCCGATTCGTTGTGAGCCCCGCCATCCGGGACGCCGGACACCGGGACGCAGACGCCGTTGGCGCTGCTGTCGGGTGCTCCGGAACCTGAAATGGACATGGCTTAAGGCTACTTTCTGAGGTTGGGAAAACCCTGATTGACCTTGGATCTTGTGGAAACCCTGCGGGTACCTTGTGGTGGGGAAACCTGCGGAAGCTTGCAGTTTACTGGGTGGCGAACGTCTCGATGGTGTTGATGACGGCGGGGCCCAGGACAGCGATGAAGAGCACAGGGAAGATGAAGAAGAGCAACGGGAAAAGGATATTGACGGGGAGCTTCATAGCTCTCTCCTCAGCCCGCTGGCGGCGTTTCACCCGCATCACCTTGGCCTGCACGCGCAGGACGCGGCTGATGGCGATGCCGTAGGTGTCCGCCTGCACGACGGCCTGCACGAAGCTGCGCAGTTCCGGAATGTTGGTGCGTTCGGCAAGCGCCAAGTAGGCCTCGCGGCGGCTGCGTCCCACCTGCATGTCCTGCAGTGTACGGACCAGTTCCTCTGAAAGAGGACCCTTGCCGTTTTCGCCGGCCCGGGCCATGGCTCCCTCGAAGCCGAGACCCGCCTCGACGGAAATGAGCATCTGGTCCAAGGTGTTGGCGAGCTCGAGCTGCATGGCTTTCTGCCGCTCCTGGCCTTTGCTGTAGAGCATCAGGTCCGGGATGAAGTACCCAAGGAAGAAGACGAACAGGCCCACGAGTTTAAGGATGGGTGTCGGTCCCCCCGCGATAATGATGAGGCCAAGGATGCCGCCTACCAGACCCAGTGCGGGCTTGGCGGCAAGCAATCGGCCTAGCGGCATGGACGCCGGCCGGCCAGCGAGGGAGAGGAGCCGATCGAGCTTGTTTACGTAACCCGCGGGTGTCAGACGGTAGCCGATTTTCTCGACAAGACCGGTGTTGGTCTTTTTCTCCACGTCAGCTCGGTGGATTCCCCTGGACAGCAGGATTCGGGCGCTTGACAGCCCTTTCCGGTCGACGGAAAGGAAGGCCCATGTGAGGTAGGCCAGCGGGATGCAGATCAGGAGCAGTGAAAGTATCATCAAAGGATCCACGACCGCCTCAGAACTTCAGGTCAATGATCTTGCGCATCCACAAACCACCGATGGTCATGAGCACAATAGCGACAACAACCATGACCCAGCCCAGAGGCGTGGTGAACATCTTGTTCATGTATTCGGGGTTCATCACCAGAAGTAGCAGGACAATTGCGACCGGCAAGGCCATAAGAATGTATGCGGAGAACTTGCCTTCCGCCGCCAGCGATTTGATGTGGCCCTTGATCTCGCTACGCTCGCGGATGGTCTCGTTCACCTGGTCCAGGACCTCCGCCAGGTTCCCGCCCACCTCGCGATTGATCTGAATGCCTTGGGCGATCCAGACAAAGTCCTCGTTCTTCATACGCTCTGCCGTGTCATTGAGGGACACCAACAGATCCCGGCCGAGGCTGGTCTCCGTCACCACGCGGCGCATCTCTTCCGACGTGGGAGTCTGAGATTCGTTGGCGGCGGCGTCAATGGCGCGCAGGATACTGTGACCGGCGCGGAGACTGCCGGACAGCAACTGGAGAGTGTCGCCCAACTGCTCGTCGAACTTTGCCCGTCTTTTGCCGGCGAGGAAGCCCAGCACCAGATGTCCCACGAAGGGCGCCGCAACAACCAGCAGGATGGCCAGTAGGGGTCCGGCCACGACGAGCCCGATGAGGGCGCCTACGAAGGCCCCCACCAGGATCAGCAGTATGAATTCGGCCTGGCTCAGCCGGAGGCCGGCGTTCTCCAGGCTTTCCCGGTTGAAGTAGCGGATGCCCCTTTTGGCAAGCAGACGCTCGATGGACTGGACTGCGCTGCCGGCGAACCGGGTGAGTTGGGAGTCCGCCTCCGTACGGAAAGGACGACGCCGTTCAAGCGGCACCGTGGGTGTGCGCGGAATCAGGACGGCCACACCGCCGAGGACCACGGAGGCAATCACGAGGACAACGCCAAGGGTCACGATCATGGGAGTCAGCGCCTTTCCGAGGGGACCAAGGGCGCCCCGAAGACGCCGGCCGATACATGGATGCCAAGGTCCTCGAACCGGTCGATGAACCGCGGGCGGATGCCTGTGGGGACAGGCCTGCCAAGGAACTTTCCGTGCTGGTCGACTCCGGCGGAGTAGTCAAAGACGAAGGCATCCTGGAGCGTGACGATGTCGCCCTCCATGCCCTGTACCTCCGTCACATGAGTGATGCGCCGCGAGCCGTCCCTGAGACGCGAGATCTGGACGATCAGGTTCACCGCCGATGCGATCTGCTCACGAATGGCGCGCAGCGGAAGGTCCATCCCCGCCATGAGAACCAGGGTCTCCAGACGGGCGATGGCGTCACGGGGCGAGTTCGAGTGGACTGTGGACAGCGAGCCGTCGTGGCCGGTGTTCATGGCCTGGAGCATGTCCAGAGATTCCCCGCCACGGACCTCACCCACCACAATCCTGTCCGGACGCATACGCAGGGAATTGCGGAGTAGTTCGCGTATGGTGACTTCACCCTTGCCCTCCGTGTTCGGCGGACGGCTTTCCAAGCGGACCACATGTTCCTGCTGGATCTGGAGCTCCACCGCGTCCTCGATAGTCACGATGCGCTCGTCTGACGGGAGGAAGGAAGACAGGACGTTTAGCAGGGTGGTCTTTCCGGTGCCGGTACCGCCGGAAACGATGATGTTGAGCTTGGCCTTAACACAGGCGTTGAGCAGCTCGGCCATCTCCGGCGTGAGGGTCCCGAAATCGATGAGGTTCTGCACCGTGAGGGGCACCTTGCTGAACTTACGGATAGTCAGCGAAGAACCACCGACGGCGAGCGGAGGGATGACAGCGTTGACACGGGAGCCGTCCTCCAAGCGTGCATCCACCAGCGGCGAGGACTCATCGATGCGCCGGCCCACCCTGGAAACGATCCGCTCAATCACCTTACGGAGGTGATCTTCGGAACTGAACCTTGACTCCGTCAAGGCCAGCTGCCCCTTACGTTCCACATAGATCTGATCCATCCGGTTCACCATGATTTCGGTGACGGCGGGATCATCCAGCAAACGCTGGAGCGGGCCGTAGCCGAGCACGTCATCAGCCACGTCTGCCACCAGGCGGGTCCGCTCGTCCGCGGTCAGAGGTACCTGCTCGGCATCGATGATGCGGATGAGCTCGTCGCGGGCTGTCCTGCGAAGTTCTTGTTCCGTGAGTGCCGAATCGTTGAACCGTGCCCCCATGCGTTCAAACAGTGCCGTTGCAGCGCGCTGCTTGAGGGCAGCGAACACGTCCACCGGCTGCTGGGTCTTGGTCTTGAATGGCTCGGTCTGCGCTGTGGCGCCAGCTTGGACTGGTGCCGCTGGCACAGGCAGTCGGCGGCCCGGAGTTGGCATGCCGGGAGTGCCAGCAACGGGCTTGGCGCGCTCCTCCACGGCGTCCGGAGCAGGGGCGATTACCGCAGCGGGCGTTGTGTGAGCGGGCGACGCACTTTGTTCCTGACCAGCCTCCGCCTGGGCAGCAGCTTCAGCTGCACGCCGTGCCGCACGCGTCTGGTACGCGGCCACACCGGAGATCGGCCGTGGGGCCGCGCTCATCGACGACGCAGCTGCGGTCTGGACCGGCGTCGCGGCAGCGCGCATGAGCGCGGGTTCGGAAGCAACCTGCGCCGACGCGTGCAGAGGAGCAACCGGAACGTGCAGCGGAGCACCGGGAACTTCCGATCTGAGCTGCGCGGCCTGGATGCGTTCAGAAAGCTTCATCTAGACGACCACCCGTCGGTGGGCGCTCCGCTGTTCTTTGGCACCAGCGGCCGGACCCAGCCGGTCTACAAGCTGACTCAAGCCCTTGGCGGCGGGGTCCTTCTTGGCATCCAGCAGCACCGGCATTCCGCGGTTGGTGGACAACGTCACCGCGCGGGAACGGGGGACGCTGATGTCCACGGGAGCTCCAATGGTGGCTTCGATGTCCTGCACTGAGAGGCCGCACTTGGGATCGGCCATGTTTAGGACCACGTGCCGGCCTTCCGGCAGAATCTCCAACTGACGCAGAATGTCCATGCCTGACCGGAGGCCACGAACGCTGGGGATATCCATTGCGCTGACCCACACGACGTCTGTGCAGGCTTCCATGGCGGCCAGCCCAATTTCGGGCAGACCGGGCGCGGTATCCACCACGACGTACTGGAATTCTTCGGCGAGCTGTTCGAGCAGGCGCGTGATCTGTTCCGGCGTGATGTAGTCGGCCTCCACAGGGCTGAGGGGCGCACACAGTGCATAGATGCTGGCAGGGTGAACGGTGAGGAAGGCCTTGAGCACCAGGGTGTCCTGGGCCGCGGCTGGCGAAACGGCGTCGGTGACTGTGTACCCCGGATTCAGGTACAGCCCCGAAGCAACGTCACCGAACTGCAGGTCCAGGTCCACAAGTACCACGCTCATGGGGGCCAGCTTCCCCAACCCAACGGCGAGGTTGGTGGCAATGGTCGTCTTGCCCACGCCGCCCTTGGGGGAGAATACCCCGATAACCGCGCCCCGGTGGTTTTCCGCGGGGCCTTGATGCTCGGTCCGGTGCCGATTGGCGAAGGATTGGCAGGCGCGTTCCAATAGCACGCGAAGCTGGGCGGGATCGGCAGAGGGGCTGAGGACGTCGCGGACGCCAGCCCGCATGGCCTGTAGGACCAGGGTTGGGTCCGGTTCGCTGACGAGGAGCACCATCAGGTTTGGAACCTGCACATCCAACACAGTAGCCAGGCGTAGTGCCTCGTCAATTGGCAGGTCCGGGCCGAGGATCAGGACCTCCGGCTGTTCCTGGTTCAGCTGGGCGAACAGGTCGTACGGGCCAGCGGGCAGGATGTTCGTTAGGAAGGTCTGAACGCCGCCTTGGAGCCCGCCGGCCACGGCCTGCCGCAGGCGGCCGTCAAAGTCCGGGTTTGGCGTGATCAAAACGAAGCGGCTCACTTGTACACCTCACTCCGCTGAATGATCCGTGGACCGCTGTCCTTGGCGTTGGTGGGTTCCTTGCTCAGCCACACCTTGGCGTACTCGGCAGCGAAGACGATCTTGGCGGCGTCGACATCGCTGACAGCGACGGTCAGCATGAGGGAGCCCGTGGGAAGCGTGGTGTCCTGGGGATCGGCAGCGTTCGGATCGGCGCTTGCCGTAGGTGAGGGTTGAACAGTGGCAGCCGGCTCAGGAGCCCGCTGGACAGCCGTCACCAAGGCCTTGCGCACCGTCAGTTTGGTGGTTTCTGCATCGATCTTGTCTTCCAAACCGCCCTTGTCGAGGTTGACGAAGACGCCAACGTGGTCACCCGGAGCTAGCCGTCCGCCTACAACCCGGTCAGGTTCGAGCTGGAAGGAGACTTCCTGTAAGCCTGCCGGGATGGTGACAGAGCCAACAACTTTTACGTCTTCGGGGGCCACGAGACGCTCGGAAACCAGCTGCTCCCCGGGTACCAGGTCCACGGCAGCGACCTTGCCCTTGGAAGCATCCAGCGACTTCAGCGATGATCCAGTGACAGCCGATGCAGGCAACTGTTCTGTGGCGAGGGAAGCTCCCATTGATTCAACCGGGGTTCCGGCGCGAATCGCCGCCTTGACCACCAGGACGTCCACAGGCTGAAGGTTCTGAACGGCACGCTGGTCTGCGCCCTGGGCGTAAGAAATCACCAGCATAGCCCCCACGAGAGCGAGGACTACCGCTGCCGCGCCTGCCAACAACCGAGACTTCACGAACTGCTCCTGAGAATTTGTATCAATGAACTGCAGAACTGATGCGCTGCAGGGAACTAACTGGTCAATTCGACGATCGTGGCGCCGTTAGGGCTAACGGGCCCCAGCTTGTAACCGTCGGCGAGGGACACGTACTTGACGAACTTCCCGATAATGCCGCGGCAGCTGCCTTTGCACTCCAGGCTCTTGGCCGCGGGAGTGTTGTTGTAGACCATGGGCAGCTTGTCTGCGCCGCTGAAGGCCCAGCCCTGGACACTGAAGGCGGCAAAACTCTTCAGGTGATAGCTGGCTCCTGAACCGGTTCCGGTCACGTCGTCGTAGACAGGGAGCAATACGATGACTTGCCTTCCCGCAGTGAGCTCGCTGGCCCAATTGTTTAGAATGGCGTCACAGTTTGATGGTCCGTCATTGCCGGTGGCGCCGCCACTTTGGTTTAGGGCCAAGTTGATCAGGCCACCGCATTGGCCTGTGTTCTGCGAGGTCCAGCCGAAACCGCCGGGGACGGTCTTACCGGCTGGTCCAAGCGGACAGTCAGCGTTCGCATCAGCCGAGTGGTTCTGTAGCAGTTGCGCGGCGCCGTCTACCATGCCCGAAACCTGACAGATGGAGAACGCCAGCGGAAAGACGATGGTGCCTTCCACCGGGCTACCCCACCTCACACTGGAACTGGCATTCACTTCGGCGCTCTGGATACCCAGGACGCCCGCGAAAAATAGGGACACGGAATTCGCGGATGCGCCCGACTCCTTGGCACCAGCAGTTACTGTCACGGTGCGGTTTGTCTTGTCCAGGGCGATGGACTTTACGTTGCTCAATCCGTCGATAGCGTTCTTGTTTGCGAGGTCTGCAGCTAGGGGAGAAGTAGCGGAACATTCGGCGTCAGTGTCGTTCTTGGCGCATTTCTGAGCCATCATGAGAGCTGCGGCGTCGGAGCCGTTCTGCAGTTGCGCCCGTTCTGCGTATAGTTTGGCGACGTCGATGGCGAGCGCGGCAAAGCCGAGCATTATCACCATGAGAAGGGCAACGATAACCGCAATTCCACCGCGCTCTCCGTCAGAAGGATCGCTTAGCCGCCGCACAGCATGGTTCCTTTCCCTGTCATAGCAAATGGGCCGGCAATTCCGGTCAATGTGCTGAGGTTGTAGCTCACGGTGACTGTCATCTGCGTACCCACCGTGCAATCAGTGGCGCTGAACGTGATGTTGGCGTCGGCCAAGGGTGGGCTTAGCTGAGTCGCTGCATTTTTTGCGGCCGTCCTTGCGCTGGTCTGGCTGTTATTGATTGCCATGGACCGCACACTTTCGCGAGCGGCGTTCGTCAGCGTGGTCTGCACGTTGTAGGCGCGTCCCAATTCCATGATTCCTAGGAGCAGCATGACCAAGATTGGTGCCAGAAGCGCGAACTCGACAGCTACGGCGCCGCGTTCCGATTCTCTTACCATTGGGGTGGTGTGCCTTCCTGCAAAAGCGTCCCGGAGCCTCGGCACAAGGAAGTGGAAAATGAACCGGGTAGCGAAGGGCTGGCCTCCGCTACCCGGTGTGGACCGTGGTTACTATGAGCAGCTAGCGGCCACCGCAGGAGGTCCTGCCACAGCGGCGTGGTAGGTCTTACCCTGAACGCCACAGGCAGCGCTCTGGAACATGGTCGAGATCTGGCCGCCCAGGAAGGTGACGGCGAGGACGATGGCAACGGCGATGAGAGAAACCATCAGACCGTATTCAACGGCGGTAGCGCCCTTTTCGTCGCGACGGACCTTGGCAGCAGCGTTAGAGAAGAAAGCAAGCATTTTTTACTCCTGAGCGAGTGTTGGAAAGCTGGTCCATCACCAGCTCTGTAAAAAAGCTAGCAACGGAAATCCGCCTCAAGTAGGTTCTTTGCACACTCCTGAGCCAACCTTTAGCGCCCTGCGCATTTCCTGCGCTTGCCTTGCGCAAACCTTGAATCTTGAAGCTTCGAACGGCCCTAAAACAGGTAGGGCCCTCCCGGTTACAAGAACCGAAAGGGCCCCACACACCCGCCAAGGACCTACCCCGTGAACAGCGAAATGATGCTCATCACCGTCGGCCCCAGCACCACGATGAACAGGGTGGGCAGGATGAAGAAGATCAGCGGGAACAGCATCTTCACCGGGATCTTCATGGCGTGCTCCTCGGCGCGCTGCTTCCGCTTGATCCGCATGTCTTCCGCCTGGGTTTTCAGGACGCCTGCAATTGCCACGCCGTACGCATCCGCCTGGACCACTGCCCGGATGAAGCTGCGCACGTCCGGCACATCCACCCGCTCTGCCATGGCGAGGTAAGCCTCCTTGCGGGACCGGCCAACCTGGATGTCCTGGAGTGTACGGATCAGCTCCTCAGCCATTGGACCTTTGCCGTTGACGCCGGCGCGTCCCATCGCCGCTTCAAACCCGAGGCCTGCCTGCACCGAAATCAGCATGTGGTCCAGAGCGACCGGCAGCTCCAGCCGGATGGCTTCCCGCCGCTTCTGTGCACGGTTGCGCACAAGGAGGTCCGGAGTGAAATAGCAAAGAGCAATGAACCCCAGCATCATGAAGAAACGCTGTGCCGACGGACTGCCAACAAAAAACAGATAGCCAATCGCGGCGCCCCCGAAGGCAAGCAGCGGCTTGACCATGATGAGCCGGGCCAATGGCCAGTCCTTGGGCCGGCCGGCTCCCGCGAGCTGCCTGTCCAGCCACGCGACGTAGCCCTTCGGCATGATGCGCTGGCTGACCAGCATCAGCTTCTCGTCGACGCTGAGCGCCGGGCCCTTGTTCTTGGAGACCCGGCCGAGGTTTGCCTGGATGTTGCGGAGCCCCGCCCTGTCGCCCGTGAAGGCGAACCATGTCATGACAGTCACGGGTGCGATCACTGCAAGGATCGCCGCATAGGCCACAGGCTGCATGATGACCACCTTCTTCCTAGAACTTGGGTTTGACGATCCGGCTGAGCCAGAAGCCGCCGGCCGTGAGCAGGACGATGGCCGCCGCGATCATGAGGTAACCGGGCAGCGTGCTGGTGAAGGTGCGGGAGTACATCTCGTTGAAGAACGTCAGTCCGATGAACATCACCACCGGCAGAGCCATGAGGACGATTGCCGACATCCGGCCTTCGGCGCTCAGGGCCCGGATCTGGCCGCGCACCTGGTTGCGGTCCCGGACGGTGTCGCCCAGGTGGTCCAGCACCTCCGCCAGGTCACCGCCCACCTCGCGGTGGATCTCGATGGCCTGCGAGATGGAGAGAAAATCCTCGCTCTGGGTGCGCCTCGCCACGTCCGCCAGGGCTTCGCCGAGATCCCGGCCGATTCTGGTTTCGTTGACAATCCGCCCCAGCTCTTCAGACATCGGCGGCTGGCTTTCCTGCCCCGCCGCGTCCACGGCGCGGAGCAGGCTGTGGCCGGCCCGCAGCCCGCCGGAGAACATCTGCAACGTGTCCGGCACCTGCTGGTCAAACTGCCGACGGCGGCGCGCCGCCAGGGCATTGAGCAGCAGGTGCAGTCCCAGCGGGGCCAGCAGGGTCAGAAGGACAGCGGCAAAGAGACCGGCAAGGAAATACCCGACGACGGCGGCCGTCAGGGTGATCACCCCCGCCATGATCAGGTAGTCACCCGGTTCCTTCTTGAGCCCGCACTCATCCAGCCGGTCCTGGGTTAGCAGGCCCGTGCCGCGCTTCCTGAGACCCTTGTTGAGCGCGCCCACCGCCTGGTCAGTCAGCCGGGTCAGCGGCGAGGACTGGGCAGGGACATCGGGCCGACGGCGTGACATGGGAAGTCCCGAATTTGGCCTGAGAGCCACGCCGAAGACCAGGAAGATTGCGAGGTACAGCAGCACCAGTGCCAGCACGAAAACGCCATAGTCGGCGGTCACGGTCACCGCCCCCTTGGCGCGGCTGGGCCGGACGGCGCCACACCAATCAGGGATGCCCCGAACACTGCCGGCGAGACTTCGATGCCGAGCTCGGCGAAACGCTCAGTGAACCTCGGCCGGACGCCCGTCGGCACCGGCTTTCCGAGGAAGCGGCCGTTGGCGTCGATGCCGGCTGAGTAGTCAAACACGAATGCGTCCTGCAGGGTGACGATGTCGCCTTCCATGCCTTGCACCTCGGTGATGTGGGTGACCCGGCGCGAGCCGTCGCGCATCCGGGTGATGTGCACTACCAGGTTGACGGCGGAGGCCAGCTGTTCGCGGACGGCCCGGAGTGGGATATCCATTCCTGCCATCAGCACCAGCGTCTCGAGCCTGGCTATGGCATCCCGGGGTGAGTTGGCGTGAACGGTGGAGATGGAACCGTCGTGGCCGGTGTTCATGGCCTGCAGCATATCGAGGCATTCGCCGCCCCGAACCTCACCCACCACGATCCGGTCCGGCCGCATGCGAAGCGAGTTCCGGACCAAATCCCGGATGGATACCTCACCCCTGCCCTCGATGTTCTGCGGACGGCTTTCGAGCCGGATGACGTGCTCCTGCTGAAGCTGGAGTTCGACGGCGTCCTCGATGGTCACGATCCTGTCCTCGGCCGGGATGAAGCCCGACAGCACATTGAGGAGCGTCGTCTTGCCGGTGCCGGTTCCGCCGGACACGATGATGTTCATCCGGGCAAGAACGCATGCGTGCAGGAGCTCCGCCATCTCGGGGGAGAGGCTGCCCAGCGAAATGAGATCCTGGACCGTCAGCGCTTCCCTGCCAAACTTGCGGATTGTCAGTGCCGGCCCGTTGACAGCCAGGGGCGGGATGATCGCATTGACGCGCGAGCCGTCTGCGAGCCGCGCGTCCACCAGTGGCGAGGACTCGTCGATCCGGCGGCCCACCTTGGACACGATCCGGTCGATCACCCGACGCAGCGCGTCATCGGAGCTGAACTTGGTGTCCGTGGGGAAGATGCGGCCCTGCCGTTCCACGTAGACCTGGTCGTAGCGGTTCACCATGACCTCGGTGATGGACGGGTCGTCGAGGAACCGCTGGATGGGGCCGTGGCCCAGGACGTCGTCGATGATGTCCCGGATGAGCCGCTGCCTCTCGGGGCCGGAGAGTGGAACCTGTTCCTCGTCGACCACGATCTTCAGTTCGTCCCGGACAAACTGGTGCAGTTCCTCGTCGTCAAGGGTGGAGTCGGTGAGCCGCGAACCCAGCCGTTCAAAGAGCGTCTGCGTTGCCCGCTCCTTCAGGGTGTTCAGGGCCTCGCTGGCAACCGAAGCGACGGCAGGTGTCTCCAGGGCTGCCGTGGCGCTCGCCGCCGAGCCAGCTGCCTGCTCCTCGTGCTTCTTGCCCAGGGTGGCCGCAACCGGTTTGGGTTTGAAGACGTCAGCCGGCTGTGGCTTTTCGGCGTTAGCCTTGGGCTCGCCCCGGAGGTTCTGGAACCGGTCTGTGAGGTTCACTGGACTACCGCCCTTCTGTGCAGCTTCTTGTGGGGTCTTTCTTCCCAATTCGGTTTGAAGCGCTCCACCAGCTGGCGGAGCCCCTTTGCGGCGGAGTCCCGGCTGCCGTCCTGGAGGATGGGCACCCCCTTGTTCGTGGAATATGGCAGCGTCTTGGAGCGGGGGAGCGCAACGTCAACGGGGGAGCCGATGGTGGCTTCGATGTCCTGCAACGTGAGGCCTGCCCGCCGGTCCGTCATGTTCAGCACCACGTGCCGTTTCTCGGGTACGAGGCCGAGCTCGGCCAAGATCTGGAAGCCTGTCCGAAGGCCCCGGATGCTGGGAATGTCCATTCCGCAGATCCAGACGGCATCGGTGGCCTGCTCCAGCGTCGCCAGGACGTGCTCGCCCAAACCGGGTGCCGTGTCCACCACGATGTAGTGGAACTCCTCCCGCAGCTGGCTGAGGAGCCGGCTCACCTGCTCGCCCGAAATCCTGTCCATCTCGACCGGGTTTCGCGGCGCGCAGAGGGCGTAGATCCCTGCGGGGTGGACGGTTAGGTACGCCTTCAGGACCATGGAGTCCTGGCTGGCTGCTCCTACTACGGCATCGGTGATGGTGTGTTCAGGGTCCAGCATCAGACCACTCGCAACATCGCCGAACTGCAGGTCCAGGTCCACGATCACCACGCTCATAGGGGCAGCCTTGCCAAGGCCGACGGCGAGATTGGTGGCCACGGTGGTCTTGCCCACCCCGCCTTTGGGGGACATGACCGCGATGACCCGCCCGCCTTCACCGTGGTCGGCGTGCTCTGATGCCCCGGGGGCCAAACCACGACGGCGGCCTGCCGCCGCGAGGCTGGCCCGCTCCAGCAGGACACGGATGGCGTCCGGATCCGCAGCCGGGTCGAGCAGGTCACGGACGCCCGAACGCATGGCCTGGAGGACTACTTCCTTGGTTTCAGGCACCACCAGGACAACGCTTATCTCGGGGTACTGCAGATCCATGACGGACGCCAGTTTCAATGAGCCGTCGACGGGGAGGCCCGGTCCGAGGATCAGCACCTCCGGCGGCTCGCCCACGAGTTGCCGGAGGAAGTCCTGCGGGCTCTCGGGCAAATAGTCCGCCTGGAACACACGGAGCGAACCGTGCATGCCTGAGACGGCCAGCTGGATGCGCCGTTCGAAGTCGGCGTTGGGGGTGATGAGGACGAAGCGGCTCATCGGAACAGCCTTCCGGTGTTCACGACGCCGGACGTACCTTCCACTGCGTTGGCCGGTTCCTTGGAGAGGTAGACGGTTCCGAACTCGGTGGCGAAGATGATCCGTTCAGCATCGCCGGAGTTGCGGGCCAAGGTGATGAGGTAGCCCTCATTCGAGGTAGACCCCTTCTTCGCGTTGAGGGCACCTTTCGACGACTCTTCCGTCGCCACCGTCTCCTGCGACTTCGCGGTACTGCCGTCACTGAACTGTGCCGCCGTGACCAGGACCTTGTGGAAGGTCAGCTGCGTCTTGCCCGTCTTCGCCGTGGAGTCCTGCACGGAGAGGAAGACGCCTACGGTATCGCCCGCCGCGAGTGTGCCGCCCACCACGCGTTCGATGGGGAGCTTGAGGGTGATCTCCTGCATGCCAGTTGGAACCTGTACCCTGGCCGGACCGAGGATGGACGCTGCGTCCACCATGCGGGTGGCGAGGAGCTGCTCACCCGGCATCAGGTCTACGGCGGCGACCTTCTGTCCAACCTGGTTCAGGTCCGTCACGGCTCCGGCAGCAACTGCCAGTTTTGGTACTTCTTTCCGAACGACTGCGCCTGCCACCTTGTCTATTCCGGTCCCGGCTGCAACGGTCTTTTCTACGACGTACACGGACTCGGTCTCCGTGTCAGCCAGGGCGCGCTTGTCCGCATTCTGTACGTACGAGACCAGCAACACGGTTCCGATGATTGCCACAAGCAGCGCGGCAATGCCTCCCAGTAGGCGAGTTTTCACTGTTTTCCCCTTAAGAATTGTTTGTTGTCGTCTATCTATGTGCCAGCCCTTAATCGATGAGCTTGATAATTACGGTTCCCAAATTCGTCCCACCGCCCGATCCCCCGGTAAAGGAGTCGATTGACTCGAATTTAATGAATTGACCGATGACGCAGCGGTTGTTTCCTCCGGAGCATGCGAGGGCGCTTGTCATTCCCGGAGAGGTGGAAGTATTGCGAAACTCGTAAACACCGTTGTTGCCGAACTTCCAGCCCCAGATCTTGAATGTCGCATAACCAATAATGTGAAACTGGCCGTTTTGTCCCTGGTTGGTGGCATTGTCGAAGATGGGAAAGGCGACATCGACTTCCCCGCCGGCAAGGATGGTTGCCTTCCATCCGGAAAGGACGTTTTGACAGTCCGTAGGGGGATTGTTGCCCGGGTCCGAACCGATCTGGTTGTTGCCGTTTTGGGTGGTTGCCACGCACGGAGAGCTTCGGTCCAGCCAGCCCCAGCCCCCCGGGATCTGTGTCCCTGACGGCCCGGTGCACGTTCCACCCGGCTTGTAGGAGATTTTCTGGACCTCTCCTGTGGCAAGCGCTGCGGAGAGGTTGTAGCAGTGGTTTGAAATCGCCAGGGGAAATCCCGAGCCGCGGGTGGGGAACTCCAGGGCGGCGGTTGCATGGGCTCCCACGGTCGCCGGGGGCGCATTGACGGCCGAACTGAACATCTGCCGCAGGAAGCCCGCCCCACTTGTACCGTCACGGGTAGTAGTTCTGACGGTGACCTGGTTGGCTACGGACATATCTACCTGGAGCACCTTGGACGACGCGTCGTTTGAATTGCTGTTGGCCAAGTCCTGGGCGATGGCTTCCGCCTGGGACTGGGTACACCCCGTTGCATGGCAAGCCTGGGCAATGGCTATCGCGCCGGCATCCGCAGCGTTTTGCAGTTGCGCCCGTTCGGCGTAGATCTGGCCGACGTCCACTGCCAGTGCGCCCGCGCCCATGAGCACCAGCATCATGACGGCCACCAGGACTGCTGCCGCGCCACGTTCCTGCTCGATCCGGGAATTTTTCAGCCGCCGCATCGCATGGCTCCTACTCCGGTGACCGTGACAGTGCTGCCGAAGATGCCCGTCAGCGTGGCCGCCGGGTATGTGATGGTGACCGTCATGTTCTGGCCAGCAGCACAAGATGCCGGGCTGAAGGCGTACTGAAAGTTCCCGGTCGTGAGCCCCGGGGCGCCGGCGGCCGCGGCCGTGGCTGCTGCGCCTTGGTCGTCCTCGATGGCCATTTCCCTGGCTGCCTCCCGGGCGGCCTGGGTAACGGATATCTGGAGGTTGTAGGCATGGGAAAACTCCACGATGCCTGCCACCAGCGCCAGAAGGATGGGTGCGATCAAGGCGAACTCGACGGCGACGGCGCCGCGATCCCGCCGAGCGCGTTTCCCTGTGCTGGAGCGTGAACTGCTGCGTATCACTGGACCCTCCGCGATTAGGTACAGCTGAATGAGGACGGTGCGCCGCGGCCGGCTCAGCGAACGCGGCGCACCGATGTGTGGGAGGTGTTAGCGACTCAGTTCGACCAGCCGGCCACAGTTGTGCCCAGGTCCTTGAACCAGCCGTTGAGGCCGGTTCCAAAGGCCGTGACGCCGACGATGATGCCGAACGCGATGAAGGCCACGAGCAGCGAATACTCGGTTGCGGTGGCACCCTTTTCCGATTCCAGCCGATCCTTGATTCCGGACACGAAAGCAAGAACCGAGACCATGAGAGTAGTCATTGTTATTTCCTTAAATTCGATGGAATAAATGCTGTCGAATTCCAGCCTCCCCCATACCGCGAAAGGGCTGGCATTTCGATAGCAAAAGAATCCACCCGGGGCCCCAACCGCAACAATGCGTAGTTCTACTCGACTTTTTGAGGGGGCCCATAAGTACTCCCGCAAAGAAGTACGCAGATCAGGACGTTAAAGGTTTGGACTACTTGGCTTTAATCAAGAATTGCTCAAGAACATAGCGGTCGGCGCAGTCGGAATTTGACGTTTGACCAGTAATTCGGCCTTCAGGATGCCAATAAAGCAGTGCCCAAGGCGGCGGCGAGCATGGAGGGGCCAAAGGCGACTTCGGAGCGCAAATTGGCGTGTTTGAGCCTAATCAAAACGACGGACAAAATCCCGCCCAGTACGAAGCCGAGTGCTCCACCGTAGAACAGTTGGCTCCAGCCCAAGTAGCCCAGGTAAAGGCCCACGGGGGCGGCAAGCTTGACGTCCCCCATGCCGATGCCGTTTGGCGAAATAAGGGCCAAAATCAGGAAAACAACGAACAGCACAGCGGCCCCGGCCGCCGCGCGGAGCAGTTCGGCCCACTCGGCCGTGGCGGAGCTGCCCAGAAGGAGGAGTGCCAGGCCGGCCGCCAGCAGCGTCAGCACGAGGGGATTCGGCAGCAGGTGATGCGCCAGGTCAATGCGGGCCAGCTGCACGCCGAGGACGGCCAGCAGCAGGAAGGCCGGCAGGGACCACTCCATGCCGAACCGCAGCGCAAGGGCGCCGCACAGCACTCCGGTGAGTGCCGCCGTCGTAATTCTGGTCCGGACGCCCGGGAGTCCACCCAGGCGGGGGAGGGTGCGGGCGATGAGGAGTTCAGCGATCGGGCTCAGTAGAATGCCAACGAGTCCTACGGCCACTGCAAAGTTCGGCCCCGCAAAGATCGGACCTGCAAAGAGCGGCCCGGCGCTGGCGGCGATACCTGCTGACGACACATGGACTCCTGGCTGGAAGGGCCCGGCGCTGGCGCAGGACCCCAAGCCCCCGCCGCCGGATACCCCATTTTGACCCGGGCCTGCGGTTGGCGCTATTCTTGGTAGTCGTTGTGCGTGTCCTTTCTCGATGATGCGTGCCCGCTTGGGGATCCAGTTGCAGGATCGCTACCCGACGGGCATTTTCGGGACTAGGGGATAACTGGTCCATAGAGCCCTCACCTCTGTTCCGGTCGCGCATAGATAGTAGGCGCACCCCGCGTGACGCCTAAAACAAGAACGCCAGAACAAGAACGAGGCAAACACCGTGCGTACGTACACCCCGAAGCCCGGCGATATCAACCGCCAGTGGCACGTCATTGACGCCACCGACGTTGTCCTGGGTCGTCTTGCCAGCCAGACCGCAACACTGCTGCGCGGAAAGCACAAGCCGACCTTTGCGTCCCACATGGACATGGGCGACTTCGTCATCATCATCAACGCTGAAAAGGTTGCCCTCACCGGCGCCAAGCTGGAGCAGAAGCGCGCATACCGCCACTCCGGCTACCCGGGCGGCCTGACCTCCGTCAACTACGCGGAACTGCTGGAGTCCAACCCGGTCCGCGCCGTTGAGAAGGCCATCAAGGGCATGCTCCCCAAGAACTCCCTCGCTGCCCAGCAGCTGAGCAAGCTGAAGGTCTACCGTGGCGCCGAGCACCCCCACGCAGCCCAGCAGCCCAAGACTTTCGAAATCACCCAGGTCGCCCAGTAGTCCTGGCCACCAACACTTTTATCTACAAGGAGAACCGTGGCTCAGAACGATGAACTGACCACCGAAGCCGTTGAGGCTGAGGAAAACCTGACCAGCTACACCTCGGAAAGCAGCGCCGCTGAAGCTGCTCCGAAGAAGGAGCGCCCGGCACTGACCGTTGCCGGCGCAGCTGTTGGCCGCCGCAAGGAAGCCGTTGCACGCGTTCGCGTTGTACCGGGCTCCGGCAAGTGGACCATCAACGGCCGCGAGCTGGACAACTACTTCCCGAACAAGCTGCACCAGCAGGACGTCAACGAGCCCTTCAAGATCCTGGATCTCGAAGGCGCCTACGACGTCATCGCCCGCATCCACGGCGGTGGCCCCTCCGGCCAGGCCGGTGCACTGCGCCTCGGCATCGCCCGTTCGCTGAACGAGATCGACGTCGAGAACAACCGCGCCACCCTGAAGAAGGCCGGCTACCTCACCCGTGACGCCCGCGTCATCGAGCGTAAGAAGGCCGGTCTCAAGAAGGCACGCAAGGCTCAGCAGTACTCCAAGCGCTAAATCGCGCTTGCCCCGGGCTGGGGCCGCTGGTGCGGCCGCACCCTGGACTTCAGAAGCCCGTTCCGCCATTTGGCGGGGCGGGCTTCTGCCGTTAATCCCCGTTACGGCGCAGGCAAGGCCGGTGAGCAGGGGAAACGTCCGCAACGCCCTTCACGAACGCCGTGGGGAGCGGGTTCAAGGCAGGGACGGGCACCTGAATCGTCTAAACTTGACCCGATGTCTACATTATTTGGAACAGACGGTGTCCGGGGCCTGGCGAATGGCCTGCTGACTGCCGAGCTCGCATTGCAGCTGGCCCAGGCCGCCGCCGTCGTGCTTGGCCATGAACGCACCAGCGAAGGTGCACGGCCGCGCGCCGTGGTTGCCAGGGACCCCCGCGCCAGCGGCGAATTCATCGCCGCAGCCGTGGAGGCCGGGCTTTCCAGCTCCGGAATCGACGTCTACGACGCCGGCGTCCTGCCCACCCCCGCCGCCGCCTACCTCGTGGCAGACCTGAACGCCGACTTCGGCGTCATGATCTCCGCCTCGCACAACCCCGCTCCCGACAACGGGATCAAGTTCTTCGCCCGCGGCGGCCAGAAACTCCCCGACGAGGTGGAGGACGCCATCGAGGCCCAGATGGGCAAGGAGCCCTTCCGCCCGGTGGGCGGCGAGGTGGGCCGCATCCAGCGCTTCTCCGACGCCGAGGACCGCTACATCGTCCACCTCCTGGGCACCCTCCCGCACAACCTCAACGGCCTCAAGGTGGTCCTCGACTGCGCACACGGCGCCGCGAGCGGCTGTTCCCCCCAGGTCTTCAAGGACGCCGGCGCTGACGTCGTTGTCATCGGCGCCGAACCGGACGGCCTGAACATCAACGAAGGCGTGGGCTCCACGCACCTCGGCCCGCTGAAGGCAGCAGTCGTGGAGCACGGCGCAGACCTCGGCATTGCCCACGACGGCGACGCCGACCGCTGCCTGGCCGTGGACCACGAGGGCAACGAGGTGGACGGCGACCAGATCATGGCCATCCTTGCCGTCGCCCTCAAGAAGGCCGGCAAGCTCGCCGACAACGTCCTGGTCGCCACCGTGATGAGCAACCTCGGCCTCAAGATCGCCCTCCGTGACGCTGGCATCGCCATCCGCGAGACGGGCGTGGGGGACCGGTACGTTCTCGAACAAATGCGCGACGGCGGCTACAACCTGGGCGGCGAACAGTCCGGCCACGTGATCCTCGCCGACTACGCCACCACCGGCGACGGCGTTCTGACCGGCCTCCAGCTGGCAGCGCAGGTGGCCTTGACCGGCCGCCCGCTCAAGGAACTCGCCACCATCATGACCAAGCTGCCCCAGGTCCTCATCAACGTGAAGGACGTGGACCGGAGCCGGGTCGGCGGCGACGAGACCCTCGCCGCAGCCGTCAAGGCAGCCGAAGCCGAACTGGGCGACACCGGCCGCGTGCTCCTGCGCCCGTCCGGCACCGAGCCCGTTGTGCGCGTCATGGTGGAGGCCGGCGACCAGCAGACCGCCCAGGTCATCGCCGAACGCCTCGCCCAGGTTGTGAAGACCCAGCTGGCGCTGGCACTCGTCGGCGACTAGGTTTTCGCCCCAACGCCAAAAGCAGCCCGCCTCCCTGACTGAATAACTCAGTCGGAGGCGGGCTGCTTTTTTGCTGGCGTTATTGGGGCCCGGCCTACTTGGCCGCCTGGTTCTGGGTCTGCAGGGCGTCGCGGATCTCCTTCAGCAGGGCGATCTGCGGATCCTCGGCCGCTTCCTTCTTGGTGTCCTGCCCGATGCCCAGCTTGCGGTTACGGTGCTCGATCAGCTTGTTCATCGGGGCGACGATGACGAAGTAGAGTGCCGAGGCAACCAGCAGGAAGTTAACCACCGCCGTGAGCAGCACGCCGAACCGGACGTCGCCGAACGCCAGGAAGTTGTCAAAGTTCGGCTCTCCGACCAGCACCGAGATCAGCGGCATCAGGACGCTCTTGACCAGCGCATCCACCACGGCGCTGAACGCCGATCCGATGACCACCGCCACGGCCAGGTCGATGACGTTTCCCTTGAGAATGAACTTCTTGAATCCACTAAGCATGCCAACCAAACTACCGCACCACGTTTACGGGACCGTGACCGGCCGGCCCATAAGTAGCCGGCCCATAAGTAACAGCCGCGTCAGAGGTAGCCGGGGGCGGAAGCCAGGCCGAAATACTGCTCCAGGGTGGCGACGCCGCGCTTCCGCATGTCCGTGGCCGCCTCCACGCCGATATACCGCAGGTGCCACGATTCGTAGAAGTATCCGGTGATCGTGTGCTGCATCCACGGGTACCTCACCACGAAGCCGAACCGGTGCGCGTTTGCTTTGGCCCAGACGGCGGCCGGTTGCTCGGCGAAGCACGGCTGAAAGCTGCACGCGCCGCCGGCGTCGCCGATGTCGAACGCCCAGCCTGTCTGGTGCTCTGAGTAGCCCGGCCGCGCCGAGGCGGTGTCCGCCGCAGCCCGTCCCTGGGAGCTCACCCAGCCGTTGTAGGTGACCACCTGCGTCGCGTACGAGCGGTAGCCGCTCGCCAGCGTGATGTTCACGCCGTCCGCCGCAGCCGCGGCGAACATCCGTTCTGCGGCAGCCGCCGTCGTTCTGTTCAGCTGCGCCGCCTCACCGGTGACCGCGAGGGCGACGCGCGGCTGGACCAGATCGGCCGGAACGTAGTTGGCCGGCTTGAGCGGGCGGTGCTTGTTGACGATCACCCAGGGGCTGGCTGGATCAGTCAGAGAGAACTGTTTGGGCAGGCGTGACGCGGCCGACGGCGGTGCTGCCGCCGCCGTCGTGGACGGCGTCGCCGAAACGGACGGTGACTTAGCGGCGCCGGCCGATGACGAAGCTGCCGCCGGCGAAGCGGTCGCGGACACCGAGGCGGCGGCGGACGCGGAGCCGGACGCCGGAGAGCCGGTGGCGGAAGGCGAGGGGGAGCCCGAGCCTGCAACCGGCGTTCCGGTTCCCTCAGATTCAGGTGCCGGGCCGGGGGTGCAGGCGGTGAGGGCCGACAAGCCGGCACCTGTCATCAGCAGCCGTGCCAGCGCGCGGCGGGTGGGCTGCGCCCCAAAGGTGGGCTGGGTCCCGGTGGAGGGCCCGGCGTCGGCCGAAGGATGGGGGGAGCAGTTGCGGCACATGCGTGCTAGACCTTCCTCAGCAGCATCCTGCGGACGGAATGGTCCGCTTCCTTGGTGAGCACCAGCTGCGCCCGGCCCCGGGTGGGCAGCACGTTCTCCTCCAGGTTCGGCTCGTTGATGCGCTTCCAGATGTCACGCGCGGTCGCTTCGGCCTCGGTATCGGACAGCGTGGCATAGCGGTGGAAGTACGACTCCGGCTGGGCGAAGGCAGTGGAGCGGAGTTTGCGGAAGCGGTCCACGTACCATTCCTCGATATATGACGTCTTGGCGTCCACATAGATGGAGAAGTCGAAGAAGTCGCTCAGCGCCAGCCCCTGGCGGCCGTCGTGCCGCGGACGCGCGGGTGCGAGCACGTTCAGCCCCTCGACAATGAGCACGTCCGGCCGCCGGACCACCACTTCCTTGCCCGGGACGATGTCATAGGTGACGTGCGAGTACCAGGGTGCCCGCACCTCCTCGGCGCCGCCCTTGATCTCGCTGACGAAGCGCAGCAGCGCGCGGCGGTCATAGGACTCCGGAAACCCCTTGCGGTCCAGCAGCTGGCGGCGCTTGAGTTCGGCCAGGGGATACAGGAACCCGTCCGTGGTGATGAGTTCGACGTTCGGCGTGCCGGGCCAGCGCCGCAGCATTTCGCGGAGAACACGGGCGATGGTGGACTTGCCCACCGCCACGGAACCCGCGACGCCGATCACGAACGGGGTGCGCTGGGTCTGCTCGCCAAGGAACGTTGTGGTGGCCGCATGCAGCTGGCCGGCGGCTTCCACATACAGGTGCAGCAGCCGGGACAGGGGGAGGTAGACATCGCGTACCTCGTTGATGTCCAGGGGGTCACCGAGGCCGCGAAGGCGCAGCACGTCCTCTTCGTTAAGGGGCTGCTCCATCTGGGCCGAAAGCCGGGACCAGGTCTGCCGGTCCAGCTCCACGAACGGGGAAACACCCTCTCCGTTCGCTTCGTTGCGTTGCAAAGTCACCCTAGAGATTCTGCCCCGCCGGGCGCCGAGAGCGAAATGGGAGCCATTCTTGAGTGAATCTTGACCCTACGCGTTGCCCATTCCTGATCCTGCCGCGGGACTGTTCAGTGAATAAGGGAGAACCGACGCAGAATTTGAGGGTCCCAACATGGGAGAGGCAGTCACACCGCAGGTGCCGCAGCGAACTGGCCGCGACTTTGGTGGCAGGCGCGGCGGGGGAGCGGCCACCCGGATTTTCGAAATCCGCCGCCGTAAAAGGTTCGCAGCGGCCCGGCTCTGGGCGAACTTTGCGGTCCTCATGACCCTCCTCTTCGCAGCGCTGGGCCTAGTGGTCATTCCCCAGGCCACCGGGTCCCAGACGTACACCGTGACCACAAATTCCATGGCGCCGACGTATTCCGCCGGCACGTTCCTCGTGGTGAAACCCGCGGCCTTGAGCCAGCTGAAGTTCGGCGACATCGTCACCTACCAGGCCGTCCCAAGCAGCCCCGGGGTCCGCACGCAACGGATTGTGGGCTTCGGTGCCATGCAGGACGGTGAGAGAACCCTGATCACTAAGGGTGACAACGCCAACGCCAGCGATCCGGAGCCCGTCCGCGCCCGCCAGATCAAAGGGACGCCGCTCTACGCCATCCCGCTGGTTGGCTACCTCACCGGGGCACTCGGCGACGCGGACCGTGAGCAGTGGATGATGCTCGCAGGGGCCGGACTCGCCGGCCAGTGCCTGCTGCTCGTACTCCTGGGCATCCGGCGACGGCGGCGGGCAGGATGACGTAGCGGGGCAGGAGTTCTCCGCAAAGCCAGATAGGCTTATACCCATGTGTGGAATCGTGGGTTATGTAGGCCGTACGTCGGGTCGGGCTGAGGCCGGGCACGGCGCGTTGGATGTTGTTCTTGAGGGGCTGCGCCGTCTGGAGTACCGGGGTTATGACTCTGCCGGTGTTGCGGTGGTGGCTGACGGGGAGATTTCCTCGCGGAAGAAGTCCGGGAAGCTGAGCAACCTGCTGGCCGAGCTGGAGGAGCGGCCGTTGCCGGAGTCGCTGACCGGTATCGGGCACACGCGGTGGGCCACGCATGGTGGTCCGACGGATCAGAACGCGCACCCGCATCTGTCTGATGGCGGGAAGCTTGCGGTGATCCATAACGGCATCATTGAAAACTTTGCTGAGCTGAAGCAGGAGCTGCTGGCCAAGGGCGTTGTCTTCGCGTCGGAGACCGACACCGAGGTGGCCGCGGCGCTGCTGGGCGATATTTTCCGGAACAAGCTGGGCGGGGACGTCTCCGACGGCGGCCTGACCCGGGCGATGGAACTGGCCTGCCAGCGGCTCGAGGGCGCGTTCACGCTCCTGGCGGTGCACGCCGACCAGCCTGACGTGGTGGTGGCTGCGCGCCGGAACTCCCCGCTGGTGGTGGGCCTGGGCGAGGGCGAGAACTTCCTGGGTTCGGACGTGTCCGGGTTCATTGACTACACCCGCCGCGCGGTGGAGCTGGGCCAGGACCAGATCGTGACGATCACCGCTGACACGGTGGAGATCACGGACTTCTTCGGTGCCCCGGCGCAGGGCAAGGAGTACCACGTGGACTGGGACCCGGCCTCCGCTGAGAAGGGTGGCTTCTCCTCGTTCATGGAGAAGGAAATCCATGACCAGCCCGACGCCGTGGCGCAGACCCTGCTGGGCCGGTCGGACCTGAACGGGAAGCTGACCCTGGATGAGCTGCGGATTGATCCGCAGCTGCTGAAGAAGGTCGACAAGATCATCGTGCTGGCCTGCGGCACGGCCGCGTATGCGGGCCTGGTGGCGAAGTACGCGATTGAGAACTGGTGCCGGATCCCCACCGAGGTGGAGCTCGCGCACGAGTTCCGGTACCGGGACCCGATCGTGAATGAGAACACCCTGGTGGTCTCCATCAGCCAGTCCGGCGAGACGATGGATACGCTGATGGCGGTCCGGTACGCGCGGGAGCAGGGCGCCAAGACGGTGTCGATCTGCAACACGAACGGCTCGACCATTCCGCGGGAGTCCGACGCCGTGCTGTACACGCACGCCGGTCCGGAGATCGCGGTGGCGTCCACGAAGGCGTTCCTGGCCCAGATCACCGCGGCGTACCTGCTGGGCCTGTACCTGGCGCAGCTGCGGGGGAACATTTTCTCCGGGCAGGTCAAGGACGTGCTGGCTGACCTGGGCAAGATCCCGGCGAAGATCCAGAAGATCCTGGACTCGGCCGAGGAACTGCGCGAGCTGGCCCGGAGCATGAAGGACGAGAAGTCCGTGCTGTTCCTGGGCCGCCACGTGGGCTACCCGGTGGCTTTGGAGGGTGCGCTGAAGCTGAAGGAAATCGCGTACATCCACGCCGAGGGCTTCGCCGCCGGTGAGCTCAAGCACGGCCCGATCGCGTTGATCGATGAGGGCCAGCCGGTGTTCGTGGTGGTCCCGTCCCCGCGCGGCCGGGATTCGCTGCACTCCAAGGTGGTCTCCAACATCCAGGAGATCCGGGCCCGCGGTGCACGGACCCTGGTGATCGCCGAGGAAGGCGACGAAGCGGTCCGCGACTACGCCGAGCACGTCTTCTACGTCCCGGAAACCCCGACGCTGCTGATGCCGCTGCTGACCACGGTTCCGCTGCAGATCTTCGCGTGCGAACTTGCCGCCGGCAAGGGCTACGACGTGGACCAGCCGCGCAACCTGGCCAAGAGCGTCACAGTAGAGTAAGCCCATGATTGTTGGCATCGGCGTAGACGTAGTGGACATCGAGCGCTTCGGACGGCAGCTGGAGCGCACACCCGGACTGCGGGACAGGCTTTTTGTGCCGGCCGAACGGGAACTGAACACCCGCTCCCTAGCGGCACGGTTTGCCGCCAAGGAAGCCGTGGCCAAGGTCCTGGGCGCGCCTGCCGGCATGAACTGGCAGGACTGCTGGATCGGCCTGGACCAGAACGGGCCCACCATCCAGGTCAAGGGAACGGTGCTCGCCGTGGCCGACGCCAAGGGCGTCAAACGGTGGCACCTCTCGATGAGCCACGACGGCGGCATTGCCACGGCCACCGTCCTGGCCGAGGGCTGACCCCGGACGGACTGACTCCATGATCAGCGCCTATACCGGAACCCAGATCAGGGAAGCTGAAAAGCCCCTGCTGGATTCGGGTATGGGCGCTGTTCTCATGCAGCGGGCAGCCCGCGGCATGGCCGGCGCCGCCATCGCCGAGCTGCGCCGCCGCGGACGCCGCCTGTACGGCGGCAGCGCCGCCGTCCTGGTTGGCAAAGGCAACAACGGCGGCGACGGCCTCTTCGCCGCAGCGCACCTCGCCGGACGGGGAATGCGTACGACGGCGGTGCTCGCCTCCGCCACGGCCCACCCGGACGGCCTGGCCGCCTTTCGGCGCGCCGGAGGCCGGGTTCTGACGCTGACCGACGCGAACGCCGGCGAACTGGCCGCGTTGGCGGGCAGGGCCGACGTCATTATTGACGCTTTGCTCGGAACCGGTGCCCAGGGCGGGCTCAGGGGAGCCACGGCGGACCTCGTGGCGCGGCTTGCCGGCAGTACGCACGGCCTCGTGGTGGCGTGCGATGTGCCCAGCGGCGTGGACGCCGACACCGGCGAGGCCGCCGGTCCCGTGCTCCCCGCGGACATCACCGTCACGTTTGGCGGGGCCAAGGCCGGTCTGCTCGCGGATCCCGGGGCCGACTTCGCCGGCCGGGTGGTGGCGGTTCCGATCGGCATCGAGGACTCGCTCCCGTGGCCTGCCCTGCGCCGCCTGGAGACCGCCGACCTGGCCACCCTGCTGCCGCGGCCTGCACGGCGCGCCCACAAGTATTCGCGGGGCGTCCTCGGCGTGGTGGCCGGCTCCCCGGCCTACCCGGGCGCCGCCGTGCTCGCCTGCCGCGGCGCGCTGGCCGCCGGCGTCGGGATGGTCCGCTACGTCGGGCCACCCGAGGTGGCCGACCTCATCCGCCACAGCTGCCCCGAGGTGGTCTGCAGCACCGGCACGGTGGCAGAGACCCACGTCCAGGCCTGGCTTGTCGGCTCCGGGATGGACGGCAAGGACGAGGAAGAGATGCAGCGCGTCCGCGACGCCGTCGACTCCGGACTGCCCGCCGTGGCCGACGCCGGCGCCCTGCCCGTGCTGCCGGACGTGCTTGCCCCGCAGGTGGTGCTGACGCCGCACGCCGGGGAACTGGCCACCCTGCTGCAGCGTCTCGGCGCCGACATGGACCGCGAGGCCGTCGAAGCCTCCACCCTCCCTGCCGTGCGCCGGGCCGCCGGCCTGACCGAGGCCACGGTGCTGCTGAAGGGCGCCAGCACGCTGGTGGCATCGCCCTACCAGGATTTCTACAGTCAGTCCGAGGGAACGCCCTGGCTGGCCACCGCCGGAAGCGGTGATGTGCTGTCCGGAATCATTGGTGCGCTGCTCGCCCAGGTGGGGTCCGACGTCGGACGCTTCCGGGCGGTGGGCATCGATCCGGACGAACGCTGGGCGGCCATTGCTGCGATGGGGGCGAGCCTGCACGGCCTCTCCGGAGCGGCGGCTGCGGCCGGCGGCCCGCTGACGGCGGGGCGCATATCCGACGTCCTACCCGAAATATGGGGTAAAGTCAGCACGCTTAGTAATTAGCGACGGGTCACGTAATAGTCATACCCACCCGCTACGGTAAGACCAAGTTCCGTGCAGGTAGTGCGTGAAGACCTGCCGGACGCGGTGTTGGACGATGTATAGGAGCACGAATGGAAATCTGGCCCGGATCGGCTTACCCGCTGGGAGCCACGTTTGACGGCACGGGAACCAACTTCGCATTGTTCAGCGAGCACGCAGAAAAGGTGGAACTCTGCCTCTTCGACGACGAGGGGACCGAAACCAGGGTCACGCTCCGTGAAGTCGACGGCTACGTGTGGCACTGCTACCTGCCCCAGATCCAGCCCGGACAGAAGTACGGCTACCGCGTTCACGGACCCTACGACCCCGCGAACGGCCAGCGCTTCAACGCCAACAAGCTGCTGCTTGACCCCTACGCCAAGGCAGTCGCCGGCCAGATCGACTGGGATCCCGCGCTGTTCTCGTACAACATGGGCGACCCCTCATCCAAGAACGACGCGGACTCCGCGGCCCACATGATGATGGGCGTGGTCATCAACCCGTTCTTCGACTGGGACAACGACCAGAACCTGCGCATCCCGTACCACAAGTCGGTCATCTACGAGGCGCACGTCAAGGGGCTCACCGAGCTGCACCCGGAGATTCCCGAGGAACAGCGCGGCACCTATGCCGGCGTGGCACACCCGGCCGTGATCTCGCACCTGCAGAAGCTGGGCGTCACCGCGATCGAGCTGATGCCGGTGCACCAGTTCGTCAATGACGGCACGCTGCAGGAGAAGGGCCTGAGCAACTACTGGGGCTACAACACCATCGGCTTCTTCGCGCCCCAGAACACCTACAGCTCCACCGGCGACACCGGCCAGCAGGTCCAGGACTTCAAGGCGATGGTCCGCTCGCTGCACCGCGCCGGCATCGAGGTCATCCTCGACGTCGTCTACAACCACACCGCGGAAGGCAACCACCTCGGGCCCACCCTGAGCTTCAAGGGCATCGACAACGAGGCCTACTACCGCCTGGTGGAGGACGACAAGCAGTACTACATGGACTACACGGGCACCGGCAACACCCTGAACGTCCGCCAGCCGCACTCCCTGCAGCTGCTCATGGACTCGCTGCGCTACTGGGTCACCGAGATGCACGTGGACGGGTTCCGCTTTGACCTCGCCGCCGCGTTGGCCCGCGAGTTCTACGACGTCGACCGTCTCTCCACGTTCTTCGAACTCATCCAGCAGGATCCCGTCGTGTCCCAGGTCAAGCTGATCGCCGAGCCGTGGGACGTCGGGCCCGGCGGCTACCAGGTGGGCAACTTCCCGCCGCAGTGGACGGAGTGGAACGGCAAGTACCGCGACACCGTGCGCGATTTCTGGCGCGGCGAACCTGCCACGCTGGGCGAGTTCGCCTCGCGCATCACCGGCTCGGCCGACCTCTACGAGCACTCCGGCCGCCGCCCGGTCGCCTCGATCAACTTCGTCACCGCACACGACGGCTTCACCCTCCGTGACCTGGTGTCCTACAACGAGAAGCACAACGAGGCCAACGGCGAGGACAACAAGGACGGCGAGTCCCACAACCGTTCCTGGAACTGCGGGGTGGAGGGCCCGACGGACGATCCCAAGGTCCTCTCCCTCCGGGCCCGGCAGCAGCGCAACTTCATCGCCACCATGCTCCTCTCCCAGGGCGTGCCGATGATCCTGCACGGCGACGAGATGGGCCGCACCCAGCAGGGCAACAACAACGGGTACTGCCAGGACTCGGAGCTGACCTGGGTCAACTGGGACAGCGTGGACCAGCCGCTCATCGAATTCACCGCGGCGGTCAACTCGCTGCGCGCCAAGCACCCCACGTTCCGGCGCAGCCGCTTCTTCGACGGCCGGCCCGTCCGGCGGGGCGAGGGCGAGCGGCTGCCGGACATCGTATGGCTCGATCCGGACGGCAACCTCATGTCCCCGGAGGACTGGGACAGCGGCTTCGGCCGTTCGGTGGGCATGTTCCTCAACGGCGACGGCATCCAGGGCCATGACGACCGCGGCCGCCGGATCACGGACGTGAACTTCCTGCTGTACTTCAACGCCCACGACGGCGACGTCGAGTTCACGCTGCCGCCGGACGAATACGCGCCGGCCTGGGACGTCATCATCGACACCGCCGGTGAAGGGGCCGACTCCAAGCCCGCGGACGCCGGAACCATCCTGTCCGTTGCGGCCAAGTCGCTGGTTGTGCTTCGCGCCCACAGCGCACCGGAGGAGGAGCCTGACCATTCCGTGGCTGCTTCCCTGGCTGCACTGACGCAGACCGCCACCGCCGAGACGGCGGCGCTCACCGCTCCTGCCGTTCCCGAGCCGGCCAAGACGAAGAAGCCGGCCGATCAGCCTGCGGAGCCGGCCGCTGACCCGGTTGCTGAGCCGGCCGACCCGCCGGTTGCTGACCCGCCGGTTGCTGAGCCGGCGCCGGAACCGGCTGCGGAGCCTGCGAAGTCCGCAGCGGAACCTGGTGCGGAGCCTGCGAAGGACCCGGAGGAGCAGCCGGCGGAAAAGCCGGCGCGCAAGCCTGCGGCAAAGCGCGGCGGCCACCTGAGGGCGGTCAAGCCCGCTGGGGAGGACGCATGAGAACGCCAGTCTCCACGTACAGGCTGCAGATCAGGAAGGGATTCACACTCTTCGACGCGGCCAAAACCGTTCCGTACCTGCACTCGCTCGGCGTCGACTGGGTTTACCTTTCTCCGGTCCTGACTGCCGAGCAGGGCTCCGACCACGGCTACGACGTCACCGATCCCTCCGCCGTCGACCCCGAACGCGGCGGGCCGGAGGGCCTCGCGGCGGTTTCCAAGGCGGCCCGCGCCGCGGGCATGGGCGTGCTGATCGACATCGTGCCCAACCACGTCGGCGTCGCGACGCCGGTGCAGAACCCCTGGTGGTGGTCGCTGCTCAAGGAGGGACGCCAGTCCCGTTACGCGGAGGCGTTCGACGTCGATTGGGACCTCGCCGGGGGACGCATCCGGCTGCCGGTCCTCGGCAGCGACGATGACCTCGACCAGCTCGAAATCAAGGACGGGGAGCTGCGGTACTACGACCACCGCTTCCCGCTCGCCGAGGGAACCTACACCGAAGGCGACGCCCCGCGGGATGTCCACGCCCGGCAGCACTACGAGCTCATCGGCTGGCGCCGCGCGGACAACGAGCTGAACTACCGCCGCTTTTTCGCGGTGAACACGCTCGCCGGCGTCCGCGTGGAAATCCCCGCCGTCTTCGACGAGGCACACCAGGAGGTGGTGCGCTGGTTCCGCGAGGACCTTGCGGACGGCCTGCGGATCGACCACCCGGACGGCCTCGCGGACCCCGAGGGGTACCTGAAGCGGCTCCGGGAAGTCACCGGCGGCGCTTACCTGCTGATCGAAAAGATCCTGGAGCCGGGGGAGCAGCTGCCCGCCAGCTTCGAGTGTGAAGGCACCACAGGCTACGACGCCCTCGCCGACGTCGACCGGGTTCTCGTGGACCCGCGCGGCCAGGAACCGCTGGACCGGCTTGACGCGTCCCTGCGTGGCGGCGAGCCCGCCGACTACCAGGACATGATCCGCGGAACCAAGCGCCGGATCACGGACGGTATCCTGCACTCGGAAATCCTGCGGCTGGCCCGGCTGGTTCCGGGCGACGCCAACGTTTCAATCGACGCCGGAGCCGACGCTCTCGCCGAAATCATCGCCGCCTTCCCGGTCTACCGCACCTACCTGCCGGAGGGCGCCGAGGTCCTGAAGGAGGCGTGCGAGCTTGCCGCGCGTAGGCGGCCGGAACTCGACCAGGCCATCCAGGCTCTGCAGCCGCTGCTGCTGGACACGGACCTGGAGCTTGCCCGGCGCTTCCAGCAGACCTCGGGCATGGTCATGGCCAAGGGCGTGGAGGACACCGCGTTCTTCCGCTACAACCGCCTGGGCACCCTCACGGAAGTGGGCGCCGACCCCACCGAGTTCGCCGTGGAGCCGGACGAGTTCCACGCCCGGCTGGCACACCGGCAGGCCGAGCTTCCGCTGTCCATGACGACGCTGAGCACGCACGACACCAAGCGCAGTGAGGACACCCGGGCAAGGATTTCGGTCATTTCCGAGGTTGCGGGTGACTGGGAAAAGGCCTTGAACCGGCTGCGTGACCTGGCCCCGCTGCCGGACGGCCCGCTGGCCGCGCTGCTGTGGCAGGCCATTGCCGGCGCCTGGCCCGCCAGCCGGGAACGCCTGCAGTACTACGCGCTGAAGGCCGCGCGTGAAGCGGGGAACTCGACCAACTGGACCGATCCGGTCCCCGCGTTCGAGGAGAAGCTGAAGGCCGCGGTCGACGCCGTGTTCGACAATCCCGCCGTGCGGGCCGAGGTGGAAGCCCTCGTCGAGCTCCTGGAGCCGTACGGGGCTTCGAACTCCCTCGCCGCCAAGCTCGTGCAGCTGACCATGCCCGGCGTTCCGGACGTCTACCAGGGCACGGAGTTCTGGGACCGGTCGCTGACGGACCCGGACAACCGGCGGCCGTTCAGCTTCGACGACCGCCGCGCCGCGCTGGAGCAGCTGGATGCCGGCGACCTTCCCGCGTCATTTACCGATGAGCGGACGAAGCTGCTGGTGACGTCGCGCGCGCTGCGGCTGCGCCGGGACCGTCCGGAGCTGTTCACCGGGTACCGTCCGGTCCTGGCCAGCGGGCCCGCCGCCGCGCACCTGCTCGCGTTCGACCGCGGCACCGCGGCGGCGCCGGGTGCATTGACCCTCGCCACGCGGCTTCCCTACGGGCTGGAACAGTCGGGCGGATGGCGGGACACCGCCGTCGAACTTAACACCGCCATGAAAGACGAACTGACCGGTGCCGGCTTCGGACCGGGGGCAGTGAAGATCGCCGACATCTTCCGGTCGTTCCCCGTTGCGCTGCTGGTGCCGCAGACAGGAGGAGAGTCATGACGCACACCTACCCGCGGGCAGCCGCGAAACCCGTTCAGGGCCCCGCACGCTTCGACGTCTGGGCGCCCAACGCTGAATCCGTGACGCTGCTGGCCGGCGGGGAGCGCTACGCCATGCAGCGCCGGGCCGGGACCGGGCCGGAGGACGCCGGCTGGTGGACCGCCGCCGGAGCACCAGAAGATGGAGCCGTGGACTACGGGTACCTTCTGGACGGCGACGAAACACCGCTTCCGGATCCGCGGACCCGCCGCCAGCCCGACGGCGTTCACGCCCTGTCCCGCACGTTCGACCCGTCCGCGTACAGCTGGCAGGACGACGCCTGGCAGGGCAGGGAACTGCAGGGCGCCGTCATCTACGAGCTCCACCTCGGAACATTCACGCCCGAAGGGACGCTGGACACGGCCGCCGTGAAGCTGGACTACCTCGCCGGCCTGGGCGTCGACTTCATCGAGCTGCTGCCGGTGAACGCTTTCAACGGCACGCACAACTGGGGTTACGACGGTGTGCAGTGGTTCGCTGTGCACGAGGCATACGGCGGGCCGGAAGCGTACCAGCGGTTCGTCGACGCCGCCCACGCCGCAGGCCTTGGCGTGATCCAGGACGTGGTCTACAACCACCTCGGCCCCAGCGGGAACTACCTGCCGCGGTTCGGGCCGTACCTCAAGCAGGGCGAGGGTAACACGTGGGGCGACTCCGTGAACCTGGACGGGCCCGGCTCCGACCATGTGCGCCGGTACATCCTGGACAACCTGGCCATGTGGCTGCGTGACTACCGGGTGGACGGCCTGCGGCTGGACGCCGTCCACGCCCTGAAGGATGAGCGGGCGGTGCACATCCTGGAGGACTTCGGGGCGCTGGCCGATCAGATCTCCGCCGAGGTGGGACGGCCGCTGACGCTCATCGCCGAGTCCGACCTCAACAACCCGCGGCTGCTGTACCCGCGGGACGTCAACGGGTACGGGCTGGAAGGGCAGTGGAGCGACGACTTCCACCACGCCGTCCACGTCAACGTCACCGGCGAAACCACCGGCTACTACAGTGACTTCGACTCGCTGGCCGCCCTCGCCAAGGTGCTCCGGGACGGCTTCTTCCACGACGGCAGCTACTCCAGCTTCCGGGAACGCCACCACGGACGGCCGATTAATTTCAGCGCCGTACACCCAGCCGCCCTGGTGGTCTGCTCGCAAAACCACGACCAGATCGGCAACCGTGCCAGGGGCGACCGGCTCTCCCAGACCCTGCCGTACGGAAGCCTGGCCCTCGCTGCGGTGCTGACCCTGACGGGACCCTTCACGCCCATGCTGTTCATGGGCGAAGAGTACGGCGCCAGCACGCCGTGGCAGTTTTTCACCTCGCACCCGGAGCCGGATCTCGGCAAGGCCACCGCGGAGGGCCGGATCAAGGAGTTCGAGCGCATGGGGTGGGATCCCGCCGTCGTGCCCGATCCTCAGGATCCTGAGACGTTCCGCCGGTCCAAGCTGGACTGGGCGGAAGCCGCCGAAGGCGACCATGCCCGGCTGCTGGAGCTGTACCGTTCGCTCACCGCCCTGCGCCGCTCTACGCCGGACCTCACCAAGCTGGGCTTCGAGGACACGCAGGTGGCGTTCGACGAGGACGCCCGCTGGCTGCGGTTCCGCCGGGGTGGCGTGCAGGTGCTGCTCAACTTCTCGGAACAGCCCGTGAGCCTGGACGGGGCGGGCACGGCCCTGCTGCTGGCCACCGACGACGCCGTCCGGCTGGAAGGTGAGCGTGCGGAACTCGGTCCGCTGAGCGCCGCCGTCGTCAGCGACTGACGTTTTCTTGGGGGCGGCGTCCACCGCCGGTGACCGGATGGTGGACGTCCGCCCCGAAGCCTCGGCGCGGCTGGCAGGATGGAACGCATGACTTATGTGGCCTCGGACACCCGCTACGACACCATGCCCTACCGCCGCGTCGGACGCAGCGGCCTCAAACTGCCGGCCATCTCGCTGGGCCTGTGGCACAACTTCGGCGACGACAAGCGCTTCGATGAACAGCGCGCCATCCTGCGCCGCGCCTTCGACCTCGGCGTCAACCACTTCGACCTCGCCAACAACTACGGCCCGCCGGACGGCTCCGCGGAGACCAACTTCGGCCGGCACCTGCAGGACGACTTCAAGCCGTACCGCGACGAGCTGGTCATCTCCACCAAAGCCGGCTACTACATGTGGCCCGGCCCGTACGGCGAGTGGGGCTCCCGGAAGTACCTGATCTCCAGCCTGGACCAGTCGCTGCAGCGCATGGGCCTGGACTACGTGGACATTTTCTACAGCCACCGCCCCGACCCGGAGACGCCGCTGGAGGAAACCATGGGCGCGCTCGATTACGCTGTCCGTTCCGGTAAGGCCCTGTACGCCGGCATCTCCTCCTACACGCCGGAGCAGACCCTCGAGGCCGCCCGCATCCTGAAGGAACTCGGCACCCCGCTGCTCATCCACCAGCCCAGCTACTCCATGCTGAACCGCTGGACCGAAAACGGCTCGCCCAACCTCTACGAGGCACTGGACCAGGTGGGCGCCGGCTCAATCGCGTTCTCCCCGCTGGCGCAGGGCCTGCTGACCGACAGGTACCTCAACGGCGTCCCGGCCGACTCCCGCGCGGCCAAGGCGAGGTTCCTCTCCGAGTCCGCACTGACCGAGGACAAGCTCGACCGGGTCCGCGGGCTGAATGCCATCGCCGCCGGCCGCGGACAGTCATTGGCGCAGATGGCCATCGCCTGGATCCTCCGCGACCAGCCCAAGGGCTCCCCGGTGACCTCCGCGCTCGTCGGGGCGTCCAGCGTCAGGCAGCTCGAGGACACCCTGGCCGCCATCAACAACCTGGAGTTCAGCGCTGACGAGCTGACGGCGATCGACGAGTTCGCCGTCGAATCCGACATCAATCTCTGGGCGCAGCCGGCCTGAACCCACCTCCAACGTGGCGCGTAATCAAATGGCCGGGGCCGGCGGGAACAAAGCCGGCCCCGGCAGCGTTTGGTTAGACTGATAAGCGCGCCGCGTGGCGCGGTGCCCGTCAGCCGCCGTCGTACAGCAAGGTACAGACGCGCAGGGTACATGAAGTTTGTTCTCAAAGGAGTTCCGTGTCTTCAAATCCGATTCGTGTAGCTATCGTCGGCGTGGGTAACTGTGCCGCTTCGCTGGTTCAGGGTGTCCATTACTACCGGGATGCCGACCCCCAGGCCACGATTCCGGGTCTGATGCACGTGGAGTTTGGCAAGTACCACGTCAACGATGTCCAGTTCGTTGCCGCGTTCGATGTTGACGGCAAGAAGGTCGGTCACGACCTGGCCGACGCTATCCTGGCGAGCGAAAACAATACGATCAAGCTGGCCGAGGTCCCGCCGACCGGCGTGACGGTTCAGCGCGGCCACACCCTGGACGGCCTGGGCCGGTACTATCTGGAGACCATCGAGCAGTCCACCGAGGAACCTGTCGACGTCGTCCAGGCTTTGAAGGATGCCCAGGCCGACGTCATGGTCTGCTACCTGCCGGTCGGTTCCCAGGATGCCGCCGAGTTCTACGCCCAGTGCGCCATCGACGCCGGCGTGGCGTTCGTGAACGCACTGCCGGTCTTCATCGCCGGCACCAAGGAATGGGCCGACAAGTTCACCGCCGCCGGCGTGCCGATTGTGGGTGACGACATCAAGAGCCAGATCGGTGCCACCATCACCCACCGCGTGATGGCGAAGCTGTTCGAAGACCGTGGCGTCACGCTGGACCGCACCTACCAGCTGAACGTCGGCGGCAACATGGACTTCAAGAACATGCTGGAGCGCGACCGCCTCGAGTCCAAGAAGATCTCCAAGACCCAGGCCGTGACCTCCAACGTCGAGGCCGAGCTCGCCGCGAAGGACGTGCACATCGGCCCGTCCGACTACGTGCAGTGGCTCGACGACCGCAAGTGGGCCTTCGTCCGCCTCGAAGGCCGGAACTTCGGCGACGCCCCGGTGTCCCTGGAATACAAGCTTGAGGTCTGGGACTCCCCGAACTCGGCCGGTGTGATCATCGACGCGATCCGTGCGGCGAAGATCGGCCTGGACCGCGGCATCGGCGGCCCGCTGATCTCCGCGTCCAGCTACTTCATGAAGTCCCCGCCGGAGCAGTTCAACGACGACCTCGGCCGCGAAAAGGTCGAGGCCTTCATCCGCGGCGACCTCGACCGCTAAACGCTCTCGCCCTTCCTGCAGGTTTTCACCAGACGCTCCCTCAGATCCTGTCGGTTCTGACCGGACCCTCTCTCACCCTTTGCGGGTTTTGATGCGGTGCTCTCTCACCTTCGAGTGGGGGAGCACCGCCATTTAAGCGTGCTCTTCATAGCGCCGGATCGCATGGCTAGCCTGCGCGAGTGCCAGTAACTTCAGGACCAGCTGCCCGTGCAGGTGCATGCCCACGGCCGCCGTCATCATCAGCCGGTTGACGTCCTCCGGCGCCGTGGTGGCCGAAATATCCACTGCGGCAATGGCGTCCACGGCCTGGCTATAGGCGTCGAGCAGGTCGCCGGATACGCGCACGCCGAGACTTTCCATCCGGGCCAAATGGGCATTGAGCGAGTTTCTGGCGTCACTCGGTACGTCCGGCCAGTTCCGGGAACGTACGACGGCGTCACCCGCCGGTGTGTGCAAGTCGCCTTGCGCTGCACTCACCCCATCGAGGCCCAGCACCGTTCGCTGGACCGCGGCCAAAAGCTCAAGGCGGGGAACACCGCCGTCGGCCATTCTGAGCAGGGAACCGATCTGGGCGATATTCAACCCGACCACGCGCCTCAGCGCATGAATGAGTTCCAGCCGGCTCACGTGCTGTTCTGAATACTCCGCCCGGGTGGCGTGCACCGACCGGCCCGCGGGCAGCAGCCCCTCGCGGAGGTAGAACTTGATGCTGGCGGGGGAGACACCGGTCCGCTCGCTGAGCTCCTTCAGTTGCATGCCTGTTCGGTCCTTCGTCTGGATGGTCACCTTGGATAGCTTCGGCCGCGCTGGCTATCTTGATGTACATCGCTGGATAGTGCTCCTATCCTAGATGCATGGAGCCTTGGAATGTACTGCTTGCCAGCCACGTCATTGCCGCCCTCTTTGTCCTCGCCATCGGCCCGGTCCAGATCCTTCGCCGCAGCCGTGACCGTATCCACCGCACCATGGGACACCTGTGGGTTGCGGCGATGTACTACGTCTGCTTCAGCAGCTTCTGGATTGTCAGCAACGGGCACTTCAGCTGGCTTCACGGGCTGTCGGCATTCACGATCGTGACCGTCAGCCTCGGACTCGTCAGCGCGGTCCGGCGGAACATCCCGGCGCATCGGGGCAACATGATCGGCAGCTACATTGGCATCGCTGTGGCGTTCGGCTTCGCGGTCTCCGTGCCGGGCCGGGCGATTCCTCGCCTGCTGGCCGAGGATTTCCCGACCGCCCTGTACGTCACCGCGCTGGTGGCTCTCAGCGTCGCCGTCGTCTTCGTCTCCCTGCGCCGCGGCGGCCGTTCCGGGAGCAGGTCCGCATCACAGGGGCCAGATGTGGTGCCTGCCGGGCGAGGCGTCGAGCGTGCAGCCGATGTCGCTGCCAAGGTGGACGGGTAGCTGTCTGTTAGCCATACGGCGCCCGCAGCCCCAGGGATCCTCTATCACTTCCTGCAGAGATGACGGCCACCCTCTCTCACCGGGGGCCGGCAAAGCCGGACGCATGAGGATGGTCCAGCTGCGCCATTCGCCTTGCCCGCTTTATCCGGATGACCGCCCCATGAAATCCCTCATCGAGGTCGTCCTTTCCTACCGTCAGGACGGTCCATCCCGCCGCCTCGAAAGCTTTGTCTCGCCGTCTGTCGCGGAAGATCTGAGCTTCGACGAGGTGATGACCGCCGTCGTACTGAATGGCGATCCGCTGCGCACGGTATCCGAGATCTGCCGACGGCGACAACGGGTCGCCGCTTCTCAGTGTGAGTTGGAGGTCAGGTTCAGGGAGTCCGGCGTCCACCATCGCCAGACGAAGCATTGATTCAGGCGCCGAGTCTGCGCCCACCCGCATCAGCTCCAGGGCTTCCCTGGCACGGACAATGCCCTGAAGATTGGGGTGGCGCAGAACGAGGGAGCGTAAACCGTTCAGAGTGTCGAAAGGCTGCGCCCGGCCCTCGAATTCCATTCGTGGAATACGGATTATCTGGTCACCCATGCACACCAAGTCCCGCAGCGGCAGTCTTCGTGCCAAATCCAGCCATGTCCGTGACCGGGTGCTGATACGGATGCCGTCGACTGTTTCAATCTCGTCTTCTTCCGCCAGCAGGGTATGGCCAAGCACTCCCTTACGACGCACCGAGGGAAGACATTTGGGTTTGCTCAAATGTAGTTCTGTAGAGTCCGCGAGCCATGGCGGCAGCACTTGGCACCGGAGCCGCGCCGCAGTGACGTGGGAGATCCATGCGCCCGGAGAAGCCTCCGACAGCGCCCTGGCCGCCGCTTCCAGATCAAAGTCCCAGTCCCACGGGCGGTAGAGTCCGCGCCCCACATGAATCACATCCCGACGCCGCAGCCTTGAGGCGGGAATGCCTTCGGTCCGAGCCGAGTCGAAGGTGAATGGGGCTGACGCCAATCGGGGAGGTAAGCTGTCGCGCGTTTCCATGCAGGCATTGTGACTCAGATCCAGGAACTGCCGCAGAAGTTATCCACAGGCGGCAGAGGGTCGGGCCGAAACCCGCAGGTAGTGAGAGAGGGCCGGGGATAAACCCGCAGGTAGTGAGAGAGGGTCGGGCCGAAACCGGCAGGTAGTGAGAGAGGGTCGGGCCGAAACCGGCAGGTAGTGAGAGAGGGGCGGGCCGAAACCGGCAGGTAGTGAGAGAGGGTCGGGGTTGAGGCGACGGGACGTGAGGAGGCGTCTAGAAGAGGCCGATTGGGTTGCCGGCGTCGTCCACGTCCATCCGCATTGCCGCGGGTACGGCGGGGAGGCCGGGCATGGTCATCACCGCTCCGGTGAGGGCCACGATGAAGCCGGCTCCTGTCTTGGGGATGAGGTCACGCACATGGATGGTGAACCCCTTGGGCGCCCCCAGCCGTGAGGCGTCGTCCGTGAACGAGTACTGGGTTTTCGCCATGCAGACCGGCAGGCCCGACCAGCCGTTCTTCTCGATGTCCGCCAGCCGGCGCAGCGCAGGCACCGAGAAGTCCACGCCGTCGGCGCCGTAGATCTCCTGGACAATCGTGCGGATCTTGTCCTCCACCGACATGTCCAGCGGGTAGAGATGCCGGAACGACGACGGCCCGCTCACCGCAGCGGCGACCTTGGCAGCCAGTTCATCGCCGCCGTCGCCCCCTCCGCCGCGTCCCCAGATGTCCGCCACGGAGGCCTGGATGCCCTCGCCTGCGCACCAGCCGAGCAGCCAGTCGAGCTCCGCCGGGGTGTCGGAGGGGAACCTGTTGATGGCCACCACCGGCGTCACGCCGAACCGCTCCACGTTCCGGACGTGCCGGCGCAGGTTCACCACACCCGCCTGCACGGCCTCAACGTCGGGCTCGTTCAGCCGGTCCTTGGGAACCCCGCCTTGCATCTTGAGTGCGCGAACGGTCGCCACCACCACGACGGCGGCCGGCGCCACGTCTGCGATCCGCGCCTTGATGTCCATGAACTTCTCCGCGCCGAGGTCGGCCCCGAACCCCGCCTCCGTCACCACGATGTCGGCCAGCCGCCGCGCGGTTTGCGTGGCGATCAGCGAGTTGCACCCGTGGGCGATGTTCGCGAATGGCCCGCCATGGACCAGTGCGGGGGTGCCGGCGATGGTCTGGACGAGGTTCGGCTTGATCGCGTCCTTCAGCAGCAGCGTCAGCGCGCCCTGCACGCCCAGGTCGGCAACGGTAACGGGCGTCCGGTCATGGGTGTAGCCGAAAGTGATGCGGCCCAGCCGGTCCCGCAGGTCGGCTACGTCGGTGGCGAGGCAGAAGACCGCCATGATTTCGGAGGCAACGGTGATGTCGAAGCCGTCCTGGCGCGGGACGCCCTGGGCGGGGCCGCCAAGTCCGATCACGATCTCCCGAAGGGAGCGGTCATTCATGTCCAGGACCCGCTTGAACGTCATGCGGCGCGGGTCGATGTTCAGTTCGTTGCCCTGGTAGATGTGGTTGTCCACGAGGGCCATGAGGGCGTTGTTGGCGGACGTCACGGCGTGGAAGTCGCCGGTGAAGTGCAGGTTGATCTCGTCCATGGGCAGCACCTGGGAGAGGCCGCCGCCCGTGGCACCGCCCTTCATTCCGAGGATAGGGCCGAGCGAAGGCTCCCGCAGCGCGACCATCACCCTGTGGCCCGCCCGGGCAAGGGAGTCCGCCAGTCCCACGGTCGTGGTTGATTTTCCTTCTCCCGCCGGCGTTGGCGACATCGCCGAGACCAGGACCACCTTTCCGGCGGGTGCGGGGGCTGACAGCTTCGCGGGGTCGATCTTGGCCTTGTACCGGCCGTAGTGCTCCACCGCCCCGGCGTCGATGCCGGCAGCCGCGGCGATGTCCTCGATGGGCCGCAGCACTGCCCTGCGGGCAATGTCCAGGTCGCTCAGGGGAGTGCTGTCAGACATCGTTGTCCTTTCAGGATGGGTTCAGCCCGTGAGCCGGGTCCCGTAGACGGCGGCCATGGGGTGGCTGGAGGCGTATTCGTCGACGGCGGCGTGGTAGCTGTCGAGGGTGATGGCGGCGGTGCGCTGCCACCCGGAGTTTGTGGCGTGGATGGCGGCGGCGGTCCCCATGGTGTGCCGGGTGTCGGGGTCGTCGTGCAGGGCTTCGAGGGCGTCGGCCCAGTCTGCGGCACCGTGTCCGTCCACGAGGAGGCCGGTGCGGCCGTGGCTGACCGCGCGGGTGAGTCCGCCGACGCGGGTGGCGAGGACTGGGGTGCCGCAGGCCTGGGCCTCGAGCGCGACCAGGCCGAAGGACTCGCTGTAGGACGGCATGACGACGACGTCGGCGGCCCGGAACCAGCCGGCAAGTTCAGGGGCGCTGACGGGCGGGTGGTGGGTGACGACGTCGTCGAGCCCGGCGGCGCTCACGAGGGAATTGAGGTTGAAGTCCTTGGCTCCGCTGAGCGCGCCGAGGATGGTGAGTTTGAGGTCGATGTCGGGGCGGCGGCGACGCAGCAGTGCGGCGGCCTTGAGCAGGATCTGCGGGCCCTTGAGGCGTTGGATCCGGCCGGCGAAGAGCAGGTGGAAAGTGCCGGAGGCGATGCCGTGGGCCGTGCGGGACCGGGCGCGGAAGGCGGGGGTGAACACGGAGAGGTCCACGCCCGGGGGTGCGACGTCGATGTGGTCGAAATCAGCACCGTAATGGGAGACGAGTTCGGCGGCTTCGGCGGTGGTGTTGGCGATGAGGCGGGTGGCGCCGTCGACGATCCGGTGTTCGCCGTCCTCGCGGCGCCGCGGTTCGGGCTGTTCGCCGGAGTGCAGGAGGAGGTTCTTGACCTTGGCCATGGTGTGCATGGTGTGCACGAGCGGGACGTTCCAGAGGGCGGAGAGCTCCAGGCCCGCGACGCCGGAGACCCAGTAGTGGGAGTGAATGAGGTCGTAGCGTCCGTGCGGCTGCTGGGCGCGGATGCGCTCGATTTCCGCGACCATGCTGTGCAGAAGTTCGGGGAGTTCTTCTTTAGGCAGCTTGCGGGGCGGGCCCGCCATGACGTTGTGGACGCAGACGCCGGGGTCCGGATGTTCGACGGCGGGCTGGCCGGCGGCCGTGGACCGGGTAAAGACTTCCACTTCGATGCCGGTTTCGGCCAGGGCGGAGGCGAGGCCGCGGATGTAGACGTTCATGCCGCCGGCGTCCCCGGAACCGGGCTGTTCCATGGGGGAGGTATGCAACGACAGGAAAGCCACTCGTTTGATGACGGACACGGCCCTCCCTCCTCTCCGTGCTGCGGGAACTGCGTCGGATAAAACACTACTCCTCAACGCTCAGCGGAACGGTGGCGCTGGAACTGCTGCCAACGTGGCCTCCCGCACGCCAGCCAGGGCTACATGCGGTGTAGCACGGCAGTGCTAAAACCCGTCCGGCGCGTAACCGCTGCACGGGCTCAGTGCCGCCACAACGCGGCCAACTCCGGGAACGCATCCTCGTAGCCGGTGAGCAGCGCCTCAGCCGAGCCGTACGAACCAACCAGGGGGTGTTCCGCGAACGCTTCCAGCGCAGCATCGCGGTCACCAGTGGAGGCGGCGCGGACCGTGAGCAGCTCCACCTTCTTTACCTGCTGCAGGAGGCCGAGTTGCGGTTCGGCGGGCCGGCCCTGCGGGATGGGAACCGCCCCTTCCGGCGTGACCGCGCAGGGAACTTCGACCACGGCGTCCCCCGGCAGCCCGGGAATTGCGGCCTGGGTGCCGCCCGCACCTGCAAGCTGTCCGGCGGAGTTCGGGGCATTGAGGATCAGCTCCGTAGGGCCGCCACCGGCCAGCGCCCGCATCACCGCCAGCGCCACCTGCTCGTAACCGCCGCCGGCAAGGTCCTCGGGCTTCCGTGCCTCGCCGGCGGGCCTGGCCTCGGCCAGGTACCCCTCCTCGCGGGACCGCCGCGCCGCCTCCCACAGGCCGTATGCCTGGTCTCCGGCACCCGCCAGCCGCGGATACAGCTCCGCCTGCTGGCCGTGGATCGACTCGCCGCGCGTCATCGTCATGGCCCGCATGCCCGACGCCGCGCGCGCCGTCTCGTAGTAATAGAACAGGTACTCGTTCGGCAGCAGCCCCAGATCGCGCAGGAACGGCTGCGGAAACAGCCGGCCCTCTTCAAAGCTGGCGAGGGCGCCGGCATCCGCCAGCAGGCCGGGGAGGACATCCCGGCCGCCGCTCTCCAGCCGGTACAGCCAGCCGAGATGGTTCAGCCCGTAGTAGCCCACGCCGTCGAGCTTTCCCGCCGGCAGCGGCACGCCGGCCGCCTCGGCGGCGCGGTGCACCAGGGCACTCGCGGAATCACAGATGCCGATCACCTTCCGTCCCAGCACGGGAACCAGCGCCTCGGTGACCATCCCCGCCGGGTTGGTGAAGTTGACCAGCCACGCGCCCGGGCAGTGCGTCCGCATGCCGGCGGCCAGCTCCAGCATGGCCGGGATGGACCGCAGAGCATACGAGATGCCGCCGGCGCCGGTGGTTTCCTGTCCCAGCAGCCCGAGCTTCTGTGCCACCCGTTCGTCGGCGATCCGGCCGGCCGTTCCGCCCGGACGGATGGCGGCGAACACCACATCCGTCCCGTCGAGTGCCTGGCGGAGGGACGTTGTGGAGGTCACCACGGGCGGACGCCCGGAGGAATGTCCGACGCCGGAACTTCCGTCCGCCGCGCCGCTCGCCTCCGGTGACCTGCTGATTTCCGAAGACATGGACCGCAGCACGGCCTCGATGGCGGCCAGGCGGCCGCCGTCGACGTCGTACAGGACCACCTCACTGACCAGGCCGGAATAGGGTCCGGAACAGAGGGCACGGTAAACAAGGGGAACCCGGAATCCGCCGCCGCCGGCGATCATGAGCCGCATGGCAGGAGTTTATGCGCAGCAACCAGCGACACGCCCCGAACTGCGGCGCCACATCCAGCCCGGATGCGTCCGGCCCCCAATTCGCGGGGTTTCAACACAAAGGTGCACAGCGTAATGTGCCGAGCATGGAGGCGAATCACGCACGCCGGTTCGACCCCCTCGCTGCCGTCCGTATGCAGGCCGCGGGGGAGTTCGACCTGCTGCTGGCCGGGACCGTTTTTCAGGACATCATCTTCACCGGGCTGCCGCACGCGCCCGAACCCGGAACGGAAATCTGGAGCGAGGGAATGGGCAGCTGCCCCGGCGGCGTGGCCAACCAGGCCATTGCGGCGGCGCGCCTTGGCTTGCGGACGGGGCTGGCGGCGGCCTTCGGGGACGACGGCTACGGCGATTACAACTGGAAGATCCTGGACCGGCAGGAGCACGTGGACCTGTCCCTGTCCCGCCGGGTCCCGGGCTGGCACTCGCCGGTGACCGTATCCCTCAGCGTGAACCACGACCGCTCGATGGTCACGCACGGGCACCCGGCGCCGGTGACCTCCTCCGAGCTGATTGGGGATCCGCCCCGCGCGCTGGCTGCCGTCGCGGACCTCGGCCATGAAGTGGAGCCCTGGGCGCTCGCGGCGCACAGGGAAGGCGTGAAGCTGTTCGGCGACGTCGGCTGGGACCCAACCGGCCAATGGGCCCACGCGCGGCTTGCGAACCTGCAGTATTTCCACGCCTTTATGCCCAACCAGCGCGAGGCCATGGCCTTCACCGGCAAAGACGATCCCTGGGCGGCGCTGTATTCGCTGGCGGATCGGGTGCCGGTGGCGGTGGTGACCCTGGGGGCGCAAGGGGCCGTAGCCGTGGACTCCGAATCCGGCGAGGAGGAGTGGGTGCCGTCGCTGCCGGTGGCCGCCTACGATCCGACCGGCGCCGGGGACTGCTTCGGGGCCGCGTTCATCGTCGGGAGCCTGGCGGGGTGGCCGCTCAGCGACCGGCTGCGTTTCGCCAACCTCTGCGCCGCGCTGGCCGTCCAGGAGGTGGGCGGTTCCCTCGCAGCGCCCGGATGGGGTGACATCGCCGACTGGTGGAAACGCGCCAATGCCCGGCCCGAACGCCGCGGCAGCCAGTGGCTCCGCCGCTATTCCTTCCTCGCCGACATCGTCAGGGACGTTCCGCAGGAAGCCCCGCGGCGCGCTGCCGCCACCATCGCGCACCTCTCGGACGCCTGAGCAGGGTCTGGGGACACCGAAACGGCCCCTGGACGCGCAGCCGGTTTGGGGACGCGCGCATTCACGCGTCCTGCGGCCGATTGTGCGTCCTGCGGTGCTTGGCGTGTCCTCGGGCCGACCACGTTTCCTGTGGAGCATCCCTTGTCCTCCGCCCGCATGCGCGTCGCCGGGAACTTTCCGCGTCCCCGGCACGCCGTTTTCCGGGCAATTATTTGGCCCGAAGCGCCAGCACTAGAATCAGTAGAGTGATTTATCCAGCAGCAACAGGTGACCGCCCGGCAGTATCGGGCCCGGCCGGGACGTTCCACGCATACGACCGGATGGCCCATGAGCGCTCCGCCGTCATCGATCTCGAGGCCATCCGGCACAACGTCCGGCGGCTCGCCGCGGCCGCCGAGCCGGCCAAGGTCATGGCAGTGGTCAAGGCTGACGCCTATGGCCACGGCGCGGTGCCCGTAGCCCGCGCGGCCCTCGAGGCAGGCGCCAGCTGGCTGGGCGTGGCACACATCTCCGAGGCGCTGGCACTGCGCGCGGCCGGCATCGAAGCCCCGCTGCTCGCCTGGCTGCACACCCCGGAAAGCAACTTCGGGGCGGCGGTGGCTGCCGGGATCGACATCGGGTGCTCCGGCTGGGAGCTGGAACAGATCGTGGCCGCCGCCCGGGAACAGGAACGGCCCGCCCGCGTCCACCTCAAAGTCGACACGGGGCTGGGCCGCAACGGCGCCACCGTCGAGGTGTGGGACCGCCTGGTGGGTGAAGCCGTGGAATACCAGGACCAGGGCCTGCTGCGCGTGGTGGGCATCTTCTCCCACCTTGCCGTGGCCGACGAACCCGAGCGCCCGGAAACGGATGACCAGCTCGCCGCATTCCGCGAGGTCCTCGCCATCGCCGAAGACGCCGGTGTGGATCCCGAAGTCCGGCACCTGGCGAACACCCCGGCCACGCTGTCCCGGCCGGACACGCACTTCGACCTGGTCCGCGCGGGGCTGGGGATCTACGGCCTCTCGCCCTTCGAGGGACAGACCTCTGCGGAGCTGGGCCTCCGCCCCGCGATGACCCTGCGCACTGTCGTGTCCCACTGCAAGGACGTGCACTCCGGCCAGGGAGTCTCGTACGGCTTCAACTACCGCACCTCCGGCGAGAGCACGCTGGGGCTCATCCCGCTCGGCTACGCGGATGGCGTGCCCCGCGTCGCCACCGGCGGACCCGTCCGCGTGGAGGGCGTCACTTACCCCGTGGTGGGGCGGATCGCGATGGACCAGATGGTGATCGACCTCGGCCCCCTCGACGTGAGCCGGGGCGGCCACAGCGTCCTCGGGGCAGAGGCGGTCCTCTTCGGCGATGGTGCCGACGGCGGCCCCACGGCCGATGACTGGGCCCGCGCCGCCGGCACCAACAACTACGAGATCGTCACCCGCATCAGCCCCCGTGTGCCTCGTGCCTACATCAACGAAACGGCCGCCGCCGAAACGCCGGCGCCATGAGTGTTCCGGAAACCGGCGGCGTTCCGGAAACCGGCAACGTTCCGGAAACCGGCAATGCTCCGCTGTGGGTCCAGACCCTGACGGTCACGACGGCGGACCAGACCCATGCGCTCGGCGCAGCCCTGGCGGAGGTGCTCCGGGCGGGGGATCTCCTGGTGCTGACGGGAGAACTGGGCGCCGGCAAGACGACCTTTACGCAAGGCCTGGGCGAAGGCCTGGGCGTCCGCGAGGGCATCATTTCCCCGACCTTCGTGCTGGTGCGCATCCACCCGAACCTCCCCGACGGGCGGCGTCCTGGCGGGCCTGACCTGGTGCACGTGGACGCGTACCGGCTGGGATCGGCGTCGGAAATCGACGACATCGACCTGGAGAACACGCTGGACTCTGCCGTGACTGTCGTGGAGTGGGGCCGGGACCGCGTGGAGCACCTGACCGAGAGCCGGCTCGAGGTGGAACTGCACCGCCAGTTGGGCGGCGCCGCCGCGGCCTACCGGACCGGGAACGGTGCCCTGGATTTCGAGTCGGAGGACGACGACGAGCCCCGCACCATCATCATCCGCGGCTTCGGGCCGCGCTGGGCCGAACAGCCTGTTCTGGCCCCGGAAGGAATCTCCTGATGCTCATTCTTGCCATCGACACCTCAGCCGTGGCCAGCGCCGCGCTGGTGTCCGACGACGCCCTGGAGGGTGTGGTGGGCAACTTCTCCACCGAGGACACAAGGAGCCACGCCGAGGTCCTCGCCCCCGGGATCGAGCGGCTGCTCGCGGACGCCGGCGTGACCGGAGCCGACATTGACGCGATCGTGGTGGGCGTTGGCCCCGGTCCCTTCACCGGGCTCCGGTCCGGCATTGCGACGGCGCGCACCCTGGCCTTTGTCTGGAACACCCCGCTGCACGGCATGATGAGCCTCGACGCCGTGGCCCTCGAGGTGGCCGAGGCCACCGACGCGCCGGCCGAGTTCCTGGTGGCTACGGACGCCCGGCGCAAAGAGGTCTACTGGGCGCGCTACACCCTGGCCGCGGGCCAGCTGCCAAAGCTCACGGACGGGCCGCACGTGGGCTTCGCCGCTGACCTTCCTGACCTGCCTGCTTACGGCGCGGGCGCAGGGCTGTACCCCGACGACGTGCGTGCGGATCCGGACTTCAGCACCGAACAGCCGGACGCACTGTACCTGGGCCAGTTCGCGCTGGCGAGGCTGGAATCGGGCGAGGAGCTCCTGGACTCCACGCCGCTGTACCTCCGTGAATCGGACGCCCAGGTCCCCGGCCCCCGGAAGCGTGCCCTGTGAACCTGCTGCCCGAATCATCCGGAGCTTCCGCCAGCCAGGCCCCCGGCACCGCACCTGTCCTGCCCCGCCGGCTGGACTCGGGCGTGACCATCCGCGACATGCTCCCTGACGACATTCCGGCCGTCCACAAACTGGAGGTCCGGCTGTTCCCGGTGGACGCCTGGCCGCTGCAGATGTTCTGGGACGAACTGGTGCAGCCGGAGACGCGCCGGTATCTCGTGGCCGAGGGCCCGGACGGCGTCGTCGGCTACGCGGGGCTGATGTGCGTGGAGCCGATCGCGGACGTCCAGACCATCGCCGTCGTCCCCGAGTATGAGGGCAAGGGCATCGGCACGGCGCTCCTCACGGACCTGATCGCCGAGGGGCGGCGCCGCGGCGCAGCCGACATCCTGCTCGAGGTCCGCGCCGACAATCCGCGCGCCCAGCAGCTGTACCTCCGCTTCGGCTTCGAGCAAATCCACGTCCGGAAGAAGTACTACCGCGACGGCGTGGACGCCCTGATCATGCGGCTTCAGCTGGAGGACGTGCTGTCCGTTCACCAGGACATAGTGCACCGGGACATCGTGCACGACGCCGGACCCCAGCCCGCGCAGACTGACGAAGCCGGCCGCGCCGGCGAAACCGCTCCGACGGAGGCAGACCAGAAATGAACCGCTCGCAGCCGCTAGTCCTCGGCATTGAGTCCTCGTGCGACGAAACGGGCGTGGGCATCGTCCGCGGGACCGACCTCCTGACCAACACGGTGTCCTCGTCCATGGAGGAACACGTCCGGTTTGGCGGCGTCATCCCGGAAATCGCCTCCCGCGCCCACTTGGATGCCTTCGTCCCTGCCCTGCAGGCAGCACTGGCCGAGGCGGACGTGACGCTGGATGAGATCGACGCCATCGCGGTGACGTCCGGTCCGGGCCTGGCCGGCGCCCTGATGGTGGGTGTATGCGCCGCCAAGGCGCTCGCCGTCGCCACCGGCAAGCCCCTCTATGCCATCAACCACCTGGTGGCCCACGTGGGGGTCGGCCTCCTGAACTCCCGCGCCGGAACGGGAACGGAGGCCGGTGCCGCTGAAAAACCGGTACTGCCCGAAAACGTCGGCGCCCTGCTGGTGTCCGGCGGCCACACCGAGATCCTGCGCATCCGCAGCATCACCGACGACGTCGAGCTGCTCGGCTCCACCATCGACGACGCCGCCGGCGAGGCGTACGACAAGGTCGCGAGGATCCTGGGCCTGGGATACCCTGGCGGCCCGGCCATTGACCGGCTGGCGCGCGAGGGCAACGCCAAGGCCATCCGGTTCCCGCGCGGACTGACGCAGCCCAAGTACATGGGCACCGCGGAGGAGCCGGGCCGGCACCGCTACGACTGGTCCTTCAGCGGCCTGAAGACCGCGGTGGCCCGGTGCGTCGAACAGTTCGAAGCCGCGGGCGATCCCGTGCCGGTGGCGGACATCGCCGCAGCGTTCCAGGAAGCCGTGGTGGATGTCATCACGTCCAAGGCGGTGCTGGCCTGCCGGGAGCGTGGCATCACCGACGTGCTGCTGGGCGGGGGAGTGGCAGCAAATTCGCGGCTGCGGCAACTGACCGAACAGCGCTGCTCTGCCGCGGGCATCACGCTCCACGTTCCGCCGCTGGACCTGTGCACGGACAACGGCGCGATGGTGGCAGCCCTCGGCGCGCAGCTGGTCATGGCGGGCATCGAACCCAGCGGCATCAGCTTCGCGCCGGACTCCTCCATGCCGGTCACCACTGTTTCCGCGCCGGCAACAGACACGGCCCACGCCAGCGCGGGAGCCTAACACCAGACGGGCCGGCTGCCCCGAGACCGCGGAGGCCGGGGCAAGGCGGGCCCTACGCCGTCGGGCCGTTCCGCATCTGCTTCACGAGGTCGAGGACCACGGCCTGCAGGTTCCCGCCGCTTTCGGCGGCCACCCGGCGCTGGCGCTGGTAGCCGGCGCCACGGCTGATGATCTTCTCGACGTCGGCCAGCTCATCCAGGCAGCCCAGCTTCGCGGCGATGGGTTCGAGCCGGTTGAGCGTCTCGAGCAGGTGGTCGGTGACCAGCCGCTCGTTGCCCTCGGCGTCGAGGATGATGATGGCGTCCATGCCGTAGCGTGCGGCCCGCCACTTGTTCTCCTGGACGTGCCACGGCGGCATGGTGGGAATGCTGCCGCCGGCGTCGAGGATGGTGGAGAATTCGTGGACCAGGCACTGCGTCAGGGCAGCCACGGCGCCCACTTCCTCAAGCGTGGCCAGGCCGTCGCAGATGCGCATCTCGATGGTGCCGAGTGCCGGCACCGGGCGGATGTCCCAGCGGATCTCCGAGATGGTGTCGATCACGCCGGTGGTGAACATGTCCTGGACGTAGGACTCGTATTCCTCCCAGCTGGCGAACTGGAACGGCAGTCCCGCCGTCGGCAGCTGCTGGAACATGAGGGCCCGCTGCGAGGCGTAGCCGGTGTCCTCGCCGCCCCAGAACGGGCTTGATGCGGACAGGGCCTGGAAATGCGGGAAGTAGTTGACCAGGCCGTCAAGCACGGGGAGCACCTTGTCCCGGCGGTCCAGGCCGACGTGGACGTGCACCCCGTAGATCACCATCTGGCGGCCCCACCACTGCGTGCGGTCGATCAGCTTGGCGTAGCGTTCCTTGTCCGTGACCGGCTGCAGCTGGGGCGGGCTGAACGGGTGGCTCCCGGCGCAGAAGACTTCGACGCCCATCGGGTCCGTGACTTCACGGACGGCGGCCAGGGAGCGGGCGAGGTCTTCCTTCGCTTCCGCGGCGGTCTCGCAGATGCCGGTGACCAGCTCCACGGTATTGAGCAGCAGCTCCTGCTTGATGTGCGGGTGCTCGTCATCCTCGTTCAGTTCGGGATGCCGGGCCACGACCCCACGCAGGACCTCGTTGGCCACCGACGAAAGTTCACCGGTCTGCGCATCCACCAGCGCAAGTTCCCATTCCACACCAAGAGTTGATTGCCTGGATGAAGCGAAATCAATCTTCATGTGTTCCTCGCTGTGTGCTGACGTGGGGTCCGGTCGCCGTCCGTTCCTGGCGAACGGCTGGCAGGGGAACGGTCATCCAAGTCTAGTGCAGGGGTAGCATCGAGTTGATGGCTTGGCTACACAGGGCGCGTGAGAGTCTTCACACAACCAGCCGCCCCCAAATCCCCAGACAACATTCCGGCATTGCATGTCCGCGGACTGCGGCAGCGCTCGCGGCGCTGTTCGCTCTTGCGTCGTGCACGGCGCCGCCGTCACCCGGGCCGGGACAAAGCACGACGACGGCGCCCGCGCCTTCCGCTTCCAGCTCACCGCAGACGGCACAGACCGCTACCCCGCAGCCAGGCGCACCCCAGACCGATGCGCACAGCCCCGCCCCGTCCACGGCAAAGCCCGCGAAGGAAACCGCGGCGCTGGGCTGGGGCCCGCAGCAGCGGGACGCCGAGGCTGCGGCCGCGGCAGTGGCGAAAATGACTCTGGAGGAGAAGGCCGGGCAGGTGCTCCTGCCCTTCTACACCGGCCTCGACCACGAAGCCCAGGCTGCCATGGTGGAACGCCTGCACCTTGCCGGCTCCATGATCATGGCCGACAACGTGCCCGGCACCGCCACCGGCCTGGTGGACGTCCAGGCGCTGGCCGGCCTGACGCGCCGGCTGGACCAGGCGTCCCGCGCCGGGGGCCGCACCTGGCCCGGCCTGATCGGCGTCGATCAGGAAGGCGGCGCAGTCAGCCGGGTCGGCGCCCCGCTGACCCGCTGGCCCACCCCGATGAGCTACGGCGCCGCCGGCAGCGTGCCCCTGGCCGCGGAGGCCGGCACCGGGCTGGCGGCGGAACTCGCGCCGCTGGGCTTCACCGTGGACTTCGCGCCCGCGGCCGACGTCACGATGGGCCCCGCCGATCCAACCATCGGCGCGCGGTCCATGTCCGCTGAGCCCCGGGCCGCGGCATCGCTCAGTGCCGGCTTCGCCAAAGGCATGCTCGCCGGCGGGGTGCTGCCCACCGTCAAGCACTTCCCCGGGCACGGTTCCGTGACCACCGATTCCCACAAGGGTCTCCCGGTCCAGAACGCCACCCTCGCTCAGCTGAGGGCGCGGGACTGGAAGCCGTTCCAGTCCGCGGTCAAGGCAGGCGCGCCCATGATCATGACCGGTCACATTGCGGCGAGGGCTCTCGAGCCGGGCGTCCCCGCGTCCCTCTCGAAGGCAACCTACAAGGCGCTCCGCGGCCTGGGTTTCAAGGGCGTGGCCGTCACGGACGGGCTGAACATGGGCGCGGTGGCCGGCCGCTACCCCGGCGGGTCAGCAGCACCGGCCGCGCTGGCAGCCGGGGCGGACCTGCTGCTGATGCCGGCGGACGCAGCCGCCGCCCATGCCGCCGTCGTCCGTGCTGTCACAGAGGGAAAGCTCCCGCTGTCGCGCCTGGAGGACGCGGCCCGCCGCGTGGTCACCATGATGATCTGGCGCGGACGGACGGCCCGGCCGAAGCCTCCGGCGGCGCCGGGAAGCGGCGAGGCCATGTCTGCGAAAATCTCGGCCCGGGCCATCACCGTGGTGGCCGGCAGGTGCAAGGGCGCTTCCGTAGCAGGCCACGTGCGGGTGGCAGGGGGTTCACCGGTGGACCGGGCCCGCTTTGCCGCCGCAGCCAAGGACGCGGGGATCACGCTGGGGACGACGGGTCCGCTGGTCAGCCTGATCGGCTACGGTGCAGGCCCCGCGAAGGGCGATATTGCGGTGGCCCTGGACGCACCGTGGCCCCTGGCGCAGTCCGTCGCACCGACCAAGATCGCCCTCTACGGACGGACGCCCGGAGCATACAAGGCGCTGCTGGCTGTCCTGGCGGGGAAGGCCACCGCCCCCGGAAAGCTGCCGGCCGCCGTCGGACCCTACCGCTCCGGTACCGGCTGCAGGTGACGGCAGCCGGTAATAAAGGCGGTGCCGCCGTTTAATGGAGGGGTGCCGATTCTGAATAAAGACATGACCCTGTGCATCTCCCTCTCGGCCCGGCCGAGCAACAACGGGACCCGCTTCCACAACCACCTGTACGACCAGCTGGGCCTGAACTGGATCTACAAGGCCTTCGCACCCACTGATTTAGCCCAGGCGATCGCGGGCGTCCGCGGCCTGGGGATCCGGGGCTGCGCTGTTTCCATGCCCTACAAGGAGGATGTGATCGCCCTGGTGGATGCCATGGACCCGTCGGCCAAGGCCATCGACTCCGTCAACACCATCGTCAATGACGGCGGCCGCCTGACCGCCTACAACACGGACTACACGGCCATCGAGCAGCTGCTGCAGCGCAATGCCGTGCGGGTGGAGTCATCGGTGCTGCTCAAGGGCGCCGGCGGAATGGCCAAGGCCACGGCCGCAGCCCTGCGCGACGCCGGGTTCAAGGACGTGACCATCATCGCCCGCAACGAAGCTTCCGGCCGGGCGCTCGCCGACCTCTACGGCTTCGGCTGGCGCGCGGAGCTCGGCACCGGCCCGGAGGCCACCGCGGACATGGTCATCAACGTCACGCCCGTGGGAATGGCCGGGGGACCGGAAGCCGACGCCTTGTCCTTCCCCGCCGAAACGATTGAAGCCGCCACAGTGGTGTTCGACGTCGTGGCCCTGCCCGCTGAAACGCCTCTCATCAAGGCTGCCCGGGAGGCCGGCAAGCAGGTCATCACCGGCGCCGAAGTGGCCACCATCCAGGCGCTGGAGCAGTTCGTGCTGTACACGGGCATCCGTCCCACCGACCAGCAGGTCCGGGACGCCGAGGCGTTCGTGCGCGCCCAGTAGGCAGCAGTATGGCCCCTGCAGCTACACGGGCTCCACGGAGACAGCCACTCTTTCTTCCCCGATCCGGGTGAGGACCAGGGTGGCTGTCTTCTTGCCCGCTGCCTTGCCTGCCGCCTTCCCCCCGGGCAGCAGCTGCTTGCGCAGCTCCTCCGGGGTGACGGACGTGCCGCGCTTCTTGATGTCCAGAACGCCGACGCCGTTCTCCCGGACCCAGGTTTTGAGCGCCTTGACGTTGAACGGCATGACCTCCAGGACCCGGTAGGCCCGGGCAAACGGAGTGTCCAGCAGCTCCGGGGCGCAGATGTAGGCGATGTGCTCGTCCACGAGGTGGCCGCCCAGGTCCAGGGCGAGGTCCGCCACCAGACCCGCACGGATGACGGCGCCGTCCGGCTCGTAGAGGAAACCTTCCACCGGGCCCACAGGGGCAACCGGGCCGCCGTCGAACTCCTCACCGCTGGTGAGTTCCGCCGCGCCCTCCGCGCCGATGACCAGGGCGGCCCGGCGGATCCCGGGCCTGGCCACGGCGTTGAACCACAGCGTGACCTCGGTGACGTCGCCGCCCACCGAGACCCACTGCGCCTCACAGCCGGCAGGCACCGAATCGTGCGGCATGCCCGGGCCCATCTTCACGCCGACGGCGCGCCCCGCGGCGGCCAGCGACTCCACGAAGGACAGCGGGGGAGAGAACGCCTCGGGGTCCCAGATCCGCTTGGTGCCCGAGGTGGTGGTGGTGCGCCGGGCGGGGTCCAGCCAGACGCCGGCACCGTCCTCCAGCGCCACCGACGTCGCGTCCGAATGGACCACCGTGGCGTGCGGAAAAGGGATGAGGTTGATCGTGGCGCAGGCGGCGGTGGTCTCGTCGACCTCCACGGCGGTCACGGCGATGTCCAGTGACGCCAGGGCCATGGCATCCGCGCCGAGCCCGCAGCCGAGGTCCGCAACGTGGCGGACGCCCGCCTGGGCAAAGCGCTGGGCGTGCCGGGCGGCAACGTTGAGCCGGGTGGCTTGCTCCAGTCCGGCCTGGGTGAAGAGCATCTGCCGGGCAAACTCGCCGAACTTGGCCTCGGCCCTGGTCCGCAGCCGTGACTGCGTCAGCACGGCGGACACGAGTTCGGGGGAGTGGCCGGCCTTGCGCAGGCTTGAGCTGAGCGTGAAGGAGTCGTCCTCCCGGTAGGGTCCGAGCGAGGCCAGCAGCTCCCATCCTTCTTCTGTGAGGAGCGGGGCGATCTGGTCCTGCGGTGCGTCAGACATGGGATCAAGCCTAGTGGAGCCGCCGGCCCAGCCTCTTCCCGATAGGGTGGTCTGAATGGAATCCAGCGAAACGCCAACCCCCGGTCAGCCCGAAAGCTCCAACCCCGGCCCGGTGCAGCATAGCCGCCTGGTCCGGTATGCACGCCCCGTGCTGATCGCCGGCGCCGTTATCGCCCTCGTCTGTCTTGTCCTGCTGGTGATCATCTTCCTGCTGGACTCCTTCAACGCCACTGTCTATTCGGTGGGCGGCAAGAACATCAGCGACCCCACCGAGGAAGCCCGGCAGATCCGCGACCTGTACCTGGGCGCCCGTATTGGCGGCATTGTGGTGCTTATCGTGTCGGCCGTGATCGCCGCGGCGGCGGCAGTCGTGCTTGTCCGCGACCAGCGAAAAGCGGGAGACGGGGACGCCGACGGCGACGAGGACCTGGGGTTTGACGACCTTGCCGGGCGCTGAACGAGAGGCCCGCGCGGGTTACGGCAGATGAAATTCTGGCACTCACCTTGACCGAGTGCTAACCCCTTACATAGAGTCATCATTAGCACTCTCCCTAGGAGGGTGCTAACACACGAAGAGCTGCCAGCCTGGCTGCTGCCGGCACCGCGACGACGGTCTGCCGCCAAGGCGCAACAGTTTTTACTGTCCATGAATTTTGACGAAAAGGAGAGGTCCGAGTGTCGGTCTCTATTAAGCCTCTTGAGGATCGCATTGTTGTCCGCCCGCTCGAAGCCGAGCAGACCACGGCTTCCGGCCTGGTCATCCCGGACTCCGCGCAGGAGAAGCCGCAGGAAGGCGAAGTTGTTGCAGTAGGCCCCGGCCGCTTCGAAGACGGCAACCGCGTACCGGTCGACGTAGCCGTTGGCGACGTTGTCATCTACTCCAAGTACGGCGGAACCGAAGTCAAGACCGGCGGCACGGAGTACCTCGTGCTCTCCGCCCGCGACGTTCTGGCGATCGTCGTCAAGTAACTCTTTGGATCCCCGTGCCGCTGCCCGCGTCTGATTTCATTCCGACCGGGCGGCTGCACGGGGTTCTGTCTTGAAAGGACAAACCATGGCAAAGCAGCTTGCGTTTAACGACGCTGCCCGCCGGTCGCTTGAAGCCGGCATCGACAAGCTCGCCAACACGGTCAAGGTGACACTTGGTCCCCGCGGCCGCAACGTCGTGCTGGACAAGAAGTGGGGCGCACCCACCATCACCAACGACGGCGTGACCATCGCCCGTGAAGTCGAGCTGGACGACCCGTACGAGAACCTTGGCGCCCAGCTGGCCAAGGAAGTCGCCACCAAGACGAACGACGTCGCCGGTGACGGCACCACCACCGCAACCGTGCTCGCCCAGGCACTGGTCAAGGAAGGCCTGCGCAACGTTGCCGCCGGCGCCGCCCCTGGCCAGATCAAGCGCGGCATCGAGGTCTCCGTCGAGGCCATCGCAGCCCGCCTGCTGGAGAACGCCCGTCCGGTCGAGGGCACCCAAGTGGCCAACGTTGCCGCCATTTCCGCCCAGAGCGACGAGGTGGGCGAACTGCTCGCCGAGGCATTCGGCAAGGTCGGCAAGGATGGTGTGATCACCATCGAGGAATCCTCCACCACGCAGACCGAGCTGACTCTGACCGAAGGCATGCAGTTCGACAAGGGCTACCTGTCCCCGTACTTCATCACCGACACCGAGCGCCAGGAAGCTGTCCTCGAGGACGCCCTCATCCTGATCAACCAGGGCAAGATCTCCTCGGTGCAGGAATTCCTGCCGCTGCTGGAGAAGGCGCTGCAGAGCTCCAAGCCGCTGTTCATCATCGCCGAGGACGTCGACGGCGAGGCGCTGTCCACGCTGATCGTCAACCGCATCCGCGGCACCCTGAACGTGGTTGCCGTCAAGGCTCCGGGCTTCGGCGACCGCCGCAAGGCCATGCTGCAGGACATCGCGACGCTGACCGGCGCCCAGGTTGTGTCCCCGGAACTGGGCCTGAGCCTGGACTCCGTGGGCCTCGAGGTGCTGGGTACCGCCCGCCGCATCACGGTGACCAAGGACAACACCACCATCGTCGACGGCGCAGGTTCGGCCGAGGACGTATCGGCACGTGTTGCCCAGCTGCGTGCAGAGCTGACCCGCACCGATTCCGATTGGGACCGGGAAAAGCTGCAGGAACGCCTGGCCAAGCTGGCCGGCGGCATCGGCGTGATCAAGGTCGGCGCAGCCACCGAGGTTGAGCTGAAGGAAAAGAAGCACCGCATCGAGGATGCAGTGTCCTCCACCCGCGCCGCCCTCGAAGAAGGCATCGTGGCCGGTGGCGGTTCCGCCCTGATCCACGCGCTGAAGGCACTCGACGAGGACCCGGCCGTCACGGCACTCGAAGGTGACGCGGCTGCAGCCGTCGGCATCGTCCGCCGTGCACTGGTCCAGCCGCTGCGCTGGATCGCCCAGAACGCCGGCCATGACGGCTACGTTGTGACCGCCCGGGTTGCCGAGCAGGACAACAACCACGGCTTCAACGCCAAGTCCGGCGAGTACGAGGACCTGATCGCCGCGGGCGTCATCGACCCCGTCAAGGTCACCCGTGCAGCCCTGCGCAACGCGGCTTCCATCGCCGCGCTGGTGCTCACCACCGAAACCCTCGTGGCTGAAAAGCCCGCCGAGGAAGACGAGCACGCAGGCCACAGCCACTAGGCTGCAGCCCGCTCCCGCGGTGTCACAGGGAGGCCCGTCCAGCTGCTGCTGGCCGGGCCTCCTTTGCGTTTTCCTGGCACCTGTTTCCCTGGCGCCTGGCGCCTGGCATTTGCGGTCTTGCGCTAGTGCCGGGCGCGAAGGGCCTGCCGCCGCAGCCGGAGCGCGTCGCCGTCGGGAAGCCGTTTGGTGACCAGCCGGTAGAAGTACAGGACCGCGACGGCGGCGGCCACGATGCCGCCAAGGTTTACCAGCAGCTGCAGGGCTGACCCGGCCGCCTTGCTGAATTCGCCAAGGACCAGTGCCACGGCCACGAAGCCGGCCGCGGGCACGGTGGTCACTGAAATAAAGACGCCGATCAGGGCGGCCGAGCGCCCGCTGATGACCGAAAGCATCCCGGCGGCACCGGCGAGGACGGCCACGATCAGCGAAAACGGTCCCGGGTGGTAGATGAACTCGGCCGCCGAGGCACGGTCCAGCACGTCCCGCGGAAAGAGGCCCAGCGGCAGTGCCAGCCAGGTGATCAGCGCTGTGATCAGCATCGCTGCGGGGAAGCCCACACCCAGGGCAACCGCCGCGCGGCCGCCGAGCCTCCAGTTTCGGCGCACCACGGCAACCGCCAGTGCAGCGAGCGGTCCGAACTCGGGCCCCACGGCCATGGCACCGACGATGGCGATGGTGGAGTCCGTGACGATGCCGATCGCTGCGAGCAGGGTGGCCAGCACAAGGAACGACAGGAGGGTCCAGCTAATCCGGGACTCCTCACCGGTCTGCCGCGACACCTTGTCCCAGATGACCGCGTCGGCGCCTTCTCCGGGGGCGGACTCCTCGGCCTTGTCTGCCCTGTCGGAAAGAACCAGGTCCGGGGCTGTCAAGGCAATCGAACCCACGCTCTCAACGTCTAGGGCGCGGAGCTTCTCCAGCAACTCCTCCACCGCTTCCCGGGCAACGTGCGCCAGGACCACGTCGCCTTTGGGAAGGATCGAGGCACCTGCGTGCAGTGCAACCTCGGCCGTGCCGGCCTGCTGCTGGCACAGGTCCGCCACGAGGGTGGTCAGTTCTGCTGGTACGCAAATCCGCATTTGGACGATCACCTGACACTCCAATCCACGCACCCAAATTCCCCTGGCACCGACTCTATAGTGCCCAGGAAACCGGAACCCGCCCTGCTGAGGCGCCGGTCACAGCCGGCGCGTCCGATTCGTCCCGAATGTCACGAATCGGTAACATAGGTGCTTTGTGCTGCCGTTTGAGGGGTTATCAGTGCCAGAAGCGAGATCGACGGACCCGCTGAAAAGCATGCCGCGCGAGGAGCCGGCAGGAAAAGAAAACCATGAGCCGAGGGCTGCCCGGCTGAAGGCCAAGCCGGGCTACCGCCCCGAGGTCCAGGGCCTTCGCGCCCTGGCAGTGCTCATGGTGGTTACCTACCACGTGTGGCTTGGCAGGGTTTCCGGTGGCGTGGACATCTTCCTGCTCATCTCTGCGTTCCTGCTGACGCTGTCCTTCGTCCGCAAGGTGGAGAAGGGTACGCCGCTGCGCCTCGTGAGCCACTGGCTGCACCTCTTCAAGCGGCTGATCCCGGCCGCCGTCGTCGTGATTCTCGGTGTGCTGGCCGGAACCTGGCTGGTCCTGCCGCAGAGCCGCTGGCCCGACGTCCTCAACGAGGCCTGGGCATCCCTCCTCTACGGGCAGAACTGGCTGCTGGCCAACACCGCAGTGGACTACTACGCGCAGGACCACTCCGGAGCCAGCCCGCTCCAGCACTTCTGGTCGCTCTCCATTCAGGGCCAGGTCTTCCTTCTCTGGCCCCTCATCTTCGCCGGCTCCGCTCTGGTGTGGCGGCTGCTGCGGCGCCGCCGGGACGTCAGCTACCGGACAGTCCTGATGGTTGCCTTCGGTGGCATCTTCATCGCCTCCCTGGTGTTCTCGATCGACCAGACGGGCGGCAACCAGGCGTACGCCTACTTCGACACGCGGACCCGGCTGTGGGAGTTCGCGCTGGGATCACTGCTGGCCCTGGCGCTGCCCTACCTGAAGCCGGGCAGGGCGTTCCGCGTTGTGCTGGGCTGGGCCGGGCTTGCCGCCATGATTTCCTGCGGCCTGATCCTCACTGTGGACAGGTCCTTCCCGGGCTTCATCGCACTGTGGCCCACGCTGGCCGCGGCTGCCATCATCGTCGCCGGGCAAAGCGGCAGCCGGTTCGGCGTGGACCGGATCCTGTGCTCCAAGCCCCTCGTGGGCCTGGGGGACAACTCGTATGCCCTGTACCTCTGGCACTGGCCCGTCCTGGTGCTGTCCCTTGCGGCCACCGGCATCGAAAAGCCCAACCTGGTCCAGGGCCTCGCCGTTGTGGCAGGTTCAGTGGTCCTGGCCGTGCTGACCACCCGCTTCGTCGAGAAGCCCCTGCGCGAATGGCACTGGCCGCAGCTGCGGGCCTGGCGCACCGCCGTCGTGATTGTTGCCTGTGGTGCCCTGCTGGCCGGGCCGGTTGCGCTGTGGCAGACCAGGCTGAACGCCGAGGAAGCGGCAGCAGCGGCGCAGCCGCGGGAGCTGACTCCGGGTGCTGCCGCGCTCGCGCCGGAAAACGCCGGCAAGCCGACGCCGGAAGCCACCGTGATTCCGGCCCCTGCCGCCATGAAAAACGAGTGGGCGGACATCGACGGCCTGTGCACCGACGACAACGTCCCCAGCGACCCGCTCCTCAACGGCTGCCTGCAGAACAGCAAGCCGGACAAGGTCACCAAGCGGATCGTGGTGCTCGGTGACTCGCACGCGCAGCAGTACATGGCCGCGCTCGGGCCCATCGCCAGGGGGCACGGCTGGGAGGTGGTCACCCTCCTGAAGGGGAACTGCCGGTTTGGCGCCGAATCCACGGAACGGGACGCCGACTGCAACGCCTTCAACAAGGCCAGCGCGGCATACGTCATGGAGCACAAGCCGGACGCGGTGTTCACCGTGGCGTCCCTGACGCACAAGGAAGCCCCGTTCGAAACCGAGGTGCCCGGCTACCTTGAGGGCATCAAGCCGTTCACCGACGCCGGGATCGACGTGGTGGGAGTCAGGGACAACCCCCGCTTCGCCATCAACATGCCCGAATGCGTCCAGAAGTACGGCACCGGCGCGGCCGAGTGCAACCCGCCGGTGGGAGAATCCCTTGCCGCCAGGTCCCCGCTGGATGCGTACCGGGGCAAGGTGGACGGGCTGCACCTGATGGACATGAGCGACTTCATTTGCGCGGACGGCATCTGCCCGGCCGTGGTGGGCAACGTCTACGTCTACAAGGACGACAACCACCTCACCAAGACCTACGTGCAGTCCATGATTCCGATGTTCGAGAAGAGGCTCCTCGCGTCCACGGGGTGGAGGTAGGGGGTGCCCTTGCTCACAATGCCCGGGCGGAATATGGGGATCGCCGCCAAGGTTCTAGTATTAATTCAATTCCTCCAGAACCACCTCCTGGCCCCGAGCCAACCCTGCACAGGCCAGTCCCGTAATGACGGGCTGGTCATCGGCTGCAACCCCTACCCGTGAACCTGTAAACCAAGGTAAGAGGCGCACTCATGACCCAGCCCGAGCACGACCCCTTCGGCTTCATCGGCCTGACGTACGACGACGTCCTGCTGCTCCCCGGCCACACCGACGTGATCCCCTCCGAGGCCGACACGTCGTCCCGGATCTCCAAGCGGATCACCGTCCAGACGCCGCTGCTGTCCGCGGCCATGGACACCGTCACCGAATCCCGCATGGCCATCGCCATGGCACGCCAGGGCGGCCTCGGCGTGGTCCACCGCAACCTCGCGATCGACGACCAGGCCGACCAGGTGGACCGCGTCAAGCGCAGCGAGTCGGGCATGATCACCAACCCGCTCACCATTGGCCCCGAGGCCACGCTGCAGGAACTCGACGAGCTGTGCGCCCGTTACCGCGTCTCCGGCCTCCCCGTGGTCGACGACGGCAACCGGCTCCTCGGCATCGTCACCAACCGCGATACCCGTTTCGTGCCGGAATCCGACTTCCCGATCCGCCTGGTCAGCGACGTCATGACCAAGATGCCGCTGGTCACCGGCCACGTTGGCATCAGCCGCGACGAGGCCTCACACAAGCTGGCCACGAACAAGATCGAGAAGCTTCCGCTGGTGGATGACCAGGGCCGCCTGAAGGGCCTCATCACCACCAAGGACTTCACCAAGGCCGAGCAGTACCCGCTGGCCACCAAGGACGACGAGGGCCGGCTGCGCGTCGGTGCCGCCATCGGTTTCTTCGGTGACGGCTGGGAGCGCGCCATGAAGCTGGTGGACGCCGGCGTTGACGCCCTCTTCGTTGACACCGCCAACGGCCACTCGCAGGGTGTGCTGGACATGATCCGCCGCCTCAAGTCCGATCCGGTTGCCGCGCACGTGGACATCATCGGCGGCCAGGCTGCCACCCGCGAGGGCGCCCAGGCGCTGATCGACGCCGGTGCCGACGGCATCAAGGTGGGCGTCGGCCCGGGCTCCATCTGCACCACCCGCGTGGTGGCCGGTGTGGGCGTTCCGCAGATCACCGCCATCTACGAATCGGCCAAGGCCGCCATTCCGGCCGGGGTACCGCTGATCGCCGACGGCGGCCTGCAGTACTCGGGCGACATCGGCAAGGCGCTGGTTGCCGGCGCCGACACCGTGATGCTCGGCTCCCTGCTGGCCGGCTGTGACGAGTCCCCGGGTGAACTGATCTTCGTCAACGGCAAGCAGTTCAAGAGCTACCGCGGCATGGGCTCCCTCGGCGCCATGCAGTCACGCGGCAAGAACACGTCGTACTCGAAGGACCGCTACTTCCAGGCCGACGTCTCCGGCGATGACAAGCTCATCCCCGAGGGCATCGAAGGCCGCGTGGCCTACCGCGGCCCGCTGGCCTCGGTGGCTTACCAGCTGGTGGGCGGCCTCCGCCAGACCATGTTCTACGTGGGTTCCCCGACCATCCCCGAGCTGAAGGCCCGCGGCAAGTTCGTCCGGATCACCCCGGCCGGCCTGAAGGAATCGCACCCGCACGACATCCAGATGACGGTCGAGGCGCCGAACTACGGTTCACGCTAGTCCCTAACCTCGCACGTCCGCTCCGGCTCCCTGCCCTCGCAAGCTCGGGCCGGGGCCCTCGCCGGAGCGGCTCCACGGCCAGGGAACCCGGCGGGCGTGGGCCCATCCCGCCGACGGGCCGCCGGGATCACTCCCGGCGGCCCGTCGTCGTCTGCGGGGCTAGGCTGTTGCCATGTCCCAACCACGCCATCCCGCCGAACTGAACCCGAACAGGGAGCCCCAGCGGCGGCTGGCACTGAAACCCTATGCCCGTGCCGTGGCCCAGGTGCTGCGCGTCAGTTTCCGCGCCTCGCCGGGTGCCGTGCTCATGAAAGTGGCCGGCTCGCTGATCTCCGCGGTACTGCCGCTGGTGACCACGTACTTCGCCGGCCTGACCACCACCGCGTTGGCGGCTGCCTACAGCGGGGATGCTGCAGCCGGGCAGCAGGCCATCGTCTACGTCATCATTACCGCCGCGCTGGGCCTGTTCTGGGGTGCCTTCGGCAGCCTGGACCGCTACATCCAGCAGGTCATGAGCTTCCGGGTCGGCGCCATCGTGGGCGACCTGATGTACGAGCGGTTCCTTGCGCTGGACTTCTGGCGGTACGACGACAAGGAAACCGTAGATCTTTACGACCGCGCCAAGCGGTTCTCCGACTCCTATGCCAGGGTCCTGGACCGGATCGCGGCCATCTTCACACAGCTCGTATCGGTGATTCTGGCCATCGGCGCGCTGCTGCTGGTGAGCTGGTGGATCGCCGTGATCGTGCTGGTCGCGATCGTTCCCAGCGTGTACCTGCAGTTCAAGCTGTCCCGCGAGCAGATCGCGCACTGGAACACACAGGTGGATTCACGCCGGCAGCGGCGCATGATCGAGACCAACCTGCTCCGCCCGCAGCACATCGCCGAGATGCGCCTGTACGGGATCGTCCGGTACCTAATGGACCTTCGCTCCCGGCTCCGCGACGCCGACGAGAAGCGCAGGCTGGACTTCCAGAAGCGGTACATGCCCAGGCAGCTGGCCGCGGATGCCCTGCAATACGCGGCGGAGGTTGTCTCGCTCATCTGGGTGGTGGGCCAGATCATTGCCAGGGCCCAGCCCGTGGGGCAGTTCCTCTACGTCCAGCAGATCGTCAGCCGGGCGCTGTCCACGGCGAACAGCCTGGTGTCCTCACTTAGCTCGATCGACGAGGACCTGGCCAACCTCAAGGACTACGAGCTGTTCATGGCGCTGCCCGTGCATTCCAGCCATGCACCGCCGCTGCTGGAGGCGCCCAGGACGGTTGAGCTGCGGGACATCCGCTTCACCTATACGGGCAGTGACATCGAAGTGATCCGTGGGATCAGCATGACCATCAGTGAGGGGCAGCACATAGCCATCGTGGGGGAGAACGGCGCCGGGAAGTCCACGCTGATCCGCATCCTGGCCGGGCTTTACCGTCCGGACTCCGGCCAGGTGTTGCTCGACGGCGTGGACCTCGCCGCCGTCGACGTCACCTCCTGGCACCGCCATCTGGCGGTGCTGAGCCAGGAGTTTCTCAAGTACGAGTTCGCCACCGCGGCGGAAAACATCCTCTTCGGCGACGTCGACTCACCCCGCGACGATGGGCGGATCGCCATGGCCGCCGCGGACGCAGAGGCCCTGGAGTTCATCAACAAGCTGCCCAACGGCCTGGACAACCACGTCAGCAACTGGATGGAGGATCCGCGCGGCCGGAAGGGGAGCGGGCTGAGCGGCGGGCAGTGGCAGCGGCTGGCCATGGCGCGTAACTTCTACCGGAACGCCTCCTTCATGGTCATGGACGAGCCCACCTCCGCCATCGATGCGCTGGCGGAGCACCGCATCTTCACGCGGCTCTTCGCCGAGCGCGGCAGCACCATCATCGCCATCAGCCACCGGCTCGCCACCATCGAAAAGGCGGACATCGTGTACATGCTGGAGGACGGCCGGATCGTGGAGCAGGGCACGCACCGGGAACTCGTGGCCCTCCGCGGGCGGTACTTCCGGATGTTCGAATCCCAGCTCAGTGTCCCCACCAGCCCCCTAGCCTCGCAAGTCCAATCCGGCTCCCTGCCTTCGCAAGCTCAGGCCGGGGCCCTCGCCGAATCGGCTTCCCAGCCAGGGAACCCTGCTGGCGTGGGCCCAGAGGCCGGCGGGATCTGACCTCCGCCACGGCGGTCAGGACCCGGGCTTGGCCGGGCACGCCTCCCGGTGTCCCGGTCCTCGGACAGGCGTTCCGCTGGGATAACCTAGAGCAGTGACTTACGAGATTGAGATTGGCCGTGGCAAGCGTGGGCGTCGTGCCTACTCCCTGGACGACATTGCGATCGTCCCCAACCGTCGCACCCGTGACCCCAAGGACGTCTCCGTCTCGTGGCAGATCGATGCCTACAAGTTCGACATGCCGGTCATCGCGGCACCCATGGACTCGGCCATGTCCCCGGCGACGGCCATCACGCTCGGCAAGCTCGGCGGACTGGGCGTCCTCGACCTCGAGGGCCTGTGGACCCGGTACGAGGACCCGCAGCCCGTGCTGGACGAGATCGGCTCGCTCGCCGATGAAACCAACAGCCCTGCCGTCACGCGGCGGATGCAGGAGCTCTACCAGGCCCCGATCCAGCCCGAACTGATCACGTCCCGGCTGGCCGAAATCCGTGCCGCCGGCATCACCGTGGCCGGGTCCCTGACCCCGCAGCGCACCCAGGAACACTACAAGACCGTGGTGGCTGCCGGCGTCGACATCTTTGTGATCCGCGGAACCACGGTTTCGGCCGAGCACGTCTCGAAGGACCACGAACCGCTGAACCTCAAGCAGTTCATCTATGAACTCGACGTTCCCGTCATCGTGGGCGGTGCCGCCGGCTACACGCCCGCCCTGCACCTCATGCGCACCGGTGCGGCCGGCGTTCTGGTGGGATTCGGCGGCGGTGCCACCACCACCACACGCCGTGCCCTGGGCATCCACTCGCCCATGGCCTCCGCCATCTCCGACGTCGCCGCCGCCCGCCGCGACTACATGGACGAGTCCGGCGGACGCTACGTCCACGTGATCGCCGACGGCGGCATGGGCACCTCAGGTGACATCGTCAAGGCCATCGCCATGGGCGCTGACGCCGTCATGCTCGGCACCGCCCTCGCCCGGGCAGAGGAAGCCCCCGGAAAGGGCTGGCACTGGGGCCAGGAAGCCCACCACCTGGAACTGCCGCGCGGCGACAGGGTCAACATCGGAACTGTCGGTCCGCTGGAAGAGGTGCTCTTCGGGCCGGGCCACCACACCAACGGAACCTCGAACCTCATCGGCGCGCTCCGCCGTTCCATGGCCACCACCGGCTACTCGGACCTCAAGGAGTTCCAGCGGGTCGACGTCGTGGTTTCCCCCTACCAAGGAAACTGACCTGCGGCAACAGGCAACACTGTCCGCGCCCTGCCCATCGGCTGACGTACGAAGTACTCTGGTGAACTACAACGTTCCATGAGGATGGAGGCCTGTCATGACCGGTTTCGATGAACGTCCGGCGGCGACCAAAGGCGCTCTGGGGCCTGAGGCGCGGGAGGCTGCACTCGCCGCGCTGAAGGCTTCGGCGGAGCCGGGCAAGGAACTGGACATCCTCATCGTCGGCGGCGGCATCGTCGGCACCGGGGTGGCCCTCGACGCCGTGACCCGAGGCCTGGACGTCGGCATCGTGGAAGCCAGCGACTGGGCCGCCGGGACATCCTCGCGGTCCTCCAAGCTCATCCACGGCGGCCTCCGTTACCTGGAAATGCTCGACTTCGCACTCGTGAAGGAGGCACTCCAGGAACGGGGGCTGCTGCTGTCCGAGCTGGCGCCGCACCTGGCCCGGCCGGTGCCGTTCCTGTACCCGCTGACCAAGCACTTCGTCGAGCGGCCGTATATCGGCGCGGGCATCGCACTGTACGACGTGATGTCCATCTCCGGCGGCCACAAGCGCGGCGTGCCGTTCCACAAGCACCTCTCGCGCCGGGGCACCCTGCGCGCCGCCCCGAGCCTTAAGGACGACGCCTTCGTCGGATCCATCCGCTATTACGACGGCCAGGTGGACGACGCCAAGTATGTGGCCAACCTGGTCCGCACCGCCGCGTACTACGGCGCACACGCGGTCAACCAGACCGCCGTCGTCGACTTCCTGCGCGAGGGCGAGCGCGTGGTGGGCGCCAAGGTGGTCAACCGCGAGGATAACTCCACCTTCAACATCAGGGCCAAGCAGGTCATTAACGCCACCGGGGTATGGACCGACGAAACCCAGGCCATGGTCACCGAGCGCGGCCAGCTGAAGGTGCGCGCGTCCAAGGGCATCCACCTGGTGGTGCCGCGGGACCGCTTCCAGTCAACGGTCGGACTGATCCTGCGGACAGAGAAGTCCGTGCTGTTCGTCATCCCGTGGGGGCGGCACTGGATCATCGGCACAACGGACACCGACTGGCACCTGGACAAGGCCCACCCTGCGGCGTCCAGCAAGGACATCGACTACCTCCTGGAACACGTCAACAAGGTCCTGAAACGGCCGCTCACCAGGGAGGACGTGGAGGGTGTCTATGCCGGGCTGCGGCCGCTGCTGGCGGGGGAAAGCGACTCCACCGCCAAGCTCTCCCGCGAGCATGTTGTAGCGCATCCGGTGCCCGGCCTGGTGGTGGTGGCCGGCGGTAAGTGGACCACCTACCGTGTCATGGCCAAGGACGCCGTGGACGAGGCTGTCCGCAGCATGGACGAGCGCGTGCCGCCGAGCTGCACCGAGACCATCCCGCTCCTGGGGGCCAGCGGGTTCAAGGCCGCCTGGAACCGCCGCAACCGGACCGCCGAGGAGTCCGGGGTGCACGTGGCGCGCGTGGAGCACCTGCTGAACCGCTACGGTTCCATGGCCTCGGAGGTGCTGGCCATCATTCAGGACCGGCCCGAGCTGGCCGAACCGCTGCCCGGCGCTGACGACTACCTGCAGGCCGAGGCGGTCTACGCGGCAACCCACGAAGGCGCCCGGCACGTGCACGACGTCCTGACCAGGCGTACCCGGATTTCCATTGAGGCGTGGGACCGCGGTGTGTCTGCCGTCCCGGTAGTCGCTAAGCTTATGGGAGAAATTCTTGGCTGGAGCGATGCGCAGCGGGAAAGCGAAATCAAGCATTACCTTGCGCGGGTGGAGGCCGAACGGCTGAGTCAGCAGCAGCCCGATGACGAGTCAGCGGATGCTGCCCGGCTGGGTGCGGAGGATATCGTCCCGCTGCGCTGAGCTCGCGACCTGCCGCCGGACAGGGCCCCGGCCCCACTGAAGGGACACCACTTGGCGGAACCACTGGACCGTTACGACGCGGAACTCACCACACCTGACATGGTGATCCTCGAAATGGAGGCCGAGGACAAGGTGGACGCGGCCAGCCAGCTGGCCCGGAAGCTGTTCGACGCCGGCCGTGTCTCCGACCTCGAGGGCTTCCTGGCGCACGTCAACGCCCGTGAGCACCAGCTGGCCACCGGCCTGCCCGGGGGAGTGGGCCTGCCGCACGCCCGCAGCGAGTTCGTCTCCGAAACCTCGATCGCCGTCGGCATCACCAAGTACGGCAAGGCGCTGGACTTCGGCGCCTCCGACGGTCCTGCCACGGTGGTCCTGCTCATCGCTACGCCCGCGAGTTCCTTCTCTGACCACCTCGAAGTGCTCGCCACGCTGGCGCGGTCCCTGTCCAAGGAATCCTTCCGGGAATCGCTGCGCCGGGCCTACGACGCAGAGGTCATCGCAGAGCTCATCAACTCCAGCCTGGTCTTCTTCGACCACTAGAGATTGGGGCAGGCCCTTTCGTGTCGACTTCGTCGCCACGC